>CAZQIQ010000036.1:11095-16892 GCA_964593835.1 uncultured Chitinophagaceae bacterium
TATTCGAAAGCACCTATTCCCATCAAACGAGCAGGATAAAAGGATGAAATTATTCATCTGTGGCATAATTTTATTAGTGTATTAAGGGTAATTGTTTGTTATCTATCCGACAGGATAATTTATACACCATTAAACTTAATATTATGAAAAAGGTCATTTTTGCGATACTCTTGGGGACGGGTATCATTTCGTTTTCGATGGCAGGAATTAATCATTCCACCGCTCCCGTTAATAGCTTAAGCATTGATACTATTCCAACTGATACAGCGCCATCACCTGTTCCACATCCTGATACAACGTTAATGCATATACAATAACATTAAATCCAATTAAAAACCACGAGGCTGTCTCCTATGTTTATAAAACGGGAGATAGCCTCTTTTTTGAGAGAATATTAATACACCAATTGATTTGATTTTAAAGGCAAAAGGATTAGAGTGCAGCGTCTAGCCAGCTGTCAAAGTCGGTAGATTTTGAAACAGCCTCTCTTTTTATGTAAATATTTTAAATAAGATTATTGACAATAAAATCAGTATACATTTCTCTGGCTATAATAAGTGAAAGTAAACGCTGACGTTCTTTAGCACCAGGAGACTGCTGCAGAAACATTTGTCTGTCATTTTTAATTTCACCTGACTTAATATAGTCATGTAGTAGTTGATTTTCTGATAAAAAACGTTGTGATTTTTCCAGTTCAGATTCCCAGTATTGTAATTTTTCATTTGTCCCTTCCGGACCAAAAAGATGGGATCGATATAATAGACTATATAATTCTACCATGCCGGTGAATGTCGGATACAGAGATTTGAAGAAAAGTATTTCATCATCTTCTTTCTCAAAAACCAATATTTTCATCTTTTCTTCTACAATCAGATTATACTTTTCACAAACATGAAAACAACACTCCACTCGTGTTTTAAAATCTGCATTGTTTACCTCACAAACACTTATTTCCTGCAATAATTGATGGTGCAAGCCAGTAAAAAAATCTATCATTAACGTACGGATTTGAAATACGCTTTAAAGGGTCTTGGAAAATCATTAAGTTTACTATTGGATCTGAACAACAGGAAAAGGCAGGAATAAGGTTTTTGGGGAGATCAATAAAGTATCTTTATTGTAACCAGGTCGCAAATATAAATATGATCGTGTTATATTTCCAATAATAATTATTATTCATGGTATCAAGTATACGTTCCCGATATAATGACACATTTGCAAATAATAAATATGATGAATTTTTAGGGGCTATTGAAGCCTTGTATCCCGGCGCTGTTGATTTTCGACTCGCTGAAACTCCTGTGTTTGTAGATAAGCAACTGACCTCAAAAATGATTGATACCTGCGAACGCATTGTTGATCTGATGTTGTCTGAAGCGTTCATGAAAATGACCGATAAAGCTATACCACAGCAAGATAAGGTAGAAGGCAGTTATGGATTTCCGGAAATGATGGCATTTGATTTTGGTATATGCACTTCTTCCGATAAGCAGGAATATACACCTCAGTTGGTGGAGATGCAAGGATTTCCCAGCCTATATGGCTTTCAGGATGTTTTTCCTAACCTGATGCGTAAGCATTTATACGTTCCGGAAAATTATTCTCAATACTTAAACGCTTTGGATCATTCCTCATATACCCAATTGTTAAGAGAAGTGATTATAGGTAATCATGACCCACAGGAAGTAATTCTCCTTGAGATTGCTCCTCACGAACAAAAAACAAGGGTAGATTTTTATTGTACAAAAGAGATCTGTGGTATAGAACCTGTTTGTATTACTGCTTTACGACAGGATGGAAGAAAACTGTATTATGAAAAAGATGGAAAGATAATTCCAGTCAAACGTATATATAATAGAATCATATTTGATGAACTTAATCAGCGTAAAGATATTCATCCGCTTGTAGACATTAGAAAAGATTATGATGTGGAATGGATCCCCCACCCTGATTGGTTCTATCGTCTCAGTAAGTATACTCTCCCCTATATTCAACATCCCTATGTTCCCCAAACATTTTTTTTGAATGAGTTGAAACAACTTCCCGGACGCTTAGAGGATTATGTATTAAAACCATTATTTTCTTTTGCCGGTCAGGGAGTAGTGATTGATGTGAAAGAAGAAGATATTGCAAATATATCAGATCCTGAAAACTGGATACTTCAACAAAAAGTGAACTACGCTGATGTTATAGCAACGCCTGACGGGAAAGCCAAAGTGGAAATACGTATCATGTATTTATGGAAAAAAGGTGAAAAGCGTCCTGTGCCGGCTATTAATCTGGCCCGGTTAAGTAAAGGAAAAATGATTGGGACACGTTATAATAAAAACAAAACCTGGGTGGGTGGTAGTGTAGCTTTCTTTGAACGTTGAAGTCATTTTCTACTGCTGAAAAGTTGCAGATATTATTCTCCGACATTTTATTATCGTGATCTATAGAAAAAAATGTTTCACAAATAAAAAGTATACACAAGCGTGTCCTCGGAAATATTTCATCCCACTAGCCATTGGACGAACGATTGGCAAGTGATGATGGGTTTCATTCAAAGTATTATACAATCAATCAACAGCTATGATTAATCTGCAGATTTTTAGAGAAACAGTGTCAGGTATGTTCGATAATAATGTTTTAAAATAGTAAGATCAGGTATGTGTTATAATAATTTTTGAGGTGATTTACAGGAAAACGAAAATTCTTCTCTTTTATCGTCCTTTACATACTGAAATGATGTTGAGATAGTATAGAGGAAATGAAAATATCCCTCAATCATCTGTCTTTATATGCTGAAAGATTGTTTACTGGTCGTGATTATAGTGAGTTAATTACCAGACAAAGGCTTAACCAATAATTTATTTGAAACTTTTTTACTAAGCATTTCAGACTTTCTGTTATTATAATTAACGGTGATGCTACCGTCAAATGGTTCTACCGATTGAATTTCTATATCAGCGCCGAGGGAAAGCTCGATATCATTCAGAAACTTAAGAAGTTCATCGGACGAGTGGGCTACCGCCATAAAAGTAACAGTATCTCCTTTTTGGCAGTCGCTGAGTTTTACATGTTGTTCCGCCTCAATTTTTCCTTTGGCATCTGGTATAGGAGAACCGTGCGGATCAAATTTTGGAAATCCCAGTAATTCATCCATTTTGTCAAAAAAAGCAGGCGACTGAATATGCTCTATCTGCTCCGCAATATTGTGCACCTCTTCCCATCCAAAACCCATTTTTTCCACAAGGTACATTTCAGTAAGACGATGTTTACGGATAATCAATGCAGCTTCTTTTTTCCCCTTTGTGCTCAGTTTGATGGGTTTATAGCTTTCATATATAACCATACCCTTCTCCGCCAAACGCTTCATCATGCTATTGACAGTGGGCATTTTTATGTCCAGCTGCTTACTTAACTCATTGACACTGGCCTCTCCTTTTGCGTTTTCCAGTCCAAATAAGGCTTTTAAATAGTTCTCTTCCGTCTGCGAAATCATGCTGCAAATCTACAATCCATTCATTCCCTATAGATTTAAAAATGATTAAATTATTTTGTTAGATCAATCTAACTTTATATTTTTGTGTAAGTAAAAAATAATATTAGACTTCTAAAAAATAAATTTAAATGGCAGGAGGTAGATTGATAGTTCTTCTTATATATTCATTGATCTCAGCATCGGCAATATTTGCGCAGACTGGTAACATAGCAGGAAAAATAACTGACACTAACGGACAGCCAATTGAGGGAGCATCCGTAAATATATCTGCATTAAGGGCAGGGACAACTACTAATAGTTACGGTATATTTCAATTAAGGAATATTTCATATGGAACATGGGAGTTGGAAGTAAGTTCATTAGGATATAAAACATATACAACACAAATTGTTATTAACAATAATGAAATAAGTCACAATATTCACCTTAACCCTACTTCTGAAAATCTTGATCAGGTAGTGATTTCAGGAACCATGAAGGAAGTTTCTAAATTGGAAAGTCCTGTTCCTGTTGAAGTATATACCCCGAAGTTTTTCAGAGCCAATCCTACTCCAAATATTTTTGATGGATTACAGAATATAAATGGCGTGCGCCCCCAATTGAACTGCAGTGTTTGTAATACTGGTGATATACATATTAACGGACTTGAAGGCCCTTATACGATGGTGCTGATTGATGGTATGCCAATAGTGAGTGGTCTATCGACGGTATATGGATTAAGCGGAATTCCACAGTCATTAATAGAGCGTGTGGAAATAGTGAAAGGCCCGGCATCAACATTATATGGCAGTGAGGCGGTAGGTGGACTGATTAACGTGATTACAAAAAAACCACTGAATGCTCCGGCTGTTTCTGCAGATATTTTCAGCACTAGCTGGGGAGAAGTAAATACAGATATTGGCATCAAATTCAAGGCTGGAAAAAAAGCCCATTCACTTGTGGGTGTAAATTATTTTAACTATCAAAATCCTATTGATAACAATAATGATGGTTTTACCGATGTTACTCTTCAAAACCGTATTTCAGTATTTAATAAATGGAGCTTTGACCGGAAAGATAGTCGCGTATTTGCTTTGGCAGGAAGATATGTTTATGAAGACCGCTGGGGTGGTGAAATGAACTGGTCCAAAAAGTACAGAGGTGGTGATGAGGTATATGGAGAAAGTATTTATACAAACAGATGGGAATTGTTTGGTACTTATCAGCTTCCTTTTAAAGAAAGAATCATGCTGATGTTTAGTGCCAATGGTCACGATCAGAATAGTGTATATGGAAATACCCCATATATGGCTGACCAGTATATTGGTTTCGGGCAATTAACCTGGAACAAGTCGTTAGGCAAACATGATCTTTTAACAGGAATAACTTACAGATATACTTATTACGATGATAATACTCCTGCTACAGCAGCATCTGATGATATTAATATCAATCAACCCACTCACACTAATCTTCCCGGAATATTTGTACAGGATGAAATAACTCTCAACGAAAACCACAAACTTTTGTTAGGGATGCGATATGATTATAATTCTATTCATGGAAGTATTTTAACTCCCCGTATAAATTATAAATGGAGTGCTGATAATAAAAGGAATGTATTGCGTTTAAGTATAGGAAATGGTTATAGAGTAGCAAACGTATTTACGGAAGACCATGCTGCTCTTACCGGAGCAAGAAAAGTAGTATTTATCAATCATCTTAAACCCGAAACTTCCTGGAATGGAAATATCAATTTCGTGAAAAAGATATATGCAGGTAGTACTTTTATTGGTCTGGATGCTACAGCATTTTATACCTACTTTACCAATAAAATTGTAGCTGATTATGACACCGATGCCAATAAAATCATATACGATAACCTTGATGGTCATGCAATATCAAAAGGATTATCGCTGAATCTTGATATTGCTTTTACAAATGGTTTAAAAATACTGATGGGCGCTACTGCCATGGATGTATATAATAAAGAGGATGGTCAAAAAACGAGACAAATGTTCGCAGAAAGGTTTACAGGAGTGTGGAACATTGGGTATACTTTCAGAAATATTGGCCTGACAGTCGATTATACGGGCAATTTTTATGGCCCTATGCGTTTGCCTTTATTAAGTGATACAGATCCGCGTAAAGAATACTCACCCAACTGGAGCATACAGAATATTCAGATTACCAAAAAAATAAGAAACAACATAGAAATATACGGAGGTGTAAAAAATCTTTTAAACTGGACACCCAATCGAGGTAATCCTTTTATTATAGCCCGCTCCTTTGATCCTTTTGATAAGAATGTTCAGTTTGATAACGACGGACAGG
>CAZQIQ010000036.1:16902-35014 GCA_964593835.1 uncultured Chitinophagaceae bacterium
GGCAATGGTTACACCGGATAATCCCTACGGTCTCACTTTTGATCCTTCCTACGTGTTTGCCTCTAATCAGGGTATACGAGGTTTTGTGGGTGTTCGGTATAGTTTATTAAGATAATCCTATTAATGTTTATGACATGAAGAAATCATTAATCTATAGTATTACTGTTACTTTGTTTTTATGCGCATCATATCATTCATCTTTAGGACAGGTCAATACTGTAGCTGTATCGGATCTTGATAGCGTAATGGGTGTCGAAGCAAAACCCGTTTTAATGCTCCTGTCAACTGAATGGTGCAAATATTGTCAGATTCAGAAGCATCAGTTAAAAAAAAATAAGGATATTAATAGTGGGCAAGATGATTTTTATTATGTAGAGTTTGACGCAGAACTGAAAGACAGCATTGTATTTAATGGTAAAAATTATGCGTATAAGTCCACAGGCCTGTCAACAGGTATTCATGAATTAACACTTGCGCTAAATAGTACAAAAGAAGAAATCAGTTTTCCCAGGTGGGTATTGCTGGATAGTAATTATCAATTATTATATCAACACAACGGTGTACTCGCATCCAGGCAATTAGGCGAAATATTGAAAGCACTGCATACAATGAATAAAGCAACTGTAGTTAGCAGGTAGTTAATGCGTGCAGCTGTATTTATCTGTTATATAGTTAAATAAGGTACTAACGACAAAAACTCTTAATCTCGTCTCAGCGCATAATCGGTCTGGGTTTATTCATTATTCGTTAAATAGATCTTTTGTGAATGCAGTGTATTAACTGTTAGATTAGTGTAGCATGAATAATTCTATTAATTGTTTTTTTAGTCATTTTATAAATAAGCAATCATACTGATTAATGACTTAGCGTGTGGTAGGAGTAATTCTCTTAATTGATCTTATGTGCTATTTTATAAAATATACAATTTTATTTATTGATGATTCGGTGCTGTAAGGATGATTTTCATCATTGATTTTATCAGTCGGTTTTAAAAAAATACAATTTGTTTATTGATGATTTGATATTGGTATGAGTGATTGTCAGATAGTGGCTACTCGAAACAACTGGGAAAAGAATACGATTATAGCTAATAAATATTTTTCAGATGGGATTTATTCTGAGGCTTTATCCCGTTATTTGTCTGTTCTTAAAATTGCAGAGCAGTTGAATCATTTTAGCCAGGATTGTAAAAGACTGAATATTCCTTTTATACAGCTGTTCATTATTTCCTGTAATAACCTCTCTAATGTCTATACAGTATTAGGGGAATGGGCAATGGCTTAAAAAATGCTGCAGAGGTCAGTGGGTTATTTATTGTATTTATTGGAACAAAATGATACTGATTATATAGAGATACATCGAGAATTGAACAGGGCTAAAATATCTCTGTTCGCTTTTCAAACAAAAAAACAAATAAAATAATCAACAGTTATTTCAAAAATAAATAATTGATATTTGATTTAAATGCAGCATGGAGTGATAATTAAACAATCTTCGGATAATTAATTCTTAAAATGTATCATATCTGTAATAAAGTATGATAGTTTTAATTATATTTTGTATGCCATTTTATAGCGCTCCTAAAATTGTTCTTTCTACGCTGATCAGCCACCCTTTCTCTCCCATTCTATAAGCATCTCCACTTAGTTGAAAACGATAACCCAGGTTTAATTTTGTATTGCTGTTAAATATTAATTGTACTGCCGGAGCAAGATCTATAAAATAACCTTTATTATTCAGCGATTGCTGTCCCAATACTTCAGTATAAATATTAAGATTGGTCTGTTTGAAATTATTGTAATTAAATGGCAATACAAGATAACCAGCTGATAAACTGTATTTAATGGCCTGATAAGTTTCGCCGGCTTGAGGTTGACCTTTACGTGTACCGGTATACAATAAGTAACTTCCTGTTCCAGAAACTGCAAGTTTATTGATTAATTGAGTGGCTATCAATCCAAGTTGTACACCCGATTGATCACCATCAAGGGAAAGCTCATCATATAAAAGTTGGTTTCTGGAATAAGAGCCCGCTGCAAATGCAGCCATCCTGAAATGTTGGTGCAGATTGTCGTTTGATAAAAATCTGTACTTCATATACATTTTTACTGATTCCCATCTGAGTTGTGAAGAGTACATATCAGAGAAGCTAACACTGGCACTTGTCATAAGATTTTTATGCAGACCCAGCATTACTTCAGGCATATAACGCTGCATAAGATTGTTATGCACGCTGCTTTTAACAAACTTGGCGTTTCCCTTTACACTGATTGATTTTGTGGGAATATTTGATGCAGGATCAGTAAAAACATATAATTCCTGAGCACTTGTAACATTATAAATAAGTACCCCTCCAACCAGGAGGGATACTTTGATAAAGCATATTATATTCATCATGCACACTTAAATAGTTACATGATAAATTCTGTTGCTTGCACCTGAACCTGTATTCGTACAGCATTCCTCAGCCTTACCGGTTTCTACACAGGGATGATTCGTTGAGGATTTGTATTTTTTAAATTCTTTTGAAGAAAGAAAATTTTTGTCAACTACTGTAAGGGATTGTTGTTTATTAAGTTTGGTGGTATTTACTTTTAGAAAATGGTAGGTTTTGCCACCAATATTAACATGTGCATCATTTTCTATGGATATGTTATTGAAATTGCCGGTTAATTGTAGTTTGGATATTGAAAAACCTGCATCTTCAATTGCGTTTTTTACATGATCCGGATCTACAGTCGCATCTTTCTTGAAATTGAGTTTAAAAGAGGAGCGCTTGATATCAACATCCACACTTTCTACACCCTTAACTTTTTCAAGACTATTAAAAATAGCTTTTGTACACATTGCACAGGTCAATCCTGCAGCAGTAACTTCAGCACCTGTAAACTGTGCCTGACTTAATAAAGAACCTGTTAAGGTAAATAAGAGAAAAAATATCTTGTTCATCATATGAGTATTTAAATAAGTAAAAAATAGAGACCAGTCGTTTAACAGTTCTATTGTTTAAATACGAAATACCTGATTATAGAGATAAATACTATTCGATCGAAGGTTAGGAGGAAAATTATAAAGCGAATAGGTTGGTGCTACTTCTACACCGGAAGCAGTAAATATGGCGTGCTTAACCTCAGGATAATATTTGTCTGTCCACTTTTCAAAAAATGTAACAAATCCTGAAGGAAGGTGATTGTCATCGGATTTATATACCTTAAGTTCTGAGTGGCAGCAATCCTTTTCTTTCTCTTTCATTCCGCACATGCCACATTCCTGCACTTCTTCATGTCCGTAATTCACTCCGGCAAATTCACCCATACAATAGTGAATATTCAGCATAACACCACTGGTTAAGCTGATATACAATACTGATAATATAAGAATGAAAGCCTTTTTCACGCTGCTAAATTACTAATTGATTATTGTCTACCCAAGCAGAATGGCATGATTGAAAGATTTTAACTTTTATGTTGTTGTCAAAAGGTACAAAATTAACATTAAGGTTTTACCGCGTTGGGCACGATTACCATGCATTTCGAGTATGTCAGGATTGACCAGTCTATCAGTAAAAGTCCTTATGCATCTGTAGCAGGATCAATAGCCCGGAAAATCTACTTTAGAAACGTCCAGTATTTCGGATAGGATCAATTATAGTTAATATGAAACCGGAACTACGTTTTAATTTAGGGGCAGGATCAGCAGCAGGCTCAATGATGGTTGACATGCTCTAGTTGATAAAACTCCAATATACTCCCAGTCTGAAAACCATACCCGGATAGGGATAATTAGGTGAAACAATATTATTGTTAGTAAATCCTCCTGTAGCAAAATCGAATGAATTAAGATTTTCCAATCTTATGTAAGCTGTAAACGTGCGTATCCGGAAATGAAGATAGGCAGCTGTTTCAGGGAATTCCATCCGGATGGTTTGTGTATTCTGATTGTAAAACTGTCCTAATAAAGGTGAGTACCCATCTGCTTTATATGGAGTATAATATCTTAATTCCAGTCCAAAGCTTGTTAGAAGATTCTTGAAACCAAGGTTTCCATCATATCCTATCTGATTGCGTGTCAATATAGTAGGAACATTGATAGGGGCATTTCCGGTAACCTGTTGCAAAACTACCCAGGTTCTCCAGTTCCAGTTTTTTGCCAGCCTGAATTGTTTTTCGGCCGTTATATGTAAGACGTTAAACAGGGTATTGAATTGTTCAGGCTGTTTGAAATCGCGGTAATACATAAAATTGCTCACCAGCATATACTTTCCGCTTAACCTCAATTTCGGACCGGGCAGCTCAATGGTTCCGTAAAGTTCCGTTGTGTTTTCTTTGCTGAAATTCAGGTGATTACCCAGGTAAAAGCTACTCAAGCTATCATAAATAAAAGAAGGTGTGCGGTTAACATTACTAAAGCCCAGTTGCAGGGAGCCGATTTTTTTGCTGATCAATCTTTTTAAACTGACATGGGCTTCGTAATCACCCGCATTCATGCCGTTAAGGTACAGACTGCCATAGGCTTCCACATCCCATTTCTGGTTGCGTGTTTTATTACGGTATTCTCCGTGAACAAAAAAGTTATGGTAATTTCTTTTTATAGTATTGGAATCAAATCTGCCTGTCAGCAATTGAATGGATGCACCAGCTTTAAAAAATTGCTGTGAATTTTTGGCATCCGGAAACTGGTAAATAGAAAAATCATTAATAAGCTCACTCCAGTAATCCTGAATAAAATACTTTTTAAAACCTGTGTCAACAAGGAGCCCATAATTATTGCCATAAAACAAACTATCCGGACTATTATCAACAAACCGGTATTTATAGGTACGGTAGCTAATGGTGTGCTCTCCTCTTAAACGGGGATAAAAAAGAGGTATTACGGACGAATCAGTAACAATAGAATCTTTCTGACCGATAATATCATATTGCTGTCGAAAAAGATAACTCGCATTGGTATATTTTGTTCCTGTGTTGACATCACTGGAAAAGAGATTTCTGTTTGATACAGAGTTCCCTCCTAAGCGAGTGGGAATTGTTGAACGTTCCTTAAATGCAATACTATCCAGGTATGGAAGATCATCTCTTATACCACCATTTTCTCCCGATACCAGTTTGTTCCCTGCAAGTATCAGAAAATTCTGGTAACGTTTATTCTTCGAATGAAACCACGAACCAAAACGATAATTATTATGATTGGTATTCTGATTCTGAAAAAATCCCATTGCATTTACCATTCTATACTGAAAAGAAGCATTCCAGTTAGGTAAGATATTCTGCGTATGTTGAACTCCCAGCAATTGTTCATTCCGACTGCCTATCTGATATTGGATTTCTGTAAAAGGACGCGTAGTATTATAGAATCTGGTATCATAGTCATTCAGGTTGTATACATCATAAGCATGAAATCCATGATCCCAGCCGGCTTTTTTACGCGGCTGAAAAATCATACTGTGAGTAGCATTACCAATATTACCTAAATGATAATGATGCCAGGGCACAGGAAAACGCATGGTAAAATCAGTAATAGAGGAATCGAATTTCCTCATTCTGCTGGAATCCAGATAACGAAAGCTTATTGTAATTGAATCTTCATGACCGGTACGATGTGCTATTGTATCACCGGCTCCACCTCCGCCACCCGGACGTGGAATTCTTCGCATGATATTACTCTGACCGTACGTATCTGCAAAAAATCCTGCAAGCAGTATTATCAATAAGAACTGGATGATAGATCCTTTATTATTTTTCACCGCTTAAAGTTTCTCTACAAGTTTGGTAAATATCGTTGCCAGCTTTGGTTCTGCATTTTTTGCTGCTTCCAGTACTTCTTCATGAGTGATAACAGAATCATCATCTCTGATACCCATATCTGTAATTACGCTAATCGCAAAAACAGGTAACGACATATGCGCAGCAACTATGGCCTCCTGCACAGTACTCATTCCCACAGCATCAGCTCCCATCAGTTTAATCATTCGATATTCTGCATGTGTTTCAAATGTAGGACCGGTTACACTAAAATAGACTCCTTCCTGCAGAAAAATATTTTCTTTATAGGCAATAGCTTTTGCTTTTTGTATCAGTGATCTGTTATAGGGTTCACTCATATCCGGAAACCTGGTGCCCAGCGTTTCTTCATTTTTACCAATTAAAGGATTAACAATGGAGAAACTAATATGATCATTGATGATCATAAGATCACCTACTTTGAATGAGGTATTTACTCCACCTGCTGCGTTAGATAATAAAAGCGTTTTTATACCTAATAACTTCATTACTCTTATCGGATATACTACCTCAGCAGGAGAATACCCTTCATAATAATGAAAGCGTCCAGCCATAGCTACTATTTTTTTCCCTTTTAACTCCCCAAACACCAGTTTTCCATCATGACCTTCCACTGTTGAAACGGGAAAATGAGGAATATCTTTATAACTGATACTTGTTTCAATGTTAATTTCCCCTAAAAAATTACCCAAACCACTACCTAAAACAATTCCGACTTCAGGGGAATAATTATATTTTGATCTGATAAAGCTGACGGTATCGTTTAGCTGACTGATTAATGCAGACATAGCTGCAAATATATCACTTAACTGACATTCATTATCTTCGTTCTTATGGCTACCAACGATACCACAAAACTGAATGTATCTTCAGAAATCGGCCGCCTAAGAAGATTGCTTGTTCATAGTCCCGACAGCGGCCTCGGCAAAGTTGTTCCTTCAAAAGCCCAGGACTGGCTGTTTGAAGACATAGTGCATCTGGAAACAATTAGAAAAAAAGAATACGACTATTACACTAAGATTTTATTGTACTTTCTTGATCCCGATAAAATCAGGGGTAAGTTGTCTGAAATAGATGATCCTGCACGATCCCGCAATTTTTATAAACCCAGTCACGATGCGTTTTATTCTTCCGAAAAAGTAATAGAACTGGAATGGCTGCTTGCTGATGTGCTTAAACATCATGAATTAAAATTAAAACTTGTTGCTTCTATCTGTGCGATTGAAAATTGCTCATATCAAACGCAACAAATGTTGTATACACTTGATGCCAGGTTATTGGCTAAAGTATTTATTACAGGATCTCTGGATGATCATAAAATGCTTTTTCCTCCTATACCCAACTTTATTTTTACCCGGGATATCGGGATTGTAATTAACAAATTTTTATTACTAAATAAGCCTGCACGCAAAGCCAGAATCAGAGAAGCGTTATTAGCAAAATATATATTTTTTAATCATCCTTTATTTAAAGATTATCAAGAGAACATTATAGAACTTCCCGATACAGCCCATCATTTTTTATTACCCAAAGAGGGTGATGAAAAAAAAGTAACCCTTGAAGGGGGAGATGTGATGGTGGTCAGTAAAGATCATGTATTGATAGGTGTAAGTGAACGTACTACCATGGAAGCTGCTCATCAGGCGATCAATATTCTTTTTGAAAAATCTGTTGTAAAAAAGATATCAATTGTTCGTATTCCCCGAAAAAGAGATTACATGCACATCGATACCGTTTTTACGCAGGTAAAAAGAAACGTTTGGGTAATGCTGGGAATATTCTCTAAGAAGTCTATAAAAAAAGAAAATGCCGATGCTGTTCAGCGTATCCTGGAGGGAAACGTTAAAAAGGACGAAAAATTAAAAATCATTCAGTTCAGAAAAAAAGATATTGATAATCCCAAATATTTTGATAATCTGGAAGACTTGTTGATAGATATCAGTATTAATGATCTGGGAAGTGAAGAAAAAGTCAAATTTATTTATTCAGGCAATAATGAGTTTCCTTACGATGCCCGTGAGCAGTGGACTGATTCTTGCAATCTTCTTGCATTAAAAGAAGGTGTAGTATTAGGATATGATAGAAATGACAAAACCGTTGAAGCCTTCCGTAAAAATGGTTTTAATGTGGTAGCAGTGGAGGAACTGATTTTGGATATGGAAAATAGAAAGGTTAATCCTGACGATATCAAGGATACTTTGATTCTGATGCCTTCTGCAGAATTATCCCGTGCAAGAGGTGGATTTCATTGCATGAGCCTGCCACTGTTAAGAGATGAGATTGAATGAAGCGATCAGTATTAAACTTTTAAAATAAGTTTTAACCTTATAAAGATGATTAGTAAACATTTTATGATAAAAAACATCATCTATTTTTATTTTTCATCTTTCATATGCAGGATCTGTTCATTCATATTTCTATCAAATAATAGATCAGTTGAATTTTTCATTTATAAATGATGACAGTTAACATGCTTGCTCCTTCCAATATATTAATGATCAGACCCGTCAATTTTGACTATAACAAAGAAACAGCTGTAAATAATTCATTTCAGATACAGAGTATTAAGGAGAATGTACAGATACAGGCTCTCAAAGAATTTAATGATTTTGCTGAAGTATTAACGAACAAGGGGATAAACGTTTTTGTTGTTAATGATACTCCTGAGCCACATACACCTGATTCAATTTTTCCTAACAACTGGATTTCTTTTCATAAAGAAGGCATAGTTGTATTATATCCCATGTTTGCTCACAACAGGCGAATGGAACGAAAACAACATGTAATGGATGCGATCAGCAAACATTTTGTTGTTAAACATACCATCGATTTTTCTTCTTTTGAGGAACAGGGAAAATTTCTGGAAGGAACAGGGAGCATGGTGCTGGATCGTGAGAAGATGGTAGCCTATGCCTGCCTATCTCCCAGAACAGATCGGGAATTATTTAAACAGTTCTGCAAAGAAATGCATTACCATCCTGTACTATTTACAGCTACAGATAAAGACGGACGACAGATCTATCATACTAACGTAATGATGTGCGTAGCGGACCAATACGTGATAATATGTTTAGAGGCCATCACCAATGAAGAGGAAAATAATTATGTAATTACCACTATACATAATTCAGCAAAAACGATCATTCCTATCAGTCTGGAGCAAATGAATAAGTTTGCGGGTAATATGTTACAGCTAAGGAATGAAAAGGGAGAATCCTTACTGGTCATGTCATCACAAGCTTATGATTCACTTTCTGCTGATCAGCGCGAACAACTGGAAAGTTTTAATGAAATCATTCATTCTCCTTTGAATACTATTGAAACAAATGGAGGAGGAAGTGCGCGTTGTATGATGGCTGAAATTTTTCTTCCTGTTAAATAAATATTTTTTTTAATCCCTCCCGGAAAGTGGAAGGTGCAAAACCCAGTTCCTTTTTAGCCTTATCAATATTAAAACCGGTTCGCGGAGGACGTTGTGCCGGTTGATTAATTTCTTTTGATGTTGAAGGACTTACTAGTGAGGGATCATATCCTAAAAACCTAGCAATTTCAACAGCTATTTCATGGGGGGTCATTATTTCTTCTCCTGAAAGATGATAAATGCCAGTGGCTTTCTTCTCTAATATTAAAATTATACCCCTGGCAAGATCATATACAAACGTTGGTGTTCTATGTTGATCAGTTACCATGTTAATTGGTGAACCGGATGCCAGATTTTGTTTTATCCACCCTAAAATATTCAAACGTCCTGACGGATCGCTGTTGCCATACACTAAAATAGTGCGGGCAATAGCCCACGATAAGCCAGATTCCATTACTGCTTTTTCTGCGACAAGTTTTGTGCTTCCATAGTAGTTAATAGGCATAGGTTCATCTGTTTCCTTATAAGGACCATTTTCCCCATCAAAAATAAAATCGGTAGATACATAAATAATCCCGGCGCTGATTATTTTAGCAGCATCAATAATAAAGCGGGTAGCTGTCACATTAATATTATAACAGTCTGGCTTATTTAATTCACACTGGTCAACCTGGGTCATGGCAGCAGCATGTATTATCACAGCTGGTTTTGCATCAATGATAAACTTTTGCACTACAGGTCCGTCTGTAAGATCCAGCTCATAATATGTATAATTCTGCACTGCAGCAATAATTAATCTGCTCGGGCCTTTTCCCGTAGCGACAACTTCATAGTTTTTTTCAAGCAACTGTTTGATTAATGCCTGGCCCAATAGTCCATTAGCGCCGGTTACTAATATTTTCATCTCTCGTGTTTATTTCTTTAAGAATACATCAATATTCAAGTATCCATTTACACCATTTCTGAACGATCTATCACATAATCTCTCTCAGATACGTGAAACTATAATATATTTTTAATTACATAAAGTATATGTTGAGAACTTATGTTTATGCAATTACATTCAAATATCCATTTAAACTTTCTTCCTTTTAAGATATAGAGGTTATGTTTTGATTTAAACATGTAACATTACGTTCATGCTGCTGTATTTATTCTTCTGATCTTTAACAAGCTACGGCAATACTAGTTATTTATTGCTGACATTGTATAATATAAAGCTATAAATATCAGCGGCTACTTCTATATTTTTACTGACATTGCTGGCTCCGTGACCGGAGTTTGTATCAATTCTGATAAGAACAGGATTTTTCCCTTTATATTTTTGCTGGAGGGTGGCTGCATACTTGAAGGAATGGGCTGGTACCACTCTATCATCATGATCAGCCGTAGTAATGAGTGTTGCCGGATAATTTAATCCTTCTTTTATATTATGTAATGGTGAATAAGCATAAAGAAACTTAAAGTTATCTGCTTTATCGCTTGTGCCATATTCTGCTATCCAGTTCCATCCGATAGTAAACTTCTGAAATCTCAACATATCCATTACTCCCACTTCAGGTATGGCTACGCGAAAAAGATCTGGTCGCTGATTAATTACTGCTCCCACAAGTGTTCCGCCATTGGAACCACCTCTGATCGCGAGTTTTTGACTGGTCGTATATTTTTCCTGTATCAGATATTCTGCTCCGGCAATAAAATCATCAAAAACATTTTGCTTATTTCCCAGCATTCCAGCCTCATGCCATTTTTCTCCGTATTCGCTACCACCTCGCAGATTAGCTAAAGCATAAACTCCACCCTGCTCAAGAAAAGCGATTAGAGAAGGATTAAAAGCTGGCATAAGCTTTACGTTAAAGCCTCCGTACGCATACAATAATGTTGGGTTACTGCCGTCCTTTTGAATATTCTTTTTGTGTGTGATAAACATGGGAACTTTTGTACCGTCTTTACTGGTGTAAAACTTTTGCACCGTTATGTAATCATCAGCATTAAAAGACACAGTTGCTTTTTTAAATACAGTACTTTGTCCGGTCGCTATATCATATTTATAGATAACGGATGGGAAAATAAAAGAGGTAAATGCATAAAATAAATATTTGTCCGTTTTTAATCCGTTAAAACCCACTGCTGTACCTAAACCGGGTAAGTCTACTTCACCAGTTTGTTTACCAGTATGATCAAATACAAGCACTTTGGATTTTACGTCGACTAAATATCTGGCAAATATCTTTCCTCCGGCCGTTCCAACATTTTCCAGCGGAACCTCTTTTTCAGCAATGATTGTTTGCCAGTATTCACGCTGTGGCTTAGCAGGATCAACCAAAATGAGTTTTTTATTCGGTGCCTGATCGTTTGTTTCAATCAGAAATTGTCCATTCACTACGTCAACTAATTCGTAGCTATACTTTCCTACTTCTGCAATAATTGGCGTGAACTTTTTATGAGCCGACTGATTATCCATATAATATAAAGCATCGCCATCAAATCCTTTTCCTCTGTCACTGATGGACAAAAAAACATAGCGTTCTTCCTCATCTGTAAAACACTGATGAAAACGTTGCGGATTAGCTTCGTCCTCATAAACCAGAATATCATCTTTTTGTGATGTTCCTATCTTATGAAACCATACCTGGTGGTTTTCATTTTTTGACGACAGCTCACTGTTGTTTCCCGGATCCGGATATCGGCTATAATAAAACCCATCGCCCTGCCATGAGATAACAGATACTTTTACCCATTGCAAAGTGTCAGTCAGATTTTCCAATGTAGTCATGTCCTTAACAAATAAGGTATGCCAGTCAGATCCTCCCTTGGAAACGCCCCATGTAGCATATTTGCCGTCTTTTGATAATACAAAATCAACTAACTGTGTTGTGCCATCGGTCGATAATAGATTAGGGTCGAGTATTAATTCCGGTTTTCCGTCCACTCCTTTTTGTCGATATAATACTGATTGGTTTTGTAATCCTGAATTATGGAAATAGTATAGATAATCCCCTCTTTTGAATGGTATTCCTGTTCGGGAATAATTATACAATTCAGCAATTCTTTTTTTGAGATCGTCTCTTAAAGGGATAGCAGAAAGATAGGCAGAAGTGACTTTATTCTGTGCTTTTACCCAATCTTCTGTCTCATTACTCATATCATCTTCAAGCCATCTGTATGGATCTGTAACGATCGTTCCATGATAATTATCTGATTGGTCCGTTTGCCTTGTTTCGGGATAGGACAATTGTGCGTTCATCAACAATGGTGTCATAAAACTGATAAAGGTTAAGATATATTTAATCATTAATAAAAGTTTATATCAGTACTTTCGCGAAAGTAAACAACGGATTCAATAATGTTTCTTCCAAACAAAACCTTACTTTTACGAATCGTTTTATCTTTTGATGAAAAGTTTTTAACGAATGCGGCCTGTTTTTGAAAAACATTTAACTAAATCCAACTGACTTTGTTTCATGACGAAAAAGGTTTCTAAAATCGGGGTCCTGACTTCAGGAGGTGATTCACCCGGAATGAATGCGGCCATTCGTGCCGTAGTAAGAACATCCATTTACAACGGAGTAGAAGCTTTCGGTATTATGCGTGGGTATGCAGGAATGATTGATAATGACATTGTTCCTATGCATTCACGTAGCGTAGCTAATATTATCCAACGTGGGGGAACTATTCTTAAAACAGCCAGATGTAATGAGTTTCGTGAGCCCGAAGGCCGAAAAAAGGCTTATGATAATTTGAAAAAATTAGGCATCGACGGACTGGTCATTATCGGAGGTGATGGTTCTTTTAAGGGGGCTGATATTTTTAGTCAGGAGTTTGACATACCCTGCATAGGATTACCCGGTACAATTGATAAAGATATTGCAGGAACAGACTTTACCATCGGCTTTGATACTGCTGTTAACACAGCTGTAGAAGCGATTGACAAAATCCGTGATACGGCAGATGCCCATGACAGATTATTCATTATTGAAGTCATGGGAAGAGATGCAGGTTATATAGCCCTTCACAGCGGTATTGCGACCGGCGCTGAAAACATACTCATCCCCGAGCGCAAAACGGAAGTAGAGGAATTGGTTCTTGGACTGCAGGAAAAAGAAAAAAGAAAAAAACTCGTTAATCTTGTGGTGGTGGCCGAAGGTGAAGAAGTAGGTGGCGGTAATGAAGTGGCAAAAATCATTAAGAACCGTCTGCCTAATGCTGATGTCAGAGTTTGTATATTAGGTCATATTCAGCGTGGAGGCAGCCCGTCCTGCTTTGACAGACTCATTGCCAGCAGAATGGGATATTCCGCAGTTGAATGTTTGATAGAGGGTAAATACAATGTGATGGTGGGAATTGTCAATAATAAAATGCATTACACACCACTTGTTAAGGCCGTAAAAGCAAAACAAAAGATAAATGATGAATGGCTGAGAATCGTTAAGATATTAGCCAGTTAACGGAGAATAAGAAAAAAAATATGACAAAGAACATTGGTAAATACTTACACGAATCTATGGACAAGGCTGCTGGTATCGCTCACAGTTCGCATAGAACAAAGATTGTAGCAACAGTAGGTCCGGCCTGCGATTCATTTGAGCAATTGTTAGCACTCGTTAGGGCGGGAGTAAATGTTTTCAGATTGAATTTTTCTCATGGTAGTCATGAGGACAAAGCCAGTATCATTAATCATATCCGCAAAATAAACGATACTGAACCCTTTAATATTTCTATTCTTGGCGATTTACAGGGTCCTAAACTTCGTGTGGGAGAAATAGAAAATAACGCACTTGAAGTTTTTCCTGGTGATATACTCACTTTTACCAATGAAAAAGTAGTAGGTAATAAAGAACGTATATACGTTTCTTATCCAAACCTTCACTCAGATGTTATCATCGGTAATAAGATTATGATTGATGATGGTAAAATGGAAGTTGAGGTAATCAGTATAGAAAAAAACAACGACGTTAAAGTTAAGGTTACAATGGGGGGTATTATTTCCTCCAAGAAAGGCATCAACCTTCCTGATACTAAAATTTCTCTTCCTGCTCTTACAGAAAAGGATCTTGCCGATCTGGAATTTATTATTGAGCAAAAACTGGATTGGGTCGCGCTTTCTTTTGTGAGAAATGTTAAGGATCTTGTAGGTCTTCGCAGTAAGCTGAATGACAAGGATAGTAAGACAAAAATTATTGCGAAGATCGAAAAACCAGAGGCTCTTCAGAATATCAGAGATATCATTATTGAATCAGATGGTATTATGATTGCCCGTGGGGATCTTGGTGTTGAATTACCGGTAGAAGAGATTCCGCTGATTCAGAAACAGATCATTCGTAAATGTATTCATCGTGCAAAACCTGTTATCGTGGCTACACAGATGATGGAAAGCATGATCGACAGAAGCAAACCCAACAGAAGTGAAATTACTGACGTTGCTAATGCTGTGCTTGAAGGTGCTGATGCTGTTATGTTAAGTGGTGAAACTGCTACAGGAAAACATCCGGTGTTAGTAGTAGAAACAATGCGTAAAATCATCATACAGGTAGAAAGAACTGATTATAAATACAATCGCGAAGATGAATTAGTGCCTCAACCTCACTCTCCATCTTTCTTAAGTGATGCTATTTGTTATAATGCCTGTAAACTGTCGCGCGATACCCGTGCTGATGCGTTGATAGGAATGACACAAAGTGGTTACACTGCTTTTATGTTGTCCAGTTATCGTCCGGCCTCTCCCCTTTATATTTTCTCGAAAGAACAAAGTCTGATCAATCAGCTTAGTCTGAGCTGGGGCGTTAGAGCTTTCCATTATTCAGAAGAAGAAAGTCTGGATGATATCCTAACTGATCAGATAGAAATATTAAGAGAAAGAGGATTTTTAAAACCAGGAGATCTTGTCGTGAATACGGGAAGCACACCTGTTCATTTACATCTTCCTACTAATACCTTGAAAATATCAAGAGTAGAATAAAAGCATATTATTGCATCAATATAAAAAAGGCTGTATCAAAAGATCGATACAGCCTTTTTTATTTGTATTGATTGCTGATGGAGGAAATTTTCGGTTAATTGATTATTAAAATCTATAGCGTCCTCTTTGTATTTTGAGTAGCCAATGGTGAAGTGTTTTATTTAAGTAATATTAGAGCAGTTTAAAAGACTTAATATGTGCCAGTGTTTTTATACGATTAGCTGATGACAAATATTTTGGTCAGGTTAAGCTCAACGGTAAGTACCACGATTCTCAATATATATTCAATAAATTATAATCTTCAGGTATGACTTATAAACACAAAAAATGCCATCTAATAATTATTAAATGACATTCTAAGACTTCTCTACGCAATGATAAATATGAATAAGAGATAAATATTACTGATGAGTACTGCGCATATGAAAGAAAGATTACTTTCTCAACATTCAAAGCAGTTAGAATAAATTAACTGTTTTTGAACGTTGATACTCATGACAAAAATCTCATCCCTTACTTATCAACCGTTAAACCACTGGTAATATATTCGGCATTTAATCTTGAAATATTAGTGATTGATATTTCTTTCGGACAAACTGCTTCACACGCACCGGTGAAAGTACATGAACCAAATCCCTCTTTATCCATTTGAGCTACCATGTTGAGCACTCTCGTTTTTCTTTCAGGTGTACCCTGTGGAAGAAGAGCAAGATGAGCAACTTTTGCAGACATGAATAACATTGCAGAACTATTCTTGCAGGCAGCAACACAAGCTCCACATCCTATACAAGCGGCTGCGGCGAAAGCTGTATCTGCTTTTTCTTTTTCAACGGGAATAGCATTAGCATCTACCGCATTACCCGTATTTACAGAAATATATCCTCCTGCCTGAATAATTCTGTCGAATGCTGCGCGATCTACTATTAAATCTTTAATAACAGGAAAAGCCTGAGAACGCCAGGGCTCCACAACAATTGTTTCTCCATCTTTAAAAGCGCGCATATGCAATTGACAAACAGTAGTTGCATGCCATGGACCATGCGGGCGGCCATTAATATGCATGGAACAAGAGCCACAAATCCCTTCTCTGCAATCATGATCAAATGCTATAGGATCTTTTCCTTCGTTAATGAGTTTTTCGTTTAGAACATCGAACATTTCGAGGAAAGACATTTCAGTGGAAACATTATCTACATCATAAGTAACAAATTTTCCTTTCTTATTGGTAGTTTCCTGTCTCCAAACCTCAAGTTTTAAATTTATTGTTGAATGATCCATAATTATTTATTTGTAGCTCCTTTGGCTTGGTTTTGCAATTTCAAAATTCAATTCTTCTTTGTGTAATTTCCATGTTCCGTCATTTAAAACTTCCCATGCAGCAACAAAACTGAAGTTTTCATCATCGCGAAGGGCTTCTCCTTCTTCTGTCTGCATTTCCTCACGGAAATGGCCGCCACAACTTTCACGACGCTGTAATGCATCCATACACATTAATTCTCCCAGTTCAATAAAATCAGCTACTCTGTTTGCTTTATCCAGTTCAGGATTCACTTCGTTCACAGCTCCCGGAATACGAACATCACTCCAGAATTCTTTCTTCAATTGTCTGATTTCTTCTATTGCTTCTTTTAATCCCTGTTCGTTACGTGCCATACCGCATTTATCCCACATGATTTTTCCCAATCTCTTATGGAAACTTTCAACGCTTTTTGTCCCCTTGATATTCATTAATGTATCAATACGATCTTTAACGGCTTTCTCTGCTTCAATAAAAGCAGGATGATCAAGCGGTAAACTTTGTGTTTTGATTTCGTTGGCAAGATAATTTCCTATGGTATATGGAATCACAAAATAACCGTCAGCAAGTCCCTGCATTAAAGCAGAAGCTCCCAATCGGTTAGCTCCGTGGTCGGAGAAATTAGCTTCTCCCAATGCGTACAAACCCGGAACAGTTGTCATTAATTCATAATCAACCCATAGTCCACCCATTGTATAGTGTACTGCAGGATAAATTCTCATTGGTGTGGTATATGGATCCTCGCCGGTAATCTTTGCATACATGTCAAATAAATTACCGTATTTTTCTTTTACGACGTCTTTTCCGAGTTGACTGATTTTTTCTGCGCTAACATTTTCCAGACCTAATTTTCCTACTTCTCCTTTTCCATATCTTTCTATCGCTGCCGCATAATCGAGGTACACTGCCATTTTGGAATTACCAACACCGTAACCCGCATCACATCTTTCTTTTGCTGCACGCGATGCTACATCACGCGGAACAAGATTACCAAAAGCAGGATATCTTCTTTCCAGATAATAATCTCTCTCTTCTTCCGGAATTTCGTTAGGTCGACGATTATCATTTTTTTGTTTAGGCACCCATATGCGTCCATCATTTCTTAACGACTCCGACATAAGGGTTAATTTACTTTGATGGTCTCCACTCACCGGTATACACGTCGGGTGAATTTGGGTAAAACACGGGTTACCAAAAAAAGCTCCTTTCTTATGTGCTTTCCAGGCTGCTGTTACGTTACTACCCATAGCATTGGTAGAAAGATAAAATACATTGCCATATCCACCGCTACATAATAATACTGCGTGACCGAAATGACGCTCTAGTTCACCGGTGATCAGGTTTCTGCAAATGATACCACGTGCTTTTCCATCTACTACTACAACGTCCAGCATTTCATGACGTGTATACATTTTGACATTACCCAACGCAACCTGTCTTTCCAGCGCCTGGTAAGCTCCTATTAATAACTGTTGCCCTGTTTGACCGGCAGCATAAAAAGTACGTTGTACCTGTGTGCCTCCAAATGATCGGTTACTTAATAATCCGCCATATTCTCTTGCAAAAGGAACGCCTTGTGCTACACACTGATCAATAATATTGGCGCTTACTTCGGCCAGACGATGAACATTTGATTCTCTTGCACGATAGTCGCCACCTTTTATAGTATCATAAAAAAGACGGAAAACACTGTCTCCGTCATTCTGATAATTTTT
>CAZQIQ010000037.1:0-34545 GCA_964593835.1 uncultured Chitinophagaceae bacterium
TTTCTGGGCAACCTGGTGTAAACCATGTATAGAGGAAATTCCTGGTTTTGAAAAACAACTACAATTAACAGGGAATAAAGCCGGGTTGTTTTTAGTAAGTCTTGATTTTAAAGAAGACTACCCGGATAAACTAAAGACTTTTGTTTCTTCACGAAAATATAATTCTACAGTATTATGGTTGTCAGAATCTGATGCGGATAGCTTTTGCCCTAAAATAGATAAAGATTGGGAGGGCAGCATTCCGGCTACCCTTTTTATAAACCGTGCTAAAAATCATCGACGTTTTGTTAATGTACAAATGAGTGAGGAGCAGTTTAAAAAAGAAATAGAGAAAATGTTGTAAAGGATTTTGTGAGTGTTTGGTGCTTCCCCGAAATAATAATTTCAATCACTTTTTTTGTGGTGAGTGTGAACACTCATTAAAACTCTCATGAGCTTTAAGGTGCTGTGTAGATAAAATGGAAAAATAAATAATACCTGTTTAAGCTTATTTTCTGAACCCCATTTCATTTTGATAAATGGTTGAGCTTGTTTAGTTCAGCATAATCTATTTTACAAAAACTAGCCTGGTAATAAATATTCCTTCTCCATCCTGGGCGCCTGCATTGCTTTCAACTCCACTAGTAACAAATTGCAGCGTCCAGCCGCCGTTGCTGAGTTCGTTCATTTTGGCTGCAATCATACCATCATTGGAAGCGATATTCTGGAAATTAATACCAGTAAGACTGTAAAAATTAAGCAGTTTTGTCTCTGAAAGTTCATCCGATTTAATGTTTTTTCTCTTCACTTTTCCCTGTTTACTATCGGTGCCGCTGGTTCTTTCGGTAGTTGAACCTTCCAGGTCTACTTCCGAATTGTTTTCAATAATCCTGGATCTTCCTAATCCTCCGGGTACAATAGATTCTATAACAGTTACAACTTTGTATTCTTTAGCTACCTGAGATAGCAGGTTTTCGCCTGTTAACATAATTAGTACCGCGAGCATAAAATGTTTCATTGTGCAATTATTTAATTTTATTAATGGAGAGTAGTGTATAACAAATATATTTGTCTCCTTTTATTTCTATTGTTAATAAATGTATATAATATTCAATGTTTTAATATCGCTACTGTATTAATAATATTTATGATTTTTGTTGAGTACTAGATGATACTACAATCAATAAATAAACATTATTGCTGTGTTTTATTTAAATGGAGATAAAGTGAATTGTAGTTTTTTGAAATGGGTCTATTGTCTAGGATATCAAAATGATCCATCTGCAAGTATTAAATATAGAAATGCTTGTTGAGTATGGTAAGTAGAGAAATTGATATAATATATATGTTGTTTGCAGAACTGACTATATTTGGTGGTCCATAATGTATACATTTCATTAATATTCAGAATAGATATAATCGTTAGGGGATATAATAAAATAAGAATGAATAAATTGATAAGTAAATTTTCAGGTTTTCTGTTAGTTGTTTTTTTGTCTGTTAAAAGTTTTGCTGCCAAAGTTGATTCCGTGCAGGTTCCCAGTGCTGCAATGAAAAAAAATATTAAAGCTGTAGTTGTAACTCCTGTCGGGTATTCATCCGGAAAAACATTTCCGGTTGTATACCTTCTGCATGGCTATAGTGATGACCAATCTTCATGGCTTAAAAAGGTTAATGGACTTGAAAAGCTTGCTGATCTTTATAAAATGATTATTGTTTGTCCCGATGGTGGTTACAGCAGTTGGTATTGGAATAGTCCGATTGATTCTTCCTATCAGTATGAAACTTTTGTAAAAAAAGAATTAATCAATTGGGTGGATAATCATTATAAAACTATTGCTTCACGTAATGGAAGGGCTATTACAGGCTTAAGTATGGGTGGGCATGGTGCTTTGTATCTCGCCATAATGAATCAGGATGTTTTTGGAGCTGCAGGAAGTATGAGCGGTGGAGTAGATATAAGATCATTTCCTTTACAGTGGGACATGGCAAAAAGGTTAGGTAGTTATGCTGAAAATAAAGAAATCTGGGAAAGTCATACGGTGATTACACTTGTGCATCGACTTACTCCCGGTTCTTTGGCTTTGTCCATAGAATGTGGTACAGAGGACTTTTTTTATAAGGTAAACGAAAACCTGCATCAGCTTCTGCTAGAGCGAAATATTCCACACGATTATACAACACGACCCGGTGGGCATGATTGGCAGTATTGGACTAATGCTATTCAATATCAGCTATTATTTATGCATAATTTTTTTAATAAAAAGTAGAATGATGACTGAAAAGAATTTCTCGTATTAAAGATGAATTTTTTTCCTCTTTAATTACCATCCAAATTGATAAATTATTGTTTATACTTATCGTACTAAATAGTTAATACATTACCTGATAATATCTTTTTCCCAATTCTTTGTTGGACATCGGACTATTATCACCGCAGATAGTCGCAGGTATTCCTATTCATTCTATCATGTGAACGATATTCTGGTGATTTTTTTGAAAAACAAATCTAAGGCGTCCGTTTTTCACACAGCAACCACTTCACAATTTTTCCTGCTAGCACCCTTTCCCCAACACTGTATATTTCTACAATAGACATTCTGGACTCTTTTTGTACATTTCAATCACCTCGTTCGATGTTGTAAAATCCCCGTTTTTCAGAAATCTATCGCTTCACAATTTTTCTTGCCAGAAACACTACTCACCGATTCTGTGGGTTTAATGTTATTCAATGCTTCAGGCGGACAATCATAAAAATTGATTAATTTCCCCTTAAACACAATTTAATGCTACATAAAATATTGACTTTCTTTTTTCTGTTGATTCTTTCATTGGACACCACAGCTCAGTCGATTGATAAAATAATTAATGCGAAAAAGGCAAAAAAGATCGTTAGAACTCTTTCTGCAGATGATATGGAGGGGAGAGGGCTTAAAACGCGCGGAATTGATAAGGCGGCAGATTTTATTGCTGAAGAATTTAAAAAAGCAGGATTGCATCCTGTTGAAGAATCCTCCTATTTCCAATCGTTTAATTCATCGGGTCAGGGTCAGGAACCATCATTAAAAAATGTTGTTGGAATTCTTCCTGGTAAAACTATTCCTGACGAAATAATTATTTTTTCCGCCCATTACGATCATCTGGGTATTGGACAACCTAATGCTACCGGCGATTCTATTTATAATGGCGCTAATGATAATGCTTCCGGAACTGCAGCTGTGATATTACTGGCCAACTATTTTGCAAAACTCAATAATAATGCTCGCACGCTGATATTTGTAGCTTTCACAGCTGAGGAAGTAGGTGGTTTTGGCTCCAGCTATTTTTCTAAACAATATAATCCGGCTAAAATCATTGCAATGTTCAATATTGAAATGATAGGTACTGAAAGTAAATGGGGAAAAAATTCAGCTTTTATAACAGGTTATGAGAAATCAGACCTCGGTACAATAATGGAAAAAAATCTGGAGGGTACTCCTTTTAATTTTTATCCGGATCCTTATCCGCAACAAAATTTATTTTACCGTTCTGACAATGCTACCCTTGCCCGGTTAGGTGTTCCGGCCCATACAATTTCCACTTCAAAAATGGATAATGAGCCTTATTATCATACTCCTGAAGATGAAATAAAAACACTCGATCTGAAAAATATGGCGCGTATTATTAAGGCAATAGCCTTAAGTTCAAGATCAACGGTTAACGGAGCGGATAGCCCATCAAGAGTCGATCCGGGCAATCTTTAAGACTTATATTAGTCTGATTTAATGAATCTGGTATACAATTTATTAGTATGAATAATTACTAATAAAGAATATATGCGTTTGCGCACTTTTGAGTCTTTTTGGCTATTAAAAAACGGACTGCTAAATAGCTACCCCTCCCTTCGTAATAATGAAAAATCATCAATAGTGGTTGTAGGTGGAGGCATTACCGGTGCATTGGTAAGTCACGCTTTAGTTGAAAATGGGTATGAAGTGTTACTTATTGATAAAAGGGATATAGCATGGGGCAGTACTTCGGCTACCACAAGTATGATTCAGTACGAACTGGACGTTCCTCTTTATCAGCTAATAGATACAATTGGAGAAGATGCCGCTGCGAAGTGTTACAATGCAGGAGTTGATGCTATTCAAAAACTGGATAAACTGGTCAATGAAAATAATATAGAGTGTGGTTTTGAAAAAAAACAATCCCTCTATTTTGCGCATAATAATAAAGCGAAAAAGAATTTGCTTAAGGAATTTGAGTTGAGAAAAAAGCATGGACTGGAGGTACAGTGGTTGAATGCAGAAGACATAATGGCTAAGTATGGTTTGATAACCTATGGTGGAATTTTGTCAGCCATTGGAGCCAGTGCTGATGTATATCAGTTAGCACATAAATTGATAAAGTTCAATTCACAACGTGGAATGAAAGTGTTTGATCAAACTCCAATTGAAAAATTTGAGTTAAACACCGATAACCCTTTTATTGTTACCAGTAATGGTTATACTATAAAGTGTGATAAAGTGATTTTTTGTACAGGGTTTGAGTCTACAGAAATGTTAAAGGAAAAAGTTGCTGATTTGTTTTATACTTATGCGTCTGTAAGCGAAAAAAATGTGGAGTTAAGTCAGGAATGGAATAACACTCTTGTATGGGATACAGATTCCCCCTATACATATATGCGTACAACAGATGATGGAAGACTTCTTATTGGGGGAGAAGACTCTTCAAATAATTTTGGTTTTTTTCAACAAAAAAAGAAAGAACTAAAAGCGAGAAAACTATTTGAGAAATTAAAGAAAATAATGCCTGGTTTTCAGTTCGTGGATGATTTTAACTGGGGTGGTACTTTTGGTTCTACAAAGGATGGTCTTCCCTATATAGGAGCATCTCCCGAATTTGAAAATGCATTATTTGTATTAGGTTTCGGAGGTAATGGTATTACGTTTTCTCTCCAGGCGATGGATATCATTCCTGATTTGCTCAAAGGAAAACCGAATGAGTTATCGTATTATTATCGGTTTGGGAGATAAATTCATCCAGTATAATTGTTGTAAATAAGAGCTTTTACTACGAATAAGAAGAGAAAAGATCCATTAAAGGTAAGTCTGTTTACTCTGCATAAGATTTCTCTTCTTATTTATATAGTTAATAGAAGAGAAGATGTTTCAACATAAAGCAGCCTTTGAGAATTGCTTAAACGACTACCTTTTTCCATCAGGTACCCGAATTGAACGAGGCTTTATCAAAAGGTCGATACAGCCTCGTTTGTTTTTCTTTCTTTCCATTTTCCGACAATGGTGAAAGTACTATATAGAACTTCCTCTATTTTTTGATCTTTTTAAGATCAAACCAAATTATCGCAACATGTTTTCACATAACAAAATTGAAAACTCTTATTACATAAAAGAGGGTGTACCACAATGGATACACCCTCTTTTGATTTTCCTTAGGAAGAGAATATGTTATCTGATCACACTGATTTTTTTCACTTCAGTGCCGTTGTTTGTAACGAGTCTTAAGAATAATGTTCCTGCAGCTTTGTTACCTACATTAATCCTTTCGACATGTGTTCCGTTGCCTACAATAGCTTTGTTGAGTAACGTTCTTCCCTGCAGATCAGTCAACACAATGTTGGCTTTCTGTCCTCTTTCGAGATAGAAAGAAGTTTCAAATGTACCATTGCTTGGATTCGGGAATACATTGAGTGCTTTTGCAGCACTGGCAGCATCTTCACCATAAGGTGCAATCACTGCTGATGAACCTGTACAGCCGCTAATATTCTTGGGCGAATTATTCAAATTAGTAGAACATCCAGCTATTCTAACAGATATCCAATGGCTGCCACCATCCTTAAGTGCAGCAGGTAATGGTATATTGAAGCCATGAACACCATTGCCTATATAAGCATCCAGCAAATCCTGCCTGAAGTTATTGGCTAATATATTACCCTGTACTAATGTGTTGCCATTATATATTTCAACAACTACCGGAGTGTTTGGTTGTGAGCCATCCCACGCCCATCCGGAAAGACTATTACAATTTGCACCATCAAAATGACCCCCTGATGTATTACAGTTAACACTACCTCCTCCACCAGTTACCACATTAATTGTAGCTGTAGCAGTTTGATTAGAGCAGCCTGATTTTGAACCTGTAATAGTATAAGTATACGAACCTGCACTATTGGGTGCATTGAAACTTACCGATGTTCCACTACCGCTAATGCCATTACCACTCCATGCGTAGCTCACGCCACTGCATTCACCAGAACAACTGCTGTTGAGAGTTACAGAACTATTAGTAGTAACATTGCCGGTAGGACCGGAAGCGCTTAAGGTAAAGGCGCAAGGGTTTGTAGGATTCACCACATTAACATTTACCGTAGCCGTTTTATTAGAACAACCCGATTTAGATGCTGTAACAGTGTAAGTGTAAGTATTTGCTGATCCTGGTACGTTGAAAGTTACAGTGTTGTTGTTGCCACTGATACCGTTGCCGCTCCATGCATAATTTACAGCACCGCAATCGCCGCCTGAACAATTAGCGTTAAGTGTAATTGAGCTATTAATATTCGGTGTTCCATTAGAAGATGTGGGTGATACATTAAAATTACAGGACGGTGAGGAAGACTGTTCAAAATAAACTGCTCCGTCTGGCATAGCACCCTGAATGTATCCTGAAGGAATAGTGATACCACTTGGGAATCCTAATCCTCCCCATCCGGTATCACCAGCACCCAGACAGGATTTTAGTATAGGACCGTTAGCCCAGCTAATATCTCCTCTTTCTACAAAGTTATCACCACGAGGGAAGTGACGATCTGTACCGGGAGTGGGATCGTATATTACAACGACCCATTTCAACTGTCCGCTGATAGTATACTGACGGGTTTGTACCTGCAAACCATTCCATGTACCGACTACACCTTTTTCTGTTAAATTACAAGGATTGCTTCCTCCGTTGTCAACGTTTAGTGTATAGGTAGCCGTTTTATTAGAGCAACCCGATTTAGAAGCGGTTACTGTATAGGTGTAAGAACCCGTAGTGTTGGGAGCATTAAAACTTACAGAAGTTCCGCTACCGCTGATGCCATTACCGCTCCATGCATACGTTACACCAGAACAGGCACTACCTGAACAGGTTGAATTTAAGGTAACAGAAGCGTTAGTGTTTACATTACCGGTAGGTCCGGATGCACTCACAGTATAAGCACATGGATCATTCGGGGTCACTACATTGATAGTAACAGTAGCTGTTTTATTAGAACAACCGGATTTGGAAGTTGTAACAGTATAAGTATAAGAACCTGCACTATTAGGTGCGTTAAACGTTACAGAAGTTCCGCTACCGCTGATGCCATTACCACTCCATGCATACGTTACACCAGAACAGGCACTACCTGAACAGGTTGAATTTAAGGTAACAGAAGCGTTAGTGTTTACATTACCGGTAGGTCCTGAAGCACTCACATTAAAATCACATGGATTGGGGCCCGAACAGGTTTCTGAAGGTTGCTTAAAGCAATTGCTTACTACTGAGCTTGAGAACGGTGTTACACCGGTTGCCCAGGTATTATTAGTGATGAGAATATATAACCAGTCGAGAGCCACAGGGCTATTAGAAGGATTGTTAGTAGTAACATACCAGCAAGAGTTGATCACCCTTACATATACATTATTACCCAGTGAAGTACCTAGTAATTGTCCGTCAGTAAAGGAATAACCATCGCAGGGGTTAGTATTGTTTTCTACATTGATAGTAACATTAGCAGTTTTATTAGAACAACCAGATTTGGATGCTGTAACTGTATAAGTATATGAACCCGGGGTATTGGGTGCATTAAATGTTACAGAACTGCCGCTGCCGCTGATACCATTTCCGCTCCATGAATAGCTTACGCCACTGCATTCACCGGAACAGGAAGCGTTTAGTGTAACGGAGCTATTCATTGTAACATTACCCGAGGGACCTGAAGCATTTATATTAAAATTACAGGGATTAACATTGCTGCATTCGTTTCCTGAATAAGTACTGTTTACCAGAGATTTAAAATCACTGGATATTCCGTAAACATTATCCTGGCCGGCAGCTGATAATATTACTCCGTAGACTTTTTTCTCTCTGTCTACCCAGGCAAAACAACCATTTACACCCGGATGCCATCCTGCTTTTAAGTTGCCATTAGGATAAGTATCTCTGAATAATCCTAAACCATAATCATCCCACCAGTTACCTGCAGCATTGTTTTTCTGCTCCATCACCAATACAGATGTTGAATCAAGAACATTTGTGCTGTTGTATCTTCCATGGTTGAGTATTGTTTTCAGAAAATTTGCATATTCAGAGGCTGAAATATGCAAACCTCTTCCAGTCATTGGGTTAAACTCACTGATAAAACTTGCATTAGGCATTCCTGCAACATTTGCCAGTTTCTCTGCGAATATTTGTTTCCATAATTTACCCTCTACCACTTCTGCAACACGGGAAGCCACCTGATAGGAAGCGCTACCGTAAGCAAATGTTGTTCCCGGAGTACTCACCAGAGCTATATTGGTCGCTATCAGATTAACAGACTGTTCAAGTGTTAAATCTGTCCTGGTATCATATTCAGTTTCCGGAGGAAGACCGTTAGTATGCGACAACAATTGGCGAATGGTGATATTTTGTTTTCCATTACCGTTCCAGCTGGAAATATACTGTCCTACTTTATCGTCTAAAGCAAGTTTATTTTCTTGTACCAATCTCATGATTACCGTAGAAGTAACCCATTTACTTAAAGATTGCACGGGTACTTTTGAACCGGTAGTGTAAGAACCTCTCTCATAGGAATAAAGAACCTGATCTTCACAACCAACAATCACGGCAACATTCCCCTGAAAAGAGGATAAATGATTGTTGAAAAAATTGTCAAAGATTTGTGTGGGTGTCTGAGAGTAAGAAATTGTTGAAAAAAAAGAAAATAGAGTGAGAAGTAGAAGTGTAAATTTTTTCATTAATAGGCTTTTTCGTTAGAAAATGTAGAAGTGAAATGTATGTTAAATGTATGTGAATGCTTTGTGGTAGCTATACTGTACTGTGGACACTTAGTATTGGTATTGCATGACATAAGTGGAAACATGTAGATGTCATTATTAAACTAAAATCACCAGGTGTTGTTGAATGACACAACTAAAAAGTTGTCAGCTGTACTTATAATAATTAGTTGCGCTGTGGGCAGGGAATATTACAATTGTAATCAGTAAAACTTACATAGACTTTTAGTATTTGTAACATCCGGTAAAAGGCTAATACAGTGTTGATAGTAATGGTATCATTCAGGTGTGTTGAAATTTCAATACACCTTTTCTGCTCTAAAGCTTCCATAGTAGGTTTTCGTTTACATAATTCCCTGCCTCTTTAATATGCTTTTAATAGCTACTTTCTTTTGAGCGGATAGGAAACAATTGTATTAATAATTGCCCCACCATAAAAGAAATAAAATTTAGCTTAAGTTTTCTTTCTACGATTCTTTAAATCCTCTAATACTTTTTTGAGTTCTTCGGGATGATTTATATAAGGTTCCAGATCAAAAAGAACCACTTTTCTGAAATCTGTAGGGGCACTCTCAGCCTGCAGAGCTATAAATCCTTCTTTTAAAGTTTGGCCATCTTTTTTTAAGGAGGGATTGTAATTATTAACTCCTGTATTGCCTATCTGGGGTCTGGTATATACAAGTACTGTGTCCTGTTCGACTATATTATATATTATAGAATCTGCTAAAACCAGTACTTCAACTTCCACCCATTGATCACCGCTATAAGTTTTAGAACTTGATGATAGACAATGTTCAGTAATTAGCTGATCCCCTATTACTACATTAGTTCCAGGTGTGCACAGATTGCCTGTTGTTCTTTCTCCTTGTCCAAATCCACCCAGAAGTTGTGTTTCCAATGATATTGGAAAGTCCTGATCCTTTAACATACTTTCAGCAGATTGGCTATGCAGCATAAGTCCGTTATTGCGAATGGCCCAACCCGGACCTTCTTTAACCTGTTCTCCAACAAACCTATATTCTGCGACTAATAAATATGCACTGAAAGGCTTTTTATAAAAAATATGACCGAATTGATTGTCGAAACTATCGTATTGGTCATACCTGATTTTCAGCAAACTATCCTCTACGCTAAATGTATGGCCATAGTTATCATTAAGCTCATGTTTACTGATTTTTATGTCCCAGTCATTTAAATCTTTACCATTAAATAGAGTAATCCATTGATCTGGTTGAGGATTAGTCTGACTACAACTGCACAGGTTAACAGCCAGCAGTAACATAGGAAGATAAATGAATAGATGATATCTCATAATTAGAATCAAAATACAAAATATAATTGATGATTTTTTAGATATAAAAAACCGCAGATGAGAACATCCGCGGTATCACTTAAAAACCAGGCATGCCTGAAAGGGAATTCAGTAGCTGGATAAATAAGGTTCTACAAAATTTCTTGACAAGGAAAGAGGTGGTTCAGTTGGAATTTATACAGCGACAGATTATACTCTGTTCGTATGAATGTAAAGGTATCAAAAAATCGCAATCATTGCTTTAAAAAATCAAATCACAACCTTGATAATATTAAAACTGTATATCTTATAAAATATGTACTATGATACTATTGATTTATAGGACACATTACAGTTTTAATTTTATTGCCTCTCAATATCCAATTCAATTTTTATGTTAAAATAAAGGAGAAAATATAAAAGTCTTTGGAGCCAACTGAAACAGCTAAATAGAAAATGTTTAGCGGCCTGTCCAATAAAAAGAGGGTATATCATATTTAGATACACCCTCTCTTAATATATAGAATATGGGATAGTGGTATTGTAAACTTTAAGATCTATAGAAGATATTAAAGAAGTTTTTAGTGCTAAAATTTTAAGGCTAGTACAGCTTTGAAGCTAAATGGTGGTTGAGGTGCTAGACGTCTTGACCATGTTTGCTGACTGGTAATATTATCTAGTTTTACACCTATTCTGTATTTTGTTTGATCATAAAAAACGGTGGCGTCAAACAATTGGTAAGAGGGAATGGTTATCTTAACGGTTTCGGTATTAACGGCATAAGAAGAACTTCCAAAGTTTCCTCCAAAGCCCACTCCGAATCCTTTAATTTTTCCTTGTTCAATTTTATAACTGATCCAGAAATTGGCCATGTTTGCTGGTCCTGATAAAGCAGGTCTCAAACCTTCAATGGCTTTGTCGGTTTTTTTGTTTTTGCTATCATTATAAGTATATCCGGCTACTATATTAAGACCACGTATAGGATTAGCTGTTAGTTCTACATCCAATCCTTTACTCAGTTGGGTGCCATCTTGTTTTGAAAATCCAACGTTGTCAAGATCTTCTCTCACGATATTATCTACAGTTATATTATAATAACTGATTGTTCCTATTAGCTTATGGTCGAATATATCTCCTTTAAGACCGAATTCCCACTGACTGGCCTGTTCTGGTTTAAAAATATTTCCATTTACGTCAGTACCGGTTTGATTAGTAAACCCACTCATATAATTTCCGAATATTGATGCTCTGTCCTTTATTAACTGGTAAACCAAACCGAATTTTGGTGCGAGGGCTGTTTGATTATAATCACCAGTACGTAAGCCATTAGCATAATTATATGAACCTCTGCTTCTAAACATATCTACCCTTAAACTGAGCATAGCATGCAGGTTTTGGGTCAGGTCGATAACATCTGAAGCATAGACGCTGTAAGAATAGGTGCTTGTCCGTTGATTTCTTACGGAACCATTAGGTAATAAAGTATCGATTGCTTTTTTACTTAACGCCGGATAAGTAGCTGCCGGATCAGTAAAATTAATTGTTCGACTGTTTACCGTAACCCTATCCATAAAATTTGCATTATTATAGTAATCCAACCCAACAATAAGTCTATTACGACGGCTGCCTATTTTAAAATCACCTATAAAGTTTTGTTGAAAATCTGTAGCTACAAAATCAGTCGCGCCCACTACCATTTGAGAACGTAAAGTTGTGTCTGATCGACCTACCAGTCCTGTGAGATATCCGCCAATTGAGGAACGTGCTCTGGATACAATAGTTTGTGATATCCATTGATCGGATATTTTATAGTTGGCTTGCGCAAAAATATTTAGCATTTGTGTTTTATAGGCCATGTCCTCGCTGCCAAATGATCTGTCGTATGGGAATTGCAGATCAACAATAGAGAGATTTTTGGTGCCTGCAGAATGTGGTGTAAATCTTACTGGTGAAGTAGAATTGTTCATGCCAAATTCTATGTCAAATAAAACGGATAATCTTTCGCTGACCTGATAAGAAAAGCTGGGTGCCAGTGTTAAACTTCTTGCAAAACCTATATCCTGGAAACTTTTTTCTGAGCTTGTTGCTCCGTTGAGTCGGAATAAAAGTGTTTTGTCTTCGTTAACTGGAGTGTTTACATCGAAAGTAAGCCGGTTAAAATTCCAACTCCCTGTAGTATATCCAATACTACCTCCGAATCCATTGTAAGGTTTTTTCGTTACCCTGTTAAATAATCCTCCATAATAAGAAAGTTCGCTGCCATAGAGTGTTGCCGACGGTCCTTTAATAGCTTCTATACGTTCGAGGTTAACCGGATCAATAATGGAATAAGCAAAACCGGCAACTCCGTTTCGTACCATTGGTTCAGTTTGAAACCCTCTTGATAAAAAAGTAACTCGTCCCTGATTAGCTAAAGTGGGAACACCCGATCCCGGAATATTCTTTGAAATACTACCCAAATCCACCGCTACCTGTTCTTCAAATAAAGCTTTTGGTACGGATATATATACCTGAGGGTTTTCAAGATTCTTTAAGGGAAGTTTAGATACGTAAATGCTTTCCTTTTTTGAAAACTTATTTACTCTTCCATCTACTACTACTTCCTGCATCGACATGATATTTTCTTTTGAGAATTTGATGTCTGCTACTGCAGTTTGATCAGCCGATACTACAATGTTAATGCTATACTCTTCCGATCCTAAAACCTGTATGCTTAAGCTGTAGTTGCCGGGTTCTAATCCTGAGAAATAAAACTCTCCTTTTGTGTCAGTTAAAGTGCCTTTTTTAGAGCCTGCAAGAAATACTGCTGCAGATTCGATAGGTGAATCATCTACTGCAGTGACTTTTCCTTTAATATTGCTTTTCCCCTGGGCTAATACATTTAAAGAAATTAAAAACAAGAAACCTAAGCTTACTAGAAACTTCATAAGTGATGATTTGGCGGTAAAAATGAATTTTGATAATTAATAGGTATAAGGAACACTTAGTGATGTGTAGTATAGCAAAGGTGAAGATGAATACGATAGGGGATGTTCTGAATTAGGAAAAAGTATTTTCGAAAAGCAGAAATTAGGTCAGGAGTTTTTGTATCAGTAATTTTTGCAATACAACTGTATGTAGTTCTCCTTTAATTACTCCTCCTATCTTTAAAAACAGTATTACATGTAAATTCGGCAATTTTTTTAACTGGATACAGATCTGGTTATTGCTGAATATGAATAGTGAGATATTGAAAGATAGCCCCGGTTTTTTTGTAATATTTAAATTTAAACGTGGAAATTTGGTGTAGAGTTAGATCTTCTCCCTTTTATTGATTTTTTGTGGTAAAGCATGAAAACCTAAATCCAGAACTTAAATTTTTAAGCATGAAATTTTTAAAGTGGCTGATAAAATTTTTCTTTAAAAAAGATTGTTGCCGATAGTTTTTGGTGCTAACTGCTCCGGCATGATTTGTTCTGCAGTTGGTGTGTTTGATCAAATCAATCAAAAAGATAACAGACATGCTGTAAGTACCGGATTAGTATATACACTTCCTATGGTCTTTAGTCTTCAGGCTGAAATGTATCACGATGGTATTGTTTGTTTAGCATTGATGCATGAGGATATTCCTGTGTCAAGGAGGTTATAAGCTGGATTTATGTTGAATGCCGATAAGAAATATATGGTTGCTTTACGGTACATTTTAGCAAGCAATATTGATCTTTGTACACGCTGTGATACTGATATGGGATTTGGATTGGATTACCCCTGAAGGTTTAAATTTTTACTTCTTTTCCATAGCTTAATGAATATTTCAGATAAGACAAGAAATATTCGGTATATGATATTGTAGTTTATTGGTTACTGATAGTATATTGCATCCGTAAACTCTTAATTATGATAAAATCTGGTCAGTAAATAGTTCGTTTTTGCTGACTAGTCTTCCTCAAAACTACATGCTATGAAATTGCTTAAATATTTTGGCATCACCGTTGCTGTTATAATGGTGATACTTATTGCGTTGGGTTCCTATGTTTTACTTGCTCTGCCAGACATTCAACCAGCTACCGATATTACAATAGAACAAACACCTGAACGTATAGAAAGGGGTAAGTATCTGGCTAATCATGTAACGTTATGTATTGATTGTCATAGCCAGAGGGATTGGTCTAAGTATGCTGGTCCTATGATAGTAGAAAGTATAGGAGGCGGAGGTGAGTTGTTTGATCAAAACCTCGGATTCCCTGGTAAATTTTTTGCGAAGAATATCACTCCCTATCATCTTGGCAACTGGACTGACGGTGAAATTCTGCGCGCGATTACTACAGGTGTGAATAAAGATGGTAAAGCCCTGTTTCCGATTATGAGTTATCATAGATTCGGCCAAATGGATAAGGAAGATGTTTATAGTATTATTGCTTATATCAGAACATTGCCAACTATTGAAAAGGATATTCCTGAGTCGGAACCCGATTTTCCCTTCAATTTTATTATCAATACACTGCCTAAGGAAGCATCTTTCCAGGTAAGGCCATCTGAAAACGATATACTGGCCTATGGTAAATACATTATTAATGCCAGCGGCTGCGTGGATTGCCATAGTAAAAATGAAAAAGGAGCCATTGTTCCCGGATCTGAGTTTGGTGGAGGTATGGAATTTATTCAGCCTTCAGGTATTATACGCTCCTCCAATATTACCATGGATAAAGAAAATGGTATTGGAAGCTGGAGCAGTGAGGCATTTGTTAAAAGATTTAAGTCTTATAAAGACAGTAGTTATGTGTCACCTGAATTGGGTCCGGATGATATTAATACACCTATGCCCTGGATGATGTATGCTGATATGAAAGAAAAAGATCTTGAAGCGATTTACACCTATCTATCATCTGTTAAAACGAATCCTAATAAGGTAGTGAAGTTTGAAAAAAATAAATAAAAAGTCTCTGTGTCTTACTGATTTTCTATTCCTGTGAGGATATTTTAATTAATATTTTTCATGAACAATACAATCTGGCAAATGCTATTAGTAGCTCAAATAAAAAGGATCAATAATAATAGGAAAACATATAGCAAATAACTGCTGAATGGTTCGAAATGTGTCAGTTTTTTGATGGTCGCATTTGTGTCTTTCACATATTGCAGGATAAGTATAGGAACGCTGTGAAAGCAAAAGATAAAAACTTCAGCCAGTCGATTGGAAGGGTTACACTTTTAAAATTTATAATCTGAGCATATTTATTATAGAAGATGCTGTAAAACGTTGACTTTGATTTTATAAAATAATTGCGGCCTATTATGTGCTTTCCGGTACGATAATATGCTATAGGTAAGAGATTGGATTAATTATAAATGATATTGGTTTTTAATAAAGTAATAAATAATCTTTCCTGAAAGGAATTCAGACTGTGACTGCTTTAATATGACTGACTATTTATAGATATTTTTTGCATTGATTTTAAGCTGTACTCATTTGATCTGAAGCAATCGTTCTGAATTTCGATTATTATATAAACAAATAGAGGTTTTTAACAACGGGATTAATAAGTGTTTGGTTTATGTGTTTTGCCTGCTGCATAACCTTTAACAGCGTAATATAAAATATAGATATATGCAGGTAGCGCGCAAATCAAAAATGCAGTTTCGTTACTCGCTATGTTTTTATCCCGAAGGGTAGTATACAACAGAGGTAATAAAGCTCCACCTGCAATACCCATCACTAATAATGCCGAACCGATCTTAGTAAATTTTCCTAAGCCATCAATAGCTAAAGGAAAAATGGCCGGCCACATTAATGAGTTAGATAAACCTAATAATGCGATAAATGTGATGGCTGTATAACCAGAACTAAGATATACACATAAACTGAAAATAATACCGGTAACGGCCGATATGGCAAGAGCGTTTTGTTGGGATATATATTTGGGTATAGTGATAATGCCAATGATATATCCGACAAGCATACCTAAAAGTGTAAAAGTGGTAAAATATTTTGTTTCGTCAAGAGGAATTCCTAACTGTGTTCCATAAGTGCCAATAGCATCACCAGCCAGTACTTCAACACCAACATACAAAAACAAACAGATTACTCCTAAAACCAGATGTTTATATTGAAATACACTTGTTTTTGCTGATGTATCAGCAGATGTATCCTCTTCTTCTATTTCTATTTCGGGGAGACGGGACTTTATAATCATCACTGCGAGTAAAACCAATATAATTGCAATAACGATATATGGAGGAATAACCCGGCTGGAAAGTTGATCGAGTAAAGCTGTTCTTGTTAAGGCATCGGATGAGGTGTTGATTTTCTCTTCTATTTCAGAGGCATTTTTAAGGACAAGTGCTCCTAAAACCAGCGGACTTAATATACCTGCAATTTTATTGCAGATGCCCATAATGCTTATACGTTTTGCAGCGCTTTCAATTGGTCCGAGAATACTGATATACGGATTGGATGCTGTTTGGAGCAAAGCTAAACCCATACCCTGAACAAATAATCCTGTTAAGAATAAACCAAAACTTCTTGTATTGGCAGCAGGGAGAAATATCAATGAACCTATAGCCATTACTATGAGACCCAGTCCCATACCGTTTTTAAATCCTGTTAATTTAAGTACATACGATGAGGGAATGGCGAGAAAAAAGTAAGCAATGTAAAATGCAAACGTTACAAAAAATGCCTGTGTGTCTGATTCTAATTCGCAGGCTAATTTTAAAAATGGTATAAGTGTACCATTAAGCCAGGTGATAAATCCGAAGGCGAAAAATAGAATACCGATTATAATAATTGCGTATCGATTGGTTGGTGTGCTGTTCATGAAAGCTGATTAAAACAGTAAAGTAATACAACTATCTGTATTTATCGGGATAATTATTTGTAAAACGTTTGCATGTATGATTTACAGTGCAGATGTTTATTTTTATTGTTACAACATATTTTGGATATGAATTATAATACTAGCCGACGAAAGTTTATCAGGCAATCAGCAATAGCAGGAGCTGGAATTTCCCTTTCTGCATTTCCCTTTCAAGCCTTTGCAACAGAGAAAAAGAAGAAGGTGAGTATAGGTATGATTGCTGTGGGTTTACGCGGACAATTGCACTTGGAGGAAATGTTGAAAAGAAATGATGTTGACATAGTGGCTATTGCTGATCCTGATAAACAGATGATAGCTATGGCCCAGCAGTTAGTGAAAAAATATAATAAAAAGAAACCAGTTGAATATACAAATGGTAATTACGATTACCAACGATTGTTAAAACGTGAAGACGTTGATGCTGTTATTATTTCGTCTCCTTGGGAATGGCACGCACCACAGGGGATTGATGCTATGAAAGCCGGAAAAATTGTTGGAATGGAAGTATGCGGTGCTATAAAGCTTCAGGACTGCTGGGACATAGTGAATACTTCTGAAGCGACAGGAATTCCCATAATGCCACTTGAGAATGTTTGTTATCGCAGGGATATAATGGCTGTTCATAATATGGTACACCAAGGATTGTTTGGTGAAGTGCTTCACCTGCAAGGCGGTTATCAGCACGACTTACGTGGGGTATTATTTAATGATGGTAAAACTCCTTATGAAAGTGGTGTTGAATTTGGTGAGAAAGGATATAGCGAAGCAAAATGGAGAACACAATATTATATTGACAGAAATGGTGATAATTATCCTACTCATAGTCTTGGACCAGTCGGTACAATGATTAATCTGAATAGAGGAAATATACTCACTCGCTTATCTTCAATAGCTACAAAATCACGTGGGTTAAATAGGTATATTGCTAAACATCCGAAGGGAGGAGCTGATCATCCTAATGCCAGGCTAAATTATAAACAGGGTGATATTGTTACTACACAAATTCAGACAATCAACGGAGAGACAATTGTGCTGACATTGGATACGTCTTCCCCTCGCCCTTATAACTTAGGTTTCAGAGTGCAGGGCACCAATGGTATATGGCAGGAACATCATGCAGGTGAGTTTGACAGAGGAATGATATATTTTGAAGATAAAAGCCAGCCACATACCTGGGAGAATCCAGTAGCCTACATGAAGCAATACGATCACCCTTTATGGAAAAAATATGAAAACAATGCGGCAGAGTCTGGTCATGGAGGAATGGATTTTTTCGTAGACAATGCATTTATAGAGTGTATAAAACGAAAAATAGAATTTCCATTAGATGTATATGATCTTGCTACATGGTATGCCATAACACCTTTAAGTGAGAAGTCGATTGCCGAAGACGGACAGGTACAAGTTATTCCTGATTTTACGAGAGGAAAATGGCAAACAAGAAAATCCGTTTTTGGACTGTCTGATGAATACTAAAACAATTAAAAATGATTACTGAAATATTAAATATATCAAGAACTGTTTCATTTGAGAAAATACCTGTGAATATTTATACTTCTCTTAATGATGCTTCAAAAGCGGTGGCTAAGGAGATAGCGGATCTAATTGTTTCGAAAAATCGTAAAGGAGAGAAAACAGTCTTGGGTTTGTCTACTGGTAATACACCTAAACGTGTATATGCTGAACTTGTAAGAATGCATAGGGAAGATGGATTGAGTTTTAAGAATGTAATTGCATTTAATTTGGATGAATATTATTCACTGCAGCCGGATGCTTTACAGAGTTATCACCGGTTTATGAATGAGCATTTATTTAACTATCTGGATATAGATAAAAATAATTGTTTTATTCCTGACGGTTCTGTTTCCCGTGAAATGATAAAATCACATTGTGAGCAATACGAAAAGAAAATAGAGGAGGCCGGTGGTATTGATTTTCAACTATTGGGTATTGGCCGCAACGGACATATTGGATTTAATGAACCCGGTAGTCATGAGAATTCAATGACCAGATTAATTACACTTGATAATATTACCAGAATTGATGCTGCATTTGAATTTGGTAGTCTTGCTAATGTGCCTAGAACTGCCATTACGATGGGGGTTAGCACAATTTTAAAAGCTAAACGTATAGTTTTACTGGCGTGGGGAGAGTCGAAAGCTGCAATGATTAAGCAGGCTGTTGAAGGTCCTGTTACTGAATATATTCCTGCTTCGTATTTACAAGGACATCAGAATGTTGAGTTTTATTTGGATGAAAATGCTTCTATAGAATTAACCAGAAAGAAAACACCCTGGCTGACTAACGAGGTGCTTTGGAATGCCGGAATGATAAAAAAAGCAGTAACACATCTGGCGTTATTTTTAAATAAACCCATTTTGAAACTTACTAATAATGATTATAATGAAAATGGTTTAAGCAGTTTGCTTGCGTTATATGGGAAAGCTTATGATATCAATATAGAAGTTTTTAATGAGTTACAAAGAACTATAACCGGCTGGCCTGGTGGTAAACCTGGTGCTGATGACACCTTTCGCCCGGAAAGAGCTGAACCTGCTAAAAAACGCGTGTTGATATTTAGTCCACATCCTGACGATGATATAATTTCTATGGGAGGTACATTTCAGCGACTGGTGGACCAGGGTCACGAAGTGCATGTTGCTTATCAAACAAGCGGTAATATTGCAGTTGCTGATGATGAAGCTTTCCGTTTTATCGAATTTATCAAAGACTACAATGAACAGTTTGGAATTAATAATCCGGAATCAGATAAGATTTATGATGAAGTACTGGCATTTCTTAAAATAAAAAGAAATGGGGAAAAAGATATTGATGTTTTGCGACAGGTAAAAGGTATTATAAGAAGAGGCGAAGCTAAAAATACCTGTAGATTTGTTGGAATACCACAAGAACAGGTTCATTTTTTAAATCTTCCTTTTTACGAAACCGGATTAATTGAAAAAAGTCCGATAGGAGAAGCTGACTATAAAATTATTGCGGATATCATTGAAGAAATAAAACCCCATCAGATCTATGCAGCCGGTGATTTAGCTGATCCTCATGGAACACATAAGGTTTGTTTGGATGGAGTTTTTGAGGCTATTAGGCGTTTAAAGCAGCAGCCATTTATGAATGATTGCTGGCTGTGGTTATACAAGGGTGCGTGGGCAGAATGGGATATTGATCTAATCGAAATGGCTGTTCCTATGAGTCCGGATCAGGTACTTAGAAAACGACACGGGATATTTAAACATCAGAGTCAGAAAGACGGAGTTGTATTTCAGGGAAGCGATAATCGCGAATTCTGGCAGCGCGCAGAAGACAGGAACAGAAAGACTGCTGAATTATATAATAAATTAGGATTGGCAGAATATGAAGCGATGGAAGCTTTTGTCAGATGGAAATTTTGACAGCGTTTAACGCTGTCTCTTTTTCAGTCAGTTTCATCAGTAGGTTCAATTGATTATTCGCACGAATAAAATTATGTCCTTCATATTTTGCTCCGTAGTATATATCATTATTGATATAATCAGTTAGAAAACGTAATGCCTGCATATAAATCATAAATTTACCGGCATACACAAAGCAATTTTTTTCTATATCCGATAATTCGTCTTTCAATTCACTTAAGTATCCATCCTGTATAGCATAGAAATAATCATCTCTTATATCTATTTTTGAAAAATCCTTTTCCTCTTCTGTTACAGGAGAAAGATAAGTACGTAACATATCACCCACGTCGCTGATAAAATATCCTGGCATTACAGTGTCAAGGTCGATTACACATAATCCTGTTTCTTCTTCATTAAAGAGTACGTTACTTATTTTGGTGTCGTGATGAGTAACACGCTGCTTAAATGCCGGATATGCCGAGATATTTTCACTCATCGTAACAATGTCGTTGTGCTTTTTCAGAAGCGCTATTGTTGCAGCTGATTCACGTATACGTTCGTGATTTCCTTGTGATAAAGCCTGTTCAAACTGACGATACCGTAAAGGTAGATTATGAAAATCCGGAATAGTAGTTTTTAAAGTTTTCGCATCGAATTTTGTGAGCAGATGCGTAAATCGCCCGAATTGGCGGGCGGCCTCAAATGCCTGTGAGGGATTACTTACCAGGTCGACTGTATGCGAATTTTTTACGAAAGGAAATAAACGGAAATATCCTTCACCCGGAATATTCACAAACTCATTGTTTTCTATGGTTTTAATAGGTTTTACAAAGAGATAATCCGGATGGTTTTCTGAAAGAAAATTCCCTATCCTTTCGATATTAAAAGAAATATCTTCCGGTTTTTTAAATACGTTACTATTTACGCGTTGCAGAATGTATTTGTCGGTCGCTGATTCTACTACCCATGTGTGGTTAATGAGTCCGGTTCCAAATGGGCTTATTATTGAATTAGTTTGTTTTAAATCGTAATGTTTCAGAATTCTTTCCAGCATTGCCACTTTTTATTGAACTAAAATACTACTAACCCCTTTCTTTTTTTTATGCAAACGCTTGTTGTAATTCCGTACTAATCTTTACCATCGTGTATGATAAGCTGTGATTCAAGAATTATTCTGTAATAAGTAGCATTATTGAATTCCGAGGATTTATTATCAGCTTTTTGCTGTAATAATTCAATAAGGGTTTCGGTAGCTTTCTGACCCTGCTGGTAGGGAAACTGTTCGACTGAAGCCAGCGGTGGATAAGCAGCATAATGAGTAAATGGAAGATTTGCATAACTCACGAAACAGATATCTTTATTGATCTTCAGTTTCATCTTTTTTGCCTGTTGAACAGCATCAAGTGCAACATAATCATTAAAAGCAACGATAGCAGTTGGCTTTCTTTTGCCTGTGAGAAGTTTTTCTGTTGCTGCGCTGACAGCCTCTTTAGATAAATCGCAGTTCAATACAAGGTTGGGGTCGTATTTTAATCTGCTTTTTATCATGGCCTGTATATATCCGTCCAGTCTTTCTTTGGTGGCTATTAATTTTTCAGGACCATTAATCATACCAACTATCCGATGTCCCTTTTTAAACAAAAAATTGATTGCCTGAACTGTTCCATTTGTCATGTTGCAGGCTACATAATGAATATTGGGAATTTTAGGAATTCGGTCAAAGAAAACGATAGGAACGTTGAACCGTTGTAAAGCTTCAAAATGCTCATAGCTGGTGGTACTTTTTGAGATAGACACTAGCAATCCATCAACACGGTGTTTACGCATAGTTTCAACTAGCAGCTTTTCTTTTTCTGTATCGTCGTGCGATTGTCCAAGTAACACGGTATAATTCCCTTTACGTGCAGTGTCTTCAATTCCGCTAATTGCTGAAGAAAAGAATGCTTCACTCAATTCGGGTAATATTACGCCAATAGTAAAGGTTTTTCCTTGCTGGAAAAATATCGCAGTCTGGTTTAATTCATAATTTAATTCCTCTGCCAGTTGTTTTACGCGCATTTTCGTTTTCAAACCAATATTGGGATGGTCGTGTAATGCACGCGATACAGTGGAAATGGAAATATTCAGCTGCTTGGCTATTTCTTTTATTGTTGGCAATTTCTTTTCCATGTAAATAAAGTAATTGGAAGTTATAAAATTTATGCAAACGTTTTACTCAATATTGGAGAATAAAATAATTAACGGATGAAATTCCCCATATTGCAATTGCTTATGGAGAAGATGCCCACAAACCAATCTGCCCGGCTATTATCTCTTGATGTAATGCGCGGATTTATAATGATACTGCTTGCAGCAGAAAGTGCAATGTTGTATGAGTCGCTTGCAAAATACGATATTAAAATAGTTGAACAGTTTTTTCATCATCCCTGGCATGGATTGCGTTTCTGGGATCTTGTACAGCCTGCATTTATGACAATGGCTGGTTCTGCACTTTTTTTTTCTTACCGGAAAAAAATACAATCGGGAATAAGCTGGGCACAGAATGGAAAGCATGTACTTAACCGGTCACTTAAATTATTTGTTTGCGGAGTAGGTCTTCATTGTGTGTATAATGGTAAAATAGTATGGGAATTATGGAATGTATTGACACAACTTTCTGTTACCACACTTATTGCTTACTTGATGATTAACCGATCAATTAGATTTCAGATTGTTGTTTCAGCTTTACTATTAATACTGACAGAAATATTATATCGTTTTGTATTAATGCCCGGATTTGATCAGCCATTCGTATTTGGCAAAAACTTTGGATCGTGGATGGATACTGTATTGATGGGTAAGGTTAATTCAGATGGTTGGGTAGCCATTAATTTTATACCTACTGCTGTGCATACTATTGCTGGTGTTTGTATTGGAAAGCTGCTCGTTTTAAAGAAGAATTATATTATAGAGATTGAATATCTTTTGTTAAGCTCCCTGTTGTGTCTCATTGCTGGATATAGCCTTGACTTTTTTGATGTAACACCAATTATTAAGCGTATTAGCACCAGTTCATTCGTCCTTACTTCATTGGGCTGGGTGATATTGATTTTTATAATCATCTATTGGGTTGTGGATATTCTGAAGATGAATAAAAAAACATGGATAATTACGGTAGTAGGAATGAATGCCATTTTTATTTATCTGTTCTTTGAAACAGTAGGAAGGCAGTGGTTAAATGGTGTGGTGAAAATATTTACTGATGGGATATTCTTTTATGCCGGAAATCATTTACAGGAAGTGCTGGCTGCTATAGTTGTTCTGATTGTTGAGTGGGGAATTTGTTTCTGGTTGTATAAACGAAAAATATTTTTTAAGTTATGATAAGAAACCTGTTTTGTTTTTTGTTGTTTCTTTTTACTACGGAACAACTATGCGCGCAAAAGATTAAACGTCAATACAAGGAAACTAATGCACCTATTATTAATCCGGAAAGAGGATTTTATATTCCTACTGATGCTAAAGCAAGTAGGTTTGAAGTGTTGAATGTGCAGCAATTAAAAAAATATCGTGAGGGGTCTCAACAAATAAATCGCGCTTCATATAAAGTGAAATTTTCACTGATATACCGTGGTTATGAATTGGATATATTTAAGGATAAACCACTTTCGGATGAGTTTTTAGATAATATGGATAAAGATTTTGCAGCGGTTCGCGAAGCAGGATTGAAAATGATTATTCGGTTTGCCTATACCAATTCAACAAATTCAGGTGATTGTCCGGATGAATATAAAATATGTCCGCCTTACGGAGACGCTCCTCCAGAAGTTGTATTCAATCATATAAAACAACTTGGTCCTTTGTTAAGAAAGAATGCTGATGTGATAGCAGTAATACAGCAGGGATTTATCGGGATATGGGGAGAGAATTATTTTACTGATTATTTTGGAGATGCTTCAACAAATGGCGAAGGAAAAATACTTGATAGCGGATGGCTGCTGCGTAATAAGTTATTGAAATCTTTACTGGAAGCCATGCCAAAAGAAAGAATGATACAGGTGCGTACACCACAGATTAAACAGAAATATGTTTACGGACCATCCGCGCCGCTTTCAGCTGCACCCTTATCATTGAATGAAGCATTTAACGGGTCTGATATCTCCCGTCTGGGTTTTCATAATGATTGTTTTTTGGCGAGCGATGACGATTATGGAACTTTTTATGATTATGGTAGTTCGACACAACCGCGCCAGCCCGCGAAGGATATTTTACGTAAATATATAATGGACGATACAAAATTCACTGCTGTTGGTGGTGAAACCTGTGATGATGCGTTTAGTCCACAGAATGATTGTGCTCCTGATGGTTATGCAGAAGAGGAAATGCGTCGTATGCATTTTAGTTATTTAAATGCAGCATATAATGTTGATGTTATTAATGATTGGGATAGTGCTGGCTGTTTTTCCAGAATATTTAATCATCTTGGATATAGGTTAGTGTTAGAAAAAATAGTTGTTCCTTCAATCGTTAAAGTAAATAAATCATTTAATATTCAGTTAGAACTTAAAAATGCAGGATATGCATCAATGTATAACAGGCGTCCTGTTCAAATAGTTCTTAGGAATGATTCAGGAGAGTATTTTATTAATCTTTCAATTAATCCGCAATATTTATTCTGTGGAAAGCATACTGTAAAAGAATCATTGATATTACCTGCAGAAATAAAACGTGGAAACTATGATCTCTTTTTGTTTATGCCAGATGCAAATGATAATCTGGTTAAACGATCTGAATATTCTGTACAGTTAGCAAATGAAGATATGTGGGAACAACAAACAGGATATAATAATTTAGGTATTGTTCTTAAGGTGAGATAAAAATTTACGCAAACGTTTTACTGGATTAAGCAAGCGTTTGCATAGGTAATAAATACAGAGGACGGTGTTTGCACATTTTGTTTGAATTAATTTAATAATGAAATTAGAGTAGCAATATTTCGACTTCGGATAAAAACTGCTTAATAAGAAACATCCGGAAATTTATCAATCAAAAACTACACTGCAATGATGCTTCTTCGAAAAAATTTGCTGTTGGTTATTATGCTTTGTTTTGCATGTGCAGCTAATGCACAGGAGCGTATTATAACCGGAACAGTTACTGCCGATAAGGATGGCCTTCCTCTTACAGGTGTTTCCATATCGGTGAAAGGAGTAACCAATGGAACAAATACAGATGCTGATGGAAAGTATCGCATAACTATTACTAATGAACAGCAAGCGCTGATATTTTCTTATACTGGTTATAATACCAGGGAGGTGGAAGTGGCCGGTCGTAATTCAATAGATATTATATTAATTGCTGACGATCACTCACTTGACGATGTTGTAGTAGTAGGTTATGGAACACAGAAAAAAAGAGATCTTACAGGCGCTGTTTCTTCAGTAAAAACTAAAGATCTTGTATTATCATCCGGTCCTGAAATAGGAGGAATGTTAAGAGGTAAAGCGGCGGGATTAACTATTCGTCAGAATAGTGCACAGCCTGGTGGTGGATTGGATATCCAGATAAGAGGTGCTGCTGGTTCCGGCTTTACAGGATCTCAGCCATTGTTTGTCGTTGATGGTTTTCCGATTTTTGATTTACAACAACCCGGTAGCGGAGGTCGTTACGACGCAGGTTCACAAAGTGTGCTTAACTCATTTAGCCCAAATGATATTGAATCAATAGAGATTTTAAAAGACGCCAGCGCAACATCTATTTATGGTTCACGTGCTGCAAATGGTGTAGTCCTAATTACAACAAAACGTGGAGCAGAAGGAAAAGTTCGTTTTCAGTATTCAGGTTTATATTCTCTGCAGAAATATAATAATCCATTCGATGTGCTTCCGCTAAATGAATGGATGCAGGTTCGCAATGAATCCGGTCAGGAACACTGGGATTTTGAGAATGGTGTATTTCCCTATGGAGACAAAACAAGAGAGGAAGCAGAAGCTGAGAAGCCTGCATACAAACCACTGTATACACAAAATGCTATTAATAATGTTGGTCGCGGTACCGACTGGTTTGATCTGGTAACACGTGATGGTTCAACCTCTCAGCATAATTTATCTATGACAGGTGGAACAAAAACCACCAAATATTTACTTGCAGGAAATATTTACGATCAGAAGGGTATTGCCAAAAATTCCGGATTTAAAAGATATTCATTCAGAATGAATCTGGATCAGGAATTAAACAAATATGTTAAGCTGGGTATCAATTTAACTACAAGCAGAATTGATAACGATAATACACAACTTGGCGGACAGGAATTTGAAAATTCAGGAATTATCCGTGCCGCTATTCAGCAGGGTCCTCATATTGAAGCTATTGACGAGGAAGGCAACTATCCTCTGAATCCACAACTTGCCTTACAACCCAATCCTTATTCATTATTAACTATTACCGATAAGAGTCGTATTGAACGTACATTAGGCAATTTGTTCGTTGATATCACTCCTGTAAAAGATCTTACTATCAGGTTAAAAGCTGGTATTGATAGAGGAATAACACGACGTACCAGTTATATTCCGAAAACAACTCTTCATGGTGCACTTGAAAATGGAAGAGCATTCATTTCTAATAGTGAAAATGATGATTATTTATTGGAAGCCACTGCTAATTATTCTAAGCTACTAGGTGGTGATCATAAGCTTGAGGTTTTAGCAGGTGCATCTCAGCAAAAATTTAATAGGAAGTTTAATAGTCAGGGGGCTACTGGATTTATCACCGACGCATTTCTGTGGAACAATTTAGGTGCAGGAAGTATCCAGTTACCATCACAATCTTCTGCTTCCAATAATTTGATGTATTCCTATTTCGGACGCTTAAATTATAATTTCAGAGGAAAATATCTTGTCACTGCTACTCTACGTACAGATGGTGCAAGTGTATTTGCCGAGAATAATAAATGGGCAACTTTCCCATCTGCAGCTGTGGCCTGGAATATTGCCGAAGAAAACTTCTTTGCCGGTATAAAAGGGACATTATCACAATTAAAGCTTAGACTTAGTTATGGTCAAACAGGAAATGCACAGATCAATACTAATGCATTTGCAGCATATGGTGCCAACCCATCATGGCTGAGTGGTGAAGACGAGCGATTAATTGGTGTGTCGTTATCGCGTCTTGCTAATCCCGATTTAAAATGGGAAACAACTACAGGTGCAAATCTTGGTCTTGATTTTTCGATTAAAAATGGAAGAGTGGAAGGGTCTGTTGAAATATTTAATAATGAGGTTTCAGATCTTCTGTCTACAAGATTCCTTAATTCTTACCAGTCATTAGATACTGTGATGTCTAATATTGGTAAAACACGTAGTCGTGGATTTGAAGTAACGATCAATACCAGGAACATACAAACACGCGATTTTCAATGGCGCACAATGTTTGTTGCTTCCCATTTCAAAGATACCTGGTTGGAGCGTGCCCCTGATTGGAAGCCGGCGGTATATCAAAGTGATAAAGATCCTATTCGTGGTTTGTATTTACGTGAATCTGATGGCATATTACAAACGGGAGAAAAAGTGCCGGAATCACAACCGCAGTTAAAACCCGGACAAGTCAAGATTAAGGATATCAATGGTTTTGTGCGTGATGAATTTGGTAATCCTGTTGTAGATGAAAACGGTCGTTTTCAGAGAACAGGACAGCCGGATGGAATTATTGATGATGCGGATACACGACTGGTGGGGACTGCCGATCCGAGTATGATGGCTGGTATAACAAATATTATCACCTATAAAAACTGGTCGCTCAATTTTGACTTTAATGCATTATTTGGTCGCAGAATGGTGGACCCTAATTATGTGGCTTACGGGTTCAGTGCTTATGGAATTAATTCGAATGGTTATAATGCTTTACGTTCGGTAAAGGAGCGATGGACGCCAACAAATCCATCTACTACAGTGCCGGGATCTTATTGGGGATTTTCTCCTTATAGTGTTGGAGATTTCTTTTACCAGGAAGCATGGTTTATCAGGTTGCAAAATGTTTCATTGGGTTATAATCTTCCGCAAAGTTTTATTGGAAAAGTGGCTAGTGCTGCACGTATTCATTTTGATGCACAAAATTTATTTGTCATCACTCCATATAAAGGAATTGATCCGGAAACAGATTCATACACTGCTGCTTACCCTTATATCAGAACATTTACGCTGGGAGTTAACGTAACGTTTTAATGAACATAAAATATTTGTGATGAAATCATATAAATTATACCTGTTGCTTCCTTTTTTTGCAATGATAGGAAGCTGTACTAAAGACCTTGTTCCAAAAGATTATTCTGAAATTAATCCGGGCATCTTTCCTAAATCGCTCGAAGATTTACAGGCGATGGTCAATGCCTGTTATTATCCTTTACGTGGTGCATGGTCGGATGGAATATTTTCCACTTCAGAGCGCGGAGTAATGTATTTGTCGGATGCTACAACTGAGATTCTTTTTGGAAAATACGGAGATCAAAACCTGGCGAGCCTTCATAATTTTCGTCCCATCGATGCCGGATTTACCCGCTATTATGACGATTTCTACAATAAGATCAGTCTGATGACACTCACTATTGATGCTATTGAAAATTCAACCATCAGTGAGGATTTAAAGAAAAAACCTATTGCAGAAGTACGTTGTGCACGAGGCTTACTGGCTTACACATTATATGATTTGTATGGCCCGCTTGTAATTGCTCCTCTTGAATTATTAAAACAGCCTTTAAAAGAACAACCGTTGGCAAGATTATCGAGGGAAGAAATGGTGAAATTTATTAATGATGATCTTGAGGCTGCTGCACTTGATCTTCCGGATCCATCAGAAGCAGAGTATGGCAGATTTAGTAAGGCGCTTGCTAAGATGGTTAATATTCGTTTGCAACTCCATGAAAAAAATTGGGAAAAAGTAAATGATTTGTGCGATGATATAATAGCATACGGTTATTTTAACCTTACTGCTGATTATAAATCTATGTGGGATCTTGATGGTGCAAAAGGCAATAAAGAAGTTATATGGGCTATTCCATGTGATTATATGGGAACAAGCGAAAACCAATGGCAGTTAATGGTATTGCCAGCAGACTTCGCACCTAAAGGAGGCTTTGGCACGATCACCAGTACATGGTGGTTTTATGATCGTTTTGAAGAGAACGATAAAAGAAAAGAAATGATGATTGCCGAATATACTTCAGTAGATGGAGTGACATATACTCGTTCAAGTCCCGGCGCTATTCTTGACAAAGGTCCCATTCCTTTGAAAATTGCGCAGGATGCAGATCGCACAACAGGATTAACAACAGTTGATATTGTTATGTATCGTTATGCTGATGTGTTATTATCAAAAGCAGAAGCGTTGGCAAATATGGGAGTACCTACACAGGAGGCAATGGATCTTGTCAATCAGGTTCGCAGTAGAGCAGGATTGGATGATAAAGCATTGGCAGATTATGCGTCTCTGAATACATTTAATGATTTAATACTATTGGAAAGAAGCCATGAGTTTTGGTGTGAGAATGGACAATATCGTGCTGATTTGATAAGACATGACAAATTTATAAGTCGTATTCAGGAAGTCAATACGAATACTTTTACCGGACCTAACAAAGTAGTATATCCGTTTTCATTAACAGCTGTATCTGAAGGGAAGGGTGCTTTTATTCAAAATCCGGGGTATAATTAATTAGCATATATGAACAATGTTCATTTAGTAATAACAAGGTGAACAAATATGCAGGAGAAATAATATCTGATTATAGAAAATAAAAAATTATGTGGATGAGAATTATTCATAATGGATATGTGTTGCTGATGCTTGCATTTATCTGTGCCAGTGCTAACTGCTCAAAAGGAAGTTCGAAAACAGAAGGGCCTGATGACAAATCAATAATATATGAACCTTCATCAGCAATATTTGCTAATCCTGAGCGTGGATTTATTAGAACAGTCAGTGTAAAATCAGGTGGTGCAGGGCTTGATCCGGCTCAATTAGGTTTATACAAAGGACAACATGTATCTATGATTCTTCGTGTGATTTATCTTGATGCATATAAAGACAAAGCTATTGATCTTCCTATGTTACAGTTGCTGCAGGATGATTTTGACAAGATCAGGGAAGCTGGAATGAAAATTATTCTCCGTTTTGGTTATACAGATGATATGGCGGGAACGGATGCGCCTTTATCTATTATAGAACAACACATTGATCAGCTTAAACCATTGTTTGAATCCAATCAGGATATTATTGCATTTGTACAGGCAGGATTTATTGGTGCATGGGGCGAGTGGCATAGTTCAAGTAATGGTCTGGCTACAACAGAAAACCGTCGTGCGGTACTCACTAAGCTATTAAGTGCACTTCCTGATGATATTATGGTGCAGGTAAGAACACCTGGTTATAAACAATCAATATATAATACAACATCACCAATCAATAACAGTGAAGCATACACTAATATTGATAAAGCACGTGTGGGTCATCATAATGATTGTTTTTTATCCAATGCAACAGATTATGGTACTTATGTTAACGCGGCTATGGAAAAACAATACATAAGCAATGAAGCAATGTATGTTCCGACAGGGGGAGAAACTTGTCCGCCAACAGATGGATTTGATCCTAATTGTGCAGTTAGCAGTAATGAAATGAAATTATTGAAATGGACTTACTTAAATCTTGACTGGTATCCGGCAACAATCAGTGCCTGGAAAAATTCAGGATGTTTCGATGAGTTTCAGCGAAACCTTGGCTACAGATTCGCATTAACGGAAGGACAATTCGAAGATGAAGCTGCTGTTAATTCATCTCTTAAAGTAAAATTTTCCATTACTAATAAAGGGTACGCACCATTATATCATAAGAAAAATGCATTACTGGTGCTTAAGAATACCGTCAGTGGAGAATATTATGAAAAACCATTAACGGTTGATCTTCGTGCCTGCAAACCAGCCGGTAGTGTTGAGATACAGGAATCTGTTTCGCTTTCATCCATTCCTGCAGGAAATTATGAATTGTATTTAAAGATCACAGATAAGTCTGCGGCGTTAAGTGATAATATTAATTATGCTGTTCGCCTGGCCAATAATAATGTATGGAAAGAAGATCATGGAGGAATAAATAATCTAAAGCATACAATAACTATCAAATAAACTAAAACTAACTAAAACATACAGCATGAGAAGGATAATTTATTCGGTATCGGCTATGATCTGCCTGACACTGGTATTGGGCTCCTGCAAAAAAGATGATAGCGGAAGTGGATTAAAAGCCGTATTTAGCTATGTAGCCGACGGATATAAAGTGAGTTTTACAAATTTTTCTGCTAATGCAACATCATATTCATGGGATTTTGGTGATGGCAGCGGTGATACTTCTTCAAAAAAAGCACCACAGCATATATTTACTGCAAAGGGTGATTTTCTGGTAACGCTTACAGCGAGTAATGGAACAGAGACTAATATTTTTAAAGACACTGTGAGTGTTATAGGTCCCAATATTAAAATCGATAACGATCTTTCTGACTGGGAATATGTTAGTTATGCTTATGAAAATGCAGAAGATTATACAAGTACATTAAGAGCAGTAAAAACATTTGGTGGTCCTAGTGATGTGTTCTTTTATCTGGAGGGAACTTCTGATATGAAACTTGAATTGTTCGATATGTATGTGGATTCGGATAATGATCCAGCTACAGGATTTAGCACGTGGATGTATCCAGCTGGTTCAGGGGCAGATAATTTATTAGAAGGACCGGCAGGTTCGCCCAGCTGGGGATCTGTGTATGTTCATGCCGGTACACCTGCTGACTTTTCCTTTAATCCGATTTTAACTTTTGATGAAGCCATGAGCTTTGGTCCGATGAAGACTGTTGCAGGAAAAAATGTTATGGAATTTTCAATAAAAAAATCGGCATTAAAAAATGCTACCAACAAAGCCATAAATTTTGCATTTATAGAGCTTAACCCTGGCTGGACGCAATTAGGCACTATTCCGGAAGCTGCTACACCAGCATCTGCATTCATCAAAGTACCCTTATAATTAAATTCTTAAGTGTGGAATTGAATTTACCAGGCGATAATCCCGCCACAGTACAGCAATCTATTGCCCAATCCGGAATTAGATTATTTGAAATAAGTAATAATAATGGAGTCAGGATGGTCGTATCCAATTTCGGAGCTGCATTGGTTTCGTTATGGGTGCCTGATAAAAACGGAAAAGTGGATGATATTGTTTTAGGGTATGATGATATTCAAAAATACCTGAATGATGAATATTACATGGGTACAGTTGTAGGAAGATATGCCAACCGAATTGCAGGACATGAAGTGGTGATAGATAATAAAAAATACAAGTTGCGGTCAAAGCATAAAGGTTTTCATCATCATGGTGGTGTTGAAGGGTTTAACCTAAAAATGTTTGGCGCTCGTGGTTTTTATGAAAATGGACTATCGGGAATTGTTTTTACTTATATAAGCGCTGATAATGAAGAGGGTTATCCTGGAGAGTTTCGTATTGAAGTAAAATATTCACTTACTAATGATAATGAGTGGATAGTAGAATATAGTGGTGTGTCAGATCAGACAACAATAGTTAATCTTACACAACATACTTACTTCAATTTAGCTGGACATGCATCAGGAAATATAGACAATCATTATTTAACAATATTTGCAGATCATTATTTACCGGTAAATGACTTACAAATTCCCACCGGTGAACTCGATCCCGTAGCAGGAACTGTTTTTGATTTTACAACGTCCAAACAAATTGGGTTGCAACAGCACTCTGAACAGCAGCAATTAATATTAAGCGGAGGCTATGATCATAGTTTTGTTTTGGAAACAAAGCATTCAAAAAATTTAAAGCATGCTGCCTATGTGTATGAACCGACTTCGGGAAGAACAATGAATGTATACACGACAGAGCCGGCAATACATTTTTATGCAGGTAATTTTTTAAAAAACATTCAGGGAAAAGAAGGTGCAGTTTATCATGAGCGTGCTGGTTTTTGTATGGAAACGCAACATTTTCCGGATTCTCCCAATCAACCTGCATTTCCATCCACGGTATTAAATGCGGGTGAAAATTTTTATAGTAAAACGGTGTTTAAGTTTTCTTAATAATATGTTGGAGTAATAGGATAATGTCTTTTACACTATTTATAGCAGCAGTGATGAATTCAAGTATACAATAAATTGTATGAAAAGGAATTGGCTGTACTGTTGTTTGCAGTTCAAACTGAATTATAATGTAAATGATCAGTGTTTTTTCTTTGCGTTATCCTATAAGTTTTACTATTTATTAAGGTATGTTATAAAATGAGCAACGTTTATCGCATAATTTTTTTGGTTTAATAGCATGCTTATTTGAGATGTATATATGTCGCATTTTCATTTGTTAAATGATCCGGCTATACAACAACCTATTGAGGATTTATGTTTTTTGACCTATATACTTTTATAGGATATTTGATGTGTTATGTTTCCTTGATGCGGAGGTAATGGGGGCTGTATACTATTCATTACCAGCGCTTGTCCGAATAATATTTATTTATTTGATTTTTATTGGCGTATGCGGTTATATTCATTAAAATAAATTTCATAGGATTGTCGGTTTTTTTTATTGCCCAGCAAAATAGTTTAATAGTAATCGGTGCTAATTTTTTTGTTTGTTCCCAAACTCCTCTTAATTGCATAGTATGCCCAATGTATGATGCAATAGCTGGAAGTATTTTGAATGATGCAAATCTCCGTTAGATGAAATTTTTGAAATATCGGTTTTTATTATACTTATTCGCTGGTGGTTGATCCATGTACGCAGAATGGGGAATAATAATTTTTATGATCTTTTCTTAATAATAATTATTCTACTAGATGTTCGGCTGTAACTCCACCAGCTACTATTAATGTTTTCATATGTCTGCGATTATAATTTAAATAATACATTGTAAGGTTCTGGTATTTCCATGCCTCTGAATTGATTGGTAAAACCATAAAATAATACAAATGTGAATAGGATGCCTATTC
>CAZQIQ010000038.1:0-33177 GCA_964593835.1 uncultured Chitinophagaceae bacterium
TATTGTCGTTGGTAGTATGGCTTTTGATGCTATAGAAACACCTTTCGGAAAAACAGATAAAATCATAGGTGGCTCAGCTACTTATGTAGCTTATACAGCCAGTAATTTTATACAACCCATAAAACAGGTGTCGATTATAGGTGAGGATTTTCCTGCAGAAGAAATTGAGGATCTGACAAAAAGAGGTGTTGACTTCAGCGGTGTTGAAGTTGTTCCCGGAAAAAAATCATTTTTCTGGAGTGGGAAGTATCATATGGATATGAACACGCGTGACACGCTTGTTACCGAGCTAAATGTACTGGCAGATTTTAATCCTGTTATTCCGGATAGCTATCAAGGTGCAGAATTTTTAATGCTTGGCAATCTTGACCCGGCAGTGCAGATAAAAGTGATTGAGCAATTAAAAACCAGGCCTAAGTTCATCGTAATGGATACCATGAATTTTTGGATGGAAATAGCGATGCCTAAACTTAAAGAGGCATTGTCGAAAGTAGATGCTTTAATGGTGAATGACAGTGAGGCCCGCCAGCTTTCCGGTGAGTATTCGCTGGTAAAAGCGGCAAAAAGTATTATGAAGATGGGGCCAAAATATCTTATCATCAAAAAAGGCGAGCATGGCGCTTTGCTATTTCACGATAATCAGGTGTTTTTTGCTCCCGCACTACCGCTGGAAGAAGTCTTTGATCCAACCGGAGCCGGTGATACATTCGCAGGTGGTTTTATAGGACATCTGGCCCGTACAAAAGATATTTCCTTCGACAATCTGAAAACGGCTATTATTGTAGGATCAGCCATGGCCTCTTTCTGTGTGGAGAAGTTTGGCACAGAACGCTTAAAAACACTTTCTAAATCAGATATTGACTTACGTATCAGACAGTTTGTTGATCTTGTCAATTTTGATATACAATTGGTGTAATTTTACTATCAAAATATAACATTTGATCGCTATTGATAATGTGCTGGTAAGTGACAACGTAGTGGAAGCACAGTTTGTATGTGACCTTTTAAAATGCAAAGGTGGCTGCTGCGAAGACGGAGATGCCGGCGCTCCGCTGGAAAAAGAGGAACTTGATCTTCTGAATGAAGTTTACGAAACAGTAAAACCTTATCTCACAGAAGAAGGGATTCAACAGATTGAAAAACACGGACGATACGAATACAGTAAGGACTTTGGTTGGGTAACTCCTACTATTAAAGGTAAAATGTGTGTATACGGATTTAAAGATGCAAAAGGCATTATTAAATGTGGTATTGAGCAAGCCTACAGAGATGGAAAAGTATCCTTTAAAAAACCTATCAGTTGTCATCTGTATCCTATCATAGTAGGAAAAGGTAAAAAGGGTGATTTTGATCGCGTCAATTATGAACCCAGAGAAAAGCTTTGTAATCCTGCTTGCGTGCTGGGTAAAAAACTAAAAGTTCCGGTTTATCAGTTTTTAAAAGAACCGCTTATCAGGCAATTCGGAGAAGAGTTTTATGAAGTGCTGGATAAAGCGGCTTTAGAACACTCCAAGTCTACCAAATAATGAGTCAACGCTCAAGTTCATTTATAGCAAAAAGCACTATTAAAGCCGCCGATCTTGAACATAGAAGAAAGATCAATTTCAACATCGGTAAATATAATAGTACTGTTCCTTTGGGTAAACAGCAGTTCAGCAATGTGAACACTGCCAGAGAAAGAGCGAAAAATATTAAATGGCGCGTACTGGAATCGCTCGACCAATATCTTGAAGCTTTTGAGTCTAATTTTTCAGCCCGTGGAGGAAAAGTAATATGGGCAGAAAATGCAAATGATGCACTTAACGAAATTCTGGCTATCTGTCAGGAGAAGCAATGCAAGACGATTGTGAAGAGCAAAAGCATGGTGACCGAAGAAATTCATTTGAATAAATTTCTGGAAAAAAACAATATAGAAAGTGTTGAAACTGATTTAGGCGAATATATCCAGCAATTGGACGATGAACCGCCTTACCATATTGTAACACCTGCCATGCATAAAAGCAAAGAAGATGTTGCAAAGCTATTTTATAACAAACTCAATACCAAAGCAGGACTTACTCCTGAAGAACTCACGCTTGTTGCAAGAGAGAAGCTCAGAGAAAAATACGTGCAGGCTGAAGTAGGAATTACGGGCGCTAATTTTATTATTGCAGATACCGGCAGTATTGCATTAACAGAAAATGAAGGCAATGCTCGCTTAAGCGCTTCTTTTCCTGATACACACATTGTGATAGTGGGAATAGAAAAGATCATCCCTTCTGTTACAGATCTTGCTTTGTTCTGGCCACTGTTATCCACTTACGGAACAGGACAGAAAGTAACGGTATATAACACAATTATCAGCGGCCCTCGACAGGCACGGGAAACTGATGGCCCTTCAGAAATGTATGTGATTCTTTTAGATAATGGTCGCACGAACCTGTTGAAAAACGAAAAAAGCCGTGAGAGTTTATATTGTATTCGTTGTGGCGCCTGCCTGAATGCCTGTCCCGTTTATAAAAACATAGGAGGACATAGTTACGAAACAACATATAGTGGTCCTATAGGTTCCGTTATTACTCCACAAATGAAAAACATGGAGGAATGGAAACATTTAAGTTTTGCATCTTCATTATGTGGTAATTGTACTGAAGTATGTGCTGTAAAAATTAATCTGCATGAATTATTGCTGGAGAACAGAAGTGAATCAGTTGAACAAGGCAATACATCATTCGTTGAAAAACTGGCATGGAAAGCATGGAGAAAAGCCAGCCTTAATAGGAAACTAATGAACAAAGGCAATAGTCAGATTAAAAACTGGGTGGTTAATAAATTATTTACCGGTTGGACAAAACACCGTTCACCATTAAACTTTCCCGATAAAACATTTAATGAAATGTGGAAAGATAAGAAGAGTTAATTTTGCGAAGCAATTGTTCGTTCTAAAACTTCTTCTTACTAATGAAACTATCACATCTCTCAGAAACGTTAATCGGATCAGAAATTGTTAAACTCGGTGGAGATATAAAAGAGAAAATCAGACAGGGAAAAAAAATTTACAATTTCACTGTAGGCGATTTTGATCCATCGATATTTCCCATTCCTAAAGAACTCGAGGAAGAAATTATTTCCGCTTATAAAAATCATTATACCAATTATCCCTCAGCGGAAGGAAATATAGATTTAAGAGAATCGGTAGCCGCTTTCATTGAAAAATGGGAGAACATTCAGTATGACCCTGCAGAGATATTAATTGCAGCAGGAGGACGACCTCTTATCTATGGTGTATACCGTGCTGTATGCGATGCAGGCGATAAAGTTATTTATGCTGTTCCATCATGGAATAACAATCATTACACGCATTTTATAGGAGCAGAACATGTAATTATTGAAACGTATGCAGAAAATAAGTTCATGCCTTCTGCAGAAGATATTAAACCCCATTTGAAAGGCGCTACGTTATTAGCCTTATGCTCTCCTCAGAATCCTACTGGAACAACTATCTCCAAAAAAGATCTTACCGAAATATGCGAAATGATCATTACCGAAAATGCATCAAGAGGAGAGGAAGAAAAAAAGATTTACCTGTTATATGACCAGATGTACTGGCATTTAACTTACGGAGATATTCAGCATTATAATCCGGTTTCTGTTTGTCCAGAAATGAAAGATTACACCATCTTCATTGATGCTGTCAGCAAAGTATTTGCCGCTACAGGTGTACGCGTAGGCTGGGCGCTGGGTCCAAAAAAGATCATTGATAAAATGAAAGCTATACTTACCCATATAGGAGCATGGGCACCTATGGCAGAGCAAAAGGCAGTAGCCATTTATCTTACGAAAGATAAAGCCATCAGACAGTATCTGGATAACTTTAAGAGCGAGATAGAACAAAGACTTAAAGCCATTTATGAAGGATTAATAAACCTCAAAAACAAAAACCTTCCCATTGATGCTATCGCACCTGAAGGAGCTATTTATCTTACCATCAAATTTGATTTTGCAGGCAAAAAGGCAAACAATAAACTATTCGCCACTCAGGAAGATATCACCGATTATCTATTAAATGAAGCGCAATTAGCTATTGTGCCGTTTTATGCATTCGGAACCTCAAAACAATCCCCCTGGTATAGATTAAGTGTAGGAACCTGTAAAAAAGAAGAGATCAATGAAATGTTAGAGAAACTGGAAATGGCGCTGTTGAAGATACAAGATTGACAGGAAGGTCACAGTTCGTGAACTTTCATATTGGCAGCAGCAGTATTTCGTTAGTTTTTATTGGAAATGAAAACAAAAGGTTTAAGTTCCTTCTGGCTCATTACCTGTCTAATTTTTCTCGCGTTGTGAATGATTCTGTACCTATTCAGGTCAAAGACTTCATGTGCTACGCAAAAATTATCAATCGTTTCGAAAACAAATAACAATTGATTCAATTGTTCCAACTCGAATTCAATGGCATCTTTGTCGAGCCGATCATCTTTAACCAAAACAAGCAAATCTCGATTAGGCGTTTTCATCTCATTATAGGATTTTAATAACCAACAAAGCCTTTATTCGAGCCGCAGCCGCATTTTTTTGAGGAGCCACTCATATGGCTTCCTGTACTACAACTGACAGCTAAAAGCATTACAAAAATTAAAAAAAACACACTAAGGTTAACCTTCTTCATATTAGTCTCCTAAATTAAACTATTTTACCACAAAATGGATACCTTAAATTGAATGGTACAAATAAAAATCGCCGGATTAATCAAAAACCCTTACTTCTCTATGCTGCCTTAGACTGGGGGTTTGGTCACGTTTCCCGTTCCATACCTATCATTAAAGAACTATACAATCATGGCTGGGAAGTTGTAGTAGCCTGTAATTCAATTCAAAAGAACATTCTACAACAAGAGTTTCCGCAAATACAGACGGTTTTTCTTGAAGGATATGACGTTAAATACGGAAAAAACAAGCTGCTTACATGGATAAGAATTTCGTTGCAAGCACCAAAAATATTGATTAAAATCAAGAAAGAGAGGTCCTGGATGAAGGATTTTATATCCAAAAACCCTGTAAAACTGGTTATTTCTGACAATCGATATGGATTTTCACACTCGTCCATAACATCAATTTTCATTACTCACCAACTAAATGTTATTACAGGCTACGGTCGTATTGTCGACAAAATCGTTCGGTATGGGTTATACAGATTTATCCATTCATTTTCATTATGCTGGATTCCTGATGAAAAAGATGAAAAACTATCACTCGCAGGAAAGCTTTCTCACCCCTCCCATTATCCGTCCATTCCGGTAGAATATATAGGGCCGTTATCAAGATTAAAATCACCCCAATCTTTCGGTGCTAAAAACGTGCTTAAGTTTACTTATGCTTTTATTTTATCCGGACCAGAACCTCAACGTACAATACTGGAAAAAAAAATTCTGCATGAATTAAAAAATTGTCAGAAACAATGCATTATTGTCAGAGGAAGTTTTGCTCCAACAAAACCATTTAACATTTCCTCAAATATTCAGATTATTGATTACGCTTCTTCAAAGGAATTAGAAAATATTATCGACCAATCGGAAGTGATTGTGTGTCGTCCGGGTTACACAAGCATGATGGACTTATTGAAAAAGCAAAAAAAATGTATTGTTATACCAACTCCGGGTCAGACAGAGCAGGAATATCTTTCGAAATATCTTTCAGCTAAAGGTTATTGTGCTACGATTAGTCAATCTTCATTCTCTTATGCATTATTAAATGTATCATATGACCAATTTAATCATAAGAACTTTATGGGATCAATGAATGCATATAAAAAACATATATCGGATCTTACATTCAGACTCCAATAATACTTTCTTTTAAAACTTCAGTAGTTTTGTGTTTAACGCAAATAGTTAAAAAGAGTAGGTAATGAAGTACAGGCATTTGTTTTTTGATTTGGATCATACATTATGGGATTATGAAGCTAATGCTCAACAAACACTTACTACATTATATTACGATCTGCAACTGGAAAAGCTCGGAGTAACAGACCTTAATTCGTTTTTTGCCTATTATAACGAACATAATAATAAGTTGTGGGCACGCTTCAGAAATGGATATATAAAAGCTGATGAGTTGCGCTGGAAAAGAATGTGGCATACTTTGCTGGAATACAAAATAAGAGATGAAAAAACAGCAAAACTATTAAGCGATCGGTTTATGGAATTACTTCCTTCAAGAAACATTCTTTTTCCCGATACGATTGAAATTTTAAATTATTTAAAAGACAAGGGATATTATCTGCATTTAATAACAAATGGTTTTGAAGCAACACAACACAGTAAACTAAAGCACAGCAATATTGCTCATTTTTTTATTGAAGTAATCACTTCTGAAGGGAGTAATAGCGTGAAACCCAAAAAAGAGATATTTGACTATGCGTTAAGTAAGACAAAAGCATTACATCATCAAAGTATTATGATAGGTGATTGTCTTGATGCAGATATTCAGGGAGCGATGAATGCAGGTCTAGATCAGGTGTTTGTTAATCATGTAAATAAACAATGTACTATTCAGCCAACATATACGGTTACCTCTATTAAGCAGCTAGAAAATATTTTCTAAAAACGGGCGATAGGTGTTACCCCTCCTTGTACAGTTTGATTAAGAGCTACTTCAACTTTTGTTCCCAGAGGGAGAAGGATATCAACACGACTGCCAAATTTTATAAAACCTAATTCTGTACACTGATCTACTTTCTGTCCAACTTTAAGATAGTTCACAATACGTCTTGCTACAGCGCCTGCAATCTGCTTAACAAGCACTTCACCACGTTGATGTTTGATCACTACAGTATGCCTTTCATTTTCTGTTGAAGACTTTGGATTCCAGGCCACGAGATATTTTCCTTTATGATATTGATTATAGACTACTTCTCCGGATACAGGGGTTCTGTTTTGATGCACATTAGCAGGACTCATAAATATGGAGATCTGCAATTTTTTTTCTTTAAAATATTCCTCATCATGTACTTCTTCTATCACCACCACTTTTCCATCAGCCGGAGCAATAACAAACAGCTCATCTATCGTAAGCTTACGTGATGGTACGCGAAAGAAAGAAATGATAAACAACCAAAAAGCTATAGAAAACAGAAATATAAGCCAGCTGATCCATGGATAATGAAAGCTCAGAAAGGTAAACGAAGCAATATTAATAGCTCCAATGATAATTGCTGTTATTACTATTGTTGGTATACCCTCTCTGTGAATAGTCATTACTTAAAAATTATCCGGCAAAAATAGGGTTTTAGCGCATGAATACTTCAATATAGAGCCATACAAAAGGAACTGCAAACAGAAGAGAATCAAACCTGTCTAAGAAACCTCCATGTCCGGGCATCATTGCACCACTATCTTTTACTCCGGCCTTTCTTTTAAGTTTACTTTCAAATAAGTCACCGGCAGTTCCAGCTACTGCAGCAATAAGAGATATCATTAACCAGTGAACGAAATAAAATTGTTCCAGCAAATACATGTATGAACAAGCAATAGTTATTACTGTAACAGACAATATGATTCCTCCTATAGTTCCTTCCCATGTTTTTTTAGGAGAGATGGGTGAAAAGGGTGTTTTACCTATTAGCGAACCAACGATATAAGCCATTGTATCATTAATCCAGATGCTGAGTATAATAATAACTGGAAATATAGGAATGGACATAAATGGTATAGATGGAAATATGAGTAAATCAACCATCAACCCACAGCTGAGTGATATATAGATTAACCCGAATACAGAGAACCCTATATTTCTTAACGAAATATTATTATTAAACAATAATTCATTTATCGGTAATAAAAAAGCACATAATAATCCCAGCCACCATCCAACAGGATGTAATACAAAATCGCCGAACCTAAAATAATCATTAGTAAAGTACAGGAGGAAACATAAGCCTGCCAACATAAATCCATATTTGTGAAATGGTCCTATGTTTTTATAGTCGTTATCAATACGCCCTATCAGCCTTTGATATTCTATCCAACATCCAAAATGAATCACCATGAATAGTAATAAAAAAGTCCATTGACTGATCAATAATCCCGATAGCATAATCACTACAAATACGGCAGCCGATAAAGATCTTTTTTTAAATGTCGCGCGGTGAAGAGCCATATGTGTTTACTATTGATTTTGAACGAATGATTCTCATGATCATAAGGATGACCACTGCAGATATGAGAGAATAATAAAGAGGTATCTCAGGATTTTTTTCGATGTATTGCGGTTGATAGGTCACACCAACAACCTGTACCCCGTTGTACACAAAATGCGCGAGGATACTTGGCCATAAACTTCCGCTATACCAATAGATAGCGCCAAGAATAATTCCTAAGAAAAGCCGCGGCAAAAAACCAAGAAACTGAAAATGTATTGCTGAAAAAATGATAGCTGTTATAATAATGCCTTTCCAGGCATTTTTTGTAATGTTGATGATGATCTTTTGAAGTGCTCCCCTAAAACACAACTCCTCACAAATAGCCGGAAGCAACGCCATGATGATTACATTTACGACAACATCAAAGAAGTTATCTGCTTTTAAAAAAGCGGTGATTTGTTTGGAAGTATCTTTTTCCAGATCAATCATCCAGCGTGGAAGGGGAAGAGCCTGGTTGATTTCTCCCAATAAGCTCACCACCGGGAAACAGGGAAACATGCATAATGCAGCCAGGAGATAAATCTGTGGCTGTGCCACTGGCTTTAGACCCAGAAATGATAAAGCATTCCGGGAACTGATAAACATAGCACTCAATACTGCTGGTATCAGAAAAATCGTAACAGAAGACATTGCCTGCAGCAGCTTCATTGTTTTAACAAAAGCCGGATTATCCCAATCCTGTGTTCCTGAACCACTTAACACCAATATAATAGATGAAAATATCATGGTAAGGAGCATACAGCAACCCAGCAGGCCTAAAAACACAGCCAATTGGGACCAGTTAGATTTAACGCGAAAATGATCGATCATACAACAGATAAAATATAAATTTGCAGGATTTTCTACAAGATACGGATGATTCAAATAGACAACATATCGCTTCCTGATTTCCCACTATTGCTGGCACCCATGGAAGATGTTAGTGACCCACCATTCAGAGCCGTGTGTAAGGACAACGGAGCCGATCTGATGTATACAGAGTTTATTTCCTCGGAAGGACTGATCCGGGATGCTATTAAGAGTCGTAAAAAACTGGACATATTCGACTATGAGCGCCCTATTGGCATTCAGATTTTTGGGGGCGATGAAGACAGTCTCTCTCTTGCCGCAAAAATTGTGGAAGTTACAAATCCTGATCTCCTGGATATCAATTTTGGATGTCCTGTCAAAAAAGTGGCCTGCAAAGGTGCAGGGGCAGGTGTACTTAAAGATCTGCCGCTAATGGTTCGTTTAACCGAAGCCGTAGTAAAAAGCACTTCACTGCCGGTAACTGTAAAAACGCGATTGGGTTGGGATGAAGACTCCAAAAATATTGTGGAAGTAGCAGAACGTTTACAGGATGTTGGCATTAAAGCCCTCGCTATACACGGACGCACCCGTGTACAGATGTATAAGGGCAGCGCCGACTGGCAGTTAATTGGAGAAGTGAAAAATAATCCCCGTATACATATACCCATTTTTGGGAATGGCGATATTGATTCACCCGAAAAAGCGATTGAGTATAAAAACAGGTATGGTGTTGATGGAATCATGATAGGCCGTGCAGCCATTGGTTATCCCTGGATATTTAATGATATCAAGCACTATATGCGTACCGGCGAACATTTACCATCACCTACAGTTGAGCAGAGAATTGAAGTTTGCAAAAAACACCTTCAGCGTTCTTATGAATGGAAAGGGCCAGTTGTAGGAATACTGGAAATGCGACGTCATTACGCGAACTATTTAAAAGGACTTCCCAACATCAAAGAGTATCGAGCCAAACTCGTTACCCTCAAAACACTGGAAGAAATCCAGGAAGTATTACAGGAAATCGTAATAAAATATGCTGGCTTCGAATTTGCAAAAGCAGATATAGTATTGCAGAATTATCATGAGAAATGCCCGGTCTGAATAAGTCAGCATCAAACCTCCCTCTACCTGAACAACAATAAGTATATCAAGAAGCCGCTTAATCAGATAGGAGTGTAAGTGACCCGTTTTTCAGACAGCTTTGTTTCATAATTTTCCATGTCATCGACCCTATCCCAAATACTGGACATTTCAACAATAGATTTTCCAGGCCCTTTTTGTACATTTCAATCATTTGGTTTGGCGTGAGATTATTCAGTGCTTCATGTGGTCCTTAATGTAATCGGAAATCTGTTGGCTTTTATTTTGTTTAAATAAGATGTAAATAGGTGTTCCAAACCCATTACCAGCATATATAATCATATTTTAAATGAATGAACCATAAAAAGTCTGCATTAGCACTATTCCAACAATTGAGAAAGCTTTTATACAATTCCTATCTGTATAAACTTGCTCAGGAAGTTGATTGGTTCGATTGCGACTCTCGGATCTTCATTGTTTGCCCGATACGCCCTTTATATTCCCGATACATGCTTTGAACTCTTAAAGTTTATATTTTGTATGGTGCGTATATTAAATCAACTTAAAATAAAATGAGAGCATAATGATAACATACAATACACTTGGGCAGTCTGATCTGCGGATTTCTTCTATTGGATTTGGATGCATGTCACTTCCTCAGGAAGAAAATGAAGCAGAAAAAATCATTAATACCGCCATTGACAGAGGAATAAATTTCTTTGATACAGCAGATGTCTATAACAATGGAAATAATGAATTACTGATTGGAAAAATCCTACAACAGCATCGCTCGAATATTATCCTGGCTTCAAAAGTGGGCAATGTTGCCAAGACCGATGGTTCTTCCGGATTTCACTGGAACCCTTCTAAAAAACATATACTGGAAAGTATAAACAAGAGCTTGATAAGGTTAAACACAGACTATCTGGATCTTTATCAACTTCATGGTGGAACTATTGAAGATAATATAGAAGAAACAATCGAAGCTTTTGAATTACTAAAACAACAAGGCAAAATCAGACATTATGGAATTTCTTCTATACGCCCCAATGTCATTCATGAATATGTTAAAAAATCTTCTATTGTTAGTGTGATGATGCAGTATAGTTTACTTGATCGCCGTCCTGAAGAACAATGTCTGGACCTCTTGCAGCATAATCACATTAGCGTTTTATCGCGTGGGGCATTGGCACAGGGGCTTTTAGCAGGCAAACCGGCAAAGTCTTATCTGGGTCATAATGAATCAGCAGTAGCCAGGGCTGCTCAATCTATTCAACACAATCCTGAAAATGCTATTGCATATGTGTTAGCTCATCCAACTGTGTCTTCTGCAGTAATTGGCATCAGAACTTTCGCACAACTCGAAAGCCTGTTTGAAGAGCCTTCTGTGAACATAGAGGAAGCCCGTCAATCTATAAAAGCAGAGATATACAAAGAGCATCGGATCTGACTCTTGCTGAATACTATCGTTTAGATCTGAAAAAGCTTTTCATTAGCTCACCGCATTCATCGCTGAGTACACCATGTATAAGTTCTGTTTTGGGGTGAAAAGGCCAGGGAGCGAGAGAGATTCCTTCTACCGAAGGAGGACATTTACAGAATTTCCTATAGCCATTTTTTTCATCGTGCGTACCATACACCACTGTTCCTATTTTGCTCCAGTACAATGCTCCTGCACACATTAAACAAGGTTCTACGGTAACATAAAGGGCAGCATCAGGAAGATACTTAGCTCCCATAAAATTAAATGCCGATGTAAGAGCAATGATTTCTGCATGTGCGGTCGGATCACTTAAGCGTTCTACCTGATTGTATCCCCTGGCAATAATTTTTCCCTCTTGTACAACAACTGCTCCTACAGGCACTTCATCTGCATCAAATGCCTTTTTAGCTTCTTTTAAAGCCAGCATCATATAGTATTCGTGGGTCATACACCACGAAAATAGTTAAGATTATAATTTTCTGATCTTGCCTGAACCTGAAATATCTGCATTAACTATTGGTGAACCATTATAATAAAGATCGCCGCTACCGGAAATTTTTGCATTAAGCTCCGTGTTCACAGATAATTTGATTGTGCCTGAACCACTTGTATGCGTAGTAGCTTTATCAGTGTCAACTCCCTGCATATTAATATTTCCACTTCCACTAATGGATAGGTGGAGATCATTTACTGCTCCATCCAGAATATCCACATTACCTGAACCTGCAATGCTGATATCCAGTTTTTTATTTTCAACTGCGTTTACTGTAATATTTCCTGAGCCTTGTAAAGAAAGATGGCCATTTTCAGGATTAAATACACCCGGAATATCCAGGTTTCCGGATCCTTTCATAGCAATAACTGTTACATAGGGTGCTCTGACCGTAATCACAATATCTTCGTGGTCCCTTAGGGTATAATTATTTCGTATTGAGATCTTTAAATTCTCTTCCCTTACTCTTGTTTCTATCACTTCAACAATATTACGCTGCGCCTCAATGACTATTTCGCGCGTTTCACTCTTTATAAACCTGATCTTTCCGGGCACTTCAAAATCAATCCTACTAAAATCACCTGTTGTCCGTAACTCTTTTATTACAGGTCCTTCACCAGTTACCTTTTTGCAGGAAAAAAAACTTATCACTGCAAGGCTCATAAACATAGCCACATAAAGCTTTTTCATTTTTAGTTATTTCGAATGATGACAACCTGAGAATAAAATACCCCTATTATGTTTTGTGAAAAATTTCTAAAAATTCTGACAATACACTCCATTTATATCCAATCAGATATTATCGAAACTATTGCTATAGCTTAATCATGATAAGACCTATTCAATCTTATCATAGATAGGTGAACAAAAAAAGCCGGTCAATTACGCAACCAGTTGACGATTATATTTATTGCGGTATTGAACAGGTGACAAACCGGTATATTTTTTAAAAGTTATTCTGAAAGCCTTTGGGTCAATATAGCCTACGTTATACATCACTTCATTTACGTTGTTACGTGATGACTCAAGACTCATTTTTGCCGCCTCTATTTTTACGCGTTGAATGTATTCTATTATAGTATTACCGGTTGCTTTTTTAAATCTTCTTTCAAGGTTTCTTCTTCCTACAGCAAACTTTTTAGCCAATTCATCAACTGTAATTTTTTCTGAAAAATTTTTCTCTACATGCTCCTGTACAAGTTTAATAATATCATCTTCATGTTCTTTCTGTCCTTTAAACATAATAAAAGGAGATTGGCTTCCGCGGTCAAATTCGATTTGAAATACTTTTGAGCAGAAAATAGCCACTTCTCTTCCTGCATATTTTTCAATCAGATAAAGAATCAGGTTGAGATAAGAATAAGCTCCGCCACTCGAATAAATTCCGTTTTCATCTGTTATAATTTTTTCTGCTACCAGATTAACTTCAGGAAACATCTTTTTAAAATCATTTGCAGCCAACCAATGAGTAGCGCATTTTTTTCCTGTAACCAACCCTGTAGAAGCCAGCAAAAAGGCACCCATACATAAGCTTGCCACTTCAGCGCCACCATGATACTGTTTTAATATCCACGGGATATACCCTTTGTTTACGGATAAGGAGTTTTCCATGTCTCCGTGAAAAGCAGGAATAATGACCAAATCTGTTTTTTCGACTTCTTCTATTAATACATCAGGGTGTACCGAAAAACAACCACCATTCAATTTTACTTCTCTCGTTAACCCTACCAGTTGAACATTACATAAAGTTGGCCGGCCCATACCAACAAGAAAGTCATTCATTTCTCTAAATACCTTATGAGGTCCTTCAACGCTTCCTAATATTGCTCCCTCAGGAACAAGGATTGAAATGTGTTTCATCCGATAATAAATTATTTTTCAATGGACGGATGGCTGCTCGCATCTTACTCAAACATTTACTCAATATTAAAAATGCTCGCGGTCTTCCGATAATAAATTATTTTTAATAAACAATCTATTGGGCTACCTGTTTATAAAGTTAGAGTGGTCAATTATTGTTTCCAACTCTTTAATAGAGTAAATATTACCACTTATCAAAAAATATTGATTCCGGCTGTCCAGCCTATCCACCCCGTGACAGTATCACTGAATTTATTAAAGCTATAGTTTGTTGGGTGAATATTACGTTTGTAACCAGTTACATGAAACTGTTGATTTGACACATACACCGAATAAACAGGACCTGCAAAAACCGAAAACATTTTCCCTACCCTGTACTGAAGATGCAAATTGGCTCTGTTCAGAATATTGTAATGCTCCCATGAACCTAAATAAAGATATTGAGAAGTCAGTTCTGTATTTAATATCAGCTTTTTTCCTTTAGTTAATTCTGCACCTATTCCGTATCCATAACTCCATACCTTTTCATCTGGTTTTGTATTGTAGCCCCCTAGAAAAATGCTGTATAATTTTCTATTTCCTGTTTTGAAAGAGGCATTTAAATTGATCAGCTCATTTGTAGAAAACGACAGTTTATGATATCCTTTAAACACTATATTTATTAATCCAATGCTATATCCGTCAGAAGTATCTGCAATATTGATCAATCCGATCTGTACTCCTTTAAGATTTTTTGAATAGTTAAGTATGCCTCCAATCTGAACACCACTCATTTTTTTTAAAACAATATTTGCTACTCCTCCTACCTGCACTCCTTTTGTTTCTTTCGACACGAAATTTGCGACACCACCAATCTGTAGTCCTTTCATTGTCTGAGCCACTACATTATTAACACCGCCTATTTGAAAGCCGCGAAAATCGCGCTTAACCACATTAGTAACTCCTCCTATCTGCACACCTCCAAATTCTCCTAAAATAGTATTTGTTACTCCACCCACTTGTACTCCCTTCACATCACCACCTACTGTATTAAATAAGCCTGCTATCTGCACATATTTGACATCTTTTTTGTCGATGTTAAACAACCCTCCTATCTCAAAACCATTTGTTCCACCAGAATAACCACCCAGAACATTAAAAGAAAAATTATTGACCACCTGACCATTCATCTTTCCATTTGTACTTAGCCCGGGTGTGAAAGATACCTGATACGGGCGAGCTACAAAAAACCTACTTAAATTAATACTTTGAATTTTTTGTTTTGAAGACACCAACCATTTTCCTACAGTTGTTTTTTCAACTATCTGCGAATCAGTCTTAGCATATCTGTATAACCAGGCTGTACGATCATCAATCGGCACTTCTAATTCAATTGCTTCAGGCACTTCATATCCCGCAGGTCCAACTATAATTGTTTTTTCATTAATGACCATAGGAATTAATGTAACCGTAATTTGCTGATTGTGCTTAGGCTCGATAACAACAGTTGTATCTTCGTAATATTCCTTACTTACGCTAATCGAGGCTTTTTTATATTTACTTTTTAATCTTATTTTAAAATAACCATTTTCGTTAGTGTTCACAACAGAAAGCCTATTTCTTTCGTATACGCTGGCATCTTTTACTCTTTCTCCTGTTTGTTCATCTAACACATATCCGTTAATGGTATAAAATTTATCATCCGTCAGTGCAGACGATGTGACTAGTTTTATTTGTATAGGTGCCCGACGTATAATAATGTATTTATCCGTCTGCCGGAATTCAAATCCTGCTCCAAGTAGTTTTGTGAGAACAGCTTGTACTGATTGATCTGATATTTTAAGTGTTACCAAACTATCGCTTTTCAGAATATTACTGTTGTATGAAAAATAAAAATTACCTGTATGACTAATAACCTCCAATACATGATCCAGTCTCTGATTAGTTATATTTAGTGAGATGGGTTTGCTTAGTAAATCCTGTGCCCTGACAAAAGATGTCATACACAAAAACATGGCAATAAATAAAGTTTTCATTTTAATATAATCGTGTCGTCTCTTTTTTCAATAGTGACATTAAATGTGACGCTGATAATATTAAGAATATTATCAAGCGATTCGTTGTGAAACGTAGTGGTTAATGGAAGCTCACGAAGTTCTTTGTCTTCAATGATTATGTTCGATTGGTATGCTTCATTCAATACTTCTACCAGTCGCCACAAAGGCGTGTTATCGCACATAAATTCATTTGTTCTGTAATAGTTATACAGTTTGTCGTTATTGTCATCTTTTATAACTTTTAGCGTATCATTTTCAATCACCACTTTCTCTTTTTCTTTTACAATAACTGTTTTATTATTGTGAACAGTCATTACAGCACCTGTTTCTACAATTATTTCGACATTACCATCTGTCTTTTTTATATTGAAAGAAGTGCCTAAAACAGTAACAGTAACATCATCTACTTCAATAATGAAAGGTTTTCTTTTATCGGGTTTAACATCAAAAAATGCTTCGCCTTTGAGCTTTATCCTTCTATCCTCTCCCTGAAGATTTCGGGAATAAGCGATAGATGATTGTTTATTAAGAGTGATTAAAGAACCATCTGGTAATGTATTTGTTACTGGTTGTTCGCCAGCAGCAATAAGCACCTCTTTATAATCCATCTTATTCCACACTGCGTAAAACACAGCAAATACACTTAACACGACAATAACTGATGCCGCAATTTTTAGAACCGCTCTGCTATTTAAGTTTTTCGGAACAGTGGTTGGCTCAGCTGCGGCCGTCCTTTTTTTAAACCGCTGCCAGGCAGCATGTGGATCAACCGTAGCCGAAGCTTCAATCACTTTGCTCGCCTCCCAGATAATACTAAAATGGTCAAAATAGCGACGATTCTCCGGGTTTTCCTGAATCCATTGTTCTACAAGACCTCTTGCATCTTCATCTGCTTCATCAAGTAAATAGCTTACCAGCAGGTCGTCAGTTATATGGTTTTCAGCGTTTAGCAAAATGAGTCGGGGTTTATATTATCCGCTAAAAAAGCCAGTACAAGTGGAAGATAATCAGCAAGCTTGATCCTAAGTACCTTAAGCGCCTTTCCCATTTGGTTTTCGACGGTTTTTAATGATATACCTAATCTATTGGCTATTTCCTGATATTTTAATTCTTCAAAGCGGCTCATCTGGAAAATAGTCCGGCATTGCTCCGGAAGTTCACCCAATGCTATATCCAGTTTTTGCTGCAACTCGGCGAGATGGAGTTTGTTAGCCGTGTTATCCAAAGCGCCAGATTGGCGGGAAGCATATGTATGATAGGCGGTTTTCACTTTTTTGTGCTTAAGGTAATTGAGACTTTCATGATAAACAGCTCTGTATAGATAAGCAATCACAGAAGTTTGGATATCGATCCTCCCCCTTTTATCCCATATTTTAAAAAATACATTCTGAACCATTTCCTCTGCAGCCATTTCATCTTTTACAATGGTCATAGCATAGGCATATAGCCTTTTGAAATGGTCTGTAAACAACTGTTCAAAAGCAGCTTCGTTGGTCGGTATTAACGTAATTACCTGTGCCTCCGTAACTTCCATTCTTATTTGTTGTAATCGTGTTGTATATAATGCTGCTTCTCCCAATCGTGCCGTTTTAGATACGACAACGAATAGCTCATTTACCCCTACGTACAAAGTTATTTTATTTTACCTGTATGATAATTAAGTATCGGATGACCGGTTTTTGTATGGTTTTTGCGGTTTAGAAAATTGTTTACCAACCATTGAAGGGTTAGCCCAAAATTTGGTATGATAATTATGTACTTTTACCTATCGTTTAATTATAAAATTTTTAGAAATGGCTTTCACATTACCAGCGCTGCCTTACTCACACGATGCGTTAGAACCACACATTGATACAACAACTATGCAAATACACCACGGTAAACACCATCAGGCTTACGTGGATAATCTAAACAAGGCTATTGCAGGAACTCCAAACGAGAATAAGTCGCTCGAAGAACTGGTTGCTGCTGCAGGCAGCATTAGTCCGGCTGTTAGAAATAACGGTGGGGGACATTGGAATCATACCTTTTTCTGGGAAAGCCTTGCTCCAAACGCAGGCGGAAACCCTACAGGAAAAATTGCAGAAGCCATCAATGCCGCATTTGGTTCATTTGATGCTTTTAAGGAAAAATTCAACAATGCAGGAATGACCCGTTTTGGTTCAGGTTGGGCTTGGCTCATCGTAAAAGACGGAAAACTGGAAGTATCCTCAACACCTAATCAGGATAATCCGTTAATGGATGTTGCTGAAGTTAAAGGAACCCCACTTCTTGGAGTCGATGTATGGGAACACGCTTATTATTTGAAATATCAAAATCGTCGTGCTGAATATCTTGGAGAATTCTGGAGTGTTGTAAACTGGAGTAAAGTAAATGAACGCTTCGAGCAGGCTAAATAAGATGGTAAATCCCCGTGGTAAACAATGTTTATAACGGGGATTTTATTCCTCGTTAGCACATAATGTATAATTGGATTATACTATCTTATTTATCTCATTTTAAAACCAAACCAGCATGAAGAATTTTTTTTCTGTTATTAACAGTCCTACTCAATCCAGTGACAATACTGAAGAATTACGCAATTCTCCATCGATTGCCTCCAAAAACCTATCTTCTGCTCACGCAGACGAGCAACAACCTAAAAGAAAAAATATTTTTATCTATTGCTTATACGCATTAACAGTTTTGCTGGTTTCATGTGGTGGTGGCGGTAAAAAAGTATTGGTAATGGCCAGTGGAAAAGTGGATGTTAAAGGAAGTACTATCAACCTTACTCCTGGCACCGGGCATAATGAAGCTTCTTTTGCTCCCGACGGAAACACTATTTCTGTTGTGTCTCCATCAGGAACAGAGGAGTTTGACGTTGCGGAAAATGGTTATTACATTCTTAATCTGAAAAAAGATACCATCGCAGGTACCTATCAGAAAATAGGACAAGAAGGTGATACTCCTCAACAAATCATTACTCAGGATGACCTTAAATTCAGAATAGATAGTTTATATCAATTGATGATTGCTTATAACATAGCGGATTCAAATGGTCAGTATAATATTCCACCTTTTACTATTAAGAAGATTACCAATAATACCAATGCTGAAATCATTGGACCATTTAAGCCATTACCCTCTTCTTTTAATCCGGCGCTTGAGCATGAGATTTATAAGTTTTACACTAACAAAGAAATCTGGGATCTGATTTTGAAGTTGCATAAAATGACTAAGTAAACTACTTAAGACTACAATATTATTCTTTATCAAAGAAAAGAGGGTGTATCAAAATCGATACACCCTCTTTTTATTCGGATACCTGATGAAGACAAGTAATCATTTAAGCCATTCTCAAAGGTTCGTTTATTTTGGAATATCCTCATTTCCATGTTGGCACCTTGATTGGATAAATCATATTTAGTCAGTCTATAGGAAGAATGAAAACTCAATTGATATTTTTCTTTTTCCTATAGTGATTCGATAAAAATTTTATTCTGTGTATGAATTTCTTTCTATGGTTAAATAAATATTTATTATATTACAATTAGTTTCATATACTAAACAACCTTATTCAATATGAAATATTCATCTTCCTGTTTTCGATTTGATTTATTAATTCGATGCGAATTTTCTCTATTAAAAAAACCAGGTTTATTTAAATACAACTTTTCTTATCATTCTGCATTCAGAATGGTTATTCTGTATTTATTTAGAACATTCTTCTCCAATAAATTTATTAGATATTCTTTCTCTCCAAGCACTACTTATTGTTAAGCACTATAAATAGCATCTATCTTTTTTAGATAAATGGCGCTTTTATTATTGAACGTTTCACCTATTATTATTGTCATTTAAACCTAAGTTTATGAAAAAAACAAAATCAGCATTTTTGATTGCCTTATCATTAACCACTTTAGTTTCTATTGTTCTGTTTTCATTTAAAACAGATGTTAAAACCCCTATAAAGAAGATAGTCGTTGATGAGCCATGTAGTTGCTATTATAGTCCAAATGGTGATTTATACAATGTTGGCTGTCCTTCTTCTTGTAATAGTAATTTTTCTATTTACAATATCAATACGACTATCACCGGGGGTGTTGTACATTTTAACACATTATATTTCTGTTATATGGGATCGGGTAGCGCACCCTGGTCTAGCTCTACCCTTCTGGGAACCTTGACTCCTTCTTTAAGGCCTTCTACAACCAGAATCTTTACGGCTTCAAATACTGGAGGTCATCCAGTTGAATGTATTATTTATCCAAATGGCGAATGGTACATTCGCCATACAGCAACAACACCTTCAGGGAATAGTTGCTCTATCTCCGGATCATACAGCCTTTAATAACACTTAAGGTCTATATATACCGGATATTCCATTTATTGCCTTAAATTGATAGTGTTCTAAAGTGCTTGCATGTAAGTAGAAAGAGGTCGTATCAAAAGCAGATACGACCTCTTTTCTTTTGTGAACTTTTTAAAGAAATTTTTATTTCGGCAATGTCTCAAATATTAACACTTCTTCGGTTTACTTTGTTAATGCTAGCTTTTTTCATATGGAATTACTCTCCTCTATTCAATTCTTCCGGCCGCATTTGGGGGAAAAGTAAAACATCCTGTATAGATGACTGTCCGGTCATTAACATACATAGTCTGTCAATTCCAAAACCAATTCCTGCTGTAGGAGGCATTCCATATTCCAGCGCACGTAAAAAGTCATAATCAATGAACATAGCTTCTTCATCACCTCTTTCCATTAGTTTGGCCTGATCTTCAAAACGAGATCGCTGGTCAAGAGGGTCGTTCAGCTCACTATAAGCATTTGCCATTTCCTTACCATTAATCATCAACTCAAATCGCTCCACTAGCCCTGCTTTTGTTCGATGTTTTTTGGTAAGCGGGCTCATCTCTACAGGATAATCAATAATAAAAGTCGGTTGCACAAAATGATGTTCACATTTTTCGCTGAATATTTCATCAACCATTTTTCCTATTCCCATTGATTTATCTGTACGAATTTTTAATTCACTACATACATTTCTTAATTCTTCTTCATTCATACCACCAATATCATAACCTGTATGCTCTTTTATAGCTTCATACATAGAAATTCTTCGATAAGGAGCTTTAAAATCTATTTCCCTACCGTCAATATTAACAGTTGTTTTTCCATTAGTAGTTAATGCCACTTTTTCCAGCATCTGCTCTGTGGTTTCCATTAACCATAAATAGTCTTTGTATGCTGTATAAAATTCCAGAACAGTGAACTCCGGGTTATGTGTTCTGTCCATTCCCTCGTTTCTGAAATTTCTGCTGAATTCATACACCCAGTCAAATCCTCCCACAATCAATCTCTTCAGATATAATTCATTAGCAATACGCATATACAAGGGAATATCCAAGGCGTTATGATGAGTAACAAATGGACGGGCCGCTGCACCACCCGGAATATTTTGTAATACCGGAGTGTCTACCTCTAATGCACCCCTGCTATTCAGGAATTCCCGCATAGCATTGATCATTTTTGTACGCTTGATAAAAGTTTCCTTAACATCAGGATTGATGATTAAATCAGCATAACGCTGACGGTATTTAAACTCCGGATCGGTAACAGCATCAAAAGTTTCTCCTTCCTTTTCTTTTACTATAGGAAGGGGCTTGAGTGATTTGGAAAGAATATCCAATTGTTTAACATGTATGGATATTTCGCCGGTACGGGTTGTAAAAACGTAACCCTTCACGCCAATAATATCTCCAATATCAATTAAATGTTTCCATACTTTATCATAAAGGGATTTATCCTCTCCGGTTGCAATATCATCGCGCTTAATATATAATTGAATTTTACCGTAAGCATCTTGTAATACAGCAAAAGAAGCTTTTCCCATGTCACGCACACCCATGATTCTGCCTGCTATACACACATCTGCAAAATCAGCAGCATTACTTTCTCCCTTATAATTTTCTTTTATAGTTACCGATGAAATATTCACAGGATAAGCAGCGGCTGGATAGGGATCTATTCCTGCCTGTTGCAACTCCTTTAACTTGTCTCTTCTGATAATCTCCTGGTCAGATAAATGCATACTTGTTTTTTTAACACGATTTTGACTATAGCCGGCTGCGAAATTAAATCAGATATTTTTTTTCAGGGAAATAATTGAAAAATCATCTTCTTCACTAACAAAACTATTGGATAATACACCCAATCCTTCTATTTCTAACTCCACCGCATCTCCTTCCTGTAGCCACTGCTCCTGATAATCCGGATCATTAAGTTTTCCCGTTCCATTAAGCTCCAGAAAACATCCCGTTCCTACCGTTCCGCTACCAATAATATCCCCGGGATAAAGATCAACCCCATAAGAAGCTCTTTCAATAATTTCGGCAAAAGTCCAGTCCATATCTCCCACATTTCCATCACTCACCTGAACACCATTCACCCGACATTGCATCCGGAGATTCCAGTTTTTACCAATATGTCCTTCCTTTGGTGAAATTTCAAGATGTTGTAACTCGTCAAGGGTTACCAGCCAGGGACCAACAGAAGTGGCAAAATCCTTCCCTTTGGCAGGACCAAGATTAAGCAGCATTTCTTCCATCTGCAATCTCCTCGCACTGATATCATTCATTATCATTAATCCGCCAATGTATTCATCAGCCTCTTCAGCTCTTATATTACGGCCATGTTTGGCAATCACAATTGCTACTTCCAATTCGAAATCGAGCTTTTGAAAATGATCAGGCATACATCTAATTTCACCCTGACCTGTAATGCCATGATGATTGGTAAAATAAAAGATAGGATATTGATCAAACTCAGCTATCATCTCTGCTTTTCTATTTCTTCTGGCAGCAGCTACATGCTGACGAAATGCATAACCATCCCTGCAGGAGGGAGGAAATGGCACTGGCGATAATAAATGCAGGCTTTCAACGGCTATTCCTTTACTTATATCTATTCTTCCTTCTTTCACCATTAACTCTCCACCAAGCGCCATTGGCAACGCATCGTCCCAATATTGCAAAAACATAGACATCGTATTTGGTAAATCAGGGTGAAGTTTTTCCATCTCATAAACATACCCATCCACTAATATGGCAAGCTGGTCGTGGCTGTCTTTGAGGTAAGAGACTAATTTCATCGTTTATTGTTTATATGAATTATCTACCGGAAACCTTTGTAAGAAGGAACAACATCGCTGACATTGAGTCAATTAATCATTCAGAAAGAGTTTACAATGTTGTATTTCCGGGTCGCAAAGGTAAAGGGTTTATATGGTAAGACGATTTAGGCAGGATTTGGTATTTTTGCTCTATGAAGTTTGAGAAGATACACAATAAAGGACAGGCACAGCTATTTAATAATAGCTACCTGGAGATGCTGACGAAGACTCATCCCTTAGTTATCTGGGGGTTATATCTTCCTATATCCATTGGATTACTATATTATGCCAACACAACACTCGGCTTTTCTATATGGCATATCATTCTCATCTTTCTTTCAGGCGCTTTTTTCTGGTCGTTTTTCGAATATTTAATGCACAGGTTTGTTTTTCACTATACAGCTGAAAGCGAAAGAACAAAAAAGTTCATTTATATTATGCATGGCAATCACCATCATTTTCCTCGTGATAAGGAAAGGTTGTTCATGCCTCCGGTACCCAGCCTGATTCTTGCCTCTACACTATTTTCTATTCAGTATCTGATATTAGGCAAATACGCTTTTATGTTCTTTCCCGGTTTTATTATCGGGTATCTGATGTATGGCACAATGCATTATGCTATTCACGCATGGAATCCGCCCTTTAAATGGATGAAAGGTTTATGGAGAAATCACCATCTTCATCACTATAAAGACGAAGAAAAAGGATTCGGTGTGAGTTCAACACTGTGGGATCATGTATTTGGTACTATGTTCGATCTAAAAAAAGAAAAAGAGGATAAAGAGAAAGAGAAGAGCCTTATGTTTAAGTAACTTTTGAAATTACTTATATTTAATGCAATATGTCCAGGGCCAACCTGAATGATACCATCAATATCTTATCCAAGCTCACATGGCGTCGTGCGTGGAATGCAGGAAAAGTGTTAAGCAGCTTTTATTTGAGCAAATGGACAGGAAAGCCCATACAATGGGGTATCCCTATTTCTATTTCTTTTGAACCTACTACATCATGTAATCTTCGATGCCCTGAATGTCCAAGCGGACTTCGCTCATTCACCCGGCCAACAGGCATGTTGAAAAAAGACTTCTTCTCCGATACTGTTGATCAGATTTCATCCGACCTGCTTTATCTGATTTTTTATTTTCAGGGCGAGCCATTTCTTAACCCTGATTTTTTAAAGATGGTCAACTATGCATCCAGCAAAGGAATATATACGGCCACCTCAACAAATGCACATTTTTTATCAGACGAAAATGCAAGAAAGACAGTAGAAAGTGGATTAGACAGATTAATTATTTCTATCGACGGCACTACTCAGGATGTTTACCAACAATATAGAGTGGGTGGAAAACTTAATAAAGTAATTGAAGGCGCCAAAAATATTGTATCCTGGAAGAAAAAATTAAAAAGCAAAACGCCTTATGTCTTCTTTCAGTTCCTCGTCGTAAAACCTAATGAACATCAAATATCCGATATAAAAGCTTTGGCAAAAGAATGTGGAGTTGACGATGTTAAATATAAAACAGCGCAGGTATATGATTATCTGAACGATCCCAATCAGCTCATCCCTTCCGCAAAAAGATACAGCCGATACCACAAAGACAATCAAGGCAAGTACCATCTCAAAAATTCGCTTGATAACCACTGCTGGAGATTATGGCATGCCAGCGTAATCACGTGGGATGGGCTCGTTGTTCCCTGTTGTTTTGACAAAGATGCACAGCATACACTAGGCGACCTTAAAGGCAAACCATTCAAAGAAGTATGGCAAAACAATAAATACGTAGCTTTCCGTAAACAAATTCTGAGCAGCAGAAAAAATATTGAAATATGCTCCAATTGTAGCGAAGGAACAAAAGTTTGGAGTGATTAACAGTTCTATTAACGCGAAACTTACACCATCTTATGAGTATAGAAAGAGACATTCAGCAAGCACGGTTCAATAGTGAATATCACAAAATGAACATTAACCTGATATATACATACAATTGGGTAATGGAGCGATCGAAAAAGTTTTTTGAAAAAGCAGATTTAACACCTCAACAATATAATATCCTCCGCATTTTAAGAGGTGCAGGCAAGCCACTGTCTACTTTACAAATCAGACAAAGAATGCTGGATAAGATGAGTGATACAAGCCGTATAGTTGATAGATTAGTAAAAAAAGAACTTGTAGAGAAAGTTGTTTGTAAAACAGACCGGCGACTTGTTGATGTGACCATTGCAGATAAAGGTCTTTTGTTGCTTACTAAACTTGATGAACTCGCGCACGAACTGGATGCTACATTGTATAGCATTTCTGAAGAAGAAGCTAAAACAATAAATATACTATTAGATAAGCTTCGTGGGTCTGTTTAGTCCGATATCTTTGCCCGGTAATGGCAGTAAAAAAAAGAAAAAATAAATCCTGGAAAATCACTCTGGCCAGTTTAATTATTGGCATAAGCATCCTCCTGATATTAGGTGTATGGGAATGGTTGCTTTCCCGAAAATCACAATACATACGTTACGAAGAATTTGGGATTGATATTCCAAAAAACTATACAGTACATGGAATCGACGTTTCAAAATATCAACAAACGATTGACTGGCCTTCTGTAAAAGCAATGAATGTAAATGACATTCGCATCAACTTCGCTTTTATTAAAGCCACTGAGGGTAATGTTAATGAAGATAAGTTTTTTAAACGCAACTGGAGAAGAGCCAGATCGGCAAAAATTGCCAGAGGAGCTTACCATTTTTTTATCGCTACCAAAAGCGGTAAAACTCAGGCTGAAAATTTTATACGCTGCGTAAACCTGGAAAGCGGTGATCTCCCACCTGTATTGGATGTTGAACAAAGTTATGGTGTGCCTCCGGCTAAACTTCGCGAAAGAGTAAAAGAATGGTTATTAGTAATAGAAAATTATTATAAAGTAAAACCTATCATTTATACCAACGTGGATTTTTATAAACGATTTCTTGATGAAGAATTTGATGATTATCCATTATGGGTGGCTCATTATATTAACAAGGGGAAACCTCGAATTTACCGCGACTGGCATTTCTGGCAATTCAGCGAAACAGGGTCAGTGAATGGCATTGTTTCAAAAGTTGACTTTAACGTTTTTAATGGAGACTCTACAGCGTTTAAGCATTTGCTTGTAGAATAATTGCACTCCTCTTTTATCGTTTGCATACCATGAATCAGTTTCATATTTACTTATAAAATGATCACATACTTCTTTTATTATTTGCATTGTTATGAATAAGTTGGCAAGCATTTACTCATTAGAATGGTCGCATACTTTTTACAATATGCATTGATATGAATAGGTTCCTGCTAATTCGCTTGTAGAATGATCATACTTCTTTCATTATTTGCATTGTTATGAATAAGTTGGCAAGCATTTACTCATTAGAATGGTCGCATACTTTTTACAATTTGCATTGATATGAATAGGTTCCTGCAAATTCGCTTGTAGAATGATCATACTTCTTTTATTATTTGCATTGTTATGAATAAGTTGCTACGCTTTTGCTTATAGAATAAGCATAGACTTCTTTTTGCAGGATATAAAAACAGCCAGTCCACCAGAACACTTTAATACGATCTCCTTATTATCACTCAGCAGAAATTCTTTCTATGCCTTCACAATCAATACGTGAGGATCATGCACTTTTTCTTTCTAAGAATAAAAATAATAAAACGTCTGCTTGTTATTTATCTTATTAGCATTAACGACCAGGCCTAAAAAAAATCGGCCTGATTTTGTATGACATCAAAATCAAGCCGATTGATTAATCAGAAGGCTCTTAAGAATTTATATTTCCTAATAACTTTTATTAAGTAATGTACCCTAGAAAGCTAAACTCTTCATAAAAGAAGCACCCACTTCTGCGCTCTTGAGAGGAGTGGTGTTATCATAACGTTCCTGCTCAACAATATAATATTCCATACCATTAGCTTTTGCAGCAGTTAAAATAGGTTTAAAATCTATACTGCCTGTTCCAAGATCTGCTGAAGCATTACCCTCACCTGGAGCAGCATTTTTTAACCTGTCCTTGATATGGCAAAGTCTAAAACGATTAGGATATTTTTTTAGCCATGCTATAGGATCCTGGTCAGGAACAACTACCCAATAAAGATCCAATTCAAAATCTACAGTATCTGCATTGGTGTTTTGCATTAATATATCCTGAGGAAACACTCCGTCTACTTCAGTAAATGTATAACCGTGATTATGATAGGCGAATTTTATACCGTTCTTTTTGCAGACATCTCCCAATGAATTAAAATGATCAGCAATCTTTTTGTAATCGTCCAGCGTTTTTTGTGGACCTACCCATGGTTGTATCAAGTACTTTAAGCCAATTTCAGCAGCTTCTCCTGCTTTACGATCAAAGTCTTTTGATACGTCACAATGAGACGAAACCATAGTTAATCCAATTTCGTCATTATATTTTTTGAATTCTTTATTAGTCATTCCCCACCAGATACCCTGTTTCCCTTCGTACCCTTCAATTTGATTATAACCAAAAGAAGCAACCTGCTTCAATACTCCCTTAACGTCTTTAGGCAAATCGTCACGTAGTGTATACAACTGTAATCCAAACTGTGCCAGTACCTGATCTGCAACTGCTGATGCAGCTGAACCACCAGATGATGTATCTGTATTTTCACCCTCTTTACCAGAAGGAGATGCACATCCTATTCCTGTTAATGCGATACCGGAAGCAAGTAATCCGGTATTCCTTAGGAATAATCTTCGATTTTGTTTCATCCGTAATTTTTTTATTTATTTTGGAATGTCTGGAAGAGTTTCTTCCTGAAAACGTTTTTACTATTACGTAGTTAAGTATTTAATAGTTTATATTCTATCTCCTTTTTTATAAGGAATACACCCTTCATACCTTCCGGGAGTTTCAATATAATTTAATGCCTGAGTAGCACCGGGTTCAGAGGTGAAATACCCCAACACCGTTAACTCTTTTATTAATCTAAAATAGTGTACAGGATCTTCCGGCTTTTTATTTTTGTTGTATTCTTTTGTTTCCTTGTCAATAACTGTTAACATATCCGCTTTGTCTGTTGCAGAAAGCTGCATAAATACTTTATCAAATTTTTTCTTCGACTCGTTATTGATCGTATTCATCCCTTCTATAAATATTCTTTGCTCTTTTTCTTCGTAACAATCTGTAACCATGAGAGACATAAATGCCCCTACTTTTGCAGCTTTTGCTCCGGGAGTATCTGTTGCGGGAATAATAGTTTCTGCTATTTCATCAAGGTATTCAATATCCTGATCGGTAAAGCTTAATCCGGTAATAGTTTTTTTATCTGCAGGTCGACAGCCCTCCAAAAAAGATCCTGCTCCAATAACCGTACCTCCTAATATCAGCGCAACCCTTGACAATGCGTCCCTTCTATTCATGATAATAGTTTTATTATAGATTTCCTTTTTTTAGTTCTTCTACAGCAAAGTTGGCGGCACGCGCAGTCAGTGCCATGTAGGTTAATGAAGGATTCTGGCAGGCGGCGGAAGTCATACAGGCGCCATCGGTAACAAAAACATTTTTAGCATCCCACACCTGATTATTACCATTCAATACTGAAGTCTTAGGATCTCTACCCATACGCGCTGTTCCCATTTCGTGAATGGCTGTTCCTATTGTGTATCCTTCATCAAATGATTTTACTTTTTTCATTCCCGCTACCTCCAGCATTTCCTTCGCTTCTTCAATCATATCTTTTCTCATATTCATTTCATTCTCTCCGATCTTACAGTCTATCGCTAACACCGGCAATCCCCATTTATCTTTCTTTGTTTTATCCAGAGATATTTTGTTATCGTGATAAGAAAGGATTTCTCCAAAAGCGCCAATTCCGATAGTCCACTGACCTAGATTGGTGAGTTCATTTTTAAAGGCTTCTCCTACCGAAAACTCTGCAATTTCCCGTCCCCAGCCTTCTCTGGAAGCTCCTCCCTGATAACCAAATCCTCTGATATAGTTTCTCTTTTTATTGTCTTCCTTAATATTTTGAAACCGCGGTATATAAATTCCGTTTGCTCTTCTGCCAAATGTGGTTTTATCATCATAACCTTCAGCAACACCCGAAGCTCCGGCTCGAAAATGATGATCCATCGCATTGTGACCAAGCTCTCCGCTGCTGCTACCTAATCCACCATCCCATACATCTGTTGCCGAGTTAAATAATATCCATGTAGAATTAAACGCTGATGCACATAAAAAGACCACTTTAGCCTTGTACTCTATAGTATTATTTGTTTCAGCATCTAAAACTTCAACCCCTGTAGCTTTTTTCGTGTCCTTATCATAAAGCACTCGTGTAACAATTGAAAAAGGCCTTAAGGTCAGGTTGCCGGTTTTTACAGCGGCAGGCAAAGTGGATGATTGTGTACTGAAATAGGCTCCAAATGGACATCCCAGCCAGCATTTACTTCTATACTGACAGGCAGACCGACCAGGTAATGGCTGTGTAATATTAGCCGATCGACCCATAGTAATGATTCTGGATCCTTTGTAATGCGCCCTCACCCGGGCAGCAACGTCTTTTTCAACACAATTCATCTCCATTGCCGGCATAAAATGCCCATCAGGTAAATAGGGCCACCCCTCTTTACTTCCGCTTATTCCTGCAAATTTTTCAACATAAGTATACCATTCATCAATGTCTTTATAACGAATAGGCCAGTCAGTAGCAACACCGTCAACCATATTTGCCGTAAAATCCGTATCACTCAGACGATAACTTTGTCTACCCCAAATTAATGAGCGGCCACCAACCTGATATCCTCTGTACCAGTTAAATGGTTTTACTTCTGTATAGGGACAGTCCTTTTCATTTGCCCAAAAACTAAGATTTGTTTCATTCAGCAGATGGTCTTTATGAAGAATGGGATAATCTTTTATCATCTGCTGCGTTGGTCGACCACGATGAGGAAATTCCCATGGAGCTTTGGTTGCAGTATCATAATCTTTTCCGTGCACAACATTTCTTCCCCTCTCCAACATAATTACTTTTAACCCCTTCTCTGTTAACTCTTTTGCAGCCCATCCTCCACTAATACCAGATCCCACAACAATTGCGTCGTATTCATTTTCTGCCATAATAATCTTCAGTTTTTTGGTTTATACATCACATATCTTCACTGCATTTGCCAGTGCAGCAAGTTTTTTCTCTTTTTCCTCTGACGAAGGAATAAATTCCTGTGCCACATATCCTTTATATCCTGTTTCGACAATGGCTTTCATTATAGCCGGATAATACAATTCTTGTGTTTCATCTATTTCATGTCGACCAGGTACTCCACCTGTATGATAATGTGCAAAGTATTGATGATTGTTTTTAATGGTACTGATAATATCTCCTTCATCAATTTGCATATGATAGATATCATAAAGCAAGCGGAAATTATCGGAACCAATGCGTTTTACCAATTCAATACCCCATGCACTTTTATCGCAATGATAGTCTTCATGATCTACTCTGCTATTCAAAAGTTCCATTACAAGAATGACATTATGCTGTTCTGCAAGCGGAAGTATTTTTTTTAACCCTTCAACACAATTATTCAGACCCGTTTCGTCATCCATACCTCTGCGGTTACCACTAAAGCAGATTAAATTTTTATATCCGGCTTTCGCAACTCGCGGAATCATTTCGGTATAGTTTTTTACCAATTGATCATGAAATTTTTTGTCATTAAACCCATCTACGAGATTAATTTCTGCACCGTTACACATAGAAGAATCAAGGCCATGCTTTTTAAGCGTCGGCCAGTCTTCCGGACCGACCAGATCCACAGCTTTGAGGCCTATTTTTTTTGCTTCTGCACAAAATTCATCAAAAGGGATGGAGTCGTAACACCATTTACACGCGGAGTGATTAATGTTCTGTTTCAAAAGAGAATAATTGTTTTGCTGTACTTCGTCACTACAAGATGATAATAATGAAGGGGAAGCGACTAATATGCCTGCTCCACCCAGTAAATTTTTAAGCACCGTACGGCGCGACTTGTTTTTTTCCATGCAGTTGAAGTGAATTAAAAGAGGAATTTACGAAAGATGGGCTTAAGACTGATATTATCGGCATCAATAAATTATAAAAACTGTTTCAGAAATAAAATATAGACAAACGGAAAAGTAGTGTAATGCATAATATCTGTATGACTATAATTTCTCAGTATTTACTCTTTAAATAGAAAAGCAGAGAGAATATCAAAAGTAGACAGGAGCGAATGAGTGTTGTTATGTAAAATTTTTATTACCTGAAAATCAAAAAGAAGGAATGCTTCAAAAGTATTTTGAACAGCCAGAAAGTAGCTGGACGAAACCTTTCAACATCAGGTATCCGAATAAAAAGAGAAGGTGTTTCAAAAGTATTTTGAAGGGTCTGAGAATCACATAAACCAAAACCTTCTCCGCTAGATTCCCGAATAAAGAGAGGGTGTATCAAAAGTCTGATACACCCTCTTTTATAGTTTTTGATAATACCGGGAGAAGCGAATGAAAGCATGAACTGCCTTTATTTGCTAAACGGTATTGATTATTAATGAGCTGCTGCTGCACTCTCTGTACGTGGAGCCGCTTTTTTCTGCCAGAAAAAGAAAATCAGAAATAACACAATCAGTATTAAAGGAAAGGCTGTCATCTTCGATAAAGTTGCCTGTCCGGCTACCAGATCAAGCTGATCACCTGTAATTCCGGCTGCTGCTGCTGCTGCTTTATCTTTATCAATCCAACCTCCGATAATAGGTTGCCAGATAGAAGTAGAGAACATCCCTACGCCACCAATAATTGACATTCCTAATGCACCGCTGAGAGGAACTCTTTGTGCTACTGCACCCACCATTACAGGCCAGAAATAACAAATACCAATTGCAAATAAAATTGCAGCCAGGTAAGCAGCGCTTCCTGTAACGATACTAAAGAGGTAGATACCGGTAGCGGCAAAAACAGCTCCAAGTAACAGTACTCCTGTCTGACCTAATGCACCTACAACTGGACCCGCAAAAAATCTTCCAACAGCCATTAATCCGGTTACTAATGCCAGAATCAACATTGGGCTTGCACCACTTTTAGCCATGATCATACCAACCCATTGCTGAGGACCAAATTCAGAAATAGCTGTCAACGTCATACAAACGAACAAGAATATATATGTTGGTGTTACCATCGCTTTCAGATTTTCTCCGAGAGAAGTAGCACCCTGGAATTTAGGTTTAGGGAATGTTTTACCAAAAAACAAAACAGCATAGATAACTGTAGGTATCATTGTTACCCACATTTGAGCCTGCCATCCCATATTATTTTTTGACATAAATTCAGAGATCAGACTACCCAGAACAATACCGCCAGGGAACCACATATGGAACCTGTTGAGCATTTTATTCATTTTATCACCTGAGTAAGAGTCTGCAATCATAGGATTACAAGCGGCTTCTGTACATCCATTACCGAATCCAACTAATAAAGTGGAAATCAGCAATATTTCATAACTACCTGCGAAAATGGTTGTGAGAATACCTACTGTGTGCGTGATAAAAGCAATCTGCATAATTCTCTTAGCACCAATAGAATGATAAAAAATTCCACCAAGAATCATGGAGATAGGAAATCCTAAAAAGAACATCAGGTTGATAAATCCTAACTGTTCTGCGGACAATCCGAATCTTTCGCCCACCTGCGACAAAATTCCAGCTCTAATGGAAAATGTAAACGCAGTCGTGATAAGGGCAAAGCAGCTACCGTTAAATAATGCGGTTTTGTTTACGTTCTCGTTCATTTATATCGATTTTTAAAGTTTCTAAGATTATAAAATGTATTAATAAATCGTCTAATATCTAAACAATACAGGGACAGTAATAGTTACTCCCGGATTGACAAAATCTGTCAAATAATCAATTCTATTTAACAGTATTGACATAACCACAATCTGTAAATGGGTAAAAAAGAATATATAAAAGCCAACTAAACCTCCTTAGAAACACACCTGGCCTGAAGAAAACGTTTGAGCGCATAGCAATCGAGAGTTAATTTTAAGATATAAAACAATGATACAAAATATTTTTTCGAAGGATTCAATGCCTTAATTTC
>CAZQIQ010000039.1:0-417 GCA_964593835.1 uncultured Chitinophagaceae bacterium
CCAATCTATATCTGGCCATTGGCATTTCAGGAGCAATTCAGCACCTTGCCGGAGTAAACAGAAGCAAAGTTATCGTTGTTATTAACAAGGATCCTGAAGCTCCGTTTTTTAAAGCCGCTGATTATGGAATTGTCGGTGATGCCTTTGACGTTGTTCCAAAAATAATTGAAGCTGTAAAGCAGATAAAGGGTTAAATAACAAGCGTTTTACCACCTCTTTTTTGGATAAAATCTTGTAGGTTTGTGATTCTATGAAGAAAATAGAGTTGGAAATAGTGGCCCTTTCGCACAGTATCACCCAAACCCATTCTTACGCTGTTGTATTAGGAGAAGTGAACGGTTTACGCCGTCTTCCTATTGTAATTGGAGGGTTTGAAGCCCAGGCTATTGCTGTGGCTTTGGAAAAGATGCATCCCAG
>CAZQIQ010000039.1:427-1091 GCA_964593835.1 uncultured Chitinophagaceae bacterium
CAATATTGATTTACAGGAAATTATTATTTGTGATCTCCAGGAAGGTATCTTTTATTCTAAGTTATTATGTGTGAGCGAACACGACACCGTCGAAATTGATTCAAGAACTTCCGATGCCCTGGCACTAGCGGTAAGATTTGGCTGCCCTATTTACACATATGATAATATTCTTGAAAGTGCTGGTATATTGATGGAAGATTCGGCAGGAAAAAAGAAAATAGCTAAAGAAGCCGTTACCACAGAAACGTCCAGAACTTCCGGGGATGATCTCAAAACATTATCTATTGAAGAACTCACCCATCTGTTGAACGAAGTGTTGGAGCAGGAAGACTATATTCGGGCGATTGCTATCCGGGATGAATTGAACAGTCGTAAAAAACACTGATAGTTTTAATTACTCATCAATTTTAACTGATACCATTTGATTCTTTTTCCTAATTGCAAGATCAACCTTGGCCTGCGTGTTACAGGAAAACGAGATGATGGTTATCATAATCTACAGACAATATTTTATCCTCTTCCCCTCCATGACGCACTGGAAATTATTGCGGATCATTCATTTACCAGGGAAGTAGATTTTTTTTTATCAGGTACACCTATTCCCGGCAACGACAATATCTGTATTAAAGCCTGGCAATTAATTAAACAGGATTATCCGGATATT
>CAZQIQ010000039.1:1101-25589 GCA_964593835.1 uncultured Chitinophagaceae bacterium
ATAAAACCATACCAACAGGTGCTGGGTTAGGCGGAGGATCTGCAGATGGTGCATTCACCTTGATGCTTTTAAACAAAAAGTTTAATTTAAAAATCGACGACAGCAGATTAAAGGAATACGCTTTGCAACTTGGCAGCGATTGTCCTTTTTTCCTTCTCAACAAACCCTGTATAGCTACAGGAAGAGGCGAGATAATGGAACCTGTAGATATTGACCTCGAAGACTATTATTTTATACTTATTGATCCTGCAATTCATATCAGCACGGCATGGGCTTTTAGTCAGCTTAAGGTCAATGATAAAGAAAAAGAAATTCAACTACCTTCAATAGAAAACTGGAAAGATTCTTTAATTAATGATTTTGAACTACCCGTTTTCAATAAATATCCTGTTATTCAACAATTGAAAGATCAGTTATATGCTAAAGGTGCAGTGTTCGCCTCTTTAACAGGAACCGGAAGTTGTATATATGGAATATTTCATCAATCAAATCCCAATATTCAAATAGACACTGACTATAAAATTTATCACATAAATAAAAAGTATTGAAAGTAGCAGGTTTTACTTTTATCAGAAATGCTGTTAAATACGACTATCCGGTTGTAGAATCCATTATGTCATTACTGCCATTGTGTGATGAACTAATAGTTAATATAGGAGATTCAGAAGATAGTACAGAAGAATTAATACGATCCATTAACAGTGAAAAAATAAAGATATTTCATTCAGTATGGGATCATTCTTTAAAAGAAGGAGGGCGAGTATTAGCTGTTGAAACAAATAAAGCTTTAGCAAACGTTTCAGCCGATACAGATTGGTGTATATATCTTCAGGCGGATGAATTACTGCACGAAAAACACTATGATGTTATCCGGGAAGCTATGTCATTATATAAAGATGATCCTAAAGTAGATGGCCTGTTATTGAAGTATAAACATTTCTATGGCAGCTATGATTATATAGGAGATTCAAGAAAATGGTATAGTCATGAAATACGTGTAATCAAAAATGATAAAAACATATTGTCTTACAGAGATGCACAGGGATTTAGAAAAAACGGCAATAAACTTCAGGTTAAATTAATCGATGCTTATGTCTTCCACTATGGTTGGGTTAAACATCCTTCCTTACAAATGCAGAAAATAATGGGATTCGAAAAATTATATAATGAAGATAATATGAGTAATAAAATATCAAAAGAACAGACTGCAGCTTTTGATTACTCTGGCATTGATTCACTTACCTGGTTTATGGGCACTCATCCTCAGGTGATACATAAAAGAATTAGTCAGCAAAACTGGCAATTTCAACATAATATCACCAGGAAGAACTTTAGCATTAAAGGTCGCCTTCTTCACTGGATTGAAAAATTGACAGGTAAAAGATTGTTTGATTATAAAAATTACAAAATCATCAGGTAGCCTTCTCAAATTATTTGATTACCTTTGACGCATGCATTTTTTATCTCTTAATTTAGATTTTCTCGACCATCCCTTAGGGTAACTGCATTTTCATATCGCTTTCTCTATTCTTATTTACTTTATTTATTAATACTTATTTTTTATGCACGCAGTTAACAACCTGGGTGAGAAATCCATGCATTACCTGGAACTCGAAGAAAAATATGGTGCTCATAATTACCATCCGCTTCCCGTAGTATTAAACCGCGGTGAGGGTATTTATATGTATGACGTGGAAGACAAACGTTATTTTGATTTTCTAAGTGGTTATTCAGCCGTTAATCAAGGTCATTGTCATCCTGTTATCATCAAAGCATTAATAGAACAGGCATCAACTTTAACCCTCACTTCAAGGGCTTTTTACAATAACCTGTTGGGGGAATATGAAAAATATATCACTGACTGTTTTGGTTATGATCGTGTTCTTCCCATGAATACAGGCGTGGAAGCAGTGGAGACAGCGCTCAAATTATGCAGACGCTGGGGTTATTCAGTAAAAGGCATTCCTTCAAACCAGGCAAAGATTATTGTATGTGCCAATAATTTTCATGGACGTACCAGCACTGTTATTTCATTCAGCAGCGATCCTGACTCATATGCAGGTTTTGGTCCTTATATGCCGGGATTTGAAACAATTCCATATAATAATTTACCAGCGCTTGCTATTGCTTTACAGGATAAAAATGTTGCAGGCCTCCTTATTGAACCTATTCAGGGAGAAGCAGGAGTGGTTGTTCCAGATGAAGGTTTTTTAGCTTCCGCTAAAAAATACTGCGCTGATGCAAACGTATTATTTATAGCTGATGAAATACAAACCGGTTTATGCAGAACAGGAAAGATGTTATGTGTAGATCACGAAGAAGTGAGAGCTGATATTTTAATACTCGGAAAAGCACTGAGCGGAGGTACAATACCTGTATCAGCAGTATTAGCCGATGATGAAATCATGCTAACCATTAAACCAGGTGAACATGGTTCTACATATGGTGGAAATCCGCTTGCCTGTAAAGTAGCCATCGCCTCTCTGGAAGTATTAAAGAATGAAAAGATGGCAGAGAATGCAGAAGCTATGGGAAAAATATTACGTGATGAACTAAAATCAATATCTTCTCCATATATCTCAGCAATAAGAGGTAAGGGATTATTGAATGCAATAATTATTGATCACCCGGATAGCAATGCAGCCTGGGAGCTTTGTTTAATTATGAAAGAACACGGACTATTAGCAAAACCCACACATGGAGATAAAATACGTCTGGCTCCACCATTAATCATCAATCAACAACAAATATCAGAAGCAGTCGGTATTATTGCAGATAGTTTAAAAAAATTGTGAAGAATAAAGAAATATTAAGAAGCATCACTATTGGCGGCACTGATGGTTTGTCTATTCCTTTTGCACTTGCGGCCGGCTTGAGCAGAGTTGTAGACAATCCTGTTTACATTGCCGCTGCGATGATTTCACTAGGTGTAGCAGGATCACTGTTTATGGGAGTGGGTTCATTTCTTGAAGGCAAGAAAAATATTGGTCATGGTAAATATTTTATGCATGCCCTAATCATTGCTATAAGTTATGGTACAGGAAGTATAATTAGTGCGCTACCCTTTTTCGTTTATCACTCATCAACCGAAGCCCTGCAATATTCAGCAATCATCACTCTCTTGCTGCTATTTATTACAGGATATTACGAAAGCGCTGTTAATGAAGTAAATGGATGGATAGGGGGATTTAGGGTGATGTTAACCGGCGCTGCTACTGCAGCAGCAGCCTACTGGGTTGCAACATTATTTATATAGATGCAGACTTGACTTTCAGAGTCGGAAATAAAGCACTCAACAACATTACAGCTGAGGAGAATAACATTATCCACATACCTATCTGCCTAACCGGACAAATTCCTTTGTAACATCCGGAGAATAAAATAAATGTTTTGATAGCGTAAGCAAGTATTAACACGTTAAGAAACATATTAATACGTTTTGCCCATATTCTTGGTATCAAAAACATGATTACTGCAACAGTTGCAAACATCATCAAATACCTGCCTGGTCGGCCATAGTTACTATTATATGAATAAAAGCCCGTGAAGTACTCTTCCAGATCAGGATACCATGCCCAATGCATAAAAGAAGAAAGAACAAGCACAATGGCTGCCAGAATACCTATCACCTGCGAATATTTCATATTAGCTCTTTTTAAATGGCTGTTTTCACCATTATCGTGCAAATATATCAATATGACCATGATAACATTTAGTTCATCTTGGAATAATATTTCGTTAACAGGGTAAGAATACTTTCGCGCAAAATTAATTGCGGAATGAAAAACATTTTTGCACCTCTACTGACATTTATCCTCTTTTTCCACACCCAAAACTTATCTGCACAGGAAGGAATTATTACAGGAACAGTTACTGATAAAATACAAAAACTATCACTTCCGGGGGCAAGTATTAATTTGTTACCAGGCAATCGTTATACCATTGCTGACGAATATGGAAAATTTGCATTTCTGGATGTTCCATCCGGAGAATATACAATCAGTATTTCATACATAGGTTATAAACCATTATCACAATCAGTTACTTTAAAAGCAGGGTCGTCTACAGAGGTTCATTTGCAGCTGGAAGATGGCGCTTCTATTGGCAATGAAATACTTGTATTAGGCGACAGACTGAGAGGTCAGGCTAAAGCGCTTAACAAGCAGAAAAACAATTTTAATATCACCAATGTTGTTTCTTCCGATCAGATCGGACGTTTCCCCGATGCTAATATTGGAGACGCTATTAAGCGTATTCCGGGTATTACCATGCAAAACGACCAGGGTGAAGCCAGAAATATTATTATCAGAGGTATGGCACCACAATTAAATTCTGTAACCCTTAACGGTGATAGGATTCCATCAGCTGAAGGAGATAACAGAAGAATACAAATGGACCTTATTCCCTCTGATATGATTCAGACAATAGAGGTAAATAAAACCTTAACTTCTGATATGGATGCTGATGCGATTGGTGGTTCAGTAAATCTGATTACGCGTGCAGCACCGAATCATGAAAGAATATCTGCTACACTTTCAAGTGGATATAATCCTATTCGCGGAAAAGCATTATATAACGGTGGGCTCGTATATGGCAATAGATTTTTTGATCAGAAACTCGGTGTTGTAGTAAGCGGATCATATAACAATAATGATTATGGTTCAGATAATGTGGAAGCTGTTTGGAAAGAAGATGATTTCGGAAATGCATATATAGAAGAACAGGACATCAGAAAATACGATGTAAAAAGAGTACGCAGAAGTTTTGCTACAGCACTTGATTTTAAATTCAACAATAGAAACAGAATCAGCGCGAATGTTATGTATAACTGGCGCGACGACTGGGAAAACCGTTTCAGATGGAGAGCCACTGATGTTGAACCAGAATACGATGCTAACGATCAGATCATTGGTTATACCGGAGCTATCAGAAGACAGTCAAAAGGAGGAATCATGAATAATCGTGTTGATGGAAAACGTCTTGAAGAACAAAAAGTACAGAACTATTCATTAAGAGGCGATCATTTAATTGGCAGTAGTCTCAATTTTGATTGGGGTGTCAGTTATTCAAAAGCCAGCGAGTACCGCCCTAATGAACGTTATATAGAATACCAGGTAAAAAATGTTTCCTTCGACAGAAATTTTGATTCTCCGGAGTTACCATTACTCCGCCCAACAACCAACCTTGGCCTTTCTGATTATGCGTTCAGAGAACTAACAGAAAATAAAGATGAGCTAGGTATCAAACTTAATTTCAGAATACCTTTTAGTTTGATTAACGATCAAAAGGGAAGACTAAGATTTGGAGCCAGATTACGTCTGAAAAATAAAAACAGAAACAACAACTTTATCGAATACACTCCATTAGTCACTAACATGGAGAGCCTTCAGGACGCAGAAGGGGTAAACTGGGATGGCAAAAAATGGAACCCAAGCAGCAAATATGTTCCGGGAACATTTGCCAGCAGAAGATACCTTGGTAATTTACCACTTACCAACACAACAATGTTTGAAGCTGATGATGTTCCTGATGAATATCTGGCTGTTAATTACAATGCAAAAGAATCTATTATTGCAGGTTATGCAAGATGGGATCAGTCGATTACCAATCAACTGACAATGATATTGGGATTAAGAACAGAAATCACTTCAATAAAATATGAAGGAAATATTATTGAAGACGAATCTAACTTAGAAGGTAAAAGGAAAATTTCTAATAGTTATATTAATCTGTTACCCAGCGTTACATTTAAATATGATGTAAACAAAGATTTCATCGTTCGCGCAGCAGCTACTACATCATTAGCGCGACCAGACTATTATATTCTTTCGCCCTTCGTGAATACTATTCTCGACGACTCTGAAATCAGTGCAGGAAATCCTGATCTGAGTTCTTCTTACGCATGGAATCTTGATCTGATGGGTGAATATTATTTTAAATCTGTCGGTATCATTTCAGGTGGTGTTTTCTACAAGAATATAAAGAACTTCATTTATACTTACCGAGATGAAAGCTTCACAAATGCAAAATTTGCGGAAATTTTCCCTGATCTTCCAAATCCGGTTCCCACAGGTGAAAACTGGACATTAACTCAGGCTCGTAATGGTGAAAACGTTTCTGTATATGGATTTGAGGTAGCAGTGCAAAGACAACTTGACTTCTTGCCTGGCAAATTCCTTAAAGGTTTTGGAGTATATACTAACTATACCTATACGAAGTCTTCTGCCAAAGGTATTTATAATGAAGATGGAGAATTAAGAGAAGGCATTAGTTTACCCGGAACAGCTCCTCATATGTTTAATGCATCACTGTCATGGGAAAATAAAAAGTTTTCTGCCCGAGTATCTTTAAATTATGCTGCAGCCTATCTTGATGAATTAGGTGGTGGAAACTTTGAAGATCGCTATTATGACAAACAGGTATTTTTAGATGCTAATGCTTCATATGCTATTATTCCAACACTAAGAGTATTTGCAGAAGCTAATAACCTTACCAATCAGGCATTGCGTTATTACCAGGGAATTTCTGCACGTACAATGCAGATGGAATATTATCAGCCAAGATTCAATGCTGGTTTTAAATTCGATTTAAGCAGATAATCCGGATATATCTCAATCGTTAACACAAATGTTTCAGGAATTCTGCCCAAACATTTAAAAAATATAAAATGGTGATAAATAAATATATTTTTCTTTCTGTCATTACTGCATCTCTGTTAGGATCATGTAATGATACAGACAATGCTAATAATCATATAAAGTCAGATTCTACAGAAACAACCCCTATTGTTCCTGTAGTGGTTACAGAAAAAGTATATGATGACTCCGATGATCCTGCAATATGGTTACATCCTACCCATCCCGATAGCAGTCTTATAGTGGGAACCGATAAACATGAAGAAAAAGGGGGACTGTTTGTTTTTGATCTGAAAGGAAAAATAGATAGCAGCCGTTCAATTGTTCCCCTGAAAAGAACCAACAATGTAGATATAGCTTACGGTTTTAAATGGGATAATGGCCAATCGACAGATATTGCTGTATGTACAGAAAGAGATAGAAATATGATCAGAATATTTTCTCTTCCGACAATGAAAGCTGTTGATAACGGAGGCGTTGCTGTATTCAGTAATCAGGAACATAAACTACCAATGGGAATTGCCTTGTACACCAGACCTTCTGACAATGCAATATTTGCTATTGTAGGCAGAAAGAACGGACCCAAAACAGGCTACCTCGAACAATACCTTTTAAAAGATGATGGAAAAGGAAATATAACGGGTGAGCTTGTACGCAGTTTTGGTAATTTCTCAGGATTAAAAGAGATTGAATCAATCGCTGTTGATAATGAGCTCGGTTATGTTTACTATAGTGATGAAGGCGCAGGTATTCATAAATATTATGCTGATCCGGCAAAAGGAAATGAAGAGTTAGCGGTATTCGGATTAAACGAATTTAAAGACGATAATGAAGGTATTTCCATATATAAGTTGGATGATGGAACCGGATATATTTTAGTATCAGATCAGGGAGCTGACAGATTTAATATTTACCCCAGAGAAGGGGCAGGATCATCAAATCCCCATGAACATAAAAGAATTATTTCTTTACCTTTTTCAACAAAAGAAAGTGATGGAAGTGATGTTACATCAGTGAGTTTACCGGGATATGAAGGTGGTCTTTTTGTAGCCATGAGCACTGACAGCACATTTCATTATTACAAATGGAGTGATATCGCCAAAAGAGGAAATCTTAAAATAAGGCAAACTGTGGATTCTTCAGCTGCCTCAACTCCTCATCGTTAAAAAAGCTTATTCGTCCATAAAAACCATCGTACCCAGGCTGGCTATTATAAATTCCTTTTCTTAAACGATCCAATGCGATTGAAAGTATTGGGTCGTTTTTTTTGATATCCTCAATAGGAAGATGATGTAATACATTATGTTCGCTGCCATATTTAGAAATAATTTTTGAGTAGATAGCTTTTATTTTTTTACTATCCTCTCCCACTCCATGTATTTCTGATAATATCTCAGGTAACGGCATCGAATATAAATAAGGCTGAATACCATTAAAAGACTGCTGGTCTGATAACATTTCAGTTCTTGAAAAAGTTCCCAAAGTCAGTGGTCTGCCACAAACGGAACAGGTATTATTTTCAGAAACTTTTATTGATGACGTGAGAAAAACTTTACAGTTTCTATGACCATTATAATAGTATTTTCCTAGCTCAGGAATAAATTCATAGGTTCCTAAAAATCCTTTTTTCGTTTTAAGCGATTCAAAAATACCATAATAGCTCATGTCCGTATCAAAACGATTAATTTCTCGTCCAACATTTTCAGCGGAGTGAGCATCAGAATTTGAGATGAGAGTATATTTATTGAGTTCAGAAAATCTGCTGCTCATTAATGGATCTGCAGATAAACTTGTTTCCAAGGCAAACAAATGAGGAGTAAGATCTGCAAAACATTCTTCTACACTGTCATATCCAAAAGCAGCACCTAATAACGAAAACCATGGCGTCCAGATATGAGCCGGAATGAAATGGGCATCTGGAGAAGATTCAAGTACTTTTTCTAACAAATCTCTGGAAGACAATTTTATTGTTGGGCGACCGTCTTCCATCAGGTTACATAGTCCTGATATTTTTTTGGTGATTTTGTCTGCAGTTTCAAAATCGGGAGCATACACCAGGTTATGTATTCTCCTTAGTTTTCCTTTAAAATATGTTTCACAACTGATCTCTGAAGAAAGACAAAACTTTACTTGATTTGGCGATAGATGAATAGATAGCGGTAAATCTGTCGGAGGATTTTTTAAAACAAATAAACCATTTCCATCAGGTACCAGTTTTTCTTTCAGCTCATTCATCCATGCAGGGTGGGTAAAATCACCCGTTCCTATTACATCCACCCCTTTTATTAATGCCCACTGATAAAGTGTTTCCAGGTTTAAAAATTTGCTGGTAGCCTTGGCATAATGTGAATGAGTATGGAGATCTGCTGTAAAATACATATTGGGCCCTTAATAGGGCCCAATATACTAACTTATTTAGCAACAATCTTAGGATTTGGCAGGGATTTTCAGTTTCCATCCCGGTTGAATCAGATCAGGATTTTTGATGATATCCTTATTGGCTTCAAAAATTTCTTTCCATTTCACTCCAAAAGCGGCACCAATTTTACTGAGACTATCACCCGATTTCACCACATATTCCTGCATCTCTCCTCCGGCAACTACTTCAATATTTAATCTTAAATCCCCTGCTCTATAGTCAGGATCAATCTGGTTATATATATTCCATAAAGCTTCTTTATCAGAAGATGAACGAACAGCACCATCAATATACAGGACATTATCTTTTTCTGCAATCTGGACATCCCCTGCTGATTTTTGTTTTGCCTCATTAATCAGCGAAGCATATTTATCTTGTAGTGACATAATTGATTATTTTATAGTGAGTTTATTTTCAATTTTTTTAGGCTTTAATTCATTCAGACTTTGCATTAACGCTGTCAGTTGAGTGCGTTTAATATCTCCTGTTAAAGTGATTACCCCATCATTGACAGAAGCTGAAACAGTTTCATAAGAAGACACCAGGTCACTTACCGATTTTGAGAGAACATCTTCACCAGCAATTTCAGGCTGATTAACAACAGGAGGTGGAATGTTTACCATGATGTTATTGACAACATCTTTAACCCCTTTAATACTTTTTGCTGCGGACTCACTGGCAGTTTTACAGGCTTCGTCGGGACAAACACCATTTAGAGTAACTACCTTATCCTTCACCGAAACAACTATTTCAGGATACGTGGCATTCAGTACTGTAGTAAGATCACTTTGAAGCTGGGTATCTGATGGACCACTTTTGCATGCGGCAATAACCATCAGTGAAAACAAACTAACAATAATAACCTTCATTTGAGTTGATTTTAAGATGAGAAAATCATTGACTTCCCTGTGAGAAGCCAACTTAAAGTTTAGGCTCTATGAAAGTTACTACAAATCTCCGGCCAGCAAAGAATAAGAGGTCGGGATGATTTGTGGGGAATAATCGTATTTGATCGGGTAACAAATGAATATTCAGGCAAAATCTACCTGATTATTATTTGTTTAATTATTCTTTATCTCTGTATCTATCAATAAGATGCTAACAGCAAATTAGGGTATTTGCATTCATACAGTTGTAAAAGGTAAAAATTATTGCAATAATCAAATATTAAGAAAGGGAATGGATTACACCTCAATTGCACAATTGATCCATTCACTGTCAAAGCGCGCATTATATTTTTTGTAAAAATGGATCGCTGGTTCGTTCCAGTCAAGCACCTGCCAGGTAATCCCGTTTAGTTGTTTGTCTTTTGCCTCAACAATTAATCTGTCCATCAGCATTTTTCCTATCCCCTTTCCTCTCCAGTTTTCTGTCACGAGTATATCTTCCAGATACATACGCTGACCCTTCCAGGTTGAGTATCTGATATAATAAAGTGCGAAAGCCACTATTTTTTCATTTACCTCGGCAACAAATGCCCAGTAAACAGGGTGATGACCAAAACCGCTTTCCCGAAAATGTTCTAAGGAAACATTTACTTCATGAGGAGCTTTTTCGAAAGCTGCCAATTCACGAACAAGATCAAGCATAGAAGGGCAGTCTTGTTCCTCAGCTCTTCTGATGGTAATCAAAGACATTATTGTACAATATATTTACTTCCTTCGGTTCTAGCCTTCCATTTGTCGGTTCTGAAAGGAACCGCAGGAAAATCGGCGCCATTATAAAGATTAGCCTCCGGCATATCATCGCACCAGCCATATCTTACGGCTACAGGTACTGCTACATTTTTATTCCATACCACTACTTTTCCATCTTTAATTTCAGCTTTGGCGTAATAAAATTTCTGATCAGCGCCTGCTATTTCGAAACCCTTCAGATAACCATAATTATCTTTTATGAATAAACCTTCATTACGGGAGAATGTAATGACGGCTTTGTTTCCGTCTACCTGCAAAGACTGATAAACAGGACCTGAATATTCTCCACCTTTTCCATATGATTTGCTGATAGCAATTGCTGCCAGACGAAGACCCACATCTTTTTTATTAGCGGGATGAATATCTTTTGAATCTCCGATGTCCAGCGTAACGGCCATTCCTGTATTAGGTAAAGACAACGTTTCCGTTTGCGATTCTCTTAATTCAGCCCATGTGCTGCCTGTAGTGCTGTTTCCGGTACCGCCATAATTTTCAAAACTTGCCAATTGAACAAAATAGAATGGAAAATCACCCTGTTTCCATCTGCTTCTCCAATCATTAATCATTAAAGGGAAAGATTTTCTGTACTCCATTGCCCTGCTGGCATTGGATTCACCCTGGTACCATAAAGCGCCTTTAATAGCATATGGAATTACAGGATTGATCATCCCATTATATAATAATGACGGATAGTTATTTGGCCATATTTCACCACCTTTCGCCTCCGCTTTTACCTGATCAAAAGTTTTTCTGACACGTCCGGCAAATTCAGGTGATTGATCCAGCGCTTCCCTGCTAATCCAGGTTTCCACAACAGTTCCACCCCATGAAGCATTGATCAGCCCTATTGGCACTTTCAACTCCTCATACAGTTTAAGTGCGAAAAAATAACCTACGCTTGAAAAACTACGTACACGATCAGAATCATTTCCCAGACTCCATTCTCCACCCTTAACATCTTCAGCCGGGTTTTCACTAACAGTATTGGGAATTTTAAAATGCCTGATCTTTTCATTTTTAGCATCGCGCATATCCGGTACATACCTTTTATCAGCACTATGCTCAACGTGCATTTCCATATTCGACTGACCGGAGATTAACCATACTTCTCCTATTAAAACATCTTTTACTGCTAATTGATTTTTACCTTTTACCGTTAGAGTATAAGGACCACCAGCAGCTTCCTGTTTCAAATTCACTCTCCATTTACCATCCTTACCAGCTTTAGTAGTCGATTTTTGTTTATTAAGAGTCACCGTTATTTTTTCTCCTGGTGAAGCCCATCCCCATACCGGAATTTGCTGATTTCTCTGCAAAACCATATTATCACTAAAAATAAGCGGGAGCCTCACTTCGGCAATAACGTTCAAGGAAAAACAAAATAGAAAAACAAAAGAACCTATCAGCTTCATACAATTTTTTTATTGATGATTAAGATGAAATTTATCAGGATAATATATTAATTATAACGACCCCCTTCGAATCATTATGAAGGGATTTTTTATTTTTTCTTTTCGATTTTCTAGGATAAGTCTTGCCGCTGTTTCTCCCATTTTGGCATGATCGGTAGTAATTACAGTAATACCATCCAGCAGTATTTCTTTCAAAGGACTATCATTATAAGATACAATGCCAATATTTTTGCCTATTTCCAATTGCTGATCACGCGTCTTCTTAATAAGATTACATAAATCATTTTCTTCAATAACAATATAGGCTTCCTTTTCGTATACAGGCGTATCATCTGTTATTTCCGACAATACATCAAACTTAAAATTATTCTGCATGCAGAATTTTCTGAAACCCTGTATGATCTCCGGTGAATAGGCAACGGATTTGGGATATACCAGATATAATTTATCATATTTGGAAAGCAGATCCATTCCTCCTTCTAAAGCCTCTACAATATCATTCTGAAAATCCTGGTAAACAGCTGGCGATTTAAGATCTGAAATAGGAATGTTCTGATCAAGAATAACCAGTTGTTCGTGGGGTATATTTTTTATAGCATTCAACGCTTCTGATGGATCATCATAAAAATGAGGCATGATTACAAAATAGTCATAGTCGCTCAGATGATTCTCAATAAGATCCTTTAATATTTTGGTATTAAAATGATGAATCTTAATGTCTACCATGGCCTTTTCACCAAGTGTCTGAACAAAAGCGTTATATATCTGCTTTTTATAATTACTGATTTTGCTGAACAAGAGCAATACCTTGAAAGAAGCATCAAGATTTACATTGTTAATATAATAACCCTTACCCTTTACCGAAATAATAATGCCTTTGTCGTGTAGAATATTATAGGCTTTCTGAACAGTATCACGCGCAAGAAAATACTCGTTGCTAAGCTCATTAATAGAAAATATACGGTCTCCCTTTTTATAGTTTCCTCTCCTTACTGCATCAATAATAGAATCAACTATCTGTAGATAGATTGGACGACCCTTTTCCGAACTGATGTTTAAAAGTTTATTCACCTGTGTAGCATAATCTGTTCCGCAAGGTAACTAATATATTTACGTTTTCCTTAGTCTATACTCTTCTTATCCCTTATATACTGAATTACAGAACAGTTTGATTGAATCACGGAGTGGTTGATAGGGTTGGTTATTTTTTAAATTCGAATCAATCATTACATTGACTCAACACTTTAATAAGCTGAGAAAACATATATAATAAATATTTCTTTGACATTTATTACACTTCCCACCTGAAGTGACGCATTATTTCTGTATCAAGTCAGGCCCAAAACTATTTAACTCCTCTTATAAAACGTCTATATTACCAACAGTACAAATGGGAAATAATTTCATATAACACAAAAGCACTATATCTTATAGTATCGGTAAACCCTCCGGTTATATACCGATACTATAGTCATCTCATGAAACAAACTCCCAAAACACCTTAACCTGCCACGAATATTTATTATTCGCAGCAAGTGAAGGACCACCATAAAGGAACTAAGATATATAGGAAAAATCCGGTTTATCTAAGGAATGCTGTAGCTACACCGCCGTCCACGTTTAATGTATTTCCAGTAGATTTTTTAAGCAAACCACCGGCAAAAATGAAACAGGCATTTGCTATATCATCTGGTAATATTGACTCATTTAACAGTGTTCTTTTTGCATAATACGCAGGGAGTTCCTCTACTTTAATGCCGTAAGCTTTGGCTCTTCCTTCAGCCCAGCCTCCTGCCCAAATATTCGAGTCAGCGATAACAGCGTCCGGATTAACAGTATTTACCCGGATCTTATCAGTTGCCAGTTCAGCAGCCAATAACCTTGTCATATGTGCCTGAGCAGCTTTGGCAGATCCGTAGCCAGCATTGTTTGGTCCGGCAAACACAGAGTTCTTTGATACTATATTAATAATATCTCCGCCAATAGCCTGTTTTTTCATGATTTTCACCCCTGCTTTAGATACCAGGAACTGGCCCTTAACCAGAATATCATACAGTTTATCCCAATCCTCAATAGAATGATCCGTAAGAGATTTTGAGATACTGATTCCAGCGTTATTGATGATAATATCTACTCCGCCAAAAGCCAGTGCAGTTTGCTCTAATGCTTTTTCTACAGAAGATTCATTCGTTACATCCAGAAGAGTAGTAGCAGCAGTATCCTTACCAAATTTCTGCTTAAACTCTTCATACGCTCCATTCAATCTATCGCTATTAATATCATTCAACATAACACAAGCTCCCTCTTCAGCAAATTTTTTCGCGATAGCCTTACCTATTCCACCGGCGCTACCTGTTATCAGAGCGATTCGTCCTGATAATGCCTTTGGTTTCGGCATACGTTGCAGTTTGGCCTCTTCCAATAACCAGTATTCAATATTAAAAGCTTCCTGACGAGGCAATGAAGTGTATTCAGAAACAGCTTCTGCTCCTTTCATTACATTAATTGCATTAATATAAAACTCAGAAGCAACGCGAGCTGTTTGTTTATCCTTTGAGAATGTAAACATGCCCACACCCTTAAAAATAATGACTACGGGATTAGGATCGCGCATAGCCGGACTGTTAGGATGTTTGCAGTTTTCATAATATTCTGCATACATTTTACGATACGCTTCAAACTGAGGCGTTAATGTTGTTTTTAATGCATCCAGATCATCGAGGTTCGCATCTGTACCCAAATCCAATACCAGCGGACTAATCTTTGTACGAAGGAAATGATCAGGACAGCTAGTTCCCATTGGTGCCAGCCTGTCTAAATCATTTGAATTGATATATTCCAATACACGGTCGTCATCTGTAAAATGACCGATCATTTTTATATAAGAAGAACAAAATCCTCTTAGTACCGGAGCCAGTTTAGCTGCTTTCTCCAGGCGTTGTTCTTTAGGAAGTGATTTTATTTTTTCTCCTCCGAAAACTGGACGTTTCTTTCCTATATTTTCTTCAAGATATCTTGCACAGATTTCTATTACTTCCAGTGTATTGATATACGATTCGTAAGCCGTATCTCCCCATGTAAATAAACCGTGTGAGCCCAGCATAATACCACGAATACCCGGATTTTCGTCAAGGCATTGTTTTAATTGCAGCCCTAGATCAAAGCCTGGCTTTTGCCATTCTACCCAACCTATTGATCCGTTAAAAAGTTCCTGAGTTATTTTTTTACCGTCTTTAGCAGCAGCGATAGCTATGGCAGCGTCAGGATGCAGGTGATCAATATGCTTAAATGGAAGAAAACCATGCAAAGGCGTGTCAATAGAAGGAGCTTTTGAGGAAAGATCAAAAATGCAGTGGTTAAATAATTCAACCATCTCGTCTTCATGTTCAATTCCTCTGTATATTTTTTTAAGATTATTCAGCCTGTCAACATATAATGCAGCAAGTCCGCTTTTTTTAAGTGTTCCCAGGTCACCGCCGGATCCCTTCACCCACATTACTTCAGTTTCCTCACCGGTAAGCGGATCTTTTGCTTTTACCTTGCAGGAAGTATTTCCACCACCATAATTAGTTAATCTGAGATCTGCTCCTAAAAGGTTGGAGCGATATATCAAGAGACCTACCTGATCATCACCAAAAGAAGCTGCCTTAGCGTCATCCCACAAATAACTTACATGTCTGAACTGATCTTTGTCAATACCTATGGCCATAATCGTTTTGTTTTGTTATTTATGGTATAAAAGTATAGCTAAACCTATACGTATCTGTGATGGTGTGTGATGCCCAGCCCTTATCTTCGCCAACTGAAACGATTTCAAACTAAAAAACAGAATGGCACTTTTAGAAAAGCAGCTAGTTGTAAAAAGCTCAACACTTCCCAATGCCGGTAAAGGATTATTTACTAAAAAACTTATACCCAAAGGAACCAAAATAGTAGAATACAAAGGAAAAATTTCCAGTTGGAAAGAAGCAGATCATAGAAATGGAGGAAATGGTTATATATATTATGTAAAAAGATATCATGTAATAGATGCCCTACCCCGACTAAAAGCTCTCGCCCGATATGCAAATGATGCCAGAGGCATGTCAAAAATTAAAGGAATTAATAATAATGCCGAATATGCTGAAGAAGGGTTAAAAGTGTATATAGTAGCCACAAAAGATATTCCGGCCAACGGAGAAATCCTGGTAGGATATGGAAAAGAATACTGGGATGTGATTAAAGAGTATTATAAAAATCTGGAAAAGGAAAAAACAACGAAGGAAAAGACTGCAAAGAAAAAGAAAACAGCCACACGTAAAAAGTAATGTGTCTGCCAGACTATAGATGTAAGCTTCAATTTTTTATTTAAAAAAACAGAAGAAGAAGTATCAAAAGTAAATTGAAGGTTTCGATAATCGCGTAAACGAAAAATTTCGCCATCAGCTACCTGCATAAACAGAGGTTTTGTTGACCTTTTGATACAACCTCTTCTTATTGTAAAAGTGTAACAATCATCAAGCGCATCTAGAATATTTTATTATACATGAGCAGGGAAAGCCTAAAGTGCTTCTGATCAACAATACAGGGAATGCTAATCTCCGGAATAACCAAATAATCCACACCTCTCTGATATAACCTAATTTATCTGTCAGTTTTAAGAGTCCGTTTGGGGGTACTTAGCTTTCTTTGCGTGCATATCATTTGACTGTTTGAGGATGATTGAATTGCTTGATACTTTAAGAGTAATCCCAAACCATCAGATCATATTGTAGCTAATTCAACTTAATACTCAGTCTAACAGAAACAGTTCCCTGCAACACAGATAATAATCCATTATTTTTTAAACTTAATTAATAGTAAGTTCAAAACTTACATCAGCATCGGTAGAAGACTTACTGCTGTTCACCGGATCTGACTCCTCTTTTCCTGCTGCCGAATAATGCTTTAAAACGATATGCAATGTGCCGCTGGCCGATGATCCTGTAGTCCAGGTGCTATTGATACCTAATGTCACGCCATTGGCATCTTTGTCAAGGTTAGATATGGTAAGTCCGCCGGGAGCATTATAATAAACACGATGTACATCACCTTCTTCTTCAATTTCCTCTGTAATATTTTCAGCTGGTGTTTTAGATTCATCAAGAAAAGACAGAGAAGCCGTATACACAGTATTAGCCTTTACAACAATATCATCAATCTCCGGAGCCTGTCCTCCTGCTCCATCAATATCTTTCCAATTAAAGGTTAACACATTGGATGTTCCCTGTTCTGTCAGTGTTAGTCTAACAGTCGTGATTAACTCATTATCATTATGTTCCTCTTCATTCTTTTCTTTTTTACATGAAGCTGCAAGCAGTAACAATACTGCATAAAAAGCGAAAAACTTAAAAGCTGTTTTCATTTTTATATTTTTTATTTATGGTTTGGTTAAATCTTCATATTCATTACAATGAATATTAAACAGATTTTTAGGCTATATAATTTCTATTATTGATAACTTATTAAAACGCTTTTAAATACTACATTTCCTTACATCATAAGATTAGGTTCTTCTGTATTTATTTCTGCACGATAGATTTATTCAGTGATAAAAATCATTTACTAAATAAATCATCGAAAGGAACTTTTAAGCGAACGATTACATTTCTGCCAATTTCATCAGCATAATATCTGAACAAGTTCATGTACTCCCGATAGGCAGTATTCAAGGTATTGCGAACGCTAAATCCTAAGGTAACAGGATGATTAAAAACTGTTAGTGTTGAAGAAGCATTAACATTCAGCAAACCATAAGCACCCGGAGCTTCTTTATAATCCTGTTTTCCATTGATATCAGAAGGAACACGAGGAGTAAAAACTGATAAATATTCTGCCGATATATATGTATCTGTAAATACACCTTTATCTTTAAAACTATATCCAATTTCATTTCTCCAGCGATCAGCCGGCATCAGAATAAGCCAGTCCTTTAATTGTTTATTTCTCGCTCTTAATACTGAAACGGAAGATGTAACCTGTAAAGACTTCATTACCTGATATACAACTGTAACATCGGCACCCGTTAGCTGAGCATCTGTTTGTTCGTAAACAATCTGCGGAGCAGCGCCAGTAACAGTAAGAACAGGTTCATTTGGTTTGGGTTGTGTATATATGAAATCATTTATTCTGTTACTATAAGCATTCGCCTCGATAGAAATATTTTTTCTCCTGTTAGTATAAGTGAAGCCCAAACCAAGATTAACAGACTTTTCTGTTTTCAGATTAATATTACCCTGAAGAAAAGCATATCCTCCTGCAGCCTGATGAATACCGCCGGAAAGCAATTCATTCACATGTGGAGCTCTGCTTGAAACAGTTAAAGTACCATTGATTTTTATACCCGGAGCCAATGCATAACCGGTATTCAATGAAGCTGCAAGGGTAGAAAAATGAAAATCATGATCAGTCACCTGACCACCATATTGTAAACGACTGGTATTTATATTTTTATTATCAAAACGAATACCTGCTTCTATATCAAGTTTCTCCCTTTTCCATTTCTCAATCCAGAATGCACCATATCCGTTCGCACGATAATTAGGAACAAGATATCTTCCGGAATAACTATTGTTCTGTTGAACCATATTAATACCGATCACGCCACTGAAATGTCGAAAAGTAGGATGTTCATAAGTTATCTCCTCAGAAAATGTTGTAAGCGCCAAACTTATCTGGGGACCCTTTGAACCAGCATTTCTTACCACATCAAACTCCGAACGATGATTATTTTGTCCACCTAAAGTGATATTAATTTTATGCTCATTAAAATTAAAAACAGATTTAATCTTAAATAAACGATGCATCGCTTCCTGACGTGGTCTTTCAATTTTATATGTTCTTTCACCAAGAAATACTTCATCAGGCTTTGCACTGGCAATTCTTTCCGTTAAGTCAGAAATATTACCCACATGTGCATAGGGAAATATGCCTATACTTGTCTGAAACTGACTAAAATAAGTTTGTATCTGATAGTTCTTTTTTTTCCAGTTAGCTGCTAATGAGAAATTTTTTTCATCAACACCTGTATTATTTAAACTGTATAAAGGTGTTTTTATATTTCCCCCTTTTTTGAATGTTCCCTGAACACGATAGGTAAGAGAAGGAAGATTGGTAAGCTGTTCTTCATATATGCCTGAAACAACATATTGATTGTTATTCGTAAAATAGGCTGTATTAATTTCTGCCTGTCGCCCGGGTTTAGTACGAAGCTGACGGGGATCCACTAAAACAACCCCACCAATGGCATCAGAACCGTATTTTAATTCATCAACACCCTTAATCACCGATAATTTGTCAGCTATATATGTATCTATTTCCGGGGCGTGTTCGTTACCCCACTGTTGCCCTTCCTGCCTGATGCCGTTATTAATCGTCAGCACCCTTATACTATGCAAGCCATGCACAACAGGCTTTGCTATAGTAGAACCTGTTTGTAAAATGTTTACACCATTAATTTTTCCCAAAGCATCTGCTATAGTAAAACCCTGTGAGGCCACGATGTCTTTCGCATCAACATGACGGGTAAAACCTGTAGTCTGAACCACTTTTTCTCCCGTTACAATTATTTCTGATAAATTATTTCGCAAGTGTGGTAACGAAATATCTATATGTGTGTTTTTACTTATGACAATTGTTCTGCGAATTGTTTCACAACCTGCATGGCTGATTTCCATTACATAAGAGCCCGGACAAATATTAGCATACTTAAAATCTCCGTTCTCATCCGTAATAAAACTATGATGTATGTCTATCAAAGTAATAGTGGCACCCGCTAAATTCTCACGCGTATCGGCATCCTGTATATGCCCGGTTAGCTGATAAGAACACTCCTGCCCATTTATCACTGTTGCACTCAGCACAAAAAACCATATAATCATAAAATGCCTCAACGTTGCAAAGATGTGGAAAAATATTGAAACAGCGTTGCATTAAATGCATACATTTGCAACATTGTTGCATTAAAAAAATAATAATGAAATTGACTGTTAAATTTTTAACCCTGTTTTTGTTTGTACTCGTTTTAATTCCAGCGTGTAAAAAAGAGGATAAGCACCATGAACCATCACCATCAAATGATGAATACAAGTATATCAGATTGCTGGTTTCTGATGCCAGTTCAAAAACAATATCTCATATTGATCCTGTAGCAAAAACCAGTCAGGAGTTTGAAGCATCTTTTCCAAATGCAACATTACACTCTACTGATTCAAAGAGATTTGGCGCATTAATTTTTGGCAGCGAAAACCAGGTTCAGTTTTTTGATTGTGGATTTGAATATCATGGTGATCATGTGGATATGAAAGGCACTCCCAAATTTGCGGCTATTTCTGCAGATGGTGTAAAACCTACTCACTTTAAATCGCGGGGAGAAGAGGTTTTAATTTTTAATGATGGAGACGGTACTTTGAGTGTAGCTCATGAACATGATTTTCATATAGCCGGAGAAAAAATGCATATAATCGATGCAGGATTAGCACCTCATCACGGGGCGATGGCGCAGTTTGATAATGGATTATATGCCGTCACCTTCCCAGATCCCTTATCCTCATTATCCGGTCCGCATGGTGTAAAAATCATCAATGCTGAAGGACAGGAAGTTCATGCATCAACTTTGCCGGTGAGCAGAATACACGGTAACGCTACCGATGGAACTAATGCTTTATTTGGTGTAGCTGGAGGAATACTGGTAGTGAATAAAAACGGAGAGCAGCGTATCATATCCAATCCTGATGGTTTCGGTGATGTACGTATAGGAACAGTGCTGGAAGCCAGAGGGGTTAACAAATTCATAGGATATACCAATGCCAAGGGAGCATATTTTATCAACCTGGGTAACAATAAGATTGAACCTATTATTGAGAGTACTGAAATAATGCAGTGTAAAGTAGATTATGCGGGGAAAAACCTCATCGTTTTACACCTTAACGGCGATTTAAAAATAATAGATCTTTCTACGGGAACAATAAAGAAAGAAGGAAATGTTATAGGTGCCACTTCCAGTTCAGAAGCCATTAAACCTGTTGTGGAAGCTACCTCTAAATATGTATATATTGCTGTTCCTTCAGCCGGTGAAATCAATAAGATTAATGTATCTGATTTTAATGACGCAGTAAAAATAAAAGTAACTCCTCAACCGGCGAAGATGACAATATTAGGTTATGAGAGTAATGAATCTCACTAAGCAATATCCAACAGGTATATTGTAAAATAATTTTCTACGTTACTAAAATGTTGTTTTCTTTAATACCCGTCATTAAAATAAAAGAGGATCAATTACGATTGAAGCACAAGGATTGTAGTTATGTTGGAGAACCCGAGCATTATGCAAATAAGAATACCTCTGAGGTAGATTAATGAAGAAAAGGTGTATCAAAATATTTTGAAGGGCCTGAGAATCACATAAATGAAAACCTTCTCTACTAGAGACCTGAATAAGAAGAGGATGTATCGAAATTCGATACATCCTCTTCTTCAGTTAAAGATACAGGTGTAATGAACAGCTATTAATTTATTTAACAGAAATCAAAAACCATATTCACAATAATAGAATATTCACCCAGAAATATATTATTGTGCTACTTACGAAAACAGCAGATGACAATGACCAGCAGAAAACAAAGTTTTATTGGTTTTCGTCACTTATATTTTATAATTATAAATAACTAATTCAAATCATTATACTGATTGTATAATAATACTATATACTAATTGTCAAATCAAATGTTTATTCTCTCGCCATATATTGTGGACAGGAATAAGCATCAGTCAATGGATTGAATCGTGCATTCTTTGTTAACGTTTATATTACCGTTAATATGCCGGATTCCGCAGCTGGTATTAAACTTATATTTACCATATTTCACATCTTTAAACGTATATCCGGTAGTCATACCACAAGAAGGCGTTTCTGTAGTAATGTTTGTACTGGATATCTCACCTTTATAGATTTTTGTCAGATCTTCTGTCTGCAGGTATACAGTAATATTATCTCCGCATTCAGCCTTTTTGGTAATATAAAATGTGACCGTTCCCATAAATACATATGGATCGTCATCCTCATCATCTTCCTCATCCGAATCTTTTGAACATGAAATCATGGATAACATCATCGCGCTCAGGGCGAACAAAAAAATCTTTTTCATAACTATTATACGGTTTAGGTTTCCGCATAATCAGATATCGTTACAAAGCGTGATTTGTCATCAGCCGGTTATCAATTTTTTATGGTAGCGCAGCCATTACATTAGTATTTTGCTTTACGTTAGCTCTTTTAGCAGTTCCTGAAGATTAAGTGGTTCCGTGACCATTTGCAAATTCCCGGATTGATCAAATGGCCACTCACTCTTTGGTTTATCCCAATAAAGCTCTACTCCGTTGCCATCAGGATCATTCATATAGATAGCTTCTGAAACGCCGTGATCTGCCGCTCCGGTTATAGGATAGTTAGCATTGATCACCTGCTGGAGCGCAGCCGCAAGCTCTTTTCTGGTGGAGTATAATATTGCAGTATGAAATAACCCACAGCTACGTATAGGAGCAGGCGATGCATCTTTACTATACCAGGTATTCAACCCAATATGATGATGGTAACCACCAGCTGAAAGAAAAACAGCATCATTACCATACCATTGTGTTACCTGGAAACCAAGTATATCACGATAAAAAGAAAGAGCCTTTTCAAGATTAGACACTTTAAGATGGGAGTGACCAATTCTGGTATTTGAAGGAGCGATATATGACATAGTAGTTTATTTCATGATAGTTAACGCATACACTGCAAAAGAAGCCAACCAATGCTCACCCATGTATTCACCGCTGGCCACATGAGGCAGTGCTGCTGCTAAATGTTTCTCTGCCTGTGATCTTATTCTTTGATGATTATTAGTAACATGAGCAGCAATGCCATAAAGACACCATGCCCTGCTAAAATTTAATCCATCCAAATGCACTAATCTTCCGTCACTGCGGTCCCTAACTTCTCCGACGGGCAGCGTAAAATCGGCTTTAAACAGTAGCGGTAAAAACTTTTTTATCCATCTCGTATATGCTTCTGCAGGTAAAATCCTCCACATTAAATCAGCCTCTTCAAGACAAGGACTTAAAAAATCGGTTCCGCCCGGCTCCCAGGTGATCGGGCAATTTTCGTCCTTAGCATAAAAACGAATAGCGGCTTCTGTTATACTTGATTTCAAAGAATCATCATTTGCCATTACAGCATAATCCCAAGCCATCCTTAAGCCAAAAGCGAGATTGGAATGTTCTCCTACCCTAATTGGATACACCAGCTTAATAAGAAAATTTCTATACTCTTCTGAAAAGTGCCAGGCTAAGGGACGCAGATTTTCGGACAGTTTAATACCGAGCGTATCATTCCATTCCAGTAATTCTTTTTGTAATTGAAGTATCCATGCCCAGCCATAGGTACGCTCAAAACTCTTATTATTTTTATCTCTGAATATTCTTAACTCAGTTTGGACATTCTCACTACTTAGCTGGCTCGTCAGCAACGACCTGATAGTGTTAGCTTCAGGCATATCTGGAAAAAGCTTGACCAATTTCACCAGCATCCAATGACCATGAGCACTTGAATGCCAGTCAAAACAACCATAAAATGCAGGATGGTAATGAATCGGATGGATAATCAATGAATCAGAAGAATATGTTATTCCTGTCTTATAAGGAAACTGCTGTGTTATGCATTTTAAAGGCAGAGAAGCCAAATGTGAAGCGCCTCGCTCAGTCAAAATATAATTACCATTTTCGTTTTTGTAATGGACAGTCTGTCCCTTACTGATAAAACTTAAAAAACAAAAACAGGTGATCAGCAATAAGCAATTCTTTATTGTAATTCTATTTGCGTCCGGTTGGTAGTACATAAACTTGGAGGTATTACTATTCATAGAAAATATGTTTAACAACAATCAAGTAAACGCAGTAACCTATAATTTACCAAAGTTCCTTCGACTGGAATAATTGCTACTATAATTAATCATCATTTTACTTGTAGTTTCTTACTGATCACTTTCACTTATGATGCTTTACTCATTTTTATATAGCATTTATTATACGGGAAGTGGATTCAATTTTAAATTACCCCTTTGATGCCAGTAAGGATAAATGGGTGCCACTTCAGAAGCTTTATCTAAACGGCTTATCTGATCAGTACTTAAATTCCAACCAACCGCCGCCAGATTCTGTTTTAGCTGTTCTTCATTTCTGGCACCAATAATAATATTATTCACAGTGGGTCTTTGTAATAACCAATTAATGGAAATCTGGGCGATAGTTTTACCAGTTTCAAGGG
>CAZQIQ010000039.1:25599-33056 GCA_964593835.1 uncultured Chitinophagaceae bacterium
GCAATACTGTGATACTGAACCGCGGTTTCATCAAGCACATCAATAAGGTTATAGAAAAAATCTTCCTGCAATTCAGGACCCTGACCGCCACCTTGAGCAATTCTGGTATTCTCCGGGACAGGCTGATTTCGTCTAAACTTCCCCCCCAGCCTTCCACCGGAAAGCGGACTCCAAACAATGGTACCTACATTTTGATCAATCGCTAATGGCATCAATTCCCATTCAAATTCACGATTAACCAGCGAATAATAGGCCTGGTGAGCTATGTATTTACTCCAGCCGTATCTTTCCGAAACGGATAATGATTTCATCAAATGCCAGCCTGAAAAATTGGAACAGGCTATATATCTTACTTTACCGCTGTTAATAAGCGTTTCCAGTGTTTTTAATGTTTCTTCAACAGGAGTTCTCGCATCAAAACCATGCATATGGTAAATATCGATATGATCTGTTTTTAATCGTTTCAAGCTTTCATCACATTGTTTGATAAGATGAAAGCGTGAAGAACCAAAATCATTGGGTCCATCACCCATTGTAAAAGTTGCTTTTGTTGATATAATCAATTTATCTCTTAAACCAACTATCGCTTTACCCAATATTTCTTCTGACATACCTTTCGAATAGGTATTTGCAGTATCAAACATATTAACGCCGGCATCAAGACATAACCCAACCATTTTCTTAGCTTCTCTTACGTCAGTATTACCCCATGCTTTAAAAAACTCACCCTGACCACCAAATGTGGCTGTACCAAAACTTAAAACAGGAACCGATAAACCGGATCCTCCTAATTTTCTATACTCCATTTAATAAAATTATATATTCAAATGTACAATTATTTAATCGCGCAAAACAGAGGCCCCTCCTGTTCTATCTACGTAAATATTATTCTACAATAAGCTAATTTCATCACAGCCATCACGCCTATACTCTTCAGTTGCAAACACGTTATTTAAACTGGTCATTTATAATTGTCTGATATATTTCCTAATGGGTATTTTATACGAATCAGATCAGCAAGTATCATAGTATGAGAGTAAAACCCATATTTGTCAATCCGAATAACAAATTCGCTATATCATTAGGAATTTGGGGTTAAATGAATTTTTAAAATAAATATTATCATACCAATCGTGCCCATTGAATTGTTTAATCAAACAATAAAATAAATATATTATAAAGAACTTAGCCTTAAAGCAGTTTGTTCAACTGAATATTGTATTATCAATCGCTGAAGTGCACTTTTACTCCAATACAATAGAATCGATGTATCATATAGGATTTAACTTTAAAGCAATTTGTTCAATCGAATATTGTATTACCAAACGTGAAAACAGGTTTGTACAACTCTACAATAGAATCACTATATCGACAAGAGCAAACCAGCTTATCCAACTGAATATTATGTTACCAACAGCAGCAGCCGATTTGTAGACCTACAGAATAGAGTCACTACATTATTAGGACTTTACTTAAAGCAGTTTGTCCAACTAAATATTATGACACTAATCATAGCAGTCGATTCGTAGACCTACAGAATAGAGTCACTACATTATCAGGACTTTACTTAAAGCAGTTTGTCCAACTAAATACTATGATACTATAACAATAATCATAGCAGTCGATTCGTCTATTCAATAAACGGTGTTATTATAATTAGAGCTTTTGTTTTAATTCTGTAACTCCTTACCATCGGATATAGACCATAAAGATTAAACACTTTGCCGAACTACAGACTTACGCTTTTAACAAACCAAAAAAAATCATTTGGATAAAAAAGCATGTTTTTACTATACCTTTAAAGGGTGATGAGAAAGTTATCTTTTAACAAAAACACCATAACCAACGGTATATTATTGTCATTACTGGCAGTTATCCTGTTTGTTCCCGATGCAAAATCTGTGCTTATAAGGGGATTAATGAGTGTTGGCTTTTTCAAGCCGGCAACTTCTACCATGATGGGAAAAGCCATTAAGAGTGATATTAAGTTCCAAAATGGAAATGGAGAACTAATACATCTTTCAGATTTAAGAGGAAAAGTTATTTTTTTAAATTTCTGGGCTACTTGGTGTCCACCCTGTCGCGCTGAAATGCCATCCATCAATACACTTTATAATCAATTATCATCCAATAAAAACATTGTTTTTATTACCGTTGATGCAGATGGTCAGTATAATAAAGCCAAAAAATTTCTAGATAAGAAAAAATATTCACTTCCATTATATACAATTGCCAGCGACATACCTTCAGATGTATATGCCGGCAAACTACCGACTACCCTTGTGATTAATAAAATGGGGGAAATCGTTTTCAAACACGAAGGAACAGCTAATTATGCCGATCCTGGATTTTCAGATTTACTCGTGCAACTAAGTGAAGAATAATTTTATGACACCATCAGCTTATTACTTAGACAATTCAGAAAAATACGCTAAACAATTACGAACATTGAAAAAAAGATCAGCGCTGGCAGCGGTCTTTCGTTTATTGTCTTTTTTGCTTGCTACACTATCTATATACCAGCATATAAAATCTCCAGAAAACTATTATGTTTTATCAGCAATAGTTTTTCTTATTGCATTTTTTGTTCTGGTTAGAATATCTATTAGTATTTCATCCAACATAAAACTTTTAAAGGAGTTGTTATTTGTGAATAATAACGAGCTGAACATATTACAGGGTCAGGAAAATGGTTTCTCTTGGGATGCCGGCATTAACAATCCAGCAATGCACACGACCGATATGGATATTTTTGGACACAGATCGCTGTTTCATTTGCTAAACAGAACAACAACAGCAATTGGCAAAAAAAAACTTGCCTTATTATTAAACAACCCATTGGTTGATCCTCATCAAATTCTTGAACGTCAGCAAGCTCTCCATCAATTTGCTCCACAAACAGATATCAGACAATTAATAACAGCTAATGGAAGAATAAAGAAAGAAGAAGAAGGAAAAATTGATGAAGTCATTACATGGATAGATACGCCAAACATTCTTCAACGCAAAAAGTGGATTCAAATAATAAGATACTTACTACCCATTCTAAATATTTCTGCGTTTATTTATTATTTATACACTGATACGCTCGCATTTCTTTCATTAGGTATTATTATAAGCTGGATAATAACCGGATTACACTTTAAATACATCAATGAACAGCACACGCTCACTGGAAAAAAGTCAGCTATCCTATTACAATATTCATCTATCTTAAAACATTTTTGTCAGACTGAGGTGGGATCTTCCTCATTATTACAATCACTTCAGTCAACCGCCGGAGAAGCTCAGCAGGAAATTTTAAGTTTATCAAAACTTACTGCCTTGCTTGATCATCGGCTTAATTTACTCATTAATTTTTTTCTGAATAGTTTTTTCCTATACGACATACAATGTATATTATCACTTGAAAAATGGAAAGAAAAAAATACGGATAAGTTCAGAGAATGGATAAATACCGTAGGTGAAATAGAAGTGCTGGTATCTTTTGCATCGTTTGTGTTTAACCAGCCCTCCAATTGTATTCCGGAAATACAATCAGGGGATCCCTTCATATCAGCGACAGCACTTTCCCATCCCCTAATAATGAATAGCGCGCAGGTATCGAATAATATTAGCATAGGAAAAAAAGAAAAACTGTTAATTATCACCGGATCTAATATGTCGGGAAAATCAACTTTTTTAAGAACCGTAGGCATTAATCTTTTACTGGCTCAATGTGGTTCTGTTGTATGTGCAAAAACATTTTCATTTTCGCCCATGCGTATATTTTCTTCTATGAAAATCAATGATTCTCTTTTGAATAATACTTCTTATTTTATGGCTGAGTTAAAAAGGCTTCATGAAATCATAGAACAACTTAAAGAAGGAAGCCCGGCATTAGTATTAATTGATGAAGTACTTAGAGGCACCAATTCTGATGATAAAACGCATGGCTCTGCTGAACTTATTACAAGGCTTTTAACGTTTAACTGCCTTACCCTATTTGCCACCCACGATTTGAGTTTAAGTAAATTACAAAACACATATAATAAGATCGGCAACTATTGTTTTGAAAGCTTAATAGAGAACGGCGAATTAAGTTTTGACTATACACTCAGAGAAGGTGTTGCCACTAATAAAAACGCTACTTTTCTTATGAAAAAAATGGGTATTTTTTAACCTCGAAATAAATAAGACCTATATTATCATGAACCCGAGAGAGCTCTTACTTGAAAAAATTAAAACTTACCTCATTACCCGTAATGAAACAATATCAGTTGCAGAGAGCGTAACTACAGGACTATTACAATATACTTTGGGTAATATACAGGATGCCTCATATTTCTTTGCAGGAGGCATTACAGTGTACAATACAGAACAAAAGATCAAACATCTTCATGTAAATAAACAAAAAGCCTCATCATGTAATAGCGTTTCTGAACAAACAGCACAAGAAATGGCCATTGGTGTTGCAAAATTATTTGACACGAACTGGTCGATAGCTATTACAGGTTATGCAACTCCTGTTAAAGAATCAGGCTTTCTACTATTTGCATATTTTGCTATTGCTTACAAGGGAAATACTCTTGTGACCAAAAGAATTGATCTGAGTAATTTATCAGCAGAAAAAGCTCAGGATGGATATGTCAATAACATGCTCAACACTTTATCAGAACTGATTGATATGCTCTAAAACTATTCTGTGTATACGTTCAGCTAAATACTTTTCAGTATATCACCTTACGTGTTTTAGGACACTTAACGATTAGACTATAAAGAGTCAAATTAAACTGTCAGACATTCTTTCTAAATATATAATTCCACTCCAAAACCAGCTGCATATACATATAGCTTAACACTTTTCAACACATTTGAAACTGCTTTGTAAAAATTGAATTTGTAATAGAATAAAGCCTGAGGTAAAATTTTCATCATGCATGATAGTTGGCCAAATCAACCTAAAAATCTGCCTTTAGTTTTCAAAGGGGAAGAAGACATTTTTAAGTATTAGTATTCCAACTAATCCTAACAATAGCAACCCTAGGAGAAATAAAAAAACATATAATATCAGACGAGAATTCTTCACTTAATAAATTAAACTTACCTGACGATTCCTTATCAGTCCTTTTGCGGTGGTAGCCAGTATAAGAAAAAAATCATCAATTGGTAGAGCAAAAATATAACAGTTATTATTATAATAACTAATAAAATAAAAAAGACTCTTTTTGACATAAAAAATTCTCTGAACTGATGATGCCTTATCAAAGAAATACAATCAAAAAAAGAATTTATTGGAGACAAAATCAGCTACATTTTTTTATCCGATCAAATATAGACTATCTCATGTAATTTCACTTCGAAACTACTCTGCACATACATTCAGCTCAATACTTTTCAGTTTATACAAAATGGATTTGTAGAATATAATTGCCCTACTATAAACTTTTTTTCAGCCAATCCCTTACTAATTCAAGCCATGAATCAATAGGATAACCTGTCTTTATCGTTCCAAATCCATGTCCGCCCTTTGAAAAGATATGAAGGTCTACACTCACTCCTTTTTTTATCAGCGCATTATAATAAACTGTGCTGTTCAGATAGGAAACGCTTTCATCAGCAGCACTATGAATAAGCAGTGCCGGAGGTGTGTTTTCTGTACAGTTATATTCAGCCGAATATTCCATAATCTTTTCTACGGAAGGATTCTCTCCCAATAATTGCTTTCGTGAACCTTCATGCGTGATCTGTGTAGTAAAACTGATTACAGGATAAACAAGTATTTGAAAATCCGGTCGTACACTAATGTTTTCCGGATTAGGTACAAAACAATCAGTAAAGTGAGTTGCTGCGGTAGAAGCCAGATGTCCTCCTGCAGAAAATCCCATTATGCCTATTGCAGAAGGATTAATCTTCCATTTAGCTGCATTTTGTCTCATGATAATAAAAGCTTGTTGCACGTCCTGCAAAGGACCTATTTCAATATTATCCATCCAATTGGCATTAGGAATTCTATACTTTAAAACAAATGCCGTAATTCCCGATTCGTTCAGTTTTTTCGCCACATATTCACCCTCATGTTTAAATGCTACTATAGAATAGCCTCCACCTGGACAAATCAGCACTGCTGCTCCGTTTGGTTTTTTTGGTAAAAAAACAGCCAAGGTGGGCTTTTGAACTGCAACACTAATAGGTGTCTGGTTATGATCAGGAACCACTTTCTCCTCATCTTCAGCATGTTTTGAATTGGGTATTTCTTTCATACCATATAATGGTATAACTGATTGTCCCCAACCATCGATAAAAATAGAGGACATAAAAAAAAACAATATTATTTTACACATATATTTTAGTTCAAGATCGATAAATTTATGAAATGAAACTTGTTCACACAGAAATATCAAGGCTCACCAATGAACTTTTAAGCATAGAGCCTATTATGGATGCAAATCTGCAGTGTCCGTTTAATGCTCAACCTGAATATCACTCTCATCCTGAACTTGAACTTCTATATGTTATTGAAGGTAACGGCACACGAATTATAAACGGTATAGCAGAAAGCTTCGAATCCGGAGATATGATATTAATGGGTCCCGGTGTACCGCACATCTGGATAACAGATGAAAGCAACATTAATATCCAGGACAATTCTCCCAAAGCCATCCTGGTGTATTTTAATATTTTTAAATTCCAGGAATTATTTAATTCTCTTAAGGAGTTTAGCGATATTAAGAAATTAATTAACAATAGCAGAAAGGGAGTAAAAATACATGGAGAAACAAGAGATACTATTGGAAAAATGTTATTAGAATTACACTCTGAAGATGGTTATCCTCAGATTGAAGGGATACTAAGAATATTGCATATTATTTCTCAATCCAAAGAAAAATCATTTGTTATCGCTAATCTTCACGAACCTGCTGAGCATGATATTTCTGACAGGATGGTTCCGGTACTCAAATTTATTAACGATAATCTTCATCATCCTATCACTCTCGAACAGGTTGCTGAATTAGCCTGTATGACCGAAAATGCTTTCTGTAGATTTTTTAGAAGTCGGTTGAAAAAGAATTTTTCTCAATACCTACGCGAACAACGTATAGCTAAAGCCTGCTCTCTTCTTGTACAAACAGGCCGATCTATTTCTGACATATCCGATTTGTGTGGATACAGATCGACCTCTCATTTTTCCCAGGTATTTAAATCGAGGATAAAACTAACACCATTTCAATACCGCAGAAGTGTAGAAAAAGTTAGTTAACCGCTACCACAACATCTGGCATAAGTTGCAGTATGTATTTGCTATTAGCCAACATAGCAAAACCTTCGCAAGGTGGCTCTGCTGTTCCATAAGATGGAAACAGCACAAATAGCTTAGAAAGCAAACCTGAGGGTTTAGTGACTCCCTCTTTATTTATAATTACTTTACCACCTGTAGGAACACGATAAACTTTACCAGATACAGTAAATGGCGTTAC
>CAZQIQ010000040.1:0-31910 GCA_964593835.1 uncultured Chitinophagaceae bacterium
CATTGGGATTTTGGTATCGCTTCGAATGATTTTGGAACTAGGTTTTTTTTGGACATTTGGATTGGTTTTCGGTTTTTTTGGATTTGGATTCGGTTTTTCTGATATTGGTTTTGTTCCTAGATCATCCAATCGAGAATACAAACATAATGGAAGAGTTATTGGGTCGCAAGCGCGTTTTCGCTCAATTTTACCGCTTCAGTATTTACAACATGTTTCGTATTTATACTATTTAAAACAACGTAAACCTTCGTTATGAAACTAAAATCGAGATCGGCTCTGATTACGGGCGGCAGCAGGGGAATAGGTAAAGCCATTGCTATCAGGCTTGCAGAAGAGGGCGTAAATATTGCTATTGCTGCCAAAACAGTGGAATCCCATCCGAAGCTGGAAGGCACTATTCATACCGCTGCCGAAGAGATTGCCGCTGCAGGAAAGGGTCGTGTAAAAGCTTTTCAACTTGATATCAGAGACGACCATGCAGTTCGTAGGGTAGTTGATGAGGTAGCTAAAACCTTTGGTTCAATAGATATACTTATTAATAATGCCAGCGCCATCAACCTTTCCTCTCTTGAGCATCTTGATATAAAAAGGTTTGACCTCATGCATGATATAAATATCAGAGGAACTTTTGCGGTAAGTCAGGCATGTCTCCCTTATTTAAAGCAATCAGATCACGCCCATATCCTCAATCTTTCTCCTCCTCTAAACATGGATAACAGATGGTTCAAAGAGTTTTCTGCTTATACAATTAGCAAATATGGTATGAGTATGCTAATAACCGGCATGGCTGAAGAATGGAAAAAATACAATGTAGCCGCTAATGCATTATGGCCGAAGACTACTATAGCTACAGCAGCCATTAAAAATATAGTTGGAGGAGAAATGCTGATGAATAAAAGTCGCACCACGCGGATAGTAGCCGATGCTGCCTATTATATTCTTCGAAGACCATCGTCCTGTACCGGCAATTTTTTTATTGACGAAGAGGTATTACGGGAGGAAGGAATAAACAATTTTGATAGCTATGCGGTAATGGAAGGCGAGGATCTGATGTCTGATTTTTTTCTTTAGTTATTCATCAAATTCAGCAGAATTGGTAAGAACTACTCCGGTAATGTGATAAATATCGTACCAGGTAAAATCCTGTCCAGCTCTTAGGCCGGTACCGTAAATCGTTTTGTCAGGTTGAAAAATACGGACAGGCCTTTCTGTATAAAATTCTTCTTTATTCTGGTCCCACCATAACTCATCTGTTTTAAGTGTATCCCTTTTCAGAATGTTGATCACCACCACGCTATCTTTTAAAAAGACTTTTCTTTCATATTCTTTATAACGCGCATAGAGAGCATCCAGAATACTTTCCACTTCCGACGAATCATTGTAAAAATCCACATGCAGGGTTCTGGGAAATTCTATAAATGCCGAATCGGCCTGATGCCTTAACATGAATGGAGAGGTAAGTTTTGCTTTCATAGCTCCATTCTGGCTCATATAACTGGTTACATCAATAGCTTCATCAACAGCAGCTTTTTTTTTCATCAGATTGTCAACTTCTCTGATATCATTTTCACAGGATAAAACAAAACAGCAGCTTAATAAGAAAGCTGCTGCAAATAAAATATGTTGAAATTTCTTTTTAATCATATTTTCTCTTTATAAACCAGATATCACTTAAGGTTAGTCCCAAAGAGAGTCTGAAGAAGTTTTCGCTGATAAAGTTATTCTTATTACCTCTTCTTCCAAACTCAAGAGAAGTATTGATGATTGAATATTGATTACTATAGCTTGGAGGACGCATAGGAAGACCAAGACCAATACTGGCAGTCCACATAGGCAGCTCTTCTCCTACTTTTATATAATCTTTTCCGAATGAAAATCCTGCTCTGTAAGTCACTCTTCCCCAATAAGATTTGGAAGAGGTTAAATCGGGAGTTATTTGTGCGCCAACGTTTACTTTCCACGAATCCTGAACAGAGTCAACAGCATTAAAGTAACGATATTGGCTCCATTGTGTTTGAGAGTAGTCAACACCGACCATCCATCTATCACCAGCATGATAAATAGCGCCTAATCCGAATGATGCGGGATAGACAATTTTTCCTTTTACTTGTTCACTTCTCACCATATCAATAGTGTCTAAAACTCCTGTTGCCCTGGGGGTGTAGGTAAACACTTTTTCTTCGCGCGTGGCATTAAAGTCTCTTTTAATTCGTCCATGAGCGCCAAGCCTGATCATATGTTTATCAGGCAACTGAATAGTATACTGAATGCCGGCATTGGCAAAAAAACCTCCAAAGTTGGTAGCATTCATGTACATGGCAGGAAGATAAAAATTGCCCGTTGAATCAGGCGTAAAATCTCTTTTGCTGGAGTAATCTTTTAATCCAAAAAGGTAACCCACATTAACGCCAACGGTTAATTTTCCTATGCCAAATCCCGTTCCGGTGTATACTTCGTAAGTACCTCCGTTGCCCTCAAAAAGTGTGGTAGCGCTATCAATGCCGGATAACCGCTCCGGACGTTCTATTTTATAGTTGATTCTGGTAACAGGACGAAGACCGATATTCATCCCCCAGTTTCTTGTTTTACTCAGAGGTATACCTACCTGCACATAGGAAATCATCGGACTAACTGCAGAAAATTTTTGCGGAGGGTCTGTTATCCGTAGTGTTCTGGAGTTAAGTTCGAGGCCAAAATCCAATGTGGTTCTCTTCAGCCTGGCATATGACGCCGGGTTCGTAAAGTTTACTGATAAGATATCGCTATAAGCAGCATTTACTCCCCCCATACCACGAGACATGATATTTTGAGGAGGGAGTATGTCACCGAGGCCATATCTTGAGTAGGGAGAGTTTTCTGTTTGTCCGTGCGCTGCGCAGGCCACTAGCACAGTCAGCACTCCTAAAAGCTTGATTTTCTTATACATTATTGAGCTCGCTGATAGCATACAGGCCTTTAAAGATTAAATTAAGGTCTGCAAATATCCTGTTTTTAAGATGGTACGCAAAATATGGTGAATCACCCCCTGTTAACAGCACGTTAAGGTTACTGAATTTTTCATGGTAAAGATCTATTGTTCCGTCAATTTCCCTAGCCATTCCATTGATTACTCCACTCAGTATATTGGTTCGGGTATCATAACCTACCAAGGGGAAATTCCAGTTCTTTTTAACAAGCGGAAGCTTAGCGGTAAAGGTATTCAGTGACTTTAATCTCATCTCCAATCCCGGTGATATACCTCCGCCTAAAAACTCTTTATTCTTATTAACAAAATTGTAAGTGATAGCTGAACCTAATCCAATAACCAGATTATGCGCATCCGGATATGCTGCACATGCAGCTACGACCATTGCCAGCCTGTCAGCACCTATAGTTTCAGGTTTACCCACAGGTGTAGTAATCGGCAAACTGGAGTGATGATCCAGCTTATGAAATTTTGATACAGCAGCCAATTGTTCTTCCAGTTGAATGCTATGATCAATTACAGATGACAATAAAGACTTTGTTGGCCTATATTTATTTAATAAGGCAGCGATGGTTGATTCACTGTAATCGTTTAAATGTTCAACATCTATCAGTTCGCCATTATCAAAAACACCACATTTGAGTCGTGTATTGCCAAAGTCAAAACAAAGCGTATTATTTTTCACCTGCATGAAGGGTCAATTTGGGTGGATGATAATAAAACAAAAAAATGAAGAACATGAAAAAAATAAGTTCTTGTTGTACTTCAAACGTGGATTCTATCAAAGAATGTAAGGCGAAGTGTAGTGTACCAGCAATCAACAACACATTTTGCGTTTGAATACTTTTAGAAAAAGTCATTAGTATAATAGACAATAAAAGTATCAGTGCAGGGATCCCAGCCATTAGGGTCGATTCTATATATTGGTTATGGGTATGGTAGTTTTGTTCATAACCAAGCTTAAAGCCTTTTTCCCTGTATTGCTGTAAGGTTTCTTCTCTCGCCCCTTTTAATCCGTATCCCAGCAAAGGGCTTTCTTTTATCAGCCCCCATCCTGTTTGCCACATGAGTATTCTGATAGCTACTCCATTATGATTATCCTGCTCGCCTTTATAGGTTTTAAACTCAGTTGAAAATATTCTCCATTTCAGATATGGAAGTTTCTCAACAGCCATTACTCCCATCGCCAGCAATAGCAGCAATGCAATAAATGTTTTAAACGTATTTATTTTACCTCTCTGGTAATAAACAATAAAAAGCGGAACAGAAAGGGCAAGTAATAGCAATATCATTTTTGAAGAAAGAATAAATATCATCATCGTTAAAAAAAGAGCTACCGGAATCTTCAACAATATTGTTATTCTTTTACTGCTAAAATAAAACAACCATATAATAGCAGCCAGACAGAAATTAGAAAGAAATATAGCGTTCAACTCTACCTGCTGAGATAAATAATGATAATAAAAAACACGGTAATCTTTTGTTACGAGGTATTCCTGATAAGACTTATATAAAGCAAGCAGACAAATGCACACTGTCATGAAAATAAAAACATTGCACGCGATGCGAATATGTTTGCAGGCAATAGGAGCAATCATCGCTAATGCTGGCGGAACAAAAAACAAAATAGCGTACCGTTCAATTTCTTTAATGGTAAAACCACCGGAACTATCCCAAAACCATGTTAATATGCTCCACAAAAAATAGATCACAGGAAGTATCCACAATCGGCTTTGCTTTAATCTTTGTATAGAAACCGAAAGTGGTTGTTGTATTATACATGCCATAACAAAAAGTACAATAGCGATACTATTTATGTTGTTTGGCAATGGTATTGTTGCTGTAACCAGTGCTAGTGTTATGGGAAGCGATAAGCTTTTTATTATAGTATAAAATTTACTCCTTTGCATCAGGGATTTTGTGATGGGTCAATATTAAGATCCAGAGAAGAAAGATTCTTAAAATGTCCGTTAAGCCTAATTTTTTCTTTTAGTTTTTCCATTTGCGCGAGAAGTGGCAATACTTTTTGCAGGTGACGCTTTAAATATTCCTGACGCTGAAGTTCCATTAACAAACCAAGTAGTTCATATTCTTCATGTATAGAAAGCCCTGCATGGTGAGCAATATCATAGGAAATAAGCAGATTATCCGGTTTACTAAATTCTTTTTGTATTTCCAGTAACTTATGCAGTTCTTTTACTCCATTTACTAATGAAATCATCAATTTATTGTTGCCTTCATTTTCAATATTATTGGGATAAGCAACAATGGCTCCGCTATATAACTTCTCTGGTACAGAAGAAATTAATTCCAGTTTTCTGAATATCCTCTCTCCTCTTATTTTTATATCCATTTCACCAGAAGAATATTCTTTCACCACTTCAAAAATAGAAACTAATGTTCCGAATTCCTGTAAGTCATTATTAATAGTTACAGGAATGCCAAAACTTTTTCCACTACCCCTACAGTCGTTGATTAATTGAATATATCGTGGCTCAAAAATATGAAGGTTAACAAGTTCAGCAGGATATATCACTATCCCCAATGGAAATATCGGAATAAAATTGGTCATGCAGAATGTATGGGACGCGTGATAAATGCAAGATTAGTTCCCATCTTAAAAAATCTATTGACTAACCCTGATAACAAAGAACCTTTAGACACCGGATCCCTTCTGCTATAGGTATAACATTCTATGATTTCAAAATTGTTCTTTGCAAGCAAATACTTCATGCTTTTTAAAGTTGGTTCAAATAAATGATCCGGCGTTCTTGATGGATCATTCCAACCCGATGCAAACTGCTTTTTCAATCCTATCTTATAAAATAGATGTTGTACGCGATTACCTATTCCTAATTTATTAGGAACGTTAATCACTAAAACGCCATTCTTACTAAGCACTTTTCTTGCATGCTGCAGCCATTCGTTCGGATTAGGTACGTGTTCGAGCACATGACTCATATGAACGAGTGAAAACTTTTCCTTTGGATTATAGTCTGTAAACTGCTCAATATGAACTTTTACACCTATATGCTTTTCAACAAACTGACCCATTTTCTCTGAAACATCCAGTCCCGCTATATTATCCGAATAAAATTCTTTTGCCACCAATAAGAAGGTTCCCATTCCACTACCAATATCCAAAACACCCGACCTTTCCTTATCATATTGTATGATATGCTGAACTTCTTTTTTGAACATTCCCAGTGATGACTCATTAATGGAATTGAGATCACTTACCTGAATATTATCTGCATATTGATAATAAGAAGCATAGGCAGCATCAATAAAATCCTGGTCATACGCAGGCCGCGGACTGGTATATATTAATCCGCAAAAACCACATTGCATATACGTGTATTGCAACTCGCTTCCAAAACGCTCATAAACCGAAGGCTCATCCGAATTACAAAACGGACAATTAACTGTTTCCCACTTTTTAGGAATGTATGCTGTTTTGCTTTTTATTTGTACTGTCAATGTAAAATATTTGAACGTCAGGTGTAAAATTAGACACTAAAATGAAGCTTTCCGTTGTAATTATCACTTTTAATGAAGAAAGAAATATTGGCAGATGCATCGATTCAGTAAAAAACATAGCTGACGAAATCATCGTTCTTGATTCTCTTTCTACAGACCACACCACTATTATTGCGGAAAGCAAGGGAGCAAAAGTACATCAACAACCATTTCTGGGATACGTAGAACAAAAAAACAAGGCGCTGGACTATTGTTCGCACGAATTTGTGCTGAGCCTTGATGCTGATGAAGCTATTGATAACGTGCTGGAGAATTCTATTATGAGAGTGAAGAAATCGGCTTCTACTCCCCTGATTTATTCAATGAATCGCTGCACCAACTATTGCGGAAAATTTATCCGTCATGGCAGTTGGTACCCCGATCGGAAAATCAGACTTTTTAAACGTTCAGCAGTTGAGTGGGGAGGAGTAAATCCTCACGACAAAATAATCTTAAAAGAAAATATTACCGTTACACATTTAAAGGGTGATATTCTTCATTACTCATATAATTCTATTGAAGAGCACGTGATCCAGAACAATCGGTTTAGCACTATATCTGCTGAAACTTTATATTCACGTGGCAAAAGAACAAGTATATTCAAATTGGTTGTTCATCCTTTCTGGGCATTTTTGGTTAGTTTTCTAATAAGAAGAGGTTTTATGGATGGTTTTTACGGATTTGTAATAGCATTAAATGTTGCACATCTTAGTTTTCTTAAACATGCAAAACTTTACCAGAAGCAAAAACTTATGAACAGAGAATAGTATGCCTGATATTTCTGCAGACGATATAATCAGACAAGATATCCGATCTATCTCCAGGGTCATTACTTTAATATCAAATAATGATCCCGAAGCCACAAGATTAGTCGAATCACTCCCTCATACACATACACCTGTTATAGGAATTACAGGGCCGCCGGGAGCAGGGAAAAGCACTTTAACTGATAAATTAATAGGTGAGCTTGTCAGAAAAGGATTCAATGTAGCCGTATTATGTATTGATCCTTCATCACCATTCAGTAAGGGTGCCATTTTAGGAGATCGTATCCGTATGACTGAATGGTATAACCATCCCCTTGTATTTATTCGTTCTCTGGCGACACGCGGATCAATGGGTGGATTACCTCCGAAAGCTTCATTGATCATAGATTTACTGAGAGCTTCCTCTTTCGATTATATTATTATTGAAACAGTTGGTGTAGGGCAGAATGAAATAGAAATAGCGTCAATGGCTGATCTTACAATTGTTGTTCTGGTTCCTGAGAGCGGCGATGATATTCAAATCATGAAAGCCGGAGTAATGGAAATAGGAAATATATATGTGGTTAATAAATGCGACCGTCCGGGTGCTGATTTATTCGCTAAAGAAATAAGGATGAGCACAACTGTTCCTGTTATAAAAACAATCGCCAATACTAAACAAGGTATTGGCGATTTAATGAATGCTATTGAACAGTTTTTTCAATAATTATTTTTCCACCATCTGTACCCTATATATCCCAGTATAAGAAGAGGTGCTGAAGCCAGATAAAGAATTCCTCCGTTTAATCCTCTTCCTGCATCCTCCCCTAATTGAGAAGCCGTTTTAGTACAAATAGAACATTGTAATAATATGGTGAGTAGTTTAAACATTATCTATTCTGCAAATTAAGCATTAGTCATATTCTTTTGCACTTTTTTCCTCTCTTCTTCATTTAATATAACTTTTCTTAATCTTATTGCCTTTGGTGTTACCTCAATACATTCATCGTGCTGAATGTATTCCATACACTCCTCAAGAGTCATCAGTACTTTAGGAGCAATACGTGTAGCATCATCACTACCACTGGCCCTATGGTTAGTAAGCTTTTTGGCTTCTGTTGCGTTTACTACCAGATCTCCTGGCTTAATATGTTCTGCAATGATTTGTCCCGCATAAACCTCTTCTCCCGGATCAACGAAAAAAGTACCTCTTTCCTGTAATTTATCGATAGAATAACCTGTTGTACGTTCCTGATTTTTTGAAAGCAGTACACCATTATTTCTTCCTGGAATAGGTCCTTTCCATGGCTTATACTCTATAAATCGATGAGCCATCACTGCTTCTCCTGCCGTACTGGTCAGCATCTGGCTCCTTAAACCTATTAGTCCGCGTGAAGGAATTTCAAACTCCAGGTGTTGCATTTCACCCTTACTTTCCATTACAAGCATTTCACCTTTACGCTGGGTAACCAGGTCAATTACTTTTCCGCTAAACTCCTGAGGAACATCTACTACAAGGTTTTCATAAGGCTCGTGTTTTTTACCGTCAATTTCTTTTACGATAACTGTCGGTTGTCCCACAGTTAATTCAAATCCCTCACGTCTCATCGTTTCTATAAGTATCCCTAAATGAAGAATTCCTCTTCCGTATACAAGAAAACTATCGGCGCTATCAGTGTCTTCAACACGAAGAGCAAGATTTTTTTCTGTTTCTTTTATTAGTCTGTCGCGCAAATGACGAGAAGTAACGAATTTTCCATCTTTTCCAAAGAAAGGAGAATTGTTAATGCCAAACATCATGCTCATAGTAGGTTCATCTACACTTATCACAGGCAGCGCTTCCGGATTTTCCGGATCAGCAATTGTGTCTCCGATATTAAATTCTTCCAACCCAACAACAGCACAAATATCTCCGGCAAACACTTCTGTTGCTTTTTTCTTCGCCATGCCCTCAAAAGTGTATAATTCTCTCACTTTTGATTTTTTGATACTGCCATCAGCCTGCATAAGAGCAATCTGCTGACCTTCTCTGATAGATCCTCTTGCTACTTTACCTACTGCTATTCTACCCAAAAATGAAGAATAATCAAGTGAAGTAATTTGTTGCTGAAGTGGGCCTTCCGCTACATTAGGTTCTGGAACATATTCTAAAATAGTATCCAGCAACGGGTTAATGCTGTCCGTTGGGGTTAAGGACGTATTCATCCACCCTTGTTTTGAAGAACCATAGATGGTCGGAAAATTAAGCTGCTCTTCTGTTGCATCCAGATTAAAGAAAAGCTCAAACACAGCATCGTGAACTTCATCAGGACGACAGTTAGGTTTATCCACCTTATTGATGACCACAATCGGACGTAATTGTAACTGCAATGCTGTTTGCAGTACAAATCTGGTTTGTGGCATGGGACCTTCAAAAGCATCAACTAATAATATCACCCCATCAGCCATTTTCAGTACGCGTTCTACCTCACCACCAAAATCACTGTGCCCGGGAGTATCAATTACATTAATTTTCACTCCTTTGTATTCAACAGCAGCATTTTTACTGAATATGGTAATACCTCTTTCGCGTTCAAGATCATTATTATCCATGATCAATTCCCCAGTATCCTGGTTTTCGCGAAATACTTTTGTGGTGTGGAGTATTTTATCTACCAGGGTAGTTTTACCGTGGTCAACGTGTGCAATTATTGCTATGTTACGAATGTTCATATAAAATTTGGAGGCGCAAAGTTACGCCAAAACTCACGTCAAATATATATTTTCACAGATAAATAACCCATCGTGCATTCCAAAAGAAAATGGTGGATCGTCACCCCCCTCATTTTATTGATTGTTTATCTAATGGGTCCTCATCCCCAAAAACCTCATCTGGACCCCTTCTTACCTGTGATTCCTGAACAGCTTGATAGCTTTGTGATACATAATGAGTTACAACATAAAATCCGTCTCGATAACGAGGCTAGAATCGTATGGGTAAACGATACTGCGCGCGAAAAAACAGCATACGCTATACTATATCTGCACGGGTTCTCTGCCTCACAAGCAGAAGGCGAGCCTGTGCATAAAAATATTGCGGCAGGCTTTAATTGCAATCTGTATTTATCCCGACTTGCAGAGCACGGAATCGATACAACCGAGCAGTTAATCAATTTTACAGCTGATAAACTATGGGAATCGGCAAAAGAAGCTTATGCTATTGCCTCAAAACTAGGAGATAAGGTAATCATTATGGGGACATCTACAGGTGGAACCCTGGCCCTCATGCTGGCAGCAAACTATCCGGAAATACACTCACTCATATTACTATCACCTAACGTCAGCATTTTTGATAAAAACGCATGGTTACTTAATAAACCCTGGGGATTAGAAATGGCAAGGATGGTGATAGGCTCAGACTATGTTTATGCTGATGATGAAAGACCGATTTATAAACAATATTGGAATTTTGACTACAGACTGGAAGCAGTTACCGAACTACAGGAAATGTTAGAGATCTCCATGACCAAGGAACTTTTTCAGAAAATAGAACAGCCGACATTAATGCTCTATTATTATAAAGATGAAGTGCATCAGGATAGTGTTGTGAGTGTAGAAGCTATGCATAAAATGTTTACAGCACTTAAAACACCTCAGCATCTGAAAAAATCCATTGCTATGCCAAATGCAGGAAACCATGTTCTGGGATCCTATATCAAATCAGGTGATGTTGAAGGCGTGCAAAATGAAATTGAAAATTTTATGATCAATACGCTTAAAATCCCGGAAAGAAAAAGATAGCGCAATGAATGGTCTTAAATTACGCGGCGCCTATTGCAGAACATTCTTTACTTTTTTAGGTAATTGTTTAATAATAAAATAACAATTTAATACATGGGTGAAGCGGTAATACATAAAGACAGAATTTTTACGGGAATTGATTATTCAGAAAAGAAATTGAGGAATAGAGAATTTGTTAAATGTACATTTACAAATTGTAATTTTAACAAGAGCGATCTTATGGGAAATGCTTTTGAAGATTGCATCTTCAGGCAATGTAATCTTACAATGGCAGCTGTAAGTGGTGTAGTCTTTAGAAACGCTGAATTCATTGGATGCAAAATGCTTGGCTTGGATTTTACATGTTGTAATAAGTTTGGGTTTTCATTTTCCTTTACAGACTGTCATCTGGATTACTGTAACTTTTTAGCCACAAAGTTGAGAAAAACAATTTTTAGAAATTGTTCCCTTAAGGATGTTGAATTTACTGAAGCGGACTTGACTGGCTCTGAATTCTTAAACTGCGATCTTTCAGCCGCAAGATTTTCAAACTCAATTTTAGAAAAAGTTGATTTTAGAACTGCAGTCAACTTTGCTATAGATCCGGACGGTAATAAAATCAAGAAAGCTAAGTTTTCAGCTTTAAATTTAAGTGGATTATTATTCAAACATAATATTGATATTGAGTATGAAAATAATTAGACTTATCGTGGTGTAAGGTAACCGAATGCATATACATTCAAAAAACTTCTTCGTTTCATGGAATACTTCTGGTCATTATTAAAAACTAATGACTCTGATTTTCCATAATGCTAAACTGCAGTTTTTATTTGATATTAATTCTTGCATATCTATGCCTTATCTGTTTGATCCTTAAAGTTTATTATAGCTTATCATCTATCTTTGAAAAAACAATCAATTTTTGAGATGGATAGAAAACTATTATTTCTCACTAACCCTATCTCAGGCACAAAAAAAAAGCCAGGATTGATTCAGTTTATCAAAGAAAGTACAGCAGCAGCGGGTTTTAATAGTTTATTTATTGATACACGTCAGGATGGTAATTATGGATTTCTCCCTTCTTTTATTGAAAAAGAAAAAATAACCGATCTTATTATCTGCGGAGGAGATGGCTCCGTTAGCCAGGTTTGTTCTTTTGTTACAGGCACTTCAGTAAACATTGGCATAATTCCTATGGGCTCTGGAAATGGGCTCGCTCTGGCTGCAAAAATCCCAACAGATCCGGCAAAAGCATTACAGATTATTTTTAAGGGGAAATCATCGCCCGTTGACGGTTTATATATTAACAATCGGTTTTCCTGTATGATGTGCGGAGTAGGAAATGATGCACAGATAGCACATGATTTTTCTTATGAAAAAAAACGTGGATTAAAAACATATTTAAGATTATCCACTCTACGTTATTTTAAATCAAAAGCATATCCTTTCACTATTACCGTAGAAGATAAATCGTTTAATACTGAAGCGTATTTTATAGTGATAGCGAATAGTAACCAGTTTGGCAATCATGTTACAATAGCGCCAGAAGCCAGACTTAATGATTCGTTATTAGATATTGTGGTAGTAAAAAAAATGAGTAAAATCATTTTACCATTTGCACTCCTAAAGCAAATAATAGGAAAAAACAGTATTGAAAAGAACTACTTCAGCCGGAGAAAAAATATTGATTACTTTCAGACAGATGAGCTTACCATTCATAATAAAAAAAATGCTCCGGTGCATATTGATGGGGAACCCGTACATATGGAAGAATTTATAAAGATAAAAATTGTTCCTAGTGCATTCCTGCTATTACAGCCTCATTAGTTTTTGAAGAAGTATCGGTTAATATTAAAAACTTTTCGAATTCAGAAGTGTTCGTTTCATTATCAAGCGCTTCAAATATATTATTTCGCTCACGTTGTGTCAGATGAAAGCTTAACGCAGCACCTGTTTCTTCTTTCTTTGGAATATATTGAAAAGTGAGTTTGTGAAATTTGTTATCCAGCAGGGATCCCGTCAGACTAATAAGATCATTTTGATTATAGTCCTGCATTTTATACCAATTATATTGAAGTATCAGCAATGGCTTTGTAAACAATTCGGTGATATTAGTAGATTCATAAGGATGATCCCAGCCGCCCACTACACGGTCTCGGATCTGTATCAACACTACACCGGCAGTATTTTCTTCTATCCAGTCTTTAAATACCTGAATAAATCTTACTGCAGTTTCTGGACCATAATTGTCTCTTAATCCGGCGTCCATTACATCAATAACCGGTCTGCTAGGAAGCCAGACATTCGGCAGAACATAAGGAAATGTTGCATTCATTCTAAGGGCAGAAAGCAAGCGCATATTCATCGCACCCTGATTAACAAATAATGCTCCAAAGTCCACAGCATCAGCATCAACATATTCACTGGATGCAGAGTCATGCACTGATTTCATAAGAAAACTGACCGGCTGTGTACTAATAATCATTTTTCTGCCATCACGTGTTACAACTGAATTAAAAATCGTTAGCGGTATTTTGGCATCAGCTTCATCCTGCTGGAGATCTTTTAATTGATAATTTAAAAGCCCCCTTGTGTTTTCATTAAGCTTTTGTTCAAAAGCATATCCACGATCTTTCACATAATCAACATCTCCAACACGAAATTTCTGTGCAGGAGAAACCAGGTCGCGGGCAACAAACGAAGTAAATATTGCATTTAAAAGATCCTGTGAAATATCTTCTACGTATTTTTTTTCAAGCGGATTGATTCCCTGGTTTTGCCGTCTTGCCAATTCTCTGTAATAAGCAGCTCCCAGCATACCACCTGATGCTCCTGTAATCAAAAAAGTTTTGTCCATCAGTTCTCCTTGAGAAAGGCTGTCTAAACGCTGCAATACATTGAGGGTAAAATTAGCACTTCTGTTACCTCCTCCGCTTGTGTTGATAATATACAGGTATGGCTTTTCTGTATTTTGTTTCTGTTTCCATTTTTCCAGAATAGCAATCATTAACTTTTTATCCTGTTCCATTTTCTCGAAACTGCTAAGGTCATTTAATTGTTCTCTTGAATAAGAGGGGCGTTCATTTTTATTACTATAGGTTAAACCATACGCTTTATTACTGGGATCTATAATATTATACCTGAATAGAATATTAATAACGACTATCATTATGACAAAAAATGGAATACTCCAGTTTTGCAGAAAGTATGTTAGCGCTCCGGAGAGTGCAATTAAAATAGCAATGAACACAGTGATTCCGGCAGCAGCAGGAAGTTGAAAATACTGACTGTCAAGCCAGAACCCTATAAATATCAAAAACATGAACGCAATGAAAATACTGACTATTGCCGCGAAATGATGTCTGCTGAAAATTGTTTCAATAAACTCTCTACTGTAATGTGTAACCTCACGGGTTTTTTTTAATCCCAGCCTCGCATTCAAATACCAATCTACTTTTACCAGCCTGCTTTGATGCAGTTTTGTTTGTTCAGGTCTGAAAAGTTGTTTAAATAATTTGGGATTGCCCATGACCGGAGCAAGCGTTCTGATAATTGACCTGTCGGCCCTAAAAAAATAAACAAATGAAATGATCACCAATACAATCATTCCGCTTAAAAAACCAATCATATTAAGCAGTATCTGCGTCACGGGCATTAATTCTCTATATGCCTGAAAATTTATCGTCTTAACAAAATAATAAATCAGAAATACCAATGGAATAATAGCATTGTTAATACAATACTTGAGAAAGGGATTAGATGTAGTAGCCAGAAATCTGAAATGCCTGCAAAACAAAATAAAGGTTGTGATATTCCAACTCATCACAAATACTGCAAAAGCAACTCCGAGTATTGCGGAGCTATAAGGGCTAACTATTCCAAGATATTCCGGAGCAAGAAACAATGAATCAGCGCCATAACTATTCATAAATTCTCCTCCCACCGTAGCAAAAAGCAAATACCAAAAAACCAATAAAATCTGGAATCTTTTAAAATGTAAAAGCACCAGTTGTATGGGAAAGGAATGATATAGTCCCTGGAAAAAAGATTTCATTAAATTTTACCGGCGCAAGTATTTATGGCTCCAAGACTGTCACTTGTGCCTTACATTACAATATAACAAATCTTATCAGCTTCTCCTAATGAGATATAACATTGACACAAAGCTTAACACTATCAACATACCCACTATCTGATGTAGCTGTGCCATCCACTCAAATGCCCCCCAATGATTGGGTATAATTTTGGGACTTACTATTAGTGAAAGAATACCGAGAATAACCTGTATGAATACTAAAAGCAATGGAACAGTTTTAAATCTGTTAAAAGTTTTAGACGAAGGCTGATGTTTAAAAACTTTAATTGTGTACAGTATAGTAAGCAGTAAGATGACATAGGCCAACATGCGATGCACAAAATGAATAGTTATTTTGTTTTCAATAAAATTGACAAGCAAAGGATTATGGTTGAAAATATAGGCAGGAATTATACTGCCATTAATATCGGGCCATGTTGGAGCAGCTGTTGCAGCTTTATGCCCGGCCATTAATGCGCCAAAAATCAATTGTACAATAATTAATATGAGTAGCGTCCAGGTAAAACTGCGAGCTCCGTTGTTTTTAATTGCTTCTGATCTTGAAACAGCAAGCTGCAGATAAAACCAGAAAGCATAAGCAATAAGGGCAATTGCAAAAATAAAATGCAGTGCAAGCCTTGTTGGCTTCACATAAACAGCATCACCTGTTAATCCGCTAGCGACCATTATCCATCCCACCGCTCCTTGTAATGCGCCAAAAACAAAAAGAAAAAGCAGTGGTTCTGTCATTTCCTTTTTTAAATATTTTTTTTGTGTGAGGTAAATAAAACCAACAATAAAAACGACCCCTATAAGTCGGGCCCAGAACCTATGCAGCCATTCCCAGAAAAAAATAAATTTAAAATCACTTAGCGTAAAATCTATATTGAGTAATTGGAACTGAGGAGTCTGTTTATACTTATTAAACTCATCCATCCACACGGATTCACTTAATGGGGGAATCGCTCCAGTAATCACGTTCCATTCAGTAATAGAAAGCCCGGATCCTGTTAAGCGTGTAACGCCACCTAAAACAACCTGTATCAGCAACATAATAACACCGATGAATATCCAATTAGCAACAGGTTGGTTTGTGTTTTTTTGAAGCTTTAGTGAATCCGACATTTCCGATCATTTACATTTATTCTTAAAATAACGTATAGTCATACGCTAACCAGACAAAGATATTATGATTATCGTATGGTTAATTAAAATATCGTATATCCAGCCAGATTTACGGAACTGTATAATTAATGACTTCCAGCAAAAAATCAACGAAAAGTTTTTGAGAAAAATAATACCGTTATCCGCCATAAAATATTCCCAATCATTTATTGCTGAAGTATATATTCAGGTAATATTATGCCAAATAATATTTGTAGGTAGCTAAATCAAAGGGAAACACTTTTCTTACATTTTCTCTGGTTGACATTCCCAATAACTATCACATTTTAAAATAATCAGGTATGTCTGAGTGCTGCAATATCACCAACATGATCTCACACAGTGTTAGTCTAAGTTGACTATTACTATTTATTTCTATATAAGAACGCTCTGGATATAAAAACAGGAGGTTCATTGCTTAATCCGGCATTAATTTTTTACCGAACATAAAAATGTCACAAAAACCTTAGTAAGATTTTTGTGGATCTTCCTCTTTCAACCTAACCCTTTCTTATTTTTGAGAAAACGAATTTTTGCTCAAAACCTATTATCAAACAGAAGTAGTTGAAGCCGGATGCGACGAGGCTGGCAGGGGATGCCTTGCCGGACCAGTATTTGCCGCATCCGTGATTTTGCCTGTTGATTTTTTTCATCCACTTTTAAATGACTCAAAACAAGTAGTAGAACAGAATCGCAACGAGCTTCGGTCTTTTATACAGGAAAATGCTTTAGCCTATAGTGTAGCCTATGTAGATCATGAAGAGATAGATCGGATCAACATACTGAAAGCTTCATTTAAAGCCATGCATTTAGCTATTGATCAGCTTAGTATTAGTCCGAAACTTCTCCTGATAGATGGCAACAGGTTTGTCAAATATCAACAAACGCCTCATTTATGTGTGATAAAAGGGGATGGAGAATATGCGTCTATTGCCGCAGCCAGTATTCTAGCCAAAACATACCGTGATGATTATATGCGAGTATTGCATAACGAATTTCCTCATTATCACTGGAGCCGGAATAAAGGATACGGTACAGTAAATCACAGAAATGCTATTGCCCAGTATGGTCCCTCACCCTATCATAGAAAATCATTTAGTTGGGGAAAACCAAAAGAGCAGGGTTCGCTTTTTATTAAAAATATTTAGAAAGATTTCTGGGGGAAAATCCCTGACCGAAGGATATTAAATTGTTATTGCAATACTGGTATTAATCGTCCCATTCACCTAGCCCTTTTCTAATCACTACAGGCTCTTCACCTGTGCAATCAATGATAGTAGATGGAACCATTCCTCCTATTCCCCCATCCACAACCATGTCGACCTGCTTCTCAAATTTTTTCCTGATCCATTCGGGATCCGTATATTCTTCTACCATGTCTCCTGGCAATGAAGCACTCAGAATAGGGCCGCCCAACTCTTTTACAATTGCACGGGTTATATGGTTATCCGGAATTCTCAATCCAACAGTATTTTTTTTACTCTTTAATATCTTAGGCGCTTCCTTACTGGCTGGTAATATAAAAGTGTAAGGTCCGGGAAGGTATTGTTTTAGCATTCTGAAAGTAGAAGATGATATCGTTTTTATATACCTGCTGAGATCACTCATGTCATAACACACAAATGAAAGCTGGGCTTTTGCCGGATCAATGTTCTTTAACTGGCATATGCGTTCTACGGCTTTGTGCTGGTGAATATCACAACCCAATCCATAAATGGTATCTGTGGGATATACTATTACACCACCTTCTTTTAAGACTTCCACAACCTTTGATATATTTCTAGGTTGCGGATTATCAGGATGAACATTTAAATACATAACTCAATTTACCATTAACTTTGCGTAAAATTTCCCCACATGCTTTTACAACCTATTGAGAAGATAGGAACCATTAGCGATAAAGAGTTCAAAAACAAATATTACAAGCCAGGTATTCCTATAGTACTAACTGATCTGGCAAAACAATGGCCAGCATACAATAAGTGGAACTGGGATTATTTTAAAGAGATCGTTGGTCATAAAGAAGTAGGTATTTACAATAATATCAAAAGTGATGCCTATACTCCTATCAATAAGGCGGATGACTATATCAGTTTTGGTGAATATGTTGATATGGTAAAAAAAGGGCCTGCTGAATGGAGAATATTTCTTTTTAATATTTTTAGTCACGCACCGCAGCTAACACAGGATTTTACCTGGCCCGACCATCTCATGAAGGGGTTTGTGAAAAGAGTTCCTATGTTGTTTGTTGGAGGAGCAACAAGTATTACGCATATGCATTTCGACATTGATATGTCGCACATTTTGCATACACAGTTTACTGGCAGGAAGCGGGTATTATTATTTCCATTTGAAGAACAACATAAATTATACAGGAAACCATTTGAGGTACTGAGCTTAGCTGATTTCAGCAATTATTATATGGATAATGGGAAGCCCGACTATGAAAAATTTCCTGCTTTGAAGCTTGCCAAAGGTTATGAGGTAATACTGGAGCACGGAGATACTTTATTTATGCCTGCAGGATACTGGCATCATATGGAATATTTGGATAGTGGGTTTGCCATGAGTTTGAGAGCTCTTCAAAGAAATATTCCGGGAGTAGCAAATGGTCTTTGGAACCTTGTAGGAATGAGAAATATTGATACGCTCATGAAAAAAACAGCACCACAATGGTGGTATGATTTCAAAAAGAAAAAAATATACAGTGCCGCGAATAAAGAATTGAATTTTGGCAAATAAATTCCCATTTTAATTCACAACTATCAAAAAAAACAAGAGTTAGTATAAAATCTTTTGGCTTTTGTTTTTTTTATTTGAAAAACGTCTTTACTTTTACCCAATTACCGGGGTATCCCCGGGTGATAAACCATCCGATCTTTTGAAATACAGGACCTTTTCGGTTCTTTTTTAATCTGTATATTCTATACAAATTTAATAGACCTTACAATCAGTAATCGATTTGCCTCAGTCGGTTTTCTGAAAACTTTATATAAATTCTTTCTTTTTGTGGTTTCAGAGGTAAGCACAGGCCGGCGATTTTCATCGCTGGCATTTTTTTTAATAATATTTTGTACTCCTCTTCTTCGTTTTATTCAGGCGCATTCATCATTAGTAAAGTCGGATTGCAGACACAAATAATGCCAATTGCCAAACGTGTTTTTTTATTATATCATCTACACATCACAATTTTACTTAAGAGAAAAAGACATCAAAAAGCATGGAAAGAAGAATATAATAACTTCAGATCTCAAGTTCACTGAATAATGCGACATCAAATAAAGTGATTGAAATGTACAAATATTCGGTACAGGACCAAGAGTCGGGAAAATCTATTGTATAAATATCCTGTATTGGAGCAGGGGCAAAAACCCGAAAAATCCACTTCAGAAATATCCAGTATCGGGGATACGATCAAATAATGGAAATAACTACATAATAATTGGCTGAGAAATGAAGGACTTATAAAAATGAGGACACGTATTTACAATCAGGTAAGTACCCCAAAAAACACAGTTATTAAGATTCTGTTACGACGATTTCTTCAACATATTGAATGTGCAAAATGAGCAGCCATAAATGTATCAGCAGGATTAGCTTAGACTTAAAGAGTGTTTTAGTAATCGACTCTCGGATTTTTTCGCTCTTACTCTGCTACAATAAGTTGAAAACTCCTGGAAATCTCACTTGCAAAAGCTTTTCTGTTCATAAAAAGCTCAAGAAAACGCTCATTATCGGGATAATAATAAAGTTTCCGAAGAATTAACCTATATCAAATAAAATCAAACTTGATGCTTACTGGATAGTCCAGGTTTCCTTACCACTTAACAATTTATCGAGATCTCCCTTACCTTTTGTACTGATAATTTCTTCTACCTGCAGATTCATCAAATCTTCGTAGCACATTCTTTGGGTTTCATAAAAAACGCCAAAAGGTCTGGGCAAATGTCCTTCTATTCTTGGATCATCAAACATTCTCACCAGTATTTGTGCTTTGTAGAAATCAGCCTCATCGTGCACCCATAAATCATCCGTAGAAACGCCACCATTAAGATCTACTACAATAGGTTTAAACCCATCCAACTTAATGCCTTTATCCTTATTCGCGCCAAAAATCAAAGGTTTGCCCTGCTCCAGAAAAAGTGTTTCTTCAGGCTTGCTGGATTTTTCGGTAAATACTTCAAAAGCACCATCATTAAAAATGTTACAGTTCTGGTATATTTCCAGAAAAGAAGATCCTTTATGTTGATTCGCCCTGATAAGTGACTGCTGTAAATGCTTAGGATCACGATCCATCGTTCTGGCTATGAAAGTAGCGTCAGCTCCCATAGCTAATGCCAAAGGATTAAAGGGGTGATCCAGACTGCCAAACGGAGTGGATTTAGTTATCTTATGTGCTTCCGAGGTCGGAGAATACTGACCCTTAGTTAGTCCGTAAATCTGATTATTAAACAGCAGAATGTTGACATCAAAGTTTCTCCTTAAAAGATGAATAGTATGGTTACCTCCAATACTTAAACTGTCCCCATCACCTGTCACCACCCAAACACTCAGCTCCGGCCGGGATGCTTTTAAGCCCGAAGCGATAGCGGTAGCTCTTCCATGAATGGAATGCATTCCGTAAGTATTCATATAATAAGGGAATCTGCTGCTACAGCCAATTCCTGATATAATCACAATATTTTCCCTGGGAATACCTAATCCCGGCATCACCTTCTGCACCTGCGCCAAAATTGAATAGTCTCCGCATCCCGGGCACCAACGCACTTCCTGATCGGTAGCGAAATCTTTAGAGGTAAGGGCAGGTGAAGGGGTTGTCAAAACTTCACTCATAACTGCAAAAGTATATAGCAATTAGCATATCTCCTTTCGAAGATGGAAAATAGCTGGATAGCAAAGTAAAGTAGCTGTAAAAATACAAAGGATGATGACCTCATCCCCTATACTAATTCCAGGATGCAGGGTAATGTATAAGGAAATAAATGTGCGGAAAGCTGTATTATTCGGTACCCCTATTTAAGGGAATGGTTAGTATAACGAGCAAACTTATTGCTGTAAATGCGAGGCGGAATACAAAACAATCTTCAGGAAAGCTGTTTCTATGACACATATTACTCTTTGCAACCAATCATTATGTTATGATTGTCAGCAAAGAGGGAGACAGTGTGGTGTATTAACGAATTTTCAGCCAAAGATTCCTCTTAAAAGCGTCAATATCATCACAAAACTACATTCTAAATCACGGCACCTAATACCCGATCTATATACCAAGGAACAAAAGATTTATATCGACAACCCTTTGCAGTTAAACAAAATAACCTGGTGGCGTTGGGAAGAAAGCATTTGTGTTGTGATAAATTAAGCATCCTCAATACACAGTTTCATTAGTGAAATAAATTTAGCAGGAAGAAAAGAGCCATTAATGCTGTGCATCAAGATAACGGATAATCGCTAATCGGATATCCGATCGCGGATCAGCGGTAGATATTGTCTCGGGGTATACTTTTGTAATAAGTGGATTATCAGGATGTAAGAATCCTAATCGGATTTCTGCGCCTCTCAGCAGAAAGTCTGATAATGCGACTCTGTATACTTTTGCAGTGTCGATATTTAGATTAGGAGAAAAATTAAGATATCCTCCTGTACCACGATTTAATTCCCCTACATTAAGAATCTGCTGCAATAACATTCCCTTCATTTCTACTTCTCTTATCGAGCCGCCAAAAGGAAGCGTTCTTAACAGGTCATATTCAGCTATAGGTGGAAATAATATATCATCCAGACGAATAGATCCGCAATTATTAATTACTATATCTGCCTCAGGGCAGGCATAATGCATTCCTTTCATGATCAGATCGGTAAGGTTTGTTGGTGTTCTGCGTGTATACATCTCCCTTCCCTCCAAAGAATCGCCTTTGGTAATAATAATTCTAGATGGATCAAACCCTAAAGAAGCATAGTTTGCATTAGCTATGTCCACCCAACGTTTTACGACCACCTGCGTTGAGCTATCCATCCTGACAGATGAATCCAGATACTTGAGCTCAGGTACAACTTTTACAGACTTCTTTTTTTTATCAAGTGATAAACGAAGTACATAAGCTGATCTGGCATTGGAATGAGCTTTTGTAATGAGTGTGTTTCCCATTTTTTCGAATCTCATATCGTGCTCATGTCCACCAACAATAAGAGGAAGATCAGATAATTCTTTTGCCAATATTATATCATCAGCAATTTCTTGATGTGTGATAGCGATAACAGCATCACATTGTTTTTTCAATAAATCATATGTTTTTTTTGCACTTTCTAATGCATCATTAAAATGTACATAGGAAGAAGTAGGCGTATATAAAGTGATGGCAAAAAAACCAATCTTAGCTTTTGTTCCATCGTTATCCGCAATATTTACTATATAATATTCGGGAATATTCTCTCTGCGGGAAGTAAAAGGAATTATTTGCTGGTCATTTATAGCAAAAGCATTAGAGGATATCCATTGAAAAGATGATTCGTCTAACCTTTCCTGCAGCTCTGACCTGGTAATATCAAATTCATGATTGCCAAAAATGGCTATGTCAAAACCTGCAGCATTCATTGCATCCACCATTTGTCTTCCTCGAATTCTTTTACCTTCATATTGTAGGGAGTTGTACACAGAAGGACTTAAAAAGTCGCCGGCCATCACTAAAAAAGTATTATCATTTTTTGACAGCTCTTGTTTTTTTAATGAAGCTATTCGTGCCATTCCACCCATACTATCCGACAATGGTGCAATTTCATATACATCATTAACCTGTACAATAGAAAAATCAATCTTGCTATCATCAGTTGTGGTAATATTTTTCTTCGATGTACATGAGCTGGTTATAAAAACCACAGACAAAACAAACAGTATACTTTTCATCATCAGCATCTTTTTTATGATATTATAATGCCTGATTGTAATATCAGATAACAGACCATATTGGAAATATCTTTTTCAAGTAACACGCATTTAAGATAAATAACTAAGACGTTGAAATTCTTATAAATTTTACAGGAATCAAAAATCGTTATCTGCAACCATCATAAAGATAGCTCTCCGGCACCACTTACATTTCATCCTATTGTTATTACTTTATGATTTTACAATAGGGGATAATAGGGTGTCTCTTATCTATCTCCAGTATTATACAATTCAGCACATCAAAGTTTAAGCGTGTTTATGCGCCATTATAATCATCACCTTCCTTTGACGACATGTGGTATATAATTTGGATCTTCCTGAACAGGCGCTGTTTTCATTTTCTACACTTGTGTGTTGTTTTATTTCAATAAATTCTCCAGGTTAATTTATACAATATCATTTCCTATTTATTCACTAATCTTACTATCCAATAACTCATAAACTCTCTCCCTGTAAAGACCTTAAGCCTTTTGATTTTAATCCAATAGATTTAATTTATTCCCGTCTGTTTTATTCAAATTAATACCTCAATATTATTGTCTATAAGACTCTCTACTTCATATTTATATGACCGTCCTCTATCTAATAACCCATAAGCCCTCCTTATAAAATCTTCTGGTCTTTTAATTTTTAAAAAAGTTTAATTTATTTCCTTTGTGTTTATTCAAGCCAACCACTCAATATCATTGTTTATAACACTCTCACTTCATACCTATATACCCTTCCTCTATCTAATAACTCATAAGCTCTTCTCCCTATAAAGCCCTCAAGTCTTTTAATTTTTAATCTAATAGGTTTATTTCTCTTCTGTTATTCAGACCATTTACCTACTACTTGAGGTCCTATTGTTTTTTGGTTTTCTGCAACATCATAGATATGTTCCTAACCAACCTATCATTATTGTCAGGTTTTCATACCTGGTTTACCAGCTAATCTATTTATCATATTTCTGTTCCGATTCTCTTAAACTACCACCTCATCACATGGAACGCTGTGAAATCACTTCATCCCCATTTCTATTCTGATACATCTAATGTTTTCTAGGGAAACATTAACATAATTCTAAAATCAATTCCACTGTATTGCTAATTTTTTTAGTAAATTTACATATGGGTTCATGTGGCGACAGAATATTAGAAAAGCTATCCATTCTGGCTGATGCAGCTAAATACGATGTTTCCTGCTCATCGAGTGGCAGCAAGCGTAAAAATGAAAACAAAGGGCTTGGCACAACTGGTAGCGGAATTTGTCATGCTTATACAGAAGACGGACGTTGTGTTTCCTTACTGAAAATATTACTTACCAATCATTGTATTTATGATTGCGCTTATTGTGTGAGCAGAAAAAGTAATGATATCAAAAGAGCAGCATTTACCGTTCAGGAAGTAGTTGATCTTACCATTAATTTTTACAGAAGAAATTATATTGAAGGATTATTTCTGAGTTCGGGAATATTTACTAATCCAGATTATACAATGGAGCGACTAATATTGGTCGCTAAAAAATTGCGCACCGAACATCGTTTTAATGGGTATATACATTTAAAAACGATTCCCGGAGCCTCTGATGACCTTATTAAAGAAGCAGGACTTTACGCAGACAGGTTAAGTGTAAATGTAGAGATGCCTACGGAGCAGGGTTTACAATTATTAGCTCCGGATAAAAAAAGGGCAGATATGATTAGGCCAATGAAATTTTTGCAATCTGCTATCATTCAACATAAAGAAGAAAAAAAAATATTTAAAAAAGTTCCTGTATTTGCTCCTGCTGGTCAAAGTACTCAAATGGTAGTCGGTGCTACTCCGGAAACAGATAAGCAGGTATTAATGATGGCGAATATTTTTTATAAAAAATTTCAATTAAGACGAGTTTATTATTCCGGGTATATTCCCATTAGTAATGATAATCGGCTACCTGCGATTGGTACGCCTGTTCCTATGGTGAGGGAAAACAGATTGTATCAGGCAGATTGGCTTCTTCGATTTTACGATTTTAATGTAGATGAAATTGTTCCTGATGAAGATCCGTTATTAGCGATGGACATCGATCCAAAACTGAGTTGGGCTTTGCGCAATATGCACTTATTCCCTATTAATATTAATAAAGCCGATCTTAAAATGATTGTACGCGTTCCTGGTATAGGAGTACAATCAGCACATAAAATATATTACGCCAGAAAATTTAATGCTCTTAATTGGGAACATCTTAGAAAGATTGGAATTTCCCTTACTAAAGCCCGATATTTTATCACCTGCAATAGCCGTGATTATGAAAAACGGGATTTAACACCGATAAAAATAAAAGAACAGCTTCTCTCTCTGGGTAAAAGTAAATATGCTTCAAATTTTCATACACAAATAAGTTTGTTTTGAACTTACATACTGTAGCATATGACGGAAGTTTTGAAGGATTTTTATCGGCAGTATTTGATGTGTACGATTATAAACTTGAGGATGTCGATTTTGTAAGAAACGAAAGCTTTCAGCAGGGTTTTGGAAAACTACATAGGGTAGCTACTGACGAAAAAAAATCGCAACGTGTATGGAAGGGATTAGCACAAAAAATATCACAGAAAGCATTAAAAGATCTTTACAGTACATTCCTTTCGGAAAAAAAAGATATCGAACAGATTTTACTTCGATATATCCGATATGCTTTTTCACGGTCAACTTCTGTAGAATATGATTTTAGTTCTCCTGATGTATTAGCCATTGCACAAATTGCTAAAATGGTATATAGGGAAAAACACAGAATGGAGGCTTTTGTACGTTTTCAACTCACCAAAGACCAGTTATATTATGCCATTATTGACCCGGATTTTAATGTGCTCCCTTTAATTAAAAAACATTTTGCGGACCGTTATGCCGATCAACACTGGCTGATATATGATGTTACCCGTAAATATGGTATCTATTTCGATAAGAAAGAAATAACAGAAGTAAGTATTGATTTTTCTTCCGCTAACAATGATGGAAAAGACATTAAAAGCATTTACGATGAAAAAGAAGATCTCTACCAAAAATTATGGCGGCAATACTTTTCAAGTGTAAACATTGCCGCCAGGAAAAACATGTTATTACATATCCAACATATGCCCAAAAGATATTGGAAATACTTAACGGAAAAAATTACTTAGCGTCTACAGAATCATATACTATCACTTTTTCCCAAAGATGACTACACTCATCGACAAACTTCAGGTGAATAGGATCTACCTGATAGCTGTCCTGATCCTTTGCGCTATCAAAAAGACATAACCATGATACAGCATAGGACCTGTCAATTACATCGCGATTCGTATTAGCAGGTTCTCCTATATGAAAAACTTTAATAGCTGATACTTTACTCAACTTTATAAGCCCTTCTATTAATTTTTGACGATCTTCTTTACTTTCCGGGTTTTTCAACCAAAAATAAACATGGTGAACAAACATATTTTTTGCTGTCATTGTTTGGGTATTATTTAATGCAAATATACCGGAACTACCTACAATAGCAGCTTTGCCTCCATTAGTAATAAAGTTTCTACGCGACTGATCCATTGATTAAATTATTATAAAAGTGTATAAAATTAGAGCGGATACTTTCCTTCATTTATCAGCCTATCAGCTATTCTTCTTCTTGCTTCTTTTGTATTAAATGAAGGTGATTTTGTAAATCTCTTAAGACCTAATAACATCATTCTTTGCTCGTCTCCTTCTGCAAAAGCGTTAATAGCGTCTTTTCCATGTTTATTTATTTTGTCTGCAACATCAAAAAGATATGTTTGAACTATATCATTTTCATACTGATGGTTTTCTGTTCCATTTTTTTCTGATAATTTCATTAGACGCAGCAAAGCTGTTTCTGCTGTAAAAGTATCAATAGCCATATCTGCTATATTCATCAGGATTTCCTGCTCACTCTCCAATTTCATCATGAGTTTCTGAACAGCAGCACCTGCAGTCATCAGAATGGCTTTTTTAAAATTTTGGATCACTTTTTTTTCAGCTGCAAAAGGAGTATCCTCTTCGCTACCAAAATCAGGAATACTCATGAGTTCTTTCGAAACACTCATTGCCGGTCCCATAATATCAAGTCTACCTTTCATAGCACGCTTCAGCACCATATCAACAATGAGTAGCCTATTAATCTCATTCGTTCCTTCAAAAATTCTGTTTATTCGGCTATCGCGATAAGCTTTGCTAATTATATATTCATCGCTAAAACCATTTCCACCATGTATTTGAACCCCTTCATCTACAACAAAATCGAGCATTTCGCTGGCAAACACCTTTAATATTGCACATTCAATGGCATATTCTTCTGCTCCTCCTAAAAGTGCTTCATTAAAAGGTTTTCCTGCATCCAATAACTCATGCTCTTTATCGTCAACCCATTGCGATGTGCGATATAAAGCAGATTCATTTACCCACATACGAATAGCCATATCAGCAATCTTAGTTTTGATAGCGCCAAAACTTGCTATAGGAGTTTTAAACTGCTCACGTGTTTTTGCATATTCTATTGAAGTAGTCGCCGCTCTTTTTGAAGCGCCTAATGCAGCGGCTGCCAGTTTTAATCTTCCTATATTAAGAATATTAAATGCGATTATATGCCCTTTACCAATTTCTCCTAATACATTTTCTACAGGAACCTTACAATCCTGGAAATACAATTGAACTGTTGAGGAGCCCTTAATTCCCATTTTATGTTCTTCCGGGCCCTGAGAAAATCCTTCAAAACCTCGCTCAACAATGAATGCTGTAAATTGTTCGCCGTTTACTTTTGCAAAAACGGTATAAACATCTGCAAAACCTCCATTGGTGATCCAGCACTTCTGGCCATTAAGCAAATAATGTTTACCATCGCTGCTTAACGAGGCCGTGGTCTTTGCTCCTAACGCATCGCTGCCGCTGTTTGGCTCGGTCAAACCGTAAGCACCCTTCCATTCACCAGTCGATAATTTGGGTATATATTTTTGTTTCTGCCCCTCATTACCAAAATACAATATGGGCAGCGTACCGATACCAGTATGCGCAGATACGGCAACGGAAAAAGAAAAACCTCCACCTAGTCCTTCGTTGACCAAAGTAGAGGTAATAAAATCCTTTCCTAATCCGCCAAATTCTTCGGGAATAGAAACAGATAATAAACCCTGTTCTCCCGCTTTATTAATTAATGAAGGCATTAAACCTTCTTCCAGTTTATCTATTCGATCAACAATCGGCAACACATCGTTATCAAGGAATGATGTACACATATCCTTTACCATCAGCTGTTCCTCATTAAATTCTTCAGGAATAAAAGTATTCGCGGGTAAGCTTTCTTTTATAAGCCATTCGCCTCCTTTTATGCTATGTTGCAAAGCGGTACTCATAAAATCAATATTTATTATGAATAAATTGTTGTTTATTTAAGATTATCATACACCTGTTGTAATATTTCCTTGCACAGGTTAATATGTTCAGATGAGATTCCAGTTAATGCTTCGTTCAGCGTTTCTTCAGCAATATTCATGGTTTGTTCTTCCAAACGCATGCCCTGTTTTGTTAAAAAAACAAGATTGATTCTGCGATCTGTTTCAGAAGGAACCCTTTTTACCAACTGAAGTTTTTCCAAATTATCTACGAGACGGGTTATACTGGGTTTGTCGCGAAAAGTTCGTTTACACAGTTCCTGCTGACTGCTTCCATCATGTTTCCACAATTGATAAAGGACGCTCCACTGCTCAATAGTAATATTTAATTCTGCAGCATTAAATTTTTTCTGAAGCCTCCTGGCAATGGCAGTTGACGCTTTTCCGGTAATAAAACTATGTAACTCTCCCTTCTTAAAATGGTTGTTTGTCATATAGTTGTTTATACAACTATCCAAACTTAACAATTTTATCTGTACTTTCCAAGTGATTGTCCCTTATATGACTATACTGATATTTATCTTTTTTGTGTTGATGCTGGCCTATGGCTACCTGATTGATTATTACAGGAAAGCCTGGAATAAAGCTCCCTCATTTTCTAATATTGGCGTTCCATCGGTAAAAGTATCCGTTATTGTTTCTGTGCGTAATGAGGCTGCTAACATTTCAAGACTTATAGAATGTCTGCAACAACAGAACTATCCGGCCTCTTTATCTGAAATTGTAATTATTAATGATCATTCTACTGATGAAACCCCCGAAATAATTAAGAAATACAATAATGTTATCCTGATAAATCTGGAAGACCCTCTTTATGGAAAAAAACAGGCCATCACGAAAGGGATAGAACAAAGTAGTGGAGAGTTGATCATTACCACTGATGCTGATTGTATTATGGAACCTCAGTGGTTATCTACTGTTGTTGCCTTTTATGTGGCAAAGGAGGCTCAATTCATAGTCGCACCCGTTAAGATGAATACGCAGCGATCGATTTTATCTATATTTCAGTCGATTGATTTTATGACTTTACAGGGTATTACCGGCGCTTCTGTATTCAAAAAATTGCATTCCATGTGTAATGGAGCTAATCTTGCTTACACTCGCAAAAGTTTTGAAGAAGTAAAGGGGTTTGATGGAGTAAGTGATATTCCTTCAGGCGATGACATGTTTTTAATGTTTAAAATCTTTTCACGCTACCCTGAAAACATATTCTACTTAAAAAGCGACCAGGCAATTGTTACCACAGAAACAGAAAGAAGCTGGAAAGACTTTTTTAATCAACGGATTCGTTGGGCTAGCAAAGCTGCTTATTATGACGATAAAAAAATAATCTATATTTTATGGTTAACCTATCTGGTAAATGTATGTTATGCGGTAGGTTTTATAATCGCATTATTTAGTTTAAAATTTGCCGGCTTTTACATATTATTTGTATTAGCAAAAATACTGATTGAGTTTCCATTTGTAAATGCAGTTGCATCATTTTTTAAGCAGCAACGATTGATGAAATATTTTATTTTGCTGCAACCATTGCATATTATCTACATCCTTATTTCAGGATGGCTGGGAAGATTTGGCTCGTATACCTGGAAGTCAAGAAAAATAAAAAATGGCTGATCGTCTTTCTAAAATATGGATGAGATTTAAAAAAAATCACATCGCACTGGCAGGTAGCGGAGTAATTATTTTTTGTTGTTTAATAGCTGTTTTCGCTTATTACATTAGCCCCGATAGTTCACCATATGCCAATAGAATGATTGTTGAGATCGGAGGAAAAAAACCTGGCTTTACGCAGCAGTTTCTCAAGATTCCCACAAAGGATAAAACATCTACTTCCTTTTTTAACAAGATTATTAATGGCAAAAAGGATAATTATTATTATTTGCCAATTAGTAACTACCAATGGACAAAAGACAGCATTATTGTCGAAAAATTTATCGATGAAGGAATAAGTGAACGCCAGGCTTTTAATATACACTCAGTTAACCAGGATAGTATTTCAATTACATCAATAACTTTTTTATTGGGCACAGACAAATTTGGCAGAGATATTTTGAGCAGACTGATTATAGGTGTTAGGGTAAGTTTAGGTGTTGGTATTGTGACCGTAATTATATCATTATTGATTGGATGTTCTCTGGGTAGTGTAGCAGGTTATTTTGGAGGTCGAGTTGATGATATTATTATGTGGTTTATTAATATCATCTGGAGTATTCCTACATTACTACTTGTGTTTGCTCTCACACTTGTATTAGGGAAGGGGTTCTGGCAGGTATTTGTAGCTATTGGATTAACATCATGGGTAAATGTTGCCAGAATAGTAAGGGGCCAGATATTAACTATAAGAGAACTGGAATATATTGAAGCTGCAGGTGCAATAGGCCTTTCATCGTTTAGAATAATCGTTCGGCATATATTACCCAATATAGCCGGACCAATTATTGTTATAGCTACAGCTAATTTTGCTACCGCAATAGTTATAGAAGCCGGGTTGAGTTTTTTAGGTGTAGGCGTACAACCTCCTCAACCCAGCTGGGGATTGATGATTAAAGAAAACTATAATTTTATCATTACGCATAACCCTATGCTGGCATTGGCGCCAGGTTTTGCTATAATGATACTTGTTCTTTCATTTAATATGTTGGGAAACGGTTTACGGGACGCCTTGCAAATAAAAGTTTAGGAATTATACACCTGTACATTTCTCGAAAAACTTTCTTCCAGAGAAATAAGTGTTTCTGTTCTTTCTATTCCTTTGATCTTTTGAAGCTGGTCATGTAATACAAATCTTAATTGATTAATATCCTTACATATTATTTCAGCAAACATTGAATAATTTCCTGTAGTGTAATTTAATCTGACTATTTCAGGAATTTTCTGAAGGTCCTTAGCAACAGAATCATAGAGAGAACTTTTTTCAAGATAAATACCGATAAAAGCAATAACGTCGTATCCTAAATGTTTTAGGTCTACGCTTAACCTTGTACCTTTAACTACTCCGGCTTCTTCAAGTTTTTTTATGCGAACGTGAATCGTTCCACCGGAGACAAATAATTTTTTACCAAGATCTGCGTAAGATATTTCCGCATTGTTCATCATTTCGTGGATGATCTGAAGGTCAAGCTTGTCGAGGTTTAATTTAAGCCCCATTTTGGATAATGTTTTTTTGAAATAATCAATAATAATAGCAAATATTTGAATAATTTTGAAATTTTAAAAATATTTCTTGAAATATTATTAACCAAACCGCGTTTTTATTTAATATTGCAACATCATTGTTCTTTATAAGGATGATTATACTGTGGAGTGATGGAATTTTTGGCAGACATGCCCTCTTG
>CAZQIQ010000041.1:0-3321 GCA_964593835.1 uncultured Chitinophagaceae bacterium
ATCAGTTTAATAAACCCATCGCATCATTTCAACTGCAACAAAAAAAACTGGCTGAAATGATTACTGAAATTACTAAGGCGCAATTATTAAACTGGAGACTGGGAATATTGATGGATGAACAAAAAGCTACGCCTCAGCAGGTATCAATGGCCAAAAGAAATGGCTGTGAGGTAGCGGCAAACATAGCACGTGAAGCAAGACAAATATTAGGCGCTATGGGAATTACTGGTGAATATTCAGTGATGCGACATATGATGAATCTTGAAAGTGTAATAACTTATGAAGGCACTCATGATGTTCATCTGCTGATTACAGGTATGGATATTACAGGAATAAATGCTTTTAAGTAAATGAGGATATTTTTGATTGGTTTTATGGGATCGGGTAAAACACACTGGGGTAAACAAATAGCATCTCAGTTAAACTATCCTATTTTTGATCTTGATGAAGAAATTGTTAAGGCTGAAAATAAAAGTATACCAGAAATCTTTGCCGCCTGCGGAGAAGAACATTTTAGAATGATAGAAAAGGAAACACTGGAAACTGTTATAGAGGATAATGAATCAATGATACTTTCTTGTGGTGGTGGAACGCCCTGCTTTTTTAATAATATAGAAAGAATGAAAAAAAAGGGAGTGGTAGTGTGGTTGAATACTCATGCCGAAATTATTCTTCAACGACTGTTGAAAGAAAAAGCTTCCAGACCTTTGTTGAAAAATATTGCTGACGAAGACATGAAAGCTTACATTATCAGAAAACTGAATGAGCGAAGGATGTATTACGAACAGGCTGATGTAATTGTCGATAACGAAAACAGTATTTCAGCCAATGAATTCATTCAATCTATTTTACATGCATAAACCTTTTATCATTACTGCCGCTTTACTCGGTGCCCTTGCTGTTATACTGGGAGCTTTTGGTGCGCATGGATTAAAGCAGATTTTACCTCAGGAATATATTTCAACTTTTGAAACTGGAGTGAGATACCATTTCTATCATGTATTTGCATTGTTGGCCACTGGGATTTTACCTGAGAGATTCCAGAGTAAATGGATGAATACGGCTGGATATTCTTTTATTACTGGTATTATATTATTCTCAGGTTCACTATACTTACTTACAGCCTTAAAAGCCACCAATACTGTAGGATTATCAGGAATAGGTATCATAACGCCTTTCGGAGGAATGTTTTTTATTGTAGGCTGGATATCTATCGCTATGGCTGTATTTAGTAATAAGCAACAATAGTACGTACTCTGCACAAGCGAATCTTAAGTGTATATGATCAATTGTTAATTCTGTACTAATGCGCTGAGAGTAATTCGATTTTATTCTTCTTTGTTACACCGGAAACAAAATATTTTCATTTCATACTGATGTCAAAATAAATAAGCGTTCCGTTGTTATTAGTGATAGTGAAATTTCCGTTTATATTCTGCATTCGTTTTCTGATATTACTTAAACCATTCCCGAAACGACGAATGTTTTGTGTGTCAAAGCCTATCCCATTATCATGAATACTTATTTTTAGTAAATCATTGTCTACATAGATAGTTATATTGACTTTATCTGCTTTTGCGTGTTTAAGTATATTATTAAGCGTTTCTTTAAAACTTAAAAAAATATTTCTTCTTTTTTCACCACTCAGTTCATATTCCGCAAGTTGCTGCACTTGTATGGAACATTCAACCGGAGTATTGTCGAAATATTCTGTTGCATAGGCTCTTATATAAGCTATAAGACTTTCGGTGCTATCATTTGAACTCTTCATTGTCCATATAATAGCATTCATTTTTCCCAATAATTCGTTAGCTGAATTGGATATTTTATCTATCTCCGGAAATTTTTCATCCTGTAATTTACTTTTAGCAATTTCACTCATTAATCTTATTGCTGTAACTCCTGCTCCGAGATCATCATGCATATCTGCAGAAATACGATCTCGCTCATCCTGTCGCGCAGCCATGATGGCCATTTGTTTTTCGAACTCTTTTCTTTCATTCTCTAGTTTTAGATGCTCACGTCCTTTTACCTGTGTAATAATATCTGTTTTGTTTTTATAAGCCAGCCCGAATGAAAAAAACAATAATTCAAAAATTAATCCCAATTCATAATAGAACATGGAATTATTAAGTATAGAACCTGTTAGGTTGACAAAAGGCTTCCATTTATAGACAATCATAGCCAGCGAAAACATAGAAAAAAATACCAAAGCAATGTTACCGGCAGCTATATATTTTAATAAAGGATCCCTTTTTCTTAAACAATAGATGATAACAATGATACTTATGGCGAATATCAGTAGTTTGATAACATTGTTCTCTAGTGTATTAAGGATGATGTATTTGTCGGTGGAAAAATAGAAATATGAAAAAATAATAAGAAGAGCTGAAAGGACGATAGCGGAGTACTGAATCATTTTTTCCAGAACAGGTTCTCTTTTGCCGGTGTTAAGGAATTTACGGATAAAGCCCAGATAAAAAAATACACTCCCACACAGTATCATGAAATCAAAATATTCCTCAAAGAAGATATTAAATGCCGTGCCTTTAAAATCCTGAAAGTATTTCAAGAATATCATTGTGGTGATGCAAAAAGCATAGGCTGCATAAAATAGATATTCATTGCTTTTATTCTGAATGTAAAGTGCTATTGAATAAAAGATCATTAGTAACATGATACCAATAGCTACATAGGTAAAAATACTGATGGAACTGGATATGTTTTTAAGCATCAATACCCATACTCCAAAAAAATCTTTCTCAACAATACGGGGAGTAAAAATATTAATATTTGATCGCACAAAGCTGAAACGGGTAAAATATACTGCTGAATCACCTGGAGCAATGCTTATTAATCTTGCACCTTTAAATAATTTGGCTGAAAGGGTATCTTCTGAAATTTTCTTTAAGGATATTATGTTTTCCGGACGGGCCTCAAACATATTTATCTGACTGAGATAAATTCCGGGTATGAAGAAAAAATCTTTTATTGAATCAGTATCATTAAAGAGCGAAAACCGTAAAAAACATTCCTGTTCAATGACTGTTCCCGGTATTGCACCTCTTTTGTAATCAGTCTGATAAGGTAGAAATGGCAATTGATGATCACTGATTTTGTTTTTTGGCGCTATATAAAACGCGCATTTTCCGCCAATAGAATCGAAATATTGAATGGTGGAGACGTGTATGACCGGAGGAACGCTTTGCTGAGCAGCTGCCCTGTACATACAAAGGGTGCATATCAGAATGATGAATAGTCGCATCCTGCGTGTAAAATACAATTTTTGTCCCTCTTAATTGAAATACTACTGCTTATCTT
>CAZQIQ010000041.1:3331-6156 GCA_964593835.1 uncultured Chitinophagaceae bacterium
GCCAGGAAACAATCTCCCGATCCGGAAATCCTAAAACCTGAAAAAGAAGAACAGGTAAATGTAAAGGAATTGGTGAAAGACGAGCGGACCCATAAAATTGCCGGCACTCTTCTTTTATTGTTGAGCATTTTTTTGTTTGCGTGCTTTACATCTTATTTGTTTACCTGGTCAGAAGATCAAAGTGTATTGAAACAATCTTCTTTATTTTTTCCTGAAAAGGAAATAAAGATCCATAATATATTGGGAAGCTTGGGTGCCTGGACATCTCACCAGTTTTTTTATAACGGATTCGGATTGGCATCATATCTGTTTTGCTCTCTGTTTTTTGTTTTAGGAATAAATTTTCTGACAGGAAAAAAAATATTTTCCTTTCGACGTAATCTTCGTTATGTAATAGCAGGTATTGTTTATTTCAGTGTACTGCTGGCTTTTCTTTTTAATGAACATGCTTTTCCATGGGGAGGTGCAGTAGGTGATATGGTATCGGATTGGCTTCGCAATTTACTCGGCTGGCTGGGTGCTACTGCTTTGTTGATAGTAGGTGGACTAGCTTATTTTATCTGGCGTTTTAATCCTGTTTTTTCCGTGCCTTCATTGAAAAAATCATCTGAAAAGAAAGAAGATACTGATATGGATCTAGCAGAAGCAGAAGTCGTGGAAGAACCCATTGAAGAACCTAAAAAGAAAAACAGATTAAAGAAAAGCATTGAAAAGATTCTGGATGAACAGCCTGAGTCGGACTCTGTTACTGCTGAGGAAGAAGACGAACTGTCTCTTGAATTATCTGTGATGGAGACAAGTGAGGAACAACATGAGATTCCTGAAGTGATTCCCGCAATCGTTGAAGAAATACCGGTATATATACCTGAAAAAAAATCAAAGAACATAATACCAGAACCTGAGCTGGTCATTAATGAGGCAGTAGAAAAAACAGAAGAAGGTGAAGTGAAGGTAGCAGAGATGGAACCTTACGAGCCAACGCTGGATTTAAGCGGATATAAACATCCTTCACTCGAACTATTGGAAAATCATGGTAGTGAAAGAATCATTCAGGATGCGTCAGAGTTGGAGGCCAATAAAAATCAGATCATAAATACGCTGAAAAATTATGATATACATATTCAGAAAATCAGTGCTACAGTAGGTCCCACAGTTACACTATATGAAATTGTTCCGGCTGCTGGAGTGAGAATATCAAGGATTAAGAACCTGGAAGATGATATAGCGTTAAGCCTTGCTGCTTTAGGTATCCGTATCATCGCTCCTATACCCGGAAAAGGAACTATTGGTATTGAAGTTCCTAATGTGAAAAAGACAATAGTGAGTATGCGTACGATGCTGGCTTCGGAAAAATTTCAGCACAATACATATAGTTTGCCCATCGCCATCGGAAAGAAAATTGATAATGAAAACTTTATTGTTGACCTGGCTACTATGCCGCATCTTTTGATGGCTGGGGCTACTGGTCAGGGTAAATCAGTGGGATTAAATGCAATACTCGTTTCTTTATTATATAAAAAACATCCTTCTCAGTTGAAGCTTGTTTTAGTAGACCCCAAAAAAGTTGAGCTTAGTTTATACAGAACTATAGAAAAACATTTCCTTGCCAAATTACCGGGAGAAGAAGAAGCTATAATAACTGATACCAAGAAAGTAATCAATACTTTAAACGCCCTATGTATTGAAATGGATAACCGCTATGATCTGCTAAAAGAAGCGGGCGCCAGAAATATCAAGGAGTATAATGAGAAGTTTATCAAAAGAAGACTTAATCCTCAAAAAGGTCATCAGTTTTTACCCTTTATCGTATTGGTGATAGACGAGTTTGCAGATCTTATTATGACTGCCGGTAAAGAAGTGGAAATGCCTATTGCCCGACTCGCCCAATTGGCCAGAGCTGTGGGGATACATCTTATCATAGCTACGCAGCGTCCTTCAGTAAATATCATTACCGGTACAATCAAGGCTAATTTTCCTGCCCGTATAGCATTTAAAGTATCTTCAAAAATAGATTCACGCACTATTCTTGATACGGGTGGTGCAGAACAATTAATAGGGAAAGGTGATATGCTCGTTTCTTATAATGGAGAAATCACTCGTCTTCAATGTGCTTTTGTCGATACTCCTGAGGTCGATAATGTTTGTGATTTTATTGGTGAGCAGCGAGGCTACCCTCAGGCATTCCTTTTGCCTGAATATATCGACGAAAAGGACATGGATGCAAAGGATTTTAGTCTGTTGGAACGGGATCCGCTTTTTGAAGAAGCTGCACGCTTAATTGTACAAAATCAGGTTGGTTCCACTTCTCTTATCCAAAGAAGAATGAAACTTGGTTACAATAGGGCTGGAAGGTTAATGGATCAGCTTGAAGCTGCAGGCGTGGTAGGTAACAATCAGGGTAGTAAGGCCAGGGATGTATTGATCAAGACCGAAGCAGAACTGGATCAGCATCTTGTAGGACTAGGGTAGTTTTCTATATGTAAAAACAGACCCTATTCTGACATTTTAACTTTTTCCTAGGTAAACCATTGTCCAGTAAATAGAGTCTAATATCTCATATATTTGCCAGCTTATACAAATGGTATATTAAAATAGTTTAATAGGTGGCAACTGTGATTTTAGGATTAATATAGTTATTTGAATGTTTGAATCAGTGTTGTTGTTTGAATAATTGAATTTTACAGATGAAAGTTTGTAACAAATTCAATTACTTTTAACGTAACCTGCTTAAATAAATAGCACCAATTATTTTCGAAAAGTTACAATTGGAAATTGAAAGATTAATTGAGTAGTGTGCTGAAATTAAAAAACAAAAAAATACGGAT
>CAZQIQ010000041.1:6166-31098 GCA_964593835.1 uncultured Chitinophagaceae bacterium
CCGCATGAGGAGATCGTGAAGCTGCCCTTCAACAGGTTCAGGTATGAATAGCAGAACATGGGTTAGTTCATACCCCGACCGTTAAACAGCATAATTAAAATCATATACAGGATGAAGCCGCGCGCAATACCGCTTACACAGGGCTCCATCCGGTCAATATAAAATAAAAAAATACGGATGAAAAAGGCTTATCTGGTAGTAGTATTATTTATTAGTGTTGTTATATCGGCAATAGGACAGGGGAATGATCCTGAAGCAAAAAAAGTGCTGGATGCTGTTAGTAATAAGTTTCAATCTTTCAGTGCTGTACAGTCTAATTTTACCTTAGAAGTACAAGACGCTAAAGGAAAGGTACAAGGTTCTAAAAAAGGAGTCGTGTATATGAAAGGTGATAAGTACCGGGTGACCATTACTGGTCAGGAGATATTCAGTAATGGTAAAGATGTGTGGACATACGATAAAGGTGCAAATGAAGTCACTATAACTACTGTCGATCCTTCAGGATCCGGGATTACTCCTCAAAAATTATTTACTTCATTTTATGATAAAGACTTTCTGTATAAGCTGAATGGGGAACAGAAAATAGGAGCGAAATTGCTACAGGAAATCGAGTTGACACCAGTAGATAAAAGCAAAGCTTTTCACAAAGTGTATCTGCTTGTAGACAAAATTGCTAAAACTTTATATTCTACCAAGATTATTGAAAAAAATGGCAACAAGTATATTTACACTGTGAATACGCTTAATGGAAAATCTGCAATTGCCGATAACACATTTGTGTTTAATAAAAACAATTATCCGGGAGTAGAAGAAGTAGATCTGCGTTAAGGTTAAGTGTTCAATATATCTTGTTTATTTGCCTCCCCATCGGTATGATGGTATTTCAAACCCGGCAAGATCTAATACACGGTCAACAACTGTTAGTGCTACTTCTTCTATAGTTGAAGGGCGACTATAGAAGGACGGTGTTGCCGGACAAATAATACCACCGGCAAGAGTGAGTGTTTCCATATTTCGAATGTGAATAAGGTTGTATGGAGTATCTCTTAACACACATATTAATTTCCTTCTTTCTTTTAATATAACATCTGCCGCTCTGGTGATCAGATCTGATGATACCCCCGTGGCTATTCTCCCTAATGTACCCATAGAGCAGGGTACCACTATCATTGTATCAAACTGTCCCGACCCCGATGCAAAAGGAGCAGAAAAGTCGTTCGTATGATAATAGTGAACATCATATTTATCATACGATTTCTCTCCCAATTCTTCTTTCCATACTTCTTTTCCGTTGCCCGTGAGAATTACAGCCAGTTGTTTCCACTGTGATTTATGGAGCAACAACTTTTCAATCATGAGTTTGGCATATATAGAACCACTGGCTCCAGTAACAGCGATAACAATTTTTCTCATTTTGGGTATTAAATATTTAACTATAAAGACTTTAATTGACCCCGATCAATTAAATACAATATATTGAATTAAAAACTAATTAAAATGATATATGTCAAATAATGTTTCACCACTATTTGTTAAATTTGGTATTCATAGGATAAGGTTTAATGGTTAATGGTATTTGATTAGAGTAAAGCCCCCATTCGGGGGCTTTCTTTTATATACAATTATTATGCGCAACTCTTATTTATGCATTGGCCATATCCGGAATGGCTTCTACTTTATAAGCTCCTGAATCTAATTTTATCTTGGTTTCTGAAAATGCATCAAGAGTAATTCTGATGTCTTCATCATTATGTACTGCTGTGGGTATAAGTCTGTAGATAATGTGCCCCTTTGGAATGACGGGATAAACAACTATGGAACAAAATATATGATAGTTTTCTCTAATATCCATTACCATTGCTGTGGCTTCTTCAACACCACCTTTCATATATACAGGCGTTACAACTGAATCTGTATTACCAATATCGAAGCCTCTTTCTTTCAGACCATTCTGCAGTTTTAGAGCATTCTCCCACAGTTTATCTTTTAACTGTGGTTGTGTACGTAATAGTTCGAGCCTTTTTAAATTACCTATCACTAAAGGCATAGGTAAACTTTTTGCAAAAATCTGGCTGCGAATATTATAACGGATATAATCAATAATCTTTTTTTCTCCGGCAATAAAAGCTCCTATGCTAGCCATTGATTTAGCAAAAGTCGAAAAATAAAGATCTATATCGCCCTGTACACCCTGCTCTTCACCGGCCCCGGCTCCTGTTTTACCAAGCGTTCCAAATCCATGCGCATCATCAACCAGCAAGCGGAAAAAATATTTCTTTTTAAGGGCGGCTATTTCTTTTAATTTCCCCTGATCTCCAGCCATACCAAACACCCCCTCTGTAATAACCAGAATTCCTCCTGATTTTTGTTTTTCAATCAGAGCGCTGGCTCTCTGTAATTGTTTTTCGAAATCTTCAATATCGTTGTGTTTGTAAACGTATCTATGTCCGGGGTGTAGTCTTAGACCATCTATAATACATGCATGACTTTCGGCGTCATAAACAATAACATCATGTCTACCACATATTGTGTCGATAAGGCTTACCATACCCTGATAACCAAAGTTTAATAAGATAGCATCTTCCTTATGTACAAAAGCTGCCAGTTCAGCCTCAAGTTGTTCATGATAATTACTATTGCCACTCATCATCCTTGCACCCATGGGTAATGCTAATCCGAATTCTTTAGCTGCATCTGCATCAGCTTTTCTTACTTCAGGATGGTTGGCGAGGCCTAAATAGTTATTTAAACTCCATACAATCATTTCTTTTCCACGAAACTTCATTTTGTTTCCGATATCCCCTTCCAGTTTAGGAAATGCAAAGTAACCATGAGCTCTTTCTCTGTGTTGGCCAAGTGGGCCATAATGTTTCAGAAGCCTATCAAAAATATCTGCCATATAACAGTGAAGATTTTAATTTGGCAAAGGTAAACATTAAAAAATTGTAATCAGCTTACTATAAAACCCCTGTAGTTTTTTTAATTGATTACTTTAGTACTTATTTATGCATAAAAAAATAATTGTGAAGTATTTATTGTCTCTTCTTCTTCTTTTTAGTAATCTGATCCATGCCCAAACTGCCAATATTCCAGGAAAAACATTAAAACGTCCCAAACTCATAGTAGGAATCGTGGTTGACCAGATGAGATGGGATTTTCTTTACCGCTATTATGACAGATATCTGCCGGATGGCGGGTTTAAGAGACTGGTGAACAAAGGATTTAGTTGCGAAAACACATATATCAATTATATACCGACCTATACAGCTTGCGGACATACTTGTCTATATACAGGATCAGTTCCTGCGGTTCATGGAATTACAGGTAATAGCTGGTATGATCTTCAGCTAAACAGGGATGTTTATTGTACAGAGGACAATACTGTGAAGGGAGTTAATAATGATAATCAGAACGGACAGATGAGTCCCAGGAATATGATTGTTACTACTATTACCGATGAACTCCGCATGGCTACTAATTTCAGGAGTAAGGTGATTGGGATTTCAATTAAAGATAGGGGAGCTATACTTCCTGCCGGACATTCAGCTAACGCAGCTTATTGGTATGATGGTGGAAGCGGAGAATTTATATCCTCAACCTTTTATATGAATGAATTGCCACAATGGGTAGAGCGTTTCAATAAAAGGAAATTAGTGGACGGATATTATAAAAACGAATGGAAAACATTATATCCTATCGAAACTTATTCGCAAAGCATGACAATCAAAGATTATTATGCTGGTGTAGAGCCTGAGAAGATTAAATCTTTTCCCTACAATTACGAAGGTAATATTGGTAAATCTTATGGATCGCTTGCGGCCACACCTTATGGAAATACGATAATTAAAGAACTTGCTACAGAGGCCATTATTCATGAACAACTGGGTAAGGATAGCATTACGGATTTTCTTGCTATTAGTTTTTCTACTCCCGATTATATCGGACATGGATATGGTCCTAATTCAATTGAAGTAGAAGATATTTATTTGCGTCTGGATAAAGAGCTGGGAGATTTTTTTAAATTCCTGGATAATAAAGTAGGTAAGGATCAATATCTCGTATTTATTTCTGCTGATCACGGTGCTGCACATAGTATACATTTTAATTCATTGAATAAATTAACTGGTCAGCCCTTTAAAGCTCATTTAGAAAGAAGTATTGAAGAAGTTTTAGCCAGAAATTTTGCAAATCATAAACTGATAAAAACCTGGTCAAATCATCAGGCTTTTCTTGACCATCGTTTAATTGATTCATTAAAGCTTGATAAATCTGTTATTACTAAAATGATTGTCGATACACTATCGGCTCAGCAAGAAGTTTATCGTGCTTTTAATTATGATCAGTTGATGACGATTCCTTTGCAGGAAACCATACGCCAGCGCTCCATTAATGGATACTTTCCCTCCCGTACAGGAGATGTTCAATATATCTTAAAACCAGGTTATACAGGTATGAGTGGAAATGGAACTACTCATGGTGCATGGAATCCCTATGACTCGCATATTCCTTTAGTATGGTATGGGTGGAATGTTAAGCCAGGTAAAACTAATAGAGAAACCTATATGACGGATGTAGCACCAACTATAGCGGCAATGTTAAGAATTCAAATGCCTAATGGTTGTGTCGGTACTGTAATAGAAGAAGTAGTGCAATAGACCAAATAAATAAAGGGAGTATCAGAAGTGTTTGGAAAGACTGGAGCATTGCTTAAACTAAGACCTTCTCCTTCAGCTACCCTAATAAAAGGAGGATGCGCCGAAAATAAACGAGGCCTTTGAGAATAGCTTAAACGACCACCTGTCTGCATCAGGTATCCTAATAAAAGGAGGGTGTTTCTTACTTTTGAGATACCCTCCTTTGTTTTTACAATAATCTTTTACATAAGAAAGTGAGATTAGACATAATCATCATGTAAAAAATATCAGTTCAAATGAAATATGGTGTTATTTAAAAAAATAATAACGATTTGGGATTAACCTAAACCAGGACCCGTTAAATTTCCTCTGTCCAGATCTTCTTTTCCTGGTAATTCTTCCCTTTCTATATTTTGTTCGGCATCAGGATTACCGGAAGTTTTAGTTCCGGATGATTGATTTTCCTCTTTTCTATCCCAATTTTCATTAGACTGCTGACCTTTTGATGGTTTGAAGTCAGGATCTGTTCCTTTTTTATCGTTAGTCATAATAAATGATTTTTAAAGTGAATAATAATTTTAAGTGAATAATAAATTAAGCTTCACCCGGATCCGGTTCTCCGGTAGGTAATGTTTCCTGGTCTTTTTTTGTTGACCCTGTAGTTCTCACAGGATTACCGGGATGATCTTCTTCAAATCCTCTGTTTTGTTGATTCGGTTGATCTTTTCTCTGCTCTGTTTTGAGCGCTTCCTGTGAATCTTCCGCTATCGGTGTTTTCTTGCTCATATAAACTGATATATAAAAAACAATGCCAGACATAGATAACTAAATTGGATCATTAACCATTGCTATGTATTAGTAGTGAACGTATTGGTGGAAATGTTTTAATGAGTGTATCCTGGCTGACACTTAAGTGATTAAATAAAGAATTGATAACAAGAATAAATCATTATACCTCTATCTGTTATTCATTAAGCATTATTAGCTATTCAACTCTTATAAGGTAGGCGATTTAATCTAACTGCTTTAAGTCAACTCATGAGCTGTACTAAAAAACGGAGGACTATATGGATGCTACGCTGGAGATGTGTTGCTATTGAAGTTTTTATTTGAAGAATAAAGGTTGTGCATTATTTCTACATGAACATGTCTTAGAAGTGTAGAATATACATCTTCATCTGAAAAAATGAATAACCAATAATAAGCGAGAGTTATTCATTGTCTTTTATGTATTAGAATAGATAAAGGATAGCAAATAGTTTAAAAAAAGTAAATAACCAATTAAGTAAGAATTATTCATTACATCAGTGTGTTAGAATCAATAAACTATAGCAATGATTTGGAAAAATGAATAGGCGATAAGTAAGAGTTGATCATTCTATTGTATCTATTAAAATTGATGAATTATAGTAAATTATTTTACGATAAAGAATTGATGGCATTTCTTTCTTTATAATACTGAGTGCAAAATAGTGTCATATAAATAGGTTGTAAAAATGATTAAATAAAGGAAGTTCAATAATGATTGGATGTGAAATGAGGTGAAGAAGGAGCTGTCAGATAATGGTAGGTTATCCCAATGCCTTCCTTTTAGAAAGATGAATTCTTAAAAACATGAATTAATATAGTCATTGTTCGGCCTGTTAATCGGAATTTATTTTAAATAAGGAAACAATTAAAATGAGATAGTCAATATTTGATCTGACAGTCGGGATTAACTTTAAAGTAATCACACAATTAAATCAATCCCAAAAATGTTAGATCACAAATTATTCGTGTTCAATAAATTCGGCTGATACTATTGGATTAGCCTGACAATACTTAATATTTGATAGGTGTATTATAATGAGTACAGGTGTTGGAGTCTTTACATAATCAGAGATTAATCTGTTGTAGCCAATATTGGGTCTGGGATTGGGGTGAAATATAAAATCCCGGTAAAAAAATGACCATTTTTCTACCGGGACTAAATACTAATATTCAATCTAAGATTGTCTTTTGTTGACAACTTAGTATGGATTATGCGTTTCTATTGATACAGTTAAGATCTTCGAATGCAGTTTCTAAACGTTTGATGAAAGTTTCTTCTCCTTTACGTAACCAAACGCGCGGATCGTAATATTTTTTATTGGGTTTGTTTTCTCCTTCAGGATTACCCAGCTGAGCTTGCAGATAAGGCTCATTTTTCTTGTAATATCCAAGTACGCCTTCCCAGAATGCCCACTGAAGGTCGGTGTCAATATTCATTTTAATGGCTCCGTAACCAATTGCTTCACGAATCTGGTGTTGAGGTGAACCGCTTCCTCCATGAAAAACAAAATACACAGGCTTTGGTCCTGCTTTTAATTCTTTTTCAATATAAACCTGAGAGTTATTTAAAATTTCCGGACGAAGTTGAACATTTCCCGGACTGTATACTCCATGAACGTTTCCGAAAGCGGCTGCTACAGTAAATCTTGATCCTACTTTGCTCAATTCTTTATAAGCGTAAGCTACATCTTCAGGTTGTGTATACAGTTTTGAATTTTCAATATCTGTATTATCCACTCCATCTTCTTCACCTCCGGTAACACCCAGTTCAATTTCAATGCTCATACCCAGTGGGTGCATACGTTTATAATATTCTACTGAAGTTTCAATGTTTTCCTGTATAGACTCTTCTGAAAGATCAAGCATATGAGAGCTGAATAAAGGCTGACCTTTTTCTTTTGAAAATTGTTCTCCTGCGTCTATAAGTGCGCTAATCCATGGCAACCATTTTTTAGCAGCGTGATCAGTATGTAATATTACCGGAACACCATAATATTTTGCGACATGATGAATATGTAATGCACCTGAAACAGCTCCGGAAATATTAGCCTGAAGTTGATCATTTGGCATTCCCTTTCCAGCTATAAATTGTGCACCACCATTGGAAAATTGAACAATTACCGGTGAGTTGACCTTCGCTGCTGTTTCAAGCGTTGCATTAATAGTGCTTGTGCCAGTTGTATTTACCGCTGGTAAAGCAAACTGGTTGTCTTTCGCATCTTTATACAATGCTTCGAGTTCTTCGCCAAATAGCACACCGGCTTTATATTTTTTCATCTTTTCAGTTACGTTTTAGTGGATGATCAATAAACTTTTCAAAATGCGATAAGTGTCTGCTTACCGTGGTTTTTTAACAGCCGCGAAGATAAGTAAAATGAGTATGGCAGGGGCGATTTGTTGGTTTATTTATCACTTCTTAAACGACATGTTATTAATAAGATTTTCCAAGGTTTTTTTGGACCAGCGTCAGGTTTTTCTGAAGTGTTTGCTTAAGCTGTTGTTTGACCACTTGTCCCATAGACTTACTTTTATAAAATACCGGATTATGGAAATAATTGCCTAATTCCATTTTTAGCTGAGAAATTTTATCTTCTGTTGATAAGCTTTCTTTTGACATGATGTTTAGCAGTTCCATCAGTCTGAACTTTGTTGTAGCTACTCTGAATGCCATCATAGTTCTCTCTTCTGCCTGATATTGCTGAATGGATTCTTTGTTCAAAACACTTCCGCAAACCTGAACAAAATCTGCATTTTCTTTAAAAAACTGTGGTAGGTAAAGGCTTTTTCGTCCCTCGTAACTTTGTTGGTCAAAGTCGATGGCTCTGATTCTGTATTGATAATCTTCAATGTCAGGAGTGATGTCTACTACAAAATTGTAGGAGCGCATATCACCCAGTAAACGCACAAAACACCTTTCGTTAAATTTTACAAACTCTTTGGCCAGCCTGATCTTATTAGTAGAAGGATCGTGAAGATGTGTCCTGATAAAAATATCACCAGGTACTCCGGGAATATGTTCTTCTACCAGCGTTTCTTTATCAGTAAGAAAAGTGATTCTGTTCGGAGAAAGAATATGCTCAAGTTCTAATCCGTATATTCTGGAAGCATCAGCCTGTTTGATGTAATAAAAGTCGTAATTATCATTAAATTTATTAACGATCCTTATGCGAAAGGGGTGTGAGTTCCCGAATGAGCAATAATCAATCCGGGCAACATCCAGATGTTTGGTAAAACTAAGGTCTCCTTCTGTTTTAAGAATTGCGTAAGTTCTGACAAGGCCATCCCGAATGTATTCCCATTCTTTCATATCGTAGGTTACTTTTTCCCACAATGTGTCTTTCCCATTTTTATCTAGTATGGGAATGCTATAGGTAATACGTAATAAATCGCGATAGTGTACGGGAAGTTTAACTTCTCTGCCATGTGTTTTTAGATAATTGCGAAGCTGATCGTTGACAGGAAAGATGGCTTTTTTCTGAGAAGGCTTATGATTCATAATTCAAATTACGATAACCGTCTGAATTATGCCCGTAGTTGCCTCCTGCTAAATATCTCTTTCATTTAGCAGGAGGGTACTGGAGTTAATGGTTTTCAACTAGATTCTTGGACGTGGTTTTCTCGGACTTTGGATCTTAACAACGGGTTTTTTGAATACGGATCTTTTGGTTTTTTTCATTGGTTCGGATACTTCAGAGGAAAAGGTTGGTTTGGATTCAAGGATACGATCAAAAAAAATGAAGTTGACTGATATTGGACTTTTAGGATTCTCTTGGATATTGGACAAAAGGATTTTTGGACGGATACTGGACAAAGATTGATATAATATCAATCAACTTCTACACAAAAATATATCCACATTTCAATGTTAACAAGAGCACAATTGCTCTATTATTTTCATTCGGTATTTACACAAAAAATCGTATGTTTCCCATAATCTGGTCGGAAGACTACGAGAAATCAATGATTTTGACAGTAAGAGGAGGGTTATAGGAAGCCTTTATCCACAATCCACTGGTCGTTATAGACCTTCGCTACATATCTGCTCCCATGATCGTGAAGAATAACGACCACAAGATCGTCTTTTTTTAATTCATTTCCTTTTTGAAGTAAACCTTTTATTGCAGTGCCGGCGCTATTTCCACAAAATAGTCCTTCTTCCCTGGCTAATAAGCGTGTTGTTAAGGCGGCATCTTTATCCGTAACCTGTTCGAAAGCGTCTATATACCGCATATCGTAATTCTCAGGAACAAAGTCTTCACCTATTCCCTCGGTAACATAGGGTTTTACTTCGTTATGATCTATTTCACCTGTACGAAAGTATTTAGTAAGCAATGAGCCAAAGGGATCCATTGCCCACACTTTAATAGCAGGATTCTTTTCTTTAAGATATCTGGCTGTTCCGGTGATGGTTCCACCTGTTCCGGTTGCTACGACAAGATGTGTAATTTTTCCATCTGTCTGTTTCCATATTTCAGGGCCCGTAGTTTCATAATGAGCCTGTCGGTTAGCCAGATTATCGTATTGATTGAGATGAATAGAATTAGGAATTTCCTGGGCTTTTTTGCGGGCAACAGAATAATAGGAACGAGGATCGTCCGGTTCTACATCGGTAGGACAAACAAACACTTCGGCACCCATAGCACGTAGGATATCCAGTTTTTCTTTCGACTGTTTGTCAGTAGTTGTAAAAATACATTTATAGCCTTTCACTATTGCTGCCAATGCCAGCCCCATACCTGTATTTCCCGAAGTACATTCAATAATAGTTCCGCCTGGTTTTAGTTTGCCAGACTGCTCTGCCGCTTCAACCATTTTGAGTGCCATCCTGTCTTTGGCGCTATTGCCAGGATTAAAATATTCAACTTTAGCTGCCACGATGCACGGAAGATGGCTGGTTATTTTATTTAATCGGATAAGAGGGGTATTGCCAATCGTTTCCAGTATATTATTCTTGATGTCCATTCAATCAAAGGTAGGTTTTATCAAACAAGCGGCAAGTTGTGATTGGCTGTCTTTATTTTTTCACATGGTGAGTATTATTTGTACTTATGGGGTACATTCGCCCTCCGAAAATTTTTTATGGAAATAAAATATATTCAGAAAATAGCAGAACTGCAGGGGGTAACATTAAGGCAGGCAGATAATATTTTTAAGCTTCATCAGGAAGGCGCTACCATTCCTTTTATGGCACGATATAGAAAAGAAGCCACTGGAAATCTGGATGAAGTGAAAATCAACGATGTTGTTGAAAAGATTAAATATTTCAATGATTTAGATAAAAGAAAGGAAACTGTACTTAAAACTATTGAAGCAGCGGGAAAATTAACACCTGAACTGAAGCTTAGAATAGAAAACAGTTACGATGCTACAGAGTTAGAAGATATTTATCTGCCTTACAAACCGAAACGAAAAACCAGGGCAACTACGGCGATAGAAAAAGGATTGGAGCCATTGGCATCACTCATTTTTGCTCAGGATGATACAAATATAGAAGATGCTTCAGCCAAATTTGTTAATGAACAAGTGGCAAATATAGAAGATGCTTTACAGGGAGCCAGAGATATAATTGCAGAATGGGTGGCAGAAAATGAACAGGCAAGAAATAGTGTAAGACAGTTGTTTACAGCAGAAGCCGTTGTAAGCGCTAAAGTGTTAAAAGCTAAAAAAGATACTGAAGAAGCACAGAAATACAGAGATTATTTTGAATTCTCAGAACCTCTTGCAGACTGTCCTTCCCATCGAATGCTTGCTATTCGTCGCGGAGAGAAAGAAGGTTACCTGGCCATGGATATTACTATTAACGGAGAAGAAGCAGTGGCTTCGCTTAAAAATATTTTCATCAAAAAAACTAACACAGCAGCTAAACAGGTGGCTACAGCTATAGAGGATTCTTTTGACAGATTATTAAAGTCTTCTATTGAAAACGAATTCAGGCTTATTGCAAAGAATAATGCTGATGATGAGGCAATAAAAGTATTTGCTGAAAACTTAAGACAACTTTTGCTCGCTTCTCCATTAGGCTCTAAAAGGATAATGGCGCTCGACCCGGGTTTCAGAACTGGTTGTAAAGTGGTTTGTTTGGATGCGCAGGGAAATTTTCTTTATAATACCACAATATACCCCCATCCTCCGCAATCGGAGGCCGCTGCTTCTATTGCAGAAATTAAAAGGCTGGTGAATAAATATGATATAGAGGCCATTGGGATAGGAAATGGTACTGCCGGTCGGGAATCCGAGCAGTTGGTACGCGGTATAGATTTTGGTAAACATGTGAGTGTGTTTATGGTGAATGAAAGCGGCGCATCAATTTATTCAGCTTCTGAAGTGGCCAGAGAAGAATTTCCTAATGAAGATGTTACGGTTCGTGGTTCTATCAGCATTGGTCGTCGATTACTTGACCCATTAAGTGAACTGGTAAAAATAGATGCTAAATCTATTGGTGTTGGTCAGTATCAGCATGATGTGAATCAGACTAAATTAAAAGATGAACTGGATAAAGTAGTGGAAAGCTGCGTGAATCACGTAGGAGTAGATGTGAATACTGCCAGCAGGCATTTGCTGGGTTATATATCCGGATTAAGTACAACACTGGCAAAAAACATTGTTGAATACAGACTAAAAAATGGTCCGTTTCAGTCTCGTGAAGAGATTAGAAAAGTGCCTTTAATGGGACCAAAGAGTTTTGAACAGTCTGCAGGATTTATGCGTATTCCCAACTCTTCAAATCCTCTCGATAACAGCGCCGTGCATCCTGAGAGTTATTTTGTAGTAACCACTATGGCAAAAGACCTTAACTGCTCTGTAACAGATTTGATTAATGATGCAGACCTTAGAAAAAAAATTGACAGAAAACAATATATATCAGAAAATATCGGAGAGTTTACTATTGAAGATATTTTAAAGGAATTAGAAAAACCCGGACGTGACCCCAGGGCACAGGTTGAAGAATTTAGATTTGATGATACCATCAAATCCATCGAAGATGTAAAAACCGGTATGGTGGTTCCTGGTATTGTGACAAATATTACCAATTTTGGAGCGTTTGTAGATATAGGTGTTAAGCAGGATGGTCTTTTACATATTTCTCAAATGAGTAATACTTATATTTCTGATCCTAATCAGGTGGTAAAACTTCAGCAACAGGTGACTGTTACTGTTATTGAGGTGGACCCTTCCAGAAAACGTATTTCTTTATCAATGAAGGATAATAAACCATCTTCTACACAAAGAAAAAATGAAGGATCGGTACCTGCCAGAAATAAATCAACTAAAAAGACAGAACCATTAAATGCTTTTCAGGCAAAATTGATGGAACTAAAAAAGAATTTTAAGGATTAACCTCCTTTCTTTTTTTGTGCAAAAACATATCCATCAGCATTAAAGCCAGTATAATGTTTACAATGATAAAAATATTTATCGTTGTACTGCTGAATACTTTAGTCCAGTCAGTATCTGTCAGACGGTCACTAATCATATTATTTGCCGTGCCGGCTTCTGACCAGTTAATCTGACTGAAAGCGAATACCAGAAGTCCTGCTATGGGTACAATAAAAAATAATGCGATTCCACGGACTATATTTTTATTGATATAAGTTTTTCTGGTTGCTACTATATATAACCTGGAGATCTCTTCCATTACGTTTTTGGTAAAACGCATGGAGGGCTCTTCTAAAGGAAGATTGTTTTTCATTAGCTGATGAACTTCCATTAGTTCATTATATTTTGTTTTCCATTGCGGATCCGACTGGATGAGCTGATAAACAAAATTATGTTCCTGATCATTCAGGGTGCCATCAATATAATTCCAAAGTTTTTCCTCTATATTTTCTTTCATGGCCACTGTTTTTAATAGTTGAGATCTTTGACTTCCTGCGTAAAATATTTTTTCATCACTTCTTTAAGTCTGCCTCGTGCCCGATGAAGTTTTACCTTAGCCGTATTAGGTTCAATGTTTAATATTTTACTAATATCTTCGAGCGATTGTTCCGCTTTGTAAAATAATGTAATAATTTTTGCATCTTCTGGGTTTAACAGTTGTATAGCTTTGGCCACCATTTCAATGCTGGATTTTTGCTCAATACTTCCTACCGATAAAGGTGATGTCTCATTGCTGGCCACTTCAAAAACTTTTTCATTGTCAAGTGAATGTATAGGCATTTTCCTTTTTCTTAAAAAAGTAATACTGGTAGTGTTCACTATACTGTACAGCCAGGTACTAAACCGTGATTCACCCCGAAAATTTGACAAAGCCTTATATGCTTTAACAAAAACGTCCTGAGCAATTTCCTCTGCATCCTCTCTTGCCGGAACATATTTTAATGCTACAGTAAACACAAAGTTTTGATACCGCTCTACCAATAATGAGTATAGCTGATGCTCGCCTCGCAAGACTCTGGTTATAATATCGTTATCAGATGTTTGGGACTGCATTACCCCATAAAAGATTTAAACTTGTTTGCTACCATAACCCCTTTTATAATTGTCTCAAGCGTTAATAATAGATTCTTTGACAACAAAACAGGTGAGCAGGTTACAGGGGTATAGTGTAAAATACGAAATATTTGTGCTGTTTTTCTGACAGTCATTTATATAATAAGAGGTAGAAATGGAAGATTGGATAAATTAATATTGAAGTCTTGAAAAGATAGGAATGTCAAAAAAAATAGAAAGAAGCTGTAACCTTGTAGAAGCACTGGTAGTCTGATGTTGTAAATAATTTATTGACAACAAAAAATCTTTTATGGAAAAAGAACTCGCGATATTAATTCCTATACTGGTTCCTCTTGGCTTTTTTGCCATGTTATTTGGAATTGTTTATCTGCAGAAAAGAGAAAATCTCGCAATGATTGATAAAGGAATGAATCCTAAAAATCAACTAGTAGAGAAACAATCCCAACGCTTTAGAAATCTTAAATGGGGTTTGTTGCTGGTAGGAGCTGGAGTAGGATTGATATTGGCAAATATCATTGACTCAATGGTTACCCCTGTAGCCCAGCGCCCCGACGGATTGATCTATTTCGCTATGGTAGCTATCGGCGGAGGAACTGGTCTGATAATTTCTTACCGGATAGAGGAAAAAGGTGTAAAAGATAAGGAATCGAAAACAGTTAATTCTCCCGAAGAGCCCGTTGAACTGTAAGGTCATATTCGTTATTAGCTTCATAAAAACCTGGCATACCCCAGATTTGACGGGCCATCCAGGTCTTTATCCTTTTTTCCAGTTCAAGTCTGTCTTTTTCAGAAAGCACCGGGAGTTTAATATTGTTAGCTATAATATATTCCTGTAGATATTTTCTGATCTGATCGTTTACTTTATAGTTTTGGGCGAAATCCGATGCATTTTTAAAACCATCGAAGTATGGTTTATTGAGCACATAAAAACGATAAATGAATTTAGAAAAATTCTGATTCGCAAACAGTGGTGTTACATTAGATGAAAAACCAGTTGTATCGTAGGAAACAAAAATATCAGGAGTAATACCTCCACCTCCGTATACGGTTCTGCCTCCTTTAGTTTTAAACGCTTCTCCCTGAACTTTTTTAATTGTATCGGGGTGAATCATTTCACCATTCTGAAAACGCTGCAATACTTCATCATTATACGCGGAGCGACCATTAGCATAAGACTTCTGAATGCTTCTTCCTACAGGAGTATAATACCTGGCAACGGTTAGTCTTAGTCCTGCTTTATTGCTAAGATTGTATTGTTCCTGAACTAACCCTTTACCAAAAGTGCGTCTCCCAATGATGGTTCCACGATCCCAATCTTGCACAGCTCCTGCAATAACTTCACTGGCAGAAGCAGAGCCCTCGTCGACCAAAACAATTAGTTTGCCTTCTTCGAACTGGCCAGGTCTTTTACAACTATATTCTACTTTAGACTGTTTGTCTCCCTTTGTATATACAATTAGTTTATCATCGGAAAGAAACTCATCAGCAATATCAACCGCTTCTTTTAATATGCCACCTCCATTATTTCTGAGGTCGAATATCAATTTTTTCATACCCTGCTCTTTCAGCTTTTCAAAAGCTTCCATACACTCTTCATAACTGGTGCTCGAAAATTTATTTAAGTGTATAAATCCGGTAGTGTCATTAATCATATAAGCAGCATCAACAGAGAAAAGAGGAATTGTTCCTCTCTCTATTTCAATTGTCTTTTCCTCATTGTTGCTAATCAGTTTGATAAGTACTTTACTCTTACCAGGACCTCTTAAAAGGGTTTTAATTCTTGCTGAAGTAATCCCATTGCCTGCAATAATAGAATCACCGACACTAATGAATTTGTCACCTGCTTTTAGTCCGGCTTTAGCGCTAGGACCACCAGGAAGTACATTTATTACGTTTACTGTATCCTCAATGATTTGAAATTCAACGCCAATACCTTCGAAATTACCCTGAAGATCTTCATTGACCTCTTGTAAAAACTTAGATGGAATATAAATGGAGTGGGGATCCAGATGACCAAGCATGGCTTCGATGGCATCATCTGTCAGACTATCGGTAGACACAGGATCAACATAGTTAAACCTGATCAGGTCGATGGTTTCCTGAAGAGCAGATCTTCTGGAGATGTCTGTAAATCCCTGTTCGTTTGGAATCTTTTCCCTTAATTTATATCCTGCTGCCATGCCCACAATCCATATAAGGGCAAAAAAAAGCGGCATCCAGGCCTGCGTTCTTTTATTCATCGCGCGCGAAGTTACAACACTTGAGTTACCAGTTGCGTACCTTCGTGATTAATGGCTATATTAATTGCAGATAGTGGCTCTACCAAATGCGAGTGGTGTTTGGTGGGTGCACGAAAAAAACATAAAGTTTTTACTCAGGGACTAAGCCCATATTTTCTAAGCGATGAGCAAATGACGCAAATCATAGAAAAAGAACTGCTTCCCGGTCTACCCAGACAGAAACCACTAGCTGTTTATTTTTATGGAACAGGTAATAAGGCTCGCGAAAATGCCAGGAGAACTAAGAAAGTGCTAAGCCTTATGTTTCCGGAAGCCGAAGTGTTCGTACAACACGATCTTTTCGGCGCAGCCAGGGCATTATGCAGAGATGAAAGAGGAGTGGCATGTATTCTGGGTACAGGAAGTAATTCAGCTTATTACGATGGAAGAAATATTCGTATAAACAGTCCGGGACTGGGTTATGTGCTTGGTGATGAAGGGAGTGGGGCCTATCTGGGTAAAAAGATTCTTCAATACTATTTGTATGATACTTTTGATAAATATTTAAAAGAGCAATTGGAGCAGACTTTTAATGTAAATGCTGCTGACGTTCTTGAAAATGTATATCGTAAGCCATTACCTAACCGTTATTTAGCATCATTTACTCCTTTTTTATCTGCTAATCGTGGGCATTACATGATTGAAAATATTATTGAGGACGGGATAAATGATTTTTTTATCCATCACCTTCTGCGTTATAATGAGATAAAAAAGTATCCGGTACATTTTACCGGATCAATTGCCTACTATTTTAAAGATGTAGTGATGGAATTATGCCAGACTTATGGATTTGTAGCCGGCAACATTCTTAAGAATCCTATGGATGGTTTAATAAAATTTCATAAGTCATAACAATATATGGAAGGATTTATTAATATTACCGAGCAGCCGTCATCTTACCGTCATCTTGAAAAGATGTCTGCCAATCAGTTACTTACTCACATCAATGATCAGGATAAACAAGTTCCCTTGGCCGTGGAGAAAGCTATTCCTGCTATTACCAACCTTGTTGAAGTTGCAGCTGACAGACTCCTTTCCGGTGGCCGAATATTTTATATAGGAGCGGGTACGAGTGGGAGACTAGGTATTTTGGATGCCAGTGAAATACCTCCAACTTATGGAATGCCATTAAATATTGTCATTGGAATTATCGCTGGTGGCGAAAAAGCTATCCGTATACCTGTAGAAAATGCAGAAGATAACATGGAACAGGGTTGGCTGGATCTGCAGCAGTATAATGTTGGAAAGGGTGATATTGTCATTGGCATTGCTTCCAGTGGTAAAACCCCTTATGTTTTAGGAGCGCTGCAAAAATGCCGTGAACATAATATTACTACCGGTTGCATCGTCTGTAATCCGGGAAGCCCAATTATAGATTTTGCTGATTTTCCGGTATTAGTAGTGGTTGGTCCCGAGTTCGTGACAGGCAGTACGAGGATGAAAAGCGGTACTGCCCAGAAACTTGTGCTGAATATGATTTCTACTTCTGTGATGATAATGATCGGCAGAGTGGAAGATAACACAATGGTTAACATGCAGTTGACTAATGCTAAACTAATTGATCGCGGTACCCAAATGGTAATGGCTAAAACAGGTATTCCTGATTATGAAAGCGCTAAAAAACTTCTTTTACAGCATGGAAGTGTAAAAAAAGCAATAGAATCCACCTATTAGAGCGAAAAAAAATATATTTCACATACTTAAGGATTTTGAACAGCGTTTGCAAAGGTGAAATCCGTTTATTCACCCTAGTTGGAAATCCTAATGTTATGAAAACCTGGATATGTGTGTTCGTGTATCTGCTTTTTTCTGTTCCTCGGTTATTATATTCCCAAGACCATGATAATATCGCTTATGCTATTACAAGCGAAATGAAAGGTTCCTTTGAATGGACAGAGGTCAAAAAGATAGACCTTAACAATGGAGATGTTGTTAGAAATGTGTTTGAAAACGAGAGGGGTGAATACAATGTATTTGATGGCAGAACTGCTGCCAGAATTACAGTAAATAATCAATCAGAAGAGTCAAAGGAAAGTAAACCTTTTGCAGGATTATCCGCTGCCTGTGCTTATGACAAAAAACGCAACAGATTATATTATGCACCTATGTATCTTAATCAGTTAAGATATATAGATCTTAATGCGAAAGTATCTGCTGTTTATATATTCAGGGATAAGACTTTTAGTAAGGCAGTTGATCTTAATGATGAAGCTAATCACATCACGAGAATGGTTATAGCTGCTGATGGTAATGGATATGCTTTAAATAATGACGGCTCTCATCTGGTAAAATTTACAACAGGTGAAATTCCTGATGTACAGGATCTTGGTGAAATCACAGATGCTCCTTCCAATGGTGATGTTTCGGTAAAAGATGCCAATACCAGTTGGGGAGGAGATTTGATAGCTGATATAAATAGCAATTTATACCTCATTACCTCCCATAATTACGTGTTTAAAATTGATATACACACCAAAATCGCTACCCTTATAAGAGAGATAAAGAATTTACCACAAGGATTCACTTCTAATGGTGCTGTAGTAGACAAGGAAGGAAATATAATATTAAGCAGCGCTAATTTTTTAACTACGTATTATTCAGTTAATCCATCTACCTGGGAGGCATTTGCGCTTCCATCGAATGACTTTGTGTACAATACTTCTGATCTTGCAAATAATAATTTTCTTCTTTCCTCAAAACTTCCTGAGCCTCCAAAACCTGTCACTGCCGGAAAATTAAACTTATATCCCAATCCAGTTCTTGCCAACACTTTTAAAATTAATTTTGGTGAATACGATTCCGGTAAATACCGTGTATTATTAATGGATATACTGGGTAGAATAATGTCTGTAAATCTGTTTGAAATTTCAACGCAGGGTCAGGTTGGTGAAGTGAAAGTTAATCCATCCCTTGCTCGTGGCACTTATATGGTAAAAGTCATTAGTGATCAGAATAAAGAGGTACTTTTGAAGAAGATAATTCTTCATTAAGTACTATGTAAAATGCACGATATTGAACCCTTCTATAACTGGCGTCATATCTATGTAAGTGAAGAGGATGAAAGATCTCCTTTTTATGGCAGGGTATACTCCGAATTTGAATTTTCTCAAACTGTTTACAATTATTATATTCATCCGCAATGGGATGAATTTGATTCTCGAACACTTTATCTCAAAGTGCTCGTGGCGGATTACGAGGAAAAATATATTATCATTGAAATGATGGGTGAGTGGAATGACACTATTGAAAATGATATTATGAATTTGAAAAGGGAAGTTGCTGATAAATTTATGAATGAAGGGATTTTTAAGTTTATTCTCATCAGTGAAAATGTTTTAAACTTTCATAGTAGTGATAAAGATTATTATGTAGAATGGTTTGAAGAGGTTACAGATGAGAACGGATGGATAGTGTGTCTGAATATGCCCAAACAAACTCAGTATGATTTTACGCGAGCTAAACTGCATCGTTATATAGAATTAATGCAGGTAGATAACTGGAGAACATATCGACCTTTTCATCTGTTCAAAAAAATTGACGACCAGATTGTAAAAAGGTTAAGCTAGCCAGGGATTTAAGTAGTTAGTCAACAGGCTTGTACTAGCCAGCGAATGAAAGTTTTTTATAAAAAAATGTTCATTTTATAAAAAATAAATTTTGAATTTAATTTTTCCTCTTTATTTTTGACGCCTGTATGAATATAACTAAAGCATTCCCATTCTTTTATTTCTACTTTAGAAGTGGCCGGGAACGCTCTTGTTAAATCTGTAAATAAGAAACTAACATAAGAGAGTCCCGGCCAGATGGTCGGGACTTTTGTTTTTTTAATATGAAAGACAAACCCCTTAAGCAGGCCGATGATATTGTCGGTAGTAAAAAATATAAAGTAGCCATTCAGGGTTATGAAGGTAGTTTTCACCAGGCTGCTGCCCGTCATTTTTTCGGTAGAGATGTTGAAGTGATTCCGTGTTCCACATTCAGGGAGGTAGTGAAGCTGGCTGCCAGTTCCAAAGAAAGTACCGGTGGTGTGATGGCTATAGAAAATTCAATAGTGGGCAGTATTCTGCCTAATTACAATCTTCTTCAAAAAAGTAACCTGAGTGTTGTCGGCGAAGTATATCTTCAAATCCGGCAAAATCTTATGGTAAACAAGGGGGTGAAGCTGGAAGATATCCGGGAAGTACATTCTCATCATATGGCCATACAACAGTGCCTGGAATTTCTTGATAAATATAATTGGAAGCTGGTTGAAACAGAAGATACAGCGCTGAGCGCTAAACTTATCCAACAGCACAAAAGCAAACATATTGCTGCAATAGCGAGTAAACTGGCGGCCGATCTTTTTGACCTTGAAGTAATAGCGCCAAATATTCACACACTCAAGAATAATTACACCCGTTTTCTTATTATTCAGCCCGGAACTGATATTCCGATAGAAGGAGCTAATAAAGCATCAGTTAACTTTCATACTGATCATTCAAAAGGTAGTCTGGCTAAAGTGTTGACCACCATAGCAGAATTTGGTGTAAATCTTAGTAAGCTTCAAAGTTTTCCTATTCCAGGCAGCAATTGGTTATATACTTTTCATGCAGATATGGAGTTTGATGAGCTGGACCAATTTCACAAAGTGATCAAAAAGATCAGTTTACTGACCGAAGAATTGAAAGTGTATGGTGTTTATAAAAAAGGAGAAACAGTTTAATGAATGATTTCCCTCAAAAATTAACTGATCGTATGTTATTAAAGGTAATTAATAGGAAATGAGGTTGTATCAAAAGGTCGACACGATCTCAGTTTATTCGTTGGCTGATGAAGAAGGTTTTCGTTTACACGATTATCGAGGCCTTCAATTTACTTTTGATACTTCTTCATTGAAGTATATCGTAAGGAGAAAACGTTTATTTGAAATATCAGGTTGATGGATGACATCAACTTTTGAAAAGAAAAAAAATGCAGATAACAACAGCAAAACGACTGGAAGGAATTGGAGAATATTATTTTTCACAAAAGCTTAGAGAAATAGCTCAGCTGAATGCGGAAGGAAAAAATATCATCAATCTTGGTATTGGTAGCCCCGATCTTCCTCCGCATCCGGAAGTGATAAAGGTATTGAATGAAGAAGCTGCAAAACCAGGTAATCATGCTTATCAGGGATATAAAGGTGTTCCGGCTTTAAGAAAAGCTTTTGCTGATTGGTATCAAAAATGGTATAATGTTTTACTTAATCCCGAAACAGAAATATTACCATTGATAGGATCGAAAGAAGGATTAATGCACATTTGTATGACCTATCTTGATAAAGGGGATAAGGTATTGATTCCTAATCCTGGTTATCCTACCTACAGCAGTGCTGTAAAATTAGCAGGTGGTGAAACAACAACTTACGAGTTGAATGCAGAAAATCATTGGCAACCGGATTTTGATAAATTGGAAGATCTGATTACTCCGGCAACAAAAATGATGTTTGTAAACTATCCGCATATGCCTACTGGTCAGTTGCCCACACCAGTTTTGTTTGAAAAATTGGTGGCTTTTGGGAAAAAGCATCGGCTGCTGATTGTGCATGATAACCCATACAGCTTTATCCTAAATGATGATCCAAAAAGCTTGTTGAATGTTGATGGTGCAAAAGAAGTGGTTATAGAACTGAATTCATTAAGCAAATCACATAATATGGCAGGATGGAGAGTAGGAGTGATATGTGCCGCAGCGGATAGGATTGAAGAAATATTAAGATTTAAATCAAATATGGATAGCGGAATGTTTCTTCCACTGCAACTGGCAGCAGCTAAAGCGCTTACTCTCGGGGAAGAATGGCACAGTCAGTTAAATAAGGTGTATGCGCAAAGACGTATGGCTGCGGAGGAATTATTGGGCAAACTGGATTGTCGCGTAGGACCTGGTCAGGCCGGAATGTTTATCTGGGCAGCAGTGCCAGCAGCTTTTCAGGATGGATATGCTTTGAGCGATAAGATATTATATGAATCAAATGTGTTTATTACTCCAGGAGGAATATTTGGTTCTGCTGGTAAACATTATGTAAGGGTCAGTCTTTGCAGTACAGAGGAAAAATTAAAGGAAGCTATAAAAAGAATTTCATGATAGTTGCAGTAATAGGAACGGGATTAATAGGAGGTTCAATGGCGATGGCGCTTCGTACTGCTGGTATTGCTACTAAAGTGATTGGCGTAGATGCGGATATTGCTCATGCAGCCAGAGCGCTTGAATTGGGTATAGTTGATGAAACGGCTTCTCTCGAAGATGCAATAACAAAGGCCGGATTGATTGTGGTTGCAATCCCCGTTCATGCGGCAGCCGTTCTATTACCATCAATAATGGATAAAGTGACTCATCAGGTGGTAATGGATGTTAGCTCAACAAAGGAATTTATTATCAACTCAATCCGAAATCATCCGCGTCGTTCAAGGTTTGTAGCTACTCACCCTATGTGGGGAACGGAAAATAGTGGTCCGGATGCGGCCGTACAGGGCGCTTTTACAGGTAAAGTGACTGTAATATCTGATAAGGAACATTCGGATGCTGATGCTGTTAGTCTGGTAGAATCTATTTATAAAGCGCTGGGTATGCGTATTATCTATATGGATGCAGCTGCACATGATATACATGCGGCATATGTTAGTCATATATCACACATTACATCATTTGCACTCGCCAATACGGTATTGGAAAAAGAGAAGGAAGAGGATACTATTTTTGCAATGGCCAGTGGTGGTTTCGAGAGTACTGTCAGGCTGGCGAAAAGCAATCCGGCCATGTGGGCGCAGATATTCATGCAAAACAGGGAAAATCTGCTGGATGTACTCAATGAACATATCAGTCAGCTAAGAAAATTCAAAAGTTGTCTGGAAAAAGAGAACGAAATTTATCTGGAAGAGCTTATATCCAACGCTAATAAAATCAGGAAGATATTGAAATGAAATATCTTTGCAAAAATTTGAAAAAAATATGATGACATTTGAAGGGTTAGGTTTAGATCCGAAGCTGGTTCAGGCAACCGATGCACTGGGATTTACACAGCCCACTCCCATTCAGGAACAGGCTATTCCTGTTCTGTTAAAGGGAACAAAAGACCTTGTAGGGTTGGCCCAGACCGGCACAGGAAAAACCGCAGCCTTCGGTTTACCGCTCTTACAATTGATTGATACAGAGAAAAGATTTCCACAGGCGTTGGTCGTTTGTCCTACGCGTGAGCTCTGTATCCAGATTGTCAACGAGATAGAGCAGTTTAAAAAATTTCTTACCCATACATACGTGGTAGCTGTGTACGGTGGCACACCTATCGGTGCACAGATCAGGGAGATTAAGAGGGGGGTTCACATCGTAGTAGCCACACCAGGAAGACTAATAGATCTGATAGAGAGAAAAGCTATTGATCTCGGACAGATACAATATGTAGTACTGGATGAAGCAGATGAAATGCTGAACATGGGTTTTCAGGATGATATCGAATTCATTTTGCAGAACACCCCACAGAGAGATGCTACCTGGCTTTTTAGTGCTACCATGCCTTCTGAAATACGCAGGGTAAGTAAAAAATATATGAATACTCCTACAGAAATCACAGTAGGAAAAGTGAATACCGGTAATAAAAATATTGATCACCAATATTACATTACTAACGCCCAGCACAGATACGAAGCACTAAAAAGGTTAATTGATTTTAATCCTGATATATACGGTATCATTTTCACCAGAACTAAGGCTGATGCTCAGGCAATAGCTGAAAAGCTGACACGGGAAGGATACGATATTGATGCTTTACACGGAGATCTTACTCAGCAACAGCGTGATAAAGTGATGGGTGATTTCCGCGACAAAACCTTACAGTTGTTGATAGCTACTGATGTGGCTGCCCGCGGTATCGACGTAAAAGATATTACGCATGTTATCAACTATGAGTTGCCGGATGATGTAGAGGTATACACGCATAGAAGTGGAAGGACAGGTAGAGCAGGGAATACGGGTATTTGTATGTCGATTATTCATAGCCGTGAGAGTGGCAAACTCAGACAGATTGAAAGAATTGTTCAGGCTCCTTTTCATAAATTGGAAATTCCGAGTGGTAAAGATGTTTGCCGTAAGCAGTTCTTCCGTTTTATGGATAATCTGTTGCAGGCTGATATCAGTAATGTAGAGTACGAGACTTATGTACCTATGCTGGAGGAAAAATTTGCAGACATTAGTAAAGAAGAAGTGCTTAAAAGAGTTGCAGCATTAGAGTTTGACAGATTTTTAAAATATTATGAGAATGCCGAGGATTTGAATGTGAGAGAGAGAGCTCGTCAGACATGGGAAAAAAATGACAGAAGAGGGGAGAGCAGTGGTGGTCGTTTTGAGCGCGGAAGAAAAGAGGGAAGAAGAGATTATAATACGAATGGAGATACTACAAAACTCTTTGTTAATCTGGGTACCAAGGATGGATTTTATAAAGCGAGCTTTTTACAGTTCATTCTGGATATGAGTGATCTCCGTAAAGATGTATTAGGAAGAATTGATATGAAAGAGATGAATAGCTGGATAGAGGTAGAAAGATCCGCCGCCCAACAAATGATAAGAGCAATTGATGGGAAAAACTATAAAGGAAGAAGGATAAGAATGAATGAAGCGAACAGCAGATAATCTTTGAACAACTAATTATTACTATATAATTTATTATGGAACAGACATTAACTACGGCTGCAGGAATTGAAGACGTTTGGGCAAAACGTCCCCTGATTATTTCAGGTCCCTGCAGTGC
>CAZQIQ010000042.1:0-14656 GCA_964593835.1 uncultured Chitinophagaceae bacterium
CATATGGCAAGCAATCGTTAGAGGCCGTCCTATTCTTAGGAGGGCTTTTTTTGTGCCCGTGAAGTTAATGATTAATTAATATCTGCAAAATAATTTTAATTTTTTCCTGATTATTTTTTTTCAGCCTCCCTGGCAATGTTTAAAAGATAGTCGAAGAGATTAGTCTCTGTTGATATCTGTAGTTTTTTCCTTAGGCGATAACGGCTAATTTCAACTCCCCTTAATGAAATATTCATCAATTGAGCTATTTCCTTACTGGTTAGATTCATACGTAAATATGCACAGAGTTTGAGATCATGAGCATTTAGAATAGGAAATTTTTCTTTTAGCGCTACCAGAAAATCACTGTGCACATTATTAAAGTGACTGGCAAAATGCTCCCAGTCCTCATTCATTTTGTCGTCCTCACTAATCGTTTTTACTATTTTTTTGATATTATTGGTTACCTCTTTATTAGCGGCATTTTTATTCAGTTTGACCAGCTCTTCCTTTATTTTAGCCAGAATTTCGCCCTTTTGTACCAGGTGCATAGCAATGGAAGCCAATTCAGAATTCTTATGGTCTATTTGAGATTGCAGTTTTTCATTTTTAAGGTTGACTATTTCTTTTTCTGATTGCTCCAACTCTAATTGGTGCAGGTATTTGAGCTGTTGTTGTTTTTGAAGATATTCCTGACGTTGATGATGAAATTTTTGCTGTAATCTTTTATATAGTAAAAAGGCAACTGTCACTACGATGATTGTATATAATCCGTATGCCCATAAACTCCTGTACCACGGAGGTAAAATAGTGAATGAATAAGTAGCAGGAGGCGATTCATTTCCCAGGTTATTCCTGGCTTTTACCATAAAATCATAATGACCTTCAGGTATGTTAGTGTAATCCTTTTCGGTTTTTTTTGACCAGTCCGACCAGTTGCCATCAAATCCTTTTAAATAATAACTGTACTCAATGCTTTCCTGCTGTTCATATAGGGGAGATGAATATTCAATATGCAGCGAGTTTTCATCATAAGAGATTTTCGGAGTTGATGATTGTTTTGTTATATAGCCACCATATAATATACTGTCTGCTTCACCCTGAATGGCAATATTTCGTATAGTAACAAAAACCGGAACATTCCTTTTTCTGTATTTTTCATAGTCTATATGATAAAATCCTTCCTGAGTACCGATCAGTACATTATTATCGTTTAGAGGGTTAATATGTTCAAAACCACTTACCATTTTACCTTTTAATTCAGGCAGATAATATATTTTGGGTTCTACAGTGGAAAAATCAACCACTCCCAGATCTTTTTCATGTATGAACCATATATTACCATACTTGTCTTCATTTAAATACCTAATCCCCATTGCCCCAAAAATAGTTTTGAAGTATTCCGAGGGTTCAAAAACATCTTTAGTACCGTTATATTCAAACAGTCCCATTTCTGTAGCTACTACTATACGATTCCTTATTTTATACACATGATTGTTTATGGAGGTAGGTAGTCCATTAACCTCACTGTAAAGTTTGACACTGTTTACATTAGGAGAAGGGTCAATTCTATAAACTCCTCTATATGGATGGGAACTCCATATTATATTGTTCTTGTCCACTATTACAAATCTGGAAGATTCGTTATACGAAGGAATATGATTAAGCCACTCAATCGTATTGTTTTCATTTTTATATAAACTGATACCATTATAATTACCTGCAACAATTCTTAACTGATCACCCATATAATAATAAGAAGAAAATGTCCAAAAACCTGTTCCTCTGTGTACAGGATTGGCAGTATTATCTTTTATGCTATAAAACCCTTCGTGGCTACCCAGCAACAACTGATTATTAACTACCGACAATCCCCACGACTGCCCGGAGAAATTGGCGACAGGAGTAAACTCTGCTGCGGCCTTACTGATATTTTCACTGCTACTTATAGCAGTACTGTACACTCCATTCGAAAGTGCGAGATACAATCTGTTATTAAAAACCGCTGAACTATAACCCGCTCCATGATGAAGGTTAGGTGGGTTGATTAATTTAACTGCATTATCAAAAGCTATAAAATCCAACCCATTATCCAACCCTATCCATATGTTTCTGCTTTTGTCACAATAAATGCTGATCACACTGCTGTTTGACAATCCTGACTCTTTGTTTAACTGTTGCAAAATCGTTCCCCGGTTGTCAACAATAAAACATCCACCTGTCGTAGTGCCAATAGCATATGAGTTTTTATCAATGCGGGATATACAGGAAATATTTTCAATGGATTGTTTCCACTTGTTTTTTAAGGGATACGGAGTTATTTTATTATTGTGAAGTATCCACAAACCATTGCGTGAGCTAGTGAGTAGTATGCTATCCTGACTCAACGAAATAGTGGAGGTAATCAGGAATTGGATAACTGACTTATCCAATAATGGTAACCAGTGACCATTCTGAAAATGCATAAGTCCAGAATTGTTATCCTGAGCCAGTAAAAACGGTCCGCCTAAGCCCATGAATAACCATTCCGATGGCGCTTCATGCGCAATGATTTTATCCTGACTAAGTTGAAAGATTACCGAATTGGTTCGAAAAAAGACGTCATTCTTATATATGTAGATGTCCCATACATCAGTAAAACTTCTGTTTTTTTCCGGTATCAGATCTTTTAAGGAGGTATAGGATAATCTTCCATTTTTATTCGGCCAGTAATATCCTATTTCATCCTGCCCACCCGTATATATTTTTCCATCCTCCCCAATTTCAATAGACCGGACAATAGTTTTATTAGGAAGAGGGTAAACGCGCCAATAAGTTCCGTCGAAGCTTAACAAACCTTCGTTGTTGGCAAAATACATTAGTCCCTCTTTATCCTGACGTATATCCCAATTCTGAGAGCCGGCACCATATTTCTGCTTATTAAAATTTACAATTTCCGGTAAACCAATAGTGCTTTGTGCCGTCAATCTGACAAAACTGAAAATCAGAAAAAATGTAAAAAAAAATGATTTGAGTTTCAACATATGGCTTTGTGAAAGTAATAATTATTATTTGATGTAGTGTTGTAGGGGTGTAAAAACCCTTGATGATAAAGAATTTTAGGTGAGATGTAGTAGTGATGTAGTACCATAGAGCAGCACTGTGCAGCTAAGTGGATAGATTTGTTGCCTGTTTAAAACTAACATTGCTCCACATGAAAAGAAATTACTCCAAACTATTATGTGTTCTCGTTTTTCTGTCAGTTTGTCTGTTTTCCTGTACTCCCGATAATGACGGATCATTGGGAACACTCCCTAATGCATCATTTGATATTTCGCGTGTAGAAGGTAAGGCGAACACTTATGCTTTGACAAGCACTTCCCAGAATGCTTTTGGTTATCAATGGTTAAAAGGCACCGGCGACTATATGAGAGGGCTGGCTAATGATACAGCCTACTTTCCGGTCAAAGGAACTTATACTGTCTGGTTAAGAGCTTTTGGAAGGGGTGGTTATGACACTGCTTCTCATACTGTAACCATTGAACAGGATGATTTATTAAATAATGAAATTTTCCAGAAACTTATTGCCCACAATTGGAAACTGGATGGAACACCTGGTGCGGCAGCCATCATTGTAGGTACTGATGGTAATCCTGCTGAATATTTTGCCGGTGGTGGTCTGGATAATTGCCAGCTTGATGATATCTATACTTTTTCTTCCGGCCTGATGCTTACCTATAATGCAAATGGGGCCACATTTAACGCAGGCAACATCTCACCTAATTATGCTTGTGGTAATGACAGGTCTTATAGTGATGTTGCTTTCACATTTGCACCTTCTGTACCGGCTGGTGCTGCTGGTATAGCCAGTATAAGTATTTCCGGACAGGTTCCAGATCGTTTTATCGGTGTAACAGATGTGTCTTCAAATAACTATCGGATTATTTCCATTAGTGATACCGAACTCGTACTCAGATCTGGATTACCCAATGAAACAGTCCATCAATTCAAATTTGTTGTGGCTGACTAATTACAAACGAAAAACACCAATTTTTAAAATGCTGCATATGATAATAAAACTAAGATCAGTTATTAGTTTGCTGGCAATGTTTCTGTTACTGACGAATGCTGCTATGGCGCAGAATATCATTCAGGTAACAGGTACGGTAACCAGATTAACAACTAACGAACCTTTAGAAGGTGCTACCATTACGCTAAAAGGCACTAATACTTTTACTTCTACGAATGAAGCCGGAGAATTTACCCTTAACATTCCTCAAACAGCAGATGCCGCAATCATCGTCTCTTATACCGGTATGGCCGATCAGGAAATACCGGTACAAGATGCTGGTCCACTAACCATCAGGCTCGAAGAAAGATCGAGCGGAACAATGAATGAAGTGGTGGTGGTAGGATATGGTCAGCAAAGACGCTCAAATGTTACCGGTTCAATATCTACTGTCAATACAAAAGAGCTGGTGCAAAGCCCTGTAGCTAATCTGGGTAATGCATTAATAGGAAGAGTATCAGGGGTAGTTACCAGACAGGGTTCTGGTGAGCCTGGTAATGATGGCGCTGCTATATATATAAGAGGTAACTCCACTTTCGGAGGAAGTATGGAGCCTTTATACGTAGTGGACGGTATAGTACGTGACAGAAGAGATTTTTCGCAACTTGATCCTAATGAAGTAGAATCAGTAAACATATTAAAAGATGCCTCCTCTGCCGCTATATTCGGTGTGAAAGGAGCTAATGGAGTAATACTGGTTACTACCAAAAGGGGAAAAGCAGGTAAGTTATCGGCCAGCTATTCATTTAACTATGGATTTCAGAAAGTAACAAAATTTAATGATAACCTGGGTTCTCATGAATATGCTACTTTATTAAATGAAGCTTTATTTAATGATGGATTGCCACTGGCTTACACACAGGAAGAAATTGAAAAATTCAGAACGGGAGAAGATCCTTCTTTATATCCGAATACCGACTGGCAAAGAGAAGTATTGGGAGGAACTGCTCCTCAGATGCAGCATAACATCAACTTAAGCGGAGGATCTGACAAGGCAAAATACTTTGTGTCATTAGGTTATTTTAATCAGGATGGATTATATAAATCACTTAATTATAAGCGATATAATGTTCGCTCTAATCTTGATCTACAGGTAACAAAAACGACAAAGTTCAGTATAGATTTAAATGCAAGACTGGAAAAAACTACTACACCTCCAACATCTATCTCTAATATTTTTGAACATACTACCCGTAATCCACCTACTATTCCTTCTTATTATGATGGCGTCGGATATGCGCAGGTTGGTTCATATGTTAATACATTAAGAGCAGTGGATCCTGCATCAGGGTATAATCGTAATGACGGAAATATCTTACTGACGAGTTTTCAATTGGAGCAAAAAATTCCCTGGGTAGAAGGATTGTCGGTTAAAGGAGTGCTGGCTTTTGATAAACGCTATAATTTCAGAAAACTATGGAGAGATAACGTATATGTATATACTAAAGATCCCGGATCAGGTGAATACATTCGTTCTCCTTATCAGAATCCCAGTCTTGAAGAGACTTTTGATCAGTTAGGAGGAACAGAATTACAAGCTCACCTGAATTATTCAAACAGATTCGGCAAACATGGTGTGTCTGGTTTAGTGCTGCTTGTACAAAAAGAAGAGCCATATAATCGTTTGTTTGCTTCGCGTTCGGGATATGAATTTTCATTGTTTGATATACTTAGTCAGGGGCCTATTACTAACTCCGCAGGCGACGTCACAGAAGTTATACAGGGTTCGCGTGATCGTTATGCGTTACGTAGCGCCGCTGCCCGTATTAATTATGATTTTGATAATAAATATCTGGTACAGGCGAGTTTAAGAGCAGATGAATCAGAAAATTTTGCTCCTGAAAGAAGAAGAGGATATTTTCCTGCAGTGTCGTTGGGATGGATAGTATCTCGGGAGAGTTTTATGGATAATACTGTCGGAGTGCTTGATTATTTAAAGATTAAAGCTTCGTGGGGTAAACTGGGTAATGATAAATTGTTGGGTGATCGTGCAGATGCTGCCGGAAGGTTCTTGTACTATGCAAGATATAATTCAGTTCCCGGTACTTATGCGTTTGGTGGAAATATTGTTCCTGGTCTGAATCCTTCTGCTGTTAATCCTATTGTTAGCTGGGAAAATTCCACAAAAACTGATGTAGGTTTTGAAGCAAGATTATGGAGAGGAATGTTAGGAATGGACGTTTCCTTCTTCATGGAAAGAAGAAGTAATATTCTCGCTTTACGTGCAGCAGAAGTACCCATTGCTTTTGGAGGACCTCTTCCTGTTGAAAATATAGGAGAAGTAGATAACAGGGGCGTGGAAATTAATCTTACTCATGACAGAAGAATCACGCAGGATCTTTCTTATTTCGTTAGAGGAAATATTACCCTTACAAAAAATAAAATAATCAATGCGCCTCAACCGGCTAATGCACCCGATGCCTTTAAGGTAATTGGTCAGTCTATTGGTTCTTTTTATGGATATAAAGCCATTGGTATTATCAAGGATCAGAAAACACTTGATGAATATAATAAGGTTACACAATTTCCGGCAGGTCTGGGTGATATCATGTATGAAGATGTTAATGGCAGAGATGCTGATGGAAATTTAATAGGTGCCCCAGATGGAAAAATTGATAATGATGACAGACAATGGCTGAGCACCGGATCGGTTCCTTTATTTGTGTACGGTATTTCAGGAGGAATTAATTTCAAAGGATTCGAATTTAATTTCTTATTTCAAGGCGCCACTAACACTAACCAGCAACTGGTAAATAATGCGGGTTTTGCTTTCTTTAATGGAGGTCGCGTTACTTCCGAATGGTTGGATCGCTGGACACCGGATAACCCTAATGGAAGATATCCTAAGTTATCTACCAATGCTACAGCATCAACGAATAATCATCAGGTGCCTGCAGGTCCTGACTATGGTCATGGTGGTAACAGTTTTTATATTTATGATGCTTCGTACATACGATTGAAAAATGTTGAGCTTGCCTACACGTTTAAACCTTCATTTCTCAGTAAGCTAAGCATGTCAGCACTGAGAGTATTTGCGACAGGACAAAATCTGCTTACGTTCACAAGAATTCCCAATGTGGATCCGGAAAATACAGAATCAGGAGGTTGGTATTATCCTGTTCAGGCGGTATACAACTTCGGTGTTAACGTACAGTTTTAAATCTTATGAACAACATGCTTAATCATTCAAATAAAAAAGAATCTATGATAGCAGGAAAATATAAATGGATAACGGGAATAGTTATTCTCATCACCATTGTGAGTTCTTGTAAAAGAGATCTGTTAAATGTTACACCTAACGATGCATTATCTGATGCAACAACATTTACAGATCTGCAATTTGTTAATCGTTTTCTTAATAATATATACGGAACACTTCCCGATGGTTTTGCCCGAAAAGATCAGCAGCCGGAAGATGCGAACTGGTCGAGAGGAATGACTGCTCTGGAGATGGCATCCGATGATGCAGAATGTAATAACCTGGCTGGTTCAACACATACATTGAATCAGGGTGTGATACCTACCACCTGGTCATATGCGGAAGATATATGGAGACAGAATTATGCATTGATCAGAAAATGTAATATTCTCATTGAAAACATTGACCAGACTCCGGGTGATGAAAACTTAAAAGCGAGAATGAAGGCAGAAGCGATATTTATGCGTGCTTTTGCTCATGCGGAATTAATTAAATGTTTTGGTGGTGTTCCGTTAATGCTTAAAGCAGGTACACCTGACGAATCGATCATACCCAGAAACACATATGATCAGTGCGTTGAACAGATCGTAGGTGATCTGGATGCGGCTGTACCAGCATTGCCTGTTGTGTACCCTGCATCAGAATTAGGCCGTGCTACAAAAGTTGCTGCTTTAGCGCTAAAGGCGCGCGTACTTTTATATAAAGCTAGTCCTTTACATAACGGAGGCAATAACGGTTTATGGCAGGCTGCTGCCGATGCTGCAAGAGAGGCGATGGCTTATGGTCCGCCTCCGGGTACTGGCGATTATGATCTTCATCCTGATTATTACAAAACATTCATAGATAAATTGGGCAATAAAGAAATCATTTGGGCCCGTAAGTTTCAAAACCCTGATATCTCTCCAAGAGATGGAGCGAGAAATAAATGGTATATGAGTGTTCCTGATGTTAATGATGGCGGATGGGGCGGTTATTCGCCAACACAAAACCTGGTTGATGCATATGAAATGACAGACGGAAAATTGATTTCAGATCCTACATCAACTTATGACGCACAGGATCCATATAAAGATCGTGATAGTCGTCTGGATAAGTCCATTTTAAGAAACGGATCTGTTTATAAAAAAGGAATTGTAGTTGAAACTTTCAGAGGTGGAAATACGAATAATGCAAATCGTTTTGATAGTTCCAAAACGGGTTATGGTATTTTGAAACTAATAGATACATCCAAATATGATGGTAACGGAAATGCTGATAACGACTGGATATTTATCCGTTATGCTGAAGTGCTTTTAAACTATGCTGAAGCGCAGAATGAAGCCTCCGGTCCTGATCAATCTGTGTTTGATGCAATAAATAAAGTGCGTGCAAGATCCGGACAACCGGCTTTATCCGGATTACCTCAGGATCAGCTACGTGAACGCATAAGAAATGAAAGAAGAGTTGAATTATCATTCGAAGAACATAGGTTTTTCGATGTAAGAAGATGGAAGCTGGGATCTGTATATTTTAATGCACCGATATATAAAGTGCAGATTACTGAAAACGGAGGGAACCTGATATTTAATTATCCGAAATGGGAAGACCGAAAGTTCGTGGAATATCAGAACCTATTACCGATACCTCAGGCCGAAATGGATAAAAATCCTTTGCTGGAGCAAAATGATGGATATTGATTGGCAAATATGCATATCTAATAATGATCCTTTCAGGGTTGGTGGGATGTAATAACCACCAACCCTATATGCTCTTTGATAAAATACCTTCCTCTATTACAAATATTGATTTCACCAATACAATTTCGGAAGACAATGAGCGTAACGGATTTATATATGAATATTATTACAACGGTACGGGAGTGGCAGTTGGCGATGTGAATAACGACGGATTACCAGACCTTTTTTTTACAGGTAATCAGGTTCCTTCAAAGCTATACCTGAATAAAGGGAATTTTCAATTTGAAGATGTTACTGATATATCTAAAGTAGGAGGAAAGGAGGCATGGAGAACAGGAGCAAATATGGTAGATGTAAATGGTGACGGATGGATGGATATCTATGTTTGTTATTCCGCTTTCGGAGATGAAAAAGCAAGGGCTAATCAATTATTTATTAATCAGGGATATACTAATGATAGTATTCCTGTTTTTAAGGAGAGTGCAGAAGAATATGGATTAGATGCTCCCGGAACCTATACGAGTCAATCAGTTTTTTTTGATTTTGATAATGATGGCGATTTAGATATGTTCCTGCTCAACCATGCAAACATGTTTTATTCACCTTTTTATAATACAGCACGTTTAAGAAACCTCCGGCACCCTGAGTTTGGCAATCGTTTGTATCGTAATGACCACAACAGTTTTACAGATATAAGTGCGGAAGCAGGGATTTATGGTAGTGGAATCAACTTCGGTTTGGGGATTTCAATAAGTGATCTTAATAACGATGGGTGGCCGGATATTTTTGTTAGCAACGATTTTAATGAACAGGATTTCTGTTATCTGAATAATGGAAATGGAACTTTTTCTGAAGTGTGTAAGAAAATATTCGCTCATATCAGCAAAAGCACCATGGGGATGGATATAGCGGATTATAATAATGATCTGCTTCCTGATGTGCTGGCTATGGATATGTTACCAGAGGATAATTATAGACAGAAAGTATTGCGTGGAGGAGATGAATATGATCAACATACTTTAATGGTGGATAGCGGTTATGGACATCAGTATAATAGAAATGTTTTGCAATTGCATCGTGGTTATGATCGTGATGGATGGCCAATTTTTAGTGAAATAGGACAACTGGCCGGAATATCTAATACAGATTGGAGTTGGGCTTCTTTATTTGCCGACCTTGACAATGACGGATGGAAAGATATCTTTATCACCAATGGTTACCTTAGAGATTATACAAATCTTGATTTTATTAAGTATGATGTAGCTAATGCATTTAATGAAGCAAAAAAACTTGGAAAAGATATTTCTTCAAAAGAAGGGTTCAGGAATAATCTTCCTCTGCAGGATCTGATAAAAAAAATGCCTTCCACCCGTATTGCTAACTATGCTTTTCATAATAAAAGAGATTTGAGTTTTTCTGATGTGACAGCATTATGGGGGTTAGGAGAGCTTGGTATTAGTAACGGCGCTGCTTATGCTGACCTTGATAATGACGGCGATCTGGATCTGATTGTCTGTAACACTAATGATCCGGTTTGGATATACAAGAACAATACAAATATTTTACAGCAGAATAATTATTGTAAAATAAAACTGATAGGTAATCAGAAAAATTATTATGGTATTGGTGCAAAAGTATTTGTGTATACAGATAATACATCGCAGATGCAGGAATTATATCCTGTGAGAGGATACCAGAGTTCGGTTGATTATATATTAAACTTTGGGCTGGGAAAATCGGATCAAATTCAAAAAATAGTTGTGGCATGGACAAAAGATTCAGCTACCATTATTAATAATCCTCCTGTTAACTCATTGATTACAGTAGAAAAAAAAGATGCGGTATTTCTGGAAACAGGAAGTAGGAGTTTACCCCAGCCCCAGTTGTTTACCGATGTAACAGTAGAAAGTAAGATTGATTTTGTACATAAAGAAAACAGGTACGTAGATTTTAAACACGAGTATTTAATTCCTTATCAACTTTCTCGACAGGGACCTGCGCTTGCTAAGGCGGATGTTAATCATGATGGCCTGGAAGATTTTTTTATTGGAGGAGCAACAGGTCAGTCAGGAGCTTTGTATATACAACAGCAAAATGGAGAATTTAAGCTTTCCTCATCTTCTCCATGGAACGAGGATATAATATGCGAAGATGTTGCTGCTCTTTTTTTTGACGCCGACAATGATGGTGATGCTGATTTATATGTGGTTAGTGGAGGAAATGAAAAATATTATGGACAAACAGACAGGCAGGATCGGTTATATATTAACGATGGTAAAGGAGAATATACAAAATCAATTGATTTATTACCTCAGGAAAACTTCAGTGGTAGCTGCGTAAAAGCTGTCGATTTTGATAATGATGGCGATCTGGATCTTTTTGTGGGTAGCAAAGGTGTTCCTGGAAAATATCCATATAGCGAAGGAAATATCATATTACGAAATGATCTTGACAAGCTAACAGGGAAAAAGAGTTTTTCTATTCTTGCTATTGATGAATTATTTGATGTGGGCATGGTAAGCGACGCGATATGGGAAGATATTAATAACGACGGATGGCCTGATCTGGTGCTGGTGGGTGATTGGATGCCTATAACAGTTTTTCTGAATGAAAGTGGCAGGAATATAAAGAATATTACAATCGAAGCAGGACTTCTCCAATCCAATGGATTCTGGTGCAGAATTCTGCCAGCAGACATCGATGGTGATGGTGATATCGATTTTATTGTTGGTAATCTGGGTGCTAATACTCAGTTTAAGCCTAACATCAGTGAACCACTAGTCACATATACTGGTGATTACAACTATGATGGTAAAGTAGATCCTATACTTACCTGGTATGTACAGGGAGTAAGTTATCCTTTTAATTCCCGCGACGAACTAATAGAACAGATGCCACATTTAAATAAGAAGTTTTTGAGGTATGCTGATTTTGCTAAAGCTACTATTGATGATGTTATTTCAGCAGAACAAAAAGAAAAGACTGATAAGTTATATATATATGAAACAAAAAGTGTTGTATTAATAAATAATAAAGGGGTTTTTACTTTGCAACATCTGCCTATGGAAGCTCAGTTTAGTATGATGTCTGGTATTTTATTCAACGATTATGATGGAGATGGAATGAATGATATGTTAATAGCCGGTAATTTTTTCCCGTTAAGAGTACAACAGGGTAGATGTGATGCTTCTATAGGTTCTTTATTTACTAGGACGGCAAAAAATGAATTTATTCCAAGATCAAGACAAGAGACAGGGTTACATATTACCGGTGATGTAAGAAATATGATCGAGCTAAAAGGATTTAATACCTCTTCTATAATTATTGCAAAAAATAATGGTCCGGTACAAGTGATCAGAAAACTATAAAAATATCAGGGATGAAAAAAAATATTTTAATGATGATGACTGCTCTGTTTATTACTGCCGGGGCTTCGTATGCGCAAAAAGTAAGGATAATAAAAAATGAAAATGATTCGTCTTTTCAATTGTTGAAAGATGGCAAACCTTATTTCGTAAAAGGAGCAGGGGGACATTCTTATATGAACATAATACCGGCTGCAGGAGGTAACTCTATAAGAACCTGGAGTACCAGGGATGCACAAAAAATTCTTGATTCAGCTCATCAACACGGACTCACTGTTTTAATGGGATTAGACGTTGTGGGAGAGCGTCATGGTTTTAATTATGATGATGCTGTTGCTGTAAAAGCACAATTGGAAAGATTAAAAAAAGAAGTAATGAAGTACAAAGATCATCCGGCATTATTGGCATGGGGGATTGGTAATGAATTGAATCTTTTTTTCTCAAATCAAAAGGTTTGGGATGCTGTCAATGATATATCCATGATGATCCATGAGTTAGATAAAGATCATCCAACATGTACCGTTCTTGCAGGTATTAATCCCTATGAAATGGAGTATATAAAATCTAATTGTACTGATATTGATTTTCTGGGTATAAATGTATACGGTCCGTTAGCTATTCTACCGGAAAAAGTAGATAATGTAGGATGGGACGGCGCTTATATGGTTACAGAATGGGGGCCTACCGGGCACTGGGAATGTTTACTTACTGAATGGAAACAGCCGATTGAAGAAACAAGCAGTGAAAAAGCTGCTGTGTACAAATCCCGTTATGAATATTCAGTGGAAAGAGATCGTAAACGGTGTTTAGGTTCATATGTTTTTTTATGGGGACAAAAGCAGGAAAGAACGCCTACATGGTATGGTCTCTTTACTGAAAAAGGAGAAAAATCGCAGGTAGTGGATGTAATGCAATACCTATGGTCAGGTGCCTGGCCGAAAAACAAAGCTCCTCATATATATTCTTTTCAGCTGGATGGTAAAAAAGCGGCACAAAGTGTTTATGTAAATACTGCTGATTCTTATCCGGTAAAAGCTGTTGCTGCCGATCCGGAGAACGACAGATTAAAGTATAGGTGGGAATTACTTCCTGAACCCACAAAAGTGGGAGAGGGTGGTGATCGTGAGGAGAGGCCGGCCGCTCTATTAAACCACATCACAGATAAAGGAAAAGGAAATGCTTTAATGAAAGCTCCTTCAATACCCGGAGCATACAGGTTGTTCGTATATGTTACTGATGGGAATAAAAATGTGGCAACAGCTAATATTCCTTTTTACGTGAACAAGTAAATTATGTTGTACAAATAGAATAATATTTATGGAATGCCCATTGTCCAATTGACATAATCAATGAATACTCCATAAAACTAAAATCGATTGAATAGGAAAATCCTCTGGAAACAGAGATGTTTTTATAACTTATATATTATGAACAAAATGATGATAATACCTTTTTTGTTTTCAGCATTAATAGCCTGTTCTAAATCAGGTAGTAATACAGATGATAATGGAACTCCTCCCTTACCGCCACCTCCGGTTAATAAGGATACTTTGATTATTCCTACTGAAGGGTATGATGCTCCGACTTCCTATGAAGGGTACAGCTTAGTGTGGAGTGACGAATTTGACGGAACCTCTTTATCACAGACTGACTGGACATTTGAAAACGGAGATGGCTGTCCTTCTTTATGCGGATGGGGAAATAATGAATTACAGTATTATTCTTCCAGTGCTGATAATCTGTTTTTTAAAGAGGGTAAACTGGTTATATGTGCCAAAAAAGAAGCTTACGGAGGTAAACAATATACTTCCGCAAAAATAAAAACGCAGCATAAAAAACCTTTCAGGTTTGGCAGAATTGATATCCGCGCAGTAATGCCTGTTGGGCAGGGTATATGGCCAGCTTTATGGATGATGCCTGATAAAGATGTGCATGGAACTTGGCCAAGAAGCGGAGAGATTGATATTATGGAATATCTTGGTCATGACAGTTCCAGAGTACATGGCACTGTGCATTACGGACCAGGTCCCGGAAGTATTCAGATCTCCCGTAATACAAAGCTGGGCACAGGAAGCTTTAACCAGAAGTTTCATGTGTTTTCGCTGATATGGGAAGAAGATAAAATTCAGTGGCTGGTAGATGATGTTGTTTTCTCTACTGTTACCAAAGCCGATGTAGGAGAGCATAATTATCCTTTTAATGAAGAATTTTATTTTATTATGAATCTGGCTGTTGGTGGTAATTGGCCCGGTAATCCGGATAATACCACAAAGTTTCCTCAATACTTCGTTGTGGACTATGTAAGAGTGTATCAATAAATTGTGTATTGGAAAATTCCCTAATTGCCGTTACCTTTGCGGCCGGCAGGTCTTACACGACCAGCTCCTGC
>CAZQIQ010000042.1:14666-22311 GCA_964593835.1 uncultured Chitinophagaceae bacterium
GAAGTTTTTTATAGACACAGCAAACCTTGCCCAAATTTCAGAGGCAAATGATTTAGGAATATTAGATGGAGTTACCACTAACCCTTCTTTAATGGCCAAAGAAGGTATTAAGAGCGAAGAAGGTGTAACTGATCATTATAAGAAGATATGCGAAATCGTTGACGGAGATGTAAGTGCAGAAGTGATTTCGACCAAATTTGATGATATCATTGAAGAAGGAAAAAAACTTGCTGCTATCCATCCGAATATTGTGGTGAAAGTTCCTATGATTAAAGACGGTGTGAAAGCGCTTAAATGGTTTACAGAAAACGGAATTAAAACCAATTGTACGCTTGTTTTCTCTGCAGGTCAGGCTATTCTTGCTGCTAAAGCTGGCGCTACTTACGTATCTCCTTTTATCGGTAGAATAGACGATAGTAATTGGGATGGAGTTGATCTGATTGCTCAGATTTCCCATATCTACCAAATCCAGGGTTTTAAAACAGAAATCCTTGCTGCTTCTATCCGTAATCCGCTGCATATCGTTAAATGTGCAGAAGCTGGCGCTGACGTTTGTACATGTCCGCTTGATCCGATTTTAGGATTGTTAAAGCATCCTTTAACTGATCTTGGATTGGCAAAATTCCTGGAAGATGCGCAAAAAATGCGCGCTGCTATGGTAGGATAAATCTTATTTCATCTCCATCAGATAGGAGTTGTATAATATTGAAAGAGGCTGTCTCCATTTTTTGGGCAGCCTCTTTTCATTTAATAGCGTACTCGCATATCCCTTTAACACCCATATTGTACTGAACACAGTTTCTCTGTATTAATTTATCGATGTCTTCAGTCCAAACGAACAACTATCTCCATGGGTAATTATTGCGTTGCCTGTCAGTTTTAGCTATACACTGTACAATTATTCCTTGATCTATTCTATCAATTTCTGCTTTGTTATTTATGCCGAATTTTTTGAGAGGACAGGCAGGTTATTGCTGAATGATTATATATTGTATCTGGCAGTTTTATACTCTTTATCTCTAGCTGAGGAGATGTTGGGATTTGGATCGCTATAAAAAACTACCATCCGTGGGGTAAGCAATCAATAATTGTTTTAGATCAGTAGCCAGTGATTATCTCTCAGAATGATTATCGGCCCGAATGAATTCCAGAAACAACTTTTATTGATTTCAATATGAAAAATTAATGGATACATTTAATCTATAGCGACAGCAATAGTATGAGGGAACAAGTGCAGAGATTTATCTTTTTCTGGAAGATTTTCTTTTTGTGGGCTCTGTAGTATTTAACACCTCATTCATCGTTGGAAGGCGCTCATTATTTTCATGTTGTTTGATATAAACAACGATCTTATCGTTAAGCCTACGGTTACGAATCGACTGCACATGTATAATGACCTTTTCTTCTTTAAATGAACTATCAATAAATAAACTGTTATTCTCAAATACTCCACCTGAAGCGCTAAAAACAAGATCTTTTGCACCCAAAGGCAAATACTTCCCATCGCTATACTTTCCTTCCACATTTATATAATTGTAAGTACCTTTTTTCAGACTGTCGGTATATAGATTAAAAAACAGAGAATCCAGCTGCTGACCCGAGGCTGCACGGAAGGTGAAAATGGATAAAATACCTATGATTAGCGGTTTCATGATATAAAACAAGACAAAAAATCAATATAAATAGTTGTACAAATGTAAAATATTACTATTTTCGCGGCACAATATGAAACTCAATATGCATATCCATCATCATACTTACCTCTCCAGGTAGGCCTGATGCTGTTCGTGCAGTAATGATATTAGAGGGCTTACGACGTGAGCCCTCTTTTTTTATGCTTAACATTTCAAAACAATAACCGTAATGGTACGTAACAAGCTTAAAATTGCGATTCAGAAATCCGGACGACTACATGATGATTCGGTTAAACTATTAAAGAATTGCGGTATAGACATTAAGAATGGAGCAAACAAACTAAAAACTGAATCAGATAATTTTCCGCTTGAAGTCTATTTTCTTCGTGATGATGATATTCCGCAATATGTTGAAGATAAAGTAGCAGATATCGGTATTGTTGGCGAAAATGTGATATATGAAAAAAACAAGAGTGTGCAGATTGTAGAAAAACTTGGATTTGGTACATGTCGATTGTCTGTGGCAGTGAGTAAATCTGAGAACTACGGAGATCTGAATTACTTGCAGGGTAAAAGAATTGCTACCAGCTATCCCGGTATCGTAGAAAAGTTTTTAAAAGAAAATGTGATCAATGCCGAGATTCATGAAATCAGCGGTTCGGTAGAAATTGCTCCGGGAATAGGACTGGCAGATGCTATCGTTGATCTGGTGAGTAGTGGTTCTACTTTGTTGGCTAATGGTTTAAAAGAGGTAGATACTATCCTGCGCTCGGAAGCTGCACTTATCAAAAACGACCGACTTAATCACGAGCAGAATATTTTGCTGGATAAATTATTGTTCAGGATAAGATCAGTCAAGAAAGCACAAAACAATAAATACATCTTATTAAATGCGCCTAACGATAATCTGGAAAAAATAATAGCCCTGTTGCCAGGCATGAAAAGCCCTACAGTTTTACCACTTGCGGATGCGGGATGGAGCAGTGTACACAGCGTGCTGAATGAGAATGAGTTTTGGGATATTATTGAGAAGCTGAAAGAAGCCGGCGCACAGGGAATATTAGTCGTACCCATTGAAAAAATGATTATTTAAAAGAATCGTATGATCATTTCAAGATATCCTTCAAAAAAAGACTGGCAAGATCTGCTTAAGAGGCCTGTTATAGATAATTCAGCCCTGGAAGAAAAGATAGGTCCCATTTTGACAGCAGTAAGAACAAGCGGTGATCGCGCATTAATCAAATTCACTAAAGAATTTGATAAGGTGGATATCACCAGTGTAACTGTTACAGATCAGGAGATGCAATTGGCGCTTAACAATATAAGCCATGAATTATTTGATGCGATTAAAGTAGCAGCAGATAATATCACCCGTTTCCATAAAAGTCAGTTTCAGCCCATTGAAAAGATAACAACAATGCCTGGTATTGTATGTTGGAGAAAAAGTGTAGGCATTGAAAAAGTCGGTTTATATATACCAGGTGGAACGGCTCCCTTGTTTTCTACAGTATTAATGCTGGCTATACCTGCTGTTCTTGCAGGATGTAAAGAAATTGTTTTATGCACTCCGCCTGATAAAGAAGGCAAAGTGCATCCTGCTATACTCGCCACAGCAGCTTATCTTGGCATTAATAGAATATTTAAAGTAGGAGGTGTTCAGGCAATTGCAGCCATGAGCTTTGGTACTGAATCGATACCTCGTGTATATAAAATATTTGGTCCGGGTAATCAATATGTGACTACTGCCAAACAAATGGTACAAAAAGAAGGAATAGCTATTGATATGCCTGCTGGTCCGAGCGAAGTAGCTGTTTTCGCTGACAATTCCGCTAATGCTTCATTTGTTGCGGCTGATCTGCTTTCGCAGGCAGAACATGGTGCTGATAGTCAGGTGCTGTTAGTGACAGATAATGAAGCGCTCATTGCAGCAGTAGAAAGGGAGTTAACGAACCAGCTGGCTCAATTACCCAGAAAAGATTTTGCAGCAAAAGCATTGCAAAACAGTAAGATTGTTTTGGTAAAAAACAGCGATGAGGCTATAGCACTTTTAAACGAATATGCACCTGAACATTTAATTCTTGCTTGTGAGAATGCTGCAGAACTGGCAAATAACGTGATCAATGCCGGATCAGTATTTATTGGGCATTATTCCCCTGAAAGTGTAGGCGATTATGCAAGCGGAACTAATCATACTCTTCCTACAAACGGATATGCTCATGCGTATAGTGGGGTAAGTGTGGATAGTTTTATAAAAAAAATTACTTATCAGCAACTTACTGAAGAAGGATTGAAAAATATATCCACCACTGTAGAAATAATGGCCGAGGCAGAAGGATTACGTGCACATGCGGAAGCGGTAAGAATAAGATTAAAGAAATGATATATGAGTTTTAATATAAACGATCTTTTAAGAGAAAATATTAAACGATTAACACCTTACTCATCGGCTCGCGATGAATTTAAAGGGGAAGCAAATGTTTTTTTGGATGCAAATGAAAACAGCTTCGGTTCTCCTCTCACAAAATGGTATAATCGTTATCCCGATCCCCTGCAATTAAAAGTGAAAGAAAAATTGCAGGAAATAAAAGGAATATCTCCCGGCCATATATTTCTTGGTAATGGAAGCGATGAATGTATTGATATACTTATCAGAGCATTTTGTGAACCGGGAAAGGATAATATTATTATTTGTCCCCCTACATATGGCATGTATGAAGTGTCTGCGAATATTAATGATGTGCTGATTAAAAAAGTACCGTTAACGCCCGATTTCGATCTTGATGTAGAAGGATTGGCGAATGCTATTGATGGTCATACCAAACTTATATTCCTATGTTCTCCGAATAACCCTACCGGAAATTCATTAACAAGAGAAGCTATTGAAATTGTTTTGAATAATTATTTTGGTTTAGTAGTGGTTGATGAAGCGTATATTAATTTCTCAAGAAATAAATCTCTTATCAGTGAGCTGACCGAATATCCTAATCTGGTTGTCATGCAAACATTATCCAAAGCGTGGGGACTTGCTGCGTTGAGAATAGGCATGGCATTTTCTTCAGAGGCGGTTATTAATGTGATGAATAGAATAAAACCTCCTTATAATATCAATCAGGCTTCTCAGGAGCTGGCATTAAAGGCTTTGGAAAATGTAGAGGAAGTTAATCAGATGATCAGGGATATAGTAAAGGAGCGGGAATTATTAGTAAATAAACTTCTTGAAATTCCTTTCGTAAAAAAAGTTTATCCTTCTGATGCCAATTTTCTGTTGGTAAAAGTAACCGATCCAGTTAAAATTTATCATTATTTGCTGGATAAGGGTATTGTAGTCAGAGACAGGAGTAAGGTGGAATTGTGCGAAGGATGTTTACGGGTTACCGTTGGTACACCTGATGAAAACAATAGATTAGTAGAAGCTTTAAGTGATTTTAAAAATATTCAGTAAATAATATATTCATTGTATGAACTGAAGCATGATGAAGTTGAATATGTGGGAATCATTGTGGAGTTCTATCTGCCCCTTGAAATATGCAGTATTCTCTGAAGCCAATAATATATTTTAAGCACGAAGAAAATAATAATAATAATCGGATGAAAAGAGTTTTATTCATAGACAGAGACGGTACTTTAATTAATGAAGCGCCTCCTACATATCAGATTGATTCTTTTGATAAGCTGGTTTTTTACCCTCATGTGTTTGAATACATGGGTAGAATTGCCCGTGAATTTGATTATGAACTGGTGATGGTCACTAATCAGGATGGATTAGGCACTGAAGTATACCCCGAAGCAAGTTTCTGGCCGGTACAGGATTTTGTAATGAAAAGTTTGCAGGGGGAAGGAGTAACATTTTCTGATGTGCTGATCGACAAAACATTTGCTAAGGATAATGCTCCAACCAGAAAACCGGCAACAGGCATGCTGACAAAATACATTAATAACAAAGAATATGATTTAACCAATTCATTTGTTATTGGTGATAGAATTACCGACGTCCAGCTGGCGGCAAACCTCGGTTGTAAAGCGATCTGGTTAAATAATGATCCGGCTTTAGGAGCCAGTGAAATAGATAAAAATGCAAGTACTCTAAAAAATGTAGTAGCTATCGAAACTACTTCATGGAAAGCTATATATCAATTTTTGAAAGCCGGGTTAAGGCAGGTGGTGCATGAGCGCAATACACATGAAACGCAAATAAAGATTGAACTAAACATAGATGGCAACGGAAAGTCTAATATCATTACTGGTCTCGGTTTTTTTGACCACATGTTGGACCAGATAGCCAGGCATGGAAAAGTCGACCTGACGATCAGAACAAATGGCGATTTACATATTGATGAACACCATACTATAGAAGATACAGGTCTTGCCTTAGGAGAAGCTTTTGCTCTTGCCCTGGCCGACAAACGTGGTATGAACAGGTATGGTTTTGCCTTACCCATGGATGAAGCAGAGGCCAAAGTTTTAATCGATTTTGGTGGTCGTCCATGGATAGTATGGCAGGCAGAATTTAAAAGGGAAATGATCGGAGAAGTGCCTACTGAAATGTTTTTCCACTTTTTTAAGTCTTTTAGCGATGCTGCCAAATGCAATCTGAACATAGAATGTAAGGGGGAAAACGAGCATCATAAGATAGAAGCCATCTTTAAAGCATTTGCGAAAGCGATCAGAATGGCGATTAACCGTGATCCTCTAAGTAACTATTTACCTAGTACCAAAGGCGTTTTATAAAAAAAATTGGACAAAAACGAAAAAGATCACATATTTGCAATGCAATGCAGAATAATATTACAAATCAACAATGGTGGTGGCATACTAACTCCAATAGGGGCAGGTAATGCTATTACTTATTTGTAAAGCTATATAGGGCCCCGGTATACCGGGGCTTTTTTATTTTAATTATTGTTATGAACAAAATAAAACTCGAAACAAGCTGTAAGAAAATGCTCGCCGACGTATTTACACCGGTGGGAATTTACTTGCGTGTGCGCGACAGATTTCGCGATACCATATTGCTGGAGAGTGCAGATCATCATGCAGCGGATAATAGCTATTCTTTTATTTGTATTAATGCTATTGGAGGAGTAGAAATCAGCTCAATAGATAGCATGGAAATCAAATATCCGGGATGGCCAGCCGAAAAAATGAATATTCAGCATACTTCAGCGGTGCCTGATAAATTATGGGAATATATGCAACGTTTCGAGGTTGTTCCTTCCGCTCAGAAAGAAGTAAAGTTTGCTCAGGGTTTATATGGATATACCACCTATGATGCCGTACAATTTTTTGATACGGTTCAGTTCGATAAAAAAGAAGCTCCTGCTATTCCTTTAGTGAGATACCGGCTTTATCAATATGTGATAGTTATTAATCATTTTAAAGATGAATTGTTCCTATGTGAAAACATATTACCCGGACTTGAGCGTGAAGCTTCGGTTGTAGAATCACTCATCCGCAGTAAAGATGTTCCTGTTTATCCTTTTAATACGGTTAGAGAAGAAACCTCTAATATAAATGATGAACAATACAGAGAAAGTGTGCGTAAAGGCATTCAAAGCTGCATGAGAGGAGACGTTTTTCAGATTGTTTTAAGCAGACGTTTTACACAATCCTTTATCGGAGATGAATTTAATGTGTACAGAGCGTTGCGTTCTATTAATCCTTCGCCCTATCTGTTTTATTTTGATTACGGTGATTACCGTCTGCTGGGATCTTCCCCTGAATCGCAGCTGGTAATAAAAAATGGCCGGGCGCTTGTTCACCCAATAGCGGGTACTTTCAAAAGAACAGGCAATGATGAAACTGATCAGCAAAGCGCAGAAGCTCTTTTAAAAGATGATAAAGAAAATGCTGAACATGTGATGTTGGTTGACTTAGCAAGAAATGATCTGAGTCGTCTTTGTGATGATGTTCGCGTGGATCAATACAGGCAGGTTCAATATTATTCTCATGTCATTCATTTGGTTAGTCAGGTGACAGGAAAGTTAAGAGAAGGCAATAATCCTTTTGATTTA
>CAZQIQ010000042.1:22321-30010 GCA_964593835.1 uncultured Chitinophagaceae bacterium
ATTTATTAGCCAGAACCTTTCCTGCCGGCACGTTGAGTGGTGCGCCAAAATTTAAAGCAATGGAATTGATTGACCAGTATGAAACTACAAGCAGAGGATTTTATGGTGGAGGAATAGGTTTTATAGGATTTGATGGTAGTTGTAATCATGCTATTATGATAAGAACAATGCTTAGTAAAAACAATAATCTGTTTTACCAGGCTGGCGCCGGCGTAGTAGCAGCGTCTAATCCGGAAAGTGAATTGCAGGAAGTAAATAATAAGTTAAACGCGTTAAAGTCGGCTATTCAGTTCGCTAAAGAAATTTAACTGACTATCATGATAAGGCAGTTCTATGGTACATTAATTAACTAATGTATTTGTTGAAAATAAAACGGAACATAATAATATTATTTTTCAAATAATAAATAGGAAGTTCCGGATGACATTAAACAGTAAAAAAATACGGATGAAAATTCTGGTTTTCGATAATTATGATTCTTTTACCTATAACCTGGTACATCTTGTAGAAAAGATTCTTCCTGTTAAAGTTGAGGTTTTCAGAAACGATGAAATACCTCTGGAGAGAGTAAAAGACTATGATAAAATTATTTTGTCTCCCGGTCCGGGTATTCCTTCTGAAGCAGGATTGCTTTTACCTTTAATTAAAGAATATGCTTCTTCGAAATCTATACTGGGAGTTTGTCTGGGACATCAGGCAATAGGAGAGGCTTTTGGTGGCTCCCTGATCAATCTTAGTAAAGTATATCACGGAGTTTCTACAAACGCAACAATTACACAGCCTGCTGCTCCTCTTTTTAAGGATTTACCTGCACAGATAGAAATAGGAAGATACCATAGCTGGATCATTAATAAAGAAAATTTTCCTGAGGAACTAGAAATTACTGCTGAAGATGAAAATGGATATATAATGGCGCTGCAACACAGAACATTTGATGTTCAGGGTGTTCAGTTTCATCCGGAAAGTGTATTAACACCATCTGGGGAAACCATATTAAGAAACTGGCTTTCTGCTTAAACCATGAAACAAAGCGTGGTATATTATTTCTATATAAAATGAAATAATACAACAAGAAAACCGGAGACTAAATGCAAAAACATAATCATGAAAAAAATTCTTCAATATTTATTCGAACATAAATCCTTAACCAAACAGGAAGCGCGTGATGTGCTGATAAACATATCAAAAGGAACATATAGCGAACCGGAAATTGCTGCTTTTGTTACGGTATACCTTATGCGTAGTATTACTATTGCTGAATTAGAGGGATTTAGAGATGCATTGCTCGAATTATGTTTAAAGGTTGATCTGAATGGTCATTCTTTAATTGATATTGTAGGTACCGGAGGCGATGGAAAAAATACGTTTAATATCTCTACATTATCATGCTTTGTCGTTGCAGGAACGGGTCAGAAAGTAGCGAAACATGGAAATTACGGAGCAACATCAATCAGTGGTGCTTCCAATGTGATGGAGAAAATGGGTTATACATTTAAGACCGATAATGACCGTTTGAAAAGGGAAGTAGAAGAAGCTAATATCTGTTTTCTACACGCACCTGTCTTTCACCCGGCATTAAAAACGGTAGGACCTATAAGAAAAAGCCTTGGTGTCAGAACTTTTTTTAATATGCTGGGACCTATGGTTAATCCGGCTTCACCTTCTTTTCAATTAGTGGGCGTTTATAACCTTGAAATGGCCAGAATCTATAATTACCTGCTTCAACAATCGGGAAGTGTATTTACTATCATCCACGGGCTGGATGGGTACGATGAAATATCTCTTACCAATGATACCAAAGTGATTACTCCCGAAGGTGAAAAAATCATGACTCCTGAACAATTAGGTAAAAGAATGGTAAATGCGAGCGATATTTATGGTGGAAGTTCTGTAGAAGAGGCTGCTAAACTTTTCGACCGGATATTAAAAGGTGAAGGTTCATGGGCACAAAATGCTGTAGTATTGGCAAATGCAGCAATGGCTTTGCATTGTACCGGTACTTATAAAAGTTACGAAAATGCTTTCAGTGCTGCTGTGGAAAGTCTGGAAAGTGGAAAAGCATATCAGTGTTTACAAAAATTAATAGCGCTGCAATAATGAATATACTGGATAAAATAATAGAGCATAAGCGTTTGGAAGTAATAGAAAATCGTATAGCTACTCCTGTTCAGCAGTTGGAACAAATGCCTGGCTTTTCGAGAAAGGTCATTTCTTTCAGTCATTCCCTGAAGAACAGTAAAACAGGCATTATCGCTGAGTTTAAAAAACAATCTCCATCAAAAGGTGTGATTAACGCGAATGCTGATGTTGTCACAGTAACTGGCGCTTATACAGCTAACGGGGCAGCGGCTCTTTCTGTATTGACCGATAAAAAATTCTTCGGTGGTTCAAATGAAGATCTGCAAAAAGCCCGCGTTAATAATATACCTGTTTTAAGAAAAGATTTTATTGTTGATGAATACCAGATCGTAGAAGCCAGAGCTATAGGCGCAGATGTTATTCTTTTAATTGCAGCCTGTCTCAGTCCTGATGAAGTGAAAAGGCTGGCAGCATTTGCAAAGTCACTGCAATTAGAAGTGTTACTCGAAATTCATAGTGAAGAAGAACTTGAACATATCTGTGATGAGTGCGATGTGATAGGTATTAATAATCGTGATTTAAAAACTTTTACGGTTGACATTGACCGCTCTATTCAATTATCAAAAAGAATTCCTTCCGGAAAAATAAAAATAGCAGAAAGTGGTATTACTGATACTGATACCATTTTAAGATTAAAAGAAGAAGGGTTTGAGGGGTTTCTTATTGGTGAGAATTTTATGAAACAAAATGATCCGGCACAGGCTTTTTCTTTATTTGTTCAACACTTATTAACTAAATAGTACTTAGATGAGAATCAAGGTTTGCGGAATGACCCAACTTGACCAGGTAGAAGCTCTGCCGGCTATAGGTGCAACATTTGCCGGTTTTATATTCTATCCTAAATCGCCAAGATATGTATTCCGGTATTTAACCTCAGATCAACTGAAAAAAATAAACACTATAAATAAAGTGGGTGTTTTTGTGAATTCATCAATCGAGGAAGTGTTATTAATGGTAGATGAATGCAGGCTTCATATGGTACAGTTGCATGGGGATGAGTCTCCTAAATATTGCGAACGAATTGCTGATTATGTGTCTGTCGTAAAAGCTTTTCGGTTGAGTGATAATGACTCGATTGAATGGATGATCAAACCTTATATGGATGTGTGTGATATGTTTATGTTTGATACGATGGGTGCGGGTTATGGTGGTACAGGTAAAAAATTTGACTGGAATATTCTAAAAGGAAGCGTTATAGGAAAACCCTTCTTTTTAAGTGGTGGGATAGCTCCTGAAGATACTGTATCCTTAAAAGAGTTTCAAAATGAGTCTGTAGCAAAAGGGTTGTTTGCTATTGATATCAACAGCAGGTTTGAAACAGCCCCTGGTATTAAGGATATGGATAAAGTGAAACGGTTTATTGAGGAATTAAAATAAAGCTTTAACCTGTAGGGTTGCAGGCTTTTAAAAAATAGCGTATGTCAAAAACATTTAGAGATCCCAATGAGAATGGCTATTATGGAAAATTTGGTGGCGCTTATATTCCCGAAATGCTACATCGGAATGTTGAGGAACTTCGTACTCAATATCTGGATATTATGTCGGAAGCAGGGTTTCAAAAAGATTTCAGAGGGTTGTTGAAAGATTATGTCGGTCGGCCCACACCGTTATACTATGCTGCCAGATTAAGTAAAGAGTACGGTGCAAACATTTTTTTGAAACGGGAAGATCTCTGTCATACCGGTGCACATAAAATCAATAATACAATTGGTCAGATTTTATTGGCAGAAAGACTGGGTAAAAAAAGAATTATTGCTGAAACAGGTGCTGGTCAGCATGGTGTTGCCACAGCTACAGTTTGTGCCTTAAAGAATATAGAATGTATTGTATACATGGGTGAGAAAGATATCGAACGCCAGGCGCCTAATGTAGCCAGAATGAAAATGCTTGGAGCAAAAGTTGTTCCTGCAACCAGTGGTAGTAAAACATTAAAAGACGCAACGAATGAAGCTATTCGTGACTGGATCAACAATCCTGTAAACACACACTATATTATTGGTAGTGTTGTTGGTCCTCATCCATATCCGGATATGGTAGCGAGATTTCAGAGTGTAATCAGTGAAGAAATCAGATGGCAGTTAAAAGAAAAAACCGGATATGAACTTCCGCAATATGTAGTGGCTTGCGTAGGAGGAGGCAGTAATGCAGCCGGCGCTTTTTATCATTTTCTGGATGAAGAATCTGTTAAACTGGTGGCTGTAGAAGCTGCAGGTCATGGCATTGATAGTGGTCTGAGTGCAGCAACCACTCAACTCGGAAAAGAAGGTGTATTGCACGGCAGCAAAAGTCTGGTTATGCAAACCGAGGATGGGCAAGTTGTAGAGCCTCATAGTATTTCTGCCGGACTTGATTATCCGGGTATTGGTCCATTACATGCCAATTTGTATGACGCTGGCAGAGGTATTTTCTTAAGTGCAACAGATGAAGAAGCACTTGCAGCTTCTTTTAATGTGGCTAAGCGCGAAGGCATTATTCCTGCTTTGGAAACCGGTCATGCTTTTGCCGCACTTGAAAAATTAAAACTGGTAGAGAATGAAAATGTGGTGATATGTTTAAGTGGCAGAGGTGACAAGGATTTGGCCACTTATATGAAAAGTATGGCGTAAGATAGAAAGGGGGAAATATACATTTATATGTTTTGGCACTGTTGTTATTGAACATAAAAACCCAGTTAGTAACAACACATGTCTGTTGTACCGGTGAAAATGAATGGATAAGAGAATTGATGAGGTTGTATGCTAGCGTGCATGTTCTTGAATATAAGAAATGGAATATAAATTAGGCAGCTAAAGATAAAATGTGCAATGAAAGTAAATAGGTTAGTGCGATAGTGGTGTTGTATACTAAAGAGGTAAATGGTTCTTAATAAGAAAGCCTATTTATGGCGAGTGAATGGATGCTTGTAATATAGCTGCGAAACTAAAATACAAATGGTGATGAAGGAATTTGGAGTATATGCGGATTGTAATATGTAAAGTGAGAATTGTGTGGTATAGGGTGTATAAATTTAAGGGGTGATAAAATATTAATGAATAAGTTGTGATTTTGAATTGAAGGAGGTTTTGGAAAAGAAATATGAATAATAGGTAGTTATCCGGCTGCTGATAATATAATAATACAATGAACAGGATTAATGAATTGTTTAAAAAGAAATCTTCACGGGTGCTGAATGTGTATTGCACCGCAGGATTTCCTAATGCAGACAGTACCACAGATGTGATGAAAGCTCTTCAGCAGACAGGTGCAGATATGATTGAATTGGGAATGCCGTATAGTGATCCTTTAGCCGACGGACCAGTCATTCAGGCGAGTAGTGCAAAAGCAATCGACAATGGAATGACAGTCAGAAAACTTTTTAAGGATATAAGCGGTTTTCGTGACAATATTCAATTGCCTGTTGTTTTGATGGGGTATATGAATACGGTATTACAATATGGATTTGAAGAATTTTGTAAAGATGCAGCAGCGGTAGGAATAGACGGATTGATTTTACCTGATCTTCCTATTTATGAATTTGAAAATGAATATGGACCTGTGATCAACAAATACGGACTCAATTTTATTTTCCTTGTTACTCCTGAGACTTCTGAAGAAAGAATTAAAAAATTGGATGAACTGAGTTCAGGTTTTTTATATGCTGTTTCTTCTTCTTCTACAACAGGAAATGATAAGAGTATGGATTTGCAGACTGATTATTTTAAAAGATTACAATCGATGCAATTACATAATCCGGTATTAATAGGATTTGGTATCAAAGACAAAGCTACTTTTGAGAGTGCTTGTGAATATGCATCCGGAGCAATTATAGGGACAGCGTATATAAAAGCATTAGAAAATTCTAATGACGTATTTGCCACAACACAACAATTTATCAATGGCATCATCGGATAAAATAGTCATTATAAAATACAATGCAGGTAATATTCAATCGGTATTATATGCTCTTGAGCGAATTGGTGTAAATGCAGTTGTCTCTGATGATCATGATATAATCAGAGCTGCTGATAAAGTCATTTTTCCGGGGGTGGGTGAAGCCAGTTCTGCTATGGCTTACTTAAAGGATCGTGATCTGAATAATGTGATTGTATCACTAAAACAGCCAGTGTTAGGTATTTGTCTGGGTATGCAGCTAATGTGTGAGTATTCTGAAGAAAATGATACTGAATGTCTGGGTATTTTTAAGGAAAAAGTAAAACTCTTTAAAGCAGGTCCTCAAAAAGAAAAAATTCCTCAGATAGGATGGAATAATATTTATAATCTGAAGACTTCTCTGTTCGATAAAGTTGATGATAACTCATATGTATATTCTGTACATAGTTATTATGCTTCAGTAGGTAATGACACTATAGCAACAGCAGAATACATTCATCCATATAGTACAGGATTAAATAAAGGAAACTTTTATGGTGTTCAATTTCACCCGGAAAAAAGTGCGAGTATAGGAGAACAGATATTGAAGAATTTTGTGAATTTCTAAAGAATAAAGATGGAATTAATACCAGCGATAGATATAATAGAAGGCAAATGCGTGAGGCTTACGCAGGGTGATTATAATGCTATGACCGTGTACAACGAAAATCCTCTGGAAGTAGCAAAGAAATTTGAAGACACAGGATTAACTCGTCTGCATCTGGTAGATCTTGATGGTGCAAAAGCCGGAGCTGTAAAGAATTGGAAAGTACTGGAAAGTATAGCCGGAAAAACTTCAATGATTATTGATTTTGGAGGAGGTATTAAAACAGCTAAGGATGTTGATATTGTATTGGAATGCGGAGCACAATGGGCAACAGTAGGAAGTATTGCAGTAAAAGACGAAGAACTATTTACGCTATGGATACGCCATTATGGTGCTGAAAAATTTATGCTTGGAGCTGACGTTAAAAATGAAAAAATAGCAGTGGGAGGTTGGCTTGAAACCACTAACATATGGGTGTATGATTTTATCAGGAAATATACTGAAAAGGGACTACAGCATATCTTTTGTACAGACGTAAGTAAGGACGGATTATTGCAGGGCCCTTCTGTGGAATTATATAAAAATATTATTACCGAATTTCCCTCTCTCAAATTTATAGCCAGTGGGGGAGTAAGTTCTATGACTGACCTTGAAGAGCTATCTGCCATTGGATGTACAGGGGCAATAATTGGGAAAGCCATTTATGAAAACAAAATTTCCTTAACTGATCTGCAAAAATTTCAATCGTGCTGACAAAAAGAATTATTCCATGTCTGGATATTAAAGATGGTAGAACAGTTAAAGGCGTCAATTTTGAAAACATAAGAGATGCAGGTGATCCTGTTGAACTGGGTGCATTGTACGCTGAGCAGGGAGCAGATGAACTCGTTTTTTTAGATATTACTGCTACAAATGAAAAAAGAAAAACATTAAGTGAGTTGGTAAACAGAATATCGCATAAAATAAATATTCCGTTTACGGTAGGAGGAGGAATAAGCAGTGTTGAGGACGTAAGTGTACTATTACAGAATGGTGCTGATAAAATTTCAGTAAATACAGCGGCTTTTAAGAACCCTTCATTAATCGCCGATCTG
>CAZQIQ010000043.1:0-1818 GCA_964593835.1 uncultured Chitinophagaceae bacterium
AGTAAAGATGGAAGAGAATTTATTTCTCAAACCGAACCGATAGCGCCAGATGAAAGAGAGCATTAAAAATAATGCGTCATCTTCTGAGCTAACGAATAGTTCTTTTACAATAGCGAGTAAAGTACGCGATTACATGATGCTGATTAAATTCAGCCTCAGCTTTATGGTTGTTTTTTCGGCAGTGGTTAGTTACCTGCTGGCGCCAAAAGTTGTAGAGTACGATTGGGGAATGATCATTTTGCTTTTTGTAGCCGGATTGCTGGTTACCGGAAGTGCAAATGCCGTAAACCAAATAGTGGAGAAGGATACGGATGCTTTGATGCAGCGAACTGCAAAAAGACCCATTCCTGCAGGAAGAATGTCGACTACAGAAGCCTGGTCGTTCGCGATCGTAGCCGGATTGGTGGGTGTGTGGATACTGTATTACTTCTTTAATGAATTGAGCGCTGCAGTAGCAGCAGTGAGCTGGTTTATCTATGCATTCATGTACACACCGCTGAAAAAAGTGAGTTCTGTAGCTGTGCTGGTAGGAGCTGTTCCCGGAGCTTTGCCTTGTTTGATAGGATGGGCTGCCGGACAGGATGACCTGAGTGTAGGAGGATGGATATTATTCGCAATCCAGTTTTTCTGGCAATTTCCTCATTTTTGGGCTATTGCCTGGATTGCACATAATGATTATACTAATGCGGGGTTTAAATTGATGCCGTCAGCACAAGGCCCGGGAAAATATTCTGCCATCCAATCTATCATTTATTCGTTGGTATTGGTACCGGTAGGAACGCTACCTTATCTTGTAGGAGTAAGTGGTATAGTGAGTTTTTGGGTGTTGTTGGTAATGAATCTGTGGATGGTCGCATTATGTGTTCAGTTATATCTGAAAATGACGAAGAAAGCTGCAAGAAGCGTGATGTTTGCCTGCTATGTTTACCTGGCAATTGTGTTTTTTGCATTGTTGGCAGATAAAAGTTAAAGGGATAAATTAAAATAAAGTGAATACAGCAATAGTGAGTAGTACACAAAGAAAAAAAATTCATCCCCATAAGTTTACATTATGGGTGGCTTTGGGCAGCATCATTATGATGTTTGCCGGACTCACTAGTGCCTATATTGTAAAAAAAGCCCAGCCTGAATGGACGACTCTTCAGATCCCAACAGTGTTTTATTACTCCACTGTGGTGATTATAATAAGTAGTTTGACGATACAGATGGCGCTAAAAGCTTTTAAAGAGAGAAATATGGGACTGTATCGTACCCTTATCACTCTTACAGCTCTTTTAGGTTCTGCTTTTATTGTGATGCAGATTATTGGATTTCAGAAACTATGGAACTCAGGGATTGATTTCAGAGGCTCCGGTGGAGGACAGTTTTTATATATTATTTTCGGATTACACGGTCTGCATGTGTTGGGAGGTGTAATTGCATTATTGTTAATGTTTTTTAAAGCATTCAGCTCCAGAATCAGAAATTATAATGCTGTTTCTGTAGAATTAGTCAGTACGTATTGGCATTTTGTAGACCTTTTATGGGTTTACCTGTTTGTTTTCTTTTTGTATACGATATAAAGGTTAAATAAATAAAGCGACATGGCAGCAGAAGCAGCTACAGTAAATCAAAAATGGTGGGCAGGGGGTAAAAGTCCCTTTAACGTAGAATATGGTAAACTCATGATGTGGTATTTTCTTATGAGTGATGCCTTCACGTTTGGAGCCTTTCTTATTTCCTATGGCACAATCAGGTTTGCGACTCATGCATGGCCTGATCCTAATGAAGTGTTCCAGTCATTTCCTTTTGCAGGTGACGGACTTCCGCTGGTGTTTG
>CAZQIQ010000043.1:1828-29901 GCA_964593835.1 uncultured Chitinophagaceae bacterium
GTTTGTAAGCTTAATGACTTTTATTCTGATCATGAGTTCAGTAACAATGGTACTTGCTGTGGGTGCTGGTCATGAAAGGGATAAAAAAAGCGTTATTAAATGGATGATATGGACAATTATTGGAGGTATTGCCTTCTTGGGTTGCCAGGCATGGGAATGGAATCACATGTATCATCAGGGTGCCTGGTGGGGACGTAATCCGTTTACTAATCACGATGGTACGCTGGCTACAACAAACTTTACTAATTTCTTTTTTACTATAACAGGTTTTCATGGATTTCACGTATTGTCGGGTATAATCATCAATATTATTATGTTGATTATGACTATTAGAGGAGTTTTTGAAAGAAGAGGACATTATCTGATGATTGAGAAAGCCGGATTGTATTGGCACTTTGTGGATCTTGTTTGGGTTTTCGTTTTTACCTGCTTTTATCTGTTTTAATTAATTGAACTTATTATAAAATAAATGTATGGCACATACAGACGCTCATTCTCACGACGAAAAACATAGCTTCGATAAAAAAGCTATATGGCGCTCATTCTGGATTTTATTGGTGATTACCTGCGTTGAGTTAGGTGTAGGTATGTTTGTTGCACCTCAATTTCCCTACAGTGCTAAAATATGGTTTAACATTTTCTATATAATATTAACGTTAGCTAAAGCTTTTTATATCATTGCAGAACTTATGCACCTTAAATATGAGGTTAAAAACCTGATCATGACAGTTGCTATTCCTGCTTTGCTTTTTATATGGTTCATCACAGCTTTTTTGTGGGAAGGAGATTCTTTCAAAAAACTTAATCATTCAATGGACTCGTATAAAAAAGAAGTAAAAACTATTGAAAAGCCAACAAACACTCAGGGTTCCCATCATGAAGAACACCTTAAATAGCCTAACTTTACAACTCATGTAATACCTAAAGTTGAGTGAGTAAGAAGGCCGTTTTTGCACTTTCTATTGTTGTTCTGCTTCCTGTTCTGAGTTATCTCCTGGTTAAGTCTTTCAGTGAAGATGCTGTGTCGATGCCGAGAAAATACTTCAGTGATACCATTGTCACAAAAATTGAAAAAGGGAAAAGTATTAGTGATACGGTTTGGCACCGCGTAGCAGATATTACATTGGTCAATCAACTGGGAGATACAGTTAGTCTTGATGATATTGGAGGCAGTATTATTATTGCTAATTATTTTTTTACTCGCTGTCCTACTATTTGTCCTACTCTTACAAAGAACATGAAATCTTTACAGGAATCCATGAAGATGAAAGATTTCAGAAGAAAGATCGATAGTAATTATGTACGTTTTGTTTCCTTCAGCGTTGACCCTGAACGAGATTCCGTTGCTGTATTAAAAAAATACGCTGACAGGTATAAAATTAATCATGATACCTGGTGGTTGTTGACTGGTTCCAGGGATACTATATATGATTTTGCTTTCAATGAATTGAAAATAGGACTGCAGGATGGGAAAGGCGTCGATACAAACTTTATTCACACCGACAAATTTGTATTAATAGACAAAAACAGAATTGTGAGAGGATATTATAGTGGAACAGATAGTGCCGCGATGTCGAAACTTGCTGAAGATCTCACCTTGCTAATGCTTGAAAAAGACAGAAATAAAAAAAGAAAAATATTGTAATCATGCTGCAACCAATGCTTGCTAAAAATGACCGTGTAGCCGGAATAGTAATCGTTATTTTATCATTGGTGGTATTTGTTGCGGTAGTTATCTTAGGAAGGGTTCAGGTCGAAGTTGAAACCAGCTTTGATATACACGTCTTTGCAAAAATAAACGCAATCATTAATTCTACTGTTTCTGTTTTGTTGCTGGCAGGATTAATTAGTGTAAAAAACAAAAAAAACTATTTGTTGCATAAAAAGATAATGCTGGGAGCAATGATATTATCAGCATTATTTCTCGTTTCATATATATGTCATCATCTGCTTGCCGGAGATACGAGATATGGAGGAGAAGGAACTATTAGAATAGTTTACTTTTTTATTCTGATTACACATATTATTCTCGCTGCTATTATTCTGCCTTTTATTTTATATACAGCTTATCGTGCTTCTATTTCTGAATGGCCACAACATAAACGTTTAGCACGTATTACCTGGCCTATCTGGTTTTATGTTTCTGTGACTGGCGTCATTGTGTATTTAATGATCAGTCCATATTATTAAAACTGAAGCTTAGATTAATTCGGTAGAAGGATTCCAGAATACTTTATTAAAGTCCTGAACCTGATCATTAACTACTTTAATTTTTTCTTTTTCTAAAAGTCTTTGCATCTGGTTAGGGTCACTAAAATGATGTTTTCCGGTTAGCAGTCCCATTCTATTGACTACTCTGTGAGCAGGTACTTTCGGTGATGAGTGATGTGAACCATTCATAGCCCAACCAACCATTCTGGCAGAGGATTTTGTTCCTAAACAAGCCGCGATCGCCCCATATGTAGTAACCCTGCCTCTTGGTATTTGTCTGACTAACGCATACACCAGTTCAAAAAAAGAACTATCCTCCCGACCCGAAGGTGTAATTGTTTTTAACTGCTCTCTTACCGCTATTGGTTTACTCTTTTTTGCTTTGGGCATCTTTACGTTGTTGAAGTAACAGAGTACGACGGGGTTCTTTTACGTTAACATAGTCATAAGGACAGTGCCGGCAACCATTACCGCAACAGTATCCTCTGCTTAGCAAATACTGTTCTGTAAAAATGGTAAAACCCTCATCATTCTTATACGATTCCGGTTCCTCGTCGAATGTTTTCCTGTTCAATAATTAACGTTTTTAATAATTGATCATTATCCGGAATTGATGAAGTTGGTAATCTGAATTTGAGATAATGCACACGCTTGCTTCCGGCAATATCCAATCCTTCGTAATGTGTTTTTATACTCAGTTCCTTTTTAATATTTATATCACTATATATATCGTCAATATCTTCCAGTAATTCAAGCTGATAAAAATCAACTATAAGTTTTGTAAAATGATAGAGATCCGGAGAGTCTGTTTTAAGATGAATAATACCAGTGGGATGAAGTATCTGCTGGTACATTCTCAGATAATAAGGATGAGTGAGTCTTTTTTTAGCTCTCGAAGTGCGTAATTGAGGATCTGGAAAAGTAATCCAGATTTCGTCTACCTCTCCTTTAGTAAAGTAATTAGATACTTTATCAATATGACTTCTAACAAAACCGACATTAATTAGTTCTTCTGCTAATGCTTTTTTTGCCCCCACCCAGAGCCTGTTTCCTTTAATATCAATGCCCAGAAAATTTCTTTGAGGGTATGATCTTCCCAGCCCCACAGCATATTCACCTTTTCCACATGCAAGTTCTAATGTTATCGGTTGATCATTTTTGAAAAATGATGACCAGTTTCCCTGCATACCCACAGGATATTCAAAAACATTCGGAAATGTTTTTATTGCAGCAAAACGTTCTAATTTCTTCTGACCCATTGATACAAATGTAAATAATAAATGAAGAGTGTTAAATTCGCATAAAACCAATAAATGAAATTATCAACAAAACTTATACATGGTGGCATAGAGCCCGATCCGTCTACCGGATCGATAATGACTCCTATATTTCAGACTTCCACGTTTGTTCAGGAAGCGCCAGGAAAAAATAAAGGTTTTGAATATGCGCGTTCGCAAAACCCAACCCGTAAAGTTTTGGAAGATGCATTGGCTATTAGCGAAAATGCAAAATACGCACTTAGCTTTAGTAGCGGTGTGGCTGCTACAGATGCTGTTTTAAAACTTCTTCAACCGGGAGATGAAGTAATAGCGGGAAATGACATGTATGGGGGCACGTATAGATTGTTTACCAAAATATATGAAAAGTTTGGCATTCGATTTCATTTTGTAGATATGCTTAATGTGAGCAATGTTGAACAAAAAATAAATGCCAAAACAAAACTAATCTGGCTGGAAACGCCCACTAATCCATTGTTAAATATTGTGGATATAGCTGCAGTAACTAATCTGGTAAAAGGGAAAAAAATATTGGTTTGCGTAGACAATACATTTGCTTCTCCTTATCTGCAAAATCCTATGGATTTCGGAGCAGATCTTGTGATGCATTCAGCAACAAAATATCTTGGAGGTCACAGTGATGTTATTCACGGATGTCTGATGATGAACGATAAAGAATTAAGAGAGCAATTACATTTTATTCAAAAAAGCTGTGGTGCAGTTCCTGGTCCGCAGGATTGTTTCCTTATTCTCCGTGGATTAAAAACACTTCATCTAAGGATGGAAAGACATTCAGAGAACGGTGTTAAAGTAGCTCATTTTTTGCGCAATCATCCTAAAGTAGGCAAAGTGTATTGGTGCGGATTTGAAGATCATCCCGGTTATGCTATAGCCAAAAAACAAATGCGTGCATTTGGGGGAATGTTAAGTTTTACATTAAAAGATGACAGTGCAGAGGCAGCAAAAAAATTGTTATCCTCTACAAAAGTTTTTGCCCTTGCAGAAAGTCTCGGAGGTGTTGAATCATTAATTAATCATCCGGCTACTATGACACACGCATCAATTCCACGTGAAGAAAGAATCAAAAATGGTTTATCAGATTCTTTAATAAGATTAAGTATAGGAGTGGAAGATGCAGAAGATTTGATCGACGACCTGAACCAGGCCATTAATGGATAATGATGAATTGAAACGTTTCCTGAATCGGAAAGTAAAAGAGTATAACAGACCTGCTTTTATTGAAAGTGATCCTATTGTTGTTCCTCATCAGTTTTTTAAAAAGCAGGACATAGAAATAGCCGGTTTTTTTGCAGCAACATTTGCGTGGGGAATACGGACTACTATCATTAAAAAATGCAATGAACTGATGCGGCTGATGGATAACAGTCCGCATGATTTTATTATCCACCATCGCGAAAAGGATAGAAAAAGATTTGAAGGGTTTTGTCACAGAACTTTTAATGATACGGATCTTCTTTATTTTATTACCTTCTTGCAAATGCATTACCAAAAGTATGATTCTCTCGAATGGGCATTTACAGGAACCGATAAATCCATGTTGTCGAATAACTCATCAAAAAATTCTTCTCAGGTTGTAGAAAATGCATTAAACAATTTTTACAATTACTTTTTTTCTCTTGAAGATGTTCCGCAGCGAACACGTAAACATGTTGCTGCTCCAATGAAAAGTTCTGCTTGTAAAAGATTAAATATGTTTTTAAGATGGATGGTAAGAAATGATAATAATGGCGTTGATTTTGGTATATGGAAAAAAATAAATCCCTCCGATTTAATATGTCCGCTTGATTTGCATGTAGCAAGGGTGGCAAAAAGATTCAATCTGATTAATAGACCTGCTGCAGATTGGCAGACTGCTATGCAGCTTACAGGTCAGCTCAGAAAATTGGATAAAAAAGATCCTGCCAAATATGATTTTGCTTTGTTTGCTCTTGGCGTTATAGAAAGGTTTTGACTATTCCCCCTACCTTTGAGTAAAATCAGATTATCTATGCCTGGATACGAATTTTTTGGTGAAGAAGAAAGGAAAGAAGTTGGAGAAGTACTCGACACCGGTATTCTCATGCGTTATGGCTTTGACGGAATAAGAAAGGGAAGATGGAAATCAAAAGAATTAGAAGAAGCGATCAATAAAAGATTCGGAAGTAAACATGCGCAGTTAGTATGTAATGGAACAGCAGCACTTACTACAGCATTGGCGTCTTTAGGAGTAGGCTACGGAGACGAGGTTATTATGCCATGCTTTACTTTTGTAGCAAGTTTTGAAGCTGTACTAAGTGTCGGAGCTATTCCAGTACTTGTTGATGTTGACGATACACTCACTCTTGATCCTGCATCAGTTAAAAGGGCTATTACAGAAAAAACAAAATGTATTATGCCGGTGCACATGTGTGGAAGTATGTCTGATATGGATGCATTGCAGGGAATTTGTAAAGAACATAATCTTTATTTACTGGAAGATGCCTGCCAAAGTATTGGTGCTTCTTACAAGGGGAAATATCTTGGTACTATTGGCGATGCCGGAACATTTTCCTTCGATTTTGTAAAAACATTTACTTGTGGGGAAGGCGGAGTCGTAATGACCAATAACCCCGATCTATATACAAAAGCTGATGCTTTCAGTGATCATGGCCATGATCATAAAGGAGTAGACAGGGGCGCTGACCTTCATCCATATATCGGATACAACTACAGAATATCAGAGTTGCACGCGGCTGTGGGTTTAGGACAAATAGGGAAACTCGATCAGTTTCTGACCATTCAAAGAAAAAATCATGCGACTTTAAAAGCTATGCTGGAGCAGGTGCCTGGCGTGACTTTTAGAAGGATTCCGGATCCAACTGGTGATAGCTGTACTTTTTTAAGTTGGTTTCTTCCTTCGGAAGAGGCTGCAAGAGCTGTAATTGAGGAATTAAAATCAAAAAACATCCTGGCGGGCAATTTTTACTGGTACGATAACAATTGGCATTACATTAGAAAATGGGATCACCTTAAACAGGGCACCACTTTAAATGCTTTACATCCCGATCTCAAAAAACAGGTGATTCACCACGCCAATAAAGATTTTTCACAGAGCGATGCTATATTAGGAAGATGTATTTCTACCCTGATAGCTCTATCGTGGACAGAAGAACAACTTCAGCAAAAAGGAAAACAAATAGTTGATACTGTTAAGAATATTCTGATTCCCAATGGCGTTAGTAGATGATAAAACTATTTGTCGTAGTTTTACGGCCTGATTTTTGTGGAGTGGGCGGATTTTTCTTGTAGGCCCTTCTATTTCAGGTTTTTATTAACCCCTTTGATCGTGTATGGCACTTAGTCAGAGCTTACAGCAAAAGCTTCTACAGAAGTTATCGCCGCAGCAAATTCAGCTAATGAAATTGCTGCAGGTTCCTACTGCCAATCTCGAAGAAAGAATTAAGGAAGAGTTGGAGGAGAATCCTGCTTTGGAACAATCTGAAGATGATTACGATGATCATCTTGACGATACAAAAGATGAATTTGAATCATCTGATGAGGATTTTGATGCTGATGGAAGTGAGGAGGATTATGAAAATATTGATATCAGCGAGTATGTGGCTGACGACGACGGTGAAATCGCGGAGTACAAAACGCGCGATGATAATTATCCTGAAATGGATGAGAACAAAACTGTTCCATATAAAATTCACACTTCTTTTCATGAGCATTTGCAGGAACAACTGGGAATGCTGAATCTTTCCGAAAAAGAGAGAAAAATATCCGAACAGATAGTGGGTAGTATTGATGATGATGGGTATTTGCGAAGGGATACGGTTGCTATTGTTGATGATCTTGCGTTCAGGCAAAATATAGAAACCAATGAGGAGGAAGTCGAAAATATTATACGTCTGATTCAACAGTTTGACCCTCCGGGTGTTGCTGCAAGGGATTTGCAGGAATGTTTATTAATTCAACTACATAGGGAAAAAAGACAAGGAAAGGATGTGCAAAACGCCATCGACATGCTTACCGTATATTTCGATGAGTTTACTAAAAAGCATTATGATAAAATTCAGAGAGGACTAAATGTTAATGACGAAGAACTGAAGGACATCATTAATCAGATCATAAAATTAAATCCAAAGCCGGGTGGTAATCACTCAGATGTTAATAAAGCAGAGAGTTATGTAGTGCCGGATTTTTTTATATTAAATAACGGTGGAAATTTAGAGCTTACCCTTAATTCAAAGAATGCTCCCGATCTTCGAATTAGCGAAGGGTATCGTGATATGCTCAAAGAGTATGATAAAGGAAGCAAAAAAGACAGGAGACAAAAAGAGGCAGTACTATTTATTAAACAAAAAATAGATGCAGCCAAATGGTTTATCGATGCTATAAAACAACGTCAGCATACACTTGCCAGTGTAATGGAAACGATCATGGAATATCAGCGCGGATTCTTTTTAACAGGTGATGAGACGACGCTGAGACCTATGATTTTAAAGGATATAGCCGAACGTACGGGACTGGATATTTCTACGGTGAGCCGTGTGGCTAACAGTAAGTTTGTACAAACAGAATTCGGCACTTACCGGCTAAAGTTTTTCTTTAGTGAATCGTTAAGTACAGAGAGCGGAGAAGAAGTCTCTACCAGAGAAGTCAAAAAAATTCTGAGCGATTTTATAGAGACAGAAAGTAAAAAGAAACCATTAAGCGACGAAAAGCTTACTGAATTATTACAGGAAAAAGGATATAATATTGCCCGCCGTACTGTTGCCAAGTACAGAGAACAGTTAAATATTCCGGTAGCAAGGTTGAGAAAAGAATTATAAAAGAGATGAATGACCAAATTAACATACCTGCTCAACCTTTAATGGCAAGATGGATGGCCTCTTTTCTCAGCGTTATTGTTCATCCGCTATTTGTTCCTGTTTATATTACTTTATTTCTGTTGTTCATTCACCCCCTGGTATTTACCGGTTACACACAATTAGCAAAAATTAAATTGCTAACTACTGTATTTGTTAATCTTACTTTGTTTCCTGCTGTTACCGTTTTTTTATGTCGCAGGCTTGGCTTTATCAGCAGTATAAAAATGTATACACAAAAAGAACGGCTGATTCCTTTAGCAGCAACAATGATATTTTATTTTTGGGGATGGTATGTACTCAGAAGTTTTAATGAAGTACCAGTACTATTTAAACAATTTTTACTGGGTAGCTTTATTACGATAATAGCAGGCTGGCTTGCTAATATCTATTTTAAAGTAAGTCTTCATGGACTGGCAATGGGAGGGCTGATAGCTTTTATGGTATATACTGTATATCAGGTGGAAGGCGGCAGCGCAACATATCTTATAGTGACGTTTTTGCTGGTGGGTCTTGTTTGCAGCGCACGTCTTATTTTGGCTGTTCACCGTCCTTTTGAAGTATATGCAGGCTTGGTCATTGGTGCACTCGCACAGGTTCTAGCTATTTTTCTTTAATCAAATATGGTGTTTTCTACGGAATAACAAAATTATTTTCCTTAATTTATTAGTTTTTTTCTGCTAAAAAAATTAGTGTTGATAATATCTTTTTACCTACATTTGACAAATAATTACATTACCCATTAAATTAATCAACCATGTCAAATACGGAAAAATTAAAGGCGCTAAAGTTAACCATGGATAAAATCGATAAGGATTTTGGCAAGGGGAGCGTGATGATGATGAATGAAAAGAGTCAGGATGCTCACGAAGTAGTGTCGACTGGTTCAATAGGATTAGATGTTGCGTTGGGTATTGGTGGATTACCTAGAGGAAGAATTATAGAAATATATGGTCCAGAGTCTTCCGGTAAAACAACGATTGCTACTCATGTCATTGCTGAAGCGCAAAAAAAAGGTGGTATGTGCGCAATCATTGACGCTGAGCATGCTTTTGATAGTGTATATGCCCGCAAATTAGGTGTGGATGTTGATAATCTGCTGATTTCACAACCGGATTATGGTGAGCAAGGGCTTGAAATAGCTGATAGACTGATTCTTTCAGGCGCGCTGGATGTGGTGGTAATAGATTCCGTTGCGGCGTTGGTACCTAAAGGTGAACTGGAAGGAGAAATGGGTGATAGTAAAATGGGTTTGCAGGCTCGTCTTATGTCTCAGGCTTTAAGAAAGCTTACTGCAACCATTAGCAAGACAAATACCATCTGTATATTCATCAACCAGTTGAGAGAAAAGATAGGTGTGATGTTCGGTAATCCCGAAACAACAACGGGTGGTAATGCCCTGAAGTTTTATGCTTCGGTAAGACTTGACATACGTAGGATGACGCAGATAAAAGATGGTGACGAAGCTATAGGAAACAAAGTAAAAGTGAAGGTGGTAAAGAATAAAGTGGCCCCACCATTCAGAAGTGCTGAATTCGATATTGTTTTTGGGGAAGGTATTTCTAAAGCTGGTGAAATTATAGATATGGGTGTTGAGTTGAATATTGTGCAAAAAAGTGGATCCTGGTTCAGCTATAATTCCGATAAATTGGGTCAGGGCAGAGAATCAGTAAAACAGTTGATGATTGACAATCCTGTACTTGCTGCAGAAATTGAAGGTAAGATCAGAGAAAAAATAAAAGAATTACAGGGCGCATAAACGTTATTACAGCAAGGCGTCAGCATCTGTAATGTATATAAATATTTGTGATGGGTTAGTAAGTAAGAGGTCCCTGGTAATCAGGGGCCTTTTTGTTATGTTGTATTATTGGAATCATGATTAGCTACTCACTAAAGACGTCATCATAGTTTTAGAAGTGTGAACCAAATTGATTAATACTTAAGGAAATGGTACTGGGTTGATAGAGAATGATAGAAGTGGATAGATATATGTTGTTTCAGCTTCTTTAATACCCGGTTCTTGAGTTGACAGTGAATGATGGAGTGATAGATAACGGATAGGTAGATAGTATAATACCTACAGAAACAGAGAATCATTAAGTAATATATGTTTATGTCATGCAAGCTCTTATTAAATGTTTGCGAGAAGTACACTAAATGCGAATGTTTTAACCATCATTACTATGTAAAGAGTAATTTTGGCAAATTTTGAAAATGTTTACAGCTGCTAAAGAATTAATACGAACTGATTCAAAAATTAAATGGATCCTTTTAGGAGGATTAATTATACAGATAATTACAGCAATTACTGCTATAGGTACTTCTAGTGCTGATCAGCATTTTCAGATTATCGAATTTTCCCTTTACCAGTTAAGTCAACCCAACGGTGCTACTTATGTGTGGGAAATAGAAAATTTTGTGCGACCTACGTTACAGGTATATCTTTTTTCAGGGTATCATCTTGCATTGAACTTTATCGGACTAACAGATCCTTATGCACAGTTGACAATTTTAAGGATATTACTTGGAGTATTTATGTTTGTGATCTTTAACCTGTTGGCCATTCATTATTTTAATAATGAAAAAAGAAATATTCTTGTCTTTGTATTACTTCTCGTAAACTTTTCATGGGTATTACCCTATACAAGAACACTATTTTGTTCTGAAATGATGTCCTCTCTTTTCTTTTTTGGAACCCTACTACTTTATGAAAGAAAAAAAACTGTTCATCACTACTTTCTTCCTATGTTACTCATTGGTTTCCTGATGAGCCTGGCTTTTTATTTCCGTTTTCAAATTGGCTTTGCCATGGCTGGATGGGGGGTGACTATCCTTATCCAAAGAAAATTTAAGCATATTTTTCCTTTGGCCATTGGGTTTGCGATAGGTGCATTCGGCAATATTTTGCTTGACTATGGATTTTATAAAGAATTTGTACTTACTCCCTATACTTATTTCTATGCTAATATTAATGATGGCAGAGCAGACTCGTTCGGCACTTCGAGCTTTATCAGATATATAGGATTTATTCTATTAACAGCTCCAGCCCCATTGTTTAGCTTCATCTTTTTTTACTATAACCTGAAAACATTTATTAGGAATAAATTTTTTAATCCCATATTTCTATCAGTTATAATATTTGTAATAGCTCATAGTGTTGTTGGTCACAAAGAGGAACGCTTTATATTTCCCGTATTAAATGTTCTGCCGCTGATGATTGGATGGTCAGTCGCTGATCTGGTGAGTTATTATGAGCGTGCCGGTGTATGGATTAAAAGAATTTTCCAGTCATTGATGGGTTTTACGATAGCCCTGAACATCTTGTTGCTTATTGTGCTCACTCTTGTTCCATTTTCTCAAACGGTTGAATTCTCTTATCGTCTAAAGAATAAATTCAATATAGATCCTGTTGTATTAAATGGTATTGGTCAACTACCTTTCGAAACTCCCAGTGGAAATCCTATGGTTTTTTACAAGAATGGAGCTAAAAATATCACACAACATAAGATTACAATTGATAGTATAGGTTCATTGACAGAAAATCCGGAGTATATCACAGCTACCTATAATGATATTAAAGAGCAAAAGCTATTGTTAGATAGCCTGGGCTACAAACCGGTATTGCATTCATCTGACTTTTTATGGGGTTTAAACGAATGGCTGCATAAAAAAAATATCAACACCATTAACGAGATATGGGTGCTTTATCAAAAACAGGAATAAGGTTTTTGTAATGTGTAAATGAATTATTTGACGTAGGGAAATCTATGAACACATGAATACAACACATAAATAGTTGGGAAAATGAATCTTCATGATGTTTTAGGAAAACTATGTGGACAATACTCTGGCACAATACGCCCCTCGCGTTAAAACAGAATCAGAATAGAATGGTTTATAATGTTGTCAATGCGCCACATAACAAATAACAATTAATATAGTTGCACTGTATGCAATATCATATAAGAAAATATAAACGGTAGCGATCATTCTTTTAATGAAAAAATATAATGGATCTGCTACCTATCGTACTCAACAGTAATTAATTGAGAATATCATTAAGATGATGAATTGAACGAACACGAATATCTTTATAAAATATTTCACCGCCTTCTGACTGTAACTGGATCTTACCTTTTGTAAGAGGTAATTCTTTGTTATCTATTAATTGTCTGGAATTATATAATACCATAACAACTTTTCCATTCACAACATGAACGCTGGTATCTCCGAAGCAATATAAATCCAAGGTGTTCCACTCTCCATGAGGTTTTTCTGTGGCATCAGCACGTCGACACGAGTTGTTCTTAGTGCCAAAACCGAAGTCCACCGGTTTTCCTTTGGGATCAAAACGATAGGCGTTTTTTCCATACTCGTCACATGGAATGGTTAATCCCACTTTTCCGATGATCCAATAATCACCTGTATTTCCTTCTTCAATCTGAAATTCCTGCGAACGCATCCAGGACTGACCGTTTTCTTTTCCATGATCACCTACAGAATGATACAACAATCCGCTATCAAGAGGGCTTTCTTTTTTTTCGGCCCATTTAGCCGTTCCCCATTTGAACTTGAGTTGGAGATGATAGTTTTCAAATTCTTCCTTAGTAGTAAAGGCACCCCATGACTGTCCTGAAATGCGAAGTGCTTTTTCTTTTTTTACTATAGTAAACACTTTTTGGGGGTCGTTATTTAATCCCAGTGCCTGACTGCTTGTCCTATTACCATTACTGTCTAAAGGGTATGCCAGATAAGTATCCCATCCTGTAAAATCTTTTCCATTAAATAACGGTTTCCATTTAGAAGGATTCTGGGCAATACAACATACAGAACATACCATTAGTAATGCGGTTATTAGGCAACGAGACATACGATTTTTATTTATTGTTTTTTTTATTATTTATTTCGCGAGCCATTTTTCTGGTTACTACCAATAGTATTATTAGTACTACAACAATTACAATCCATAATAGCCATTTATTATTATCTGTAGTTTTGATATCCTCAGAAGCAATTCTTTCAATGGCATTTGTTCTCAATAATACACTGTTCGCTGAAATGCTATCAGAAAAATACGAAAGATCATATTGTGGAGCTTTCGCGTTTGCGTCTCCGAAAGTAATACTATAATCATTACCTTTTTCAAGATAGGCAAGTAAATATCTGTTAAGTTGAAATGCCTGAATGTTCTCGATAGTTAAAACCGGATCATCTCTGTCTTCAACTTCGATTCTTATCTTCCCTCCTTTAAAATGTAATGGGACAATGTTTTCCGTTCCGGAGCTTAATGTATATCCTCCCAGGTAAGCATTACTGTTTTCCGGATCGTATACATTTATCCTTCTATTAAAGTATTTCGGTTCGCTGATACTGAACTTTATTTGATCTACAACGTGATTGCCGTTAAGGGATAAATCGATTTTAGTCAGGCCATTTGCTATGTTTGTTACTATTGAAAGGTCCTTTAATTCATGATAAGTGCCAGCTCCGGTTCTTGTTTCATAAATACCCGATTTAATCAGGTTAAAAGGAGAAAGGTTTTTGCCATTCACGACTATTTTATAAAACGTGTAACTGGTTTGCGGTAAAACTATCTGTTGAATAAAATAGCTTCTGCCTTCATCTTTATTCTTGACTTGTATGTTTTCTTTTATAGCAAACCATTGCAAACTGTCATTGCTTCCACTGATACTAAAGCTTCTGTTTGCCTGTGTATTAGCGATGTGAAAAATTAATTCATCAACAGTTTTTTGAAAACTGTTTTTAATGATATAATAACTAAGACTATCTACACTCCTTTGAATAGGAGTAATAGGAAAATCATGAAATTCACGGCTTATTACGAATTCTTTTTCGGTTTCTAACAGGTAGGGAACCTGTTTATTATTTTGATCAACTAACCGGATGTCGTTATACATAAGGCTTGCCTCCGAAAGGATAGCAGGCGCCAGCAGAATCTTATAAAAACCGGAAGAGTCCGCATTATTCACGCGTGAATGATAGTTGTTTTTTTGTGCTTGCACTAACAGTGGAGCCAGAAGAATTATACTATTTATTACCCACTTCTTCATCTATTATTATTTTTTTCAACCGCTGATACATAAATGACACCACCAAAAGTAACACACCCAAACTAAAGAAAGCAGCAATTTTGCCACCGGCAGGAATATTTACTATATCGTAAGCAAAAAGTTTAATTAATGTAATTGTAAAAAGAGTCAGGGAAATAATTCTTAGTATTCTGAATTTATATTTCATGCCTAACCACATAAAACAAAAAGATAGTAGTCCCCACAATATTGGCCACCCGGCCTTTACAAAAACTTTCTGTATGGTGATTAAAGAACCGGGAACACTATAGAATAAACTATTAATGATCAGATGTATTTCGGTGGTAAGAAATAAAACCACTCCTGTGCAAATTAACCAGCTTATCCATTCTATCTTAGAATTAAGTATTGAACGGAAGAATTTAATCAATTGATATAATAAAATTCCCGTGACAATCGTAGTTAACCAGTGTATAGTAAAATGTGCGGATAAATGCTTTTCCATCAGCTCCCGTTGAACGAAAAAGCTGTTTCCTATCTGATTAATATATATCAGGAATGCACCGATTAACAGGATGATCGTGGTTGTCCTGTTATTTAGTTGTAATGCATTAAATCTTTTTACCAGTAAAATAATGATCAGTAAATAAGTAAGTGTATAACAAGCCAGGTATAATTCATGAATAGAAAGAGTTGGATAGGCTTTTATAAACTGATAATGTATTTCAAAATATCCTGCATAATAAAGGATGATCATCGCAGCGATACAAAAGATATTGGCATGAAGGGTTAAGCCGAATAAACCTTTCTTAACAGGTACAGGGTCTTTTTTACGAAGTATAAATAATAAAAAAGAGGCAAAAGCGCTAAATAAGGTTGTAATAAATGCTTTATTAAATACAATGGCGAGTTTTGTATCACCGTAAGGATAATACATGTCGTTAATGTCAATGATTAAACTGAGGATCATACATATCCATACTATCAGAGAGGCTACACGTATCAGTTTAATTGATGATTTTTGGTATAACCAATATAATAATACCGCTTCTGAAGCCCAGAATATCGTAATATAATTTCCATTAAGTTGTATAGGTGCTGTTAATGAAATAAAGGTGAGTGTAATGCCTATAAGAAGATAAAGAATATTGGTATCGACCTTATCTTTTCGGAAAAGAAAATAAGAAATAATCAGGTTAAAGATGCTCAGAACAATACAGAAAATGCCATAGTAATTGCCGGCATCCATCAGGTTAAGGCAATATAAGCCTGCAGCAAAATACAGGCAGGTATTGGAGAGAAGAATACCAAAATCTGAAGCGATGAATTTTTTCTTCTCTTTTATGTTGTGGATAATATTAATCGTAAAGAAAAGAACATAAAAAATTGTTGCGAAAACAAATCCATCCCTAAACATTGCCGGTTTTTCATAGTTGGCTTCTTTTATTAACCAGGCCCCGAATAAAATCACCGTAAAAATAAAAGCCAGAAGATTTAACAAACGCCATGCTTTCTGCAGAGCAATGATCAGCAATCCTATGTTTAAAATGATTAAATAAATAAACAGTGTTTTAAAATTTCCACTTCCAGTAGAAACAATAAAAGGTGTTAGAAACCCTCCTGCTAAGGCTATTATGGCAAGTTCCTGCCGGTTATATAATAAAGAGAGCATTACTGCAAAAGCGGTAATCACTAACATAATGATGAACGCCGTTGTTTCCCCAAATAAATGGTATTGATGAAAAGCAAAGGAGATAGTGAAATAAAATACAGCAATTCCTCCCCCTATTAAAACAGAACTGAATGCTGTATAACTATTGCGCAGATAGTGTGCAATGCCAATCAGTATTCCACCGCATAACAGCCCTACGGCCACTCTTCCCACCGGGCCTATCCATTCATTATCAATAGCGTATTTGACGAAGAAAACAATACCTAATACCAGGATGCCAATACCAATTTTGCTGATAAGATTTTCTCCTATGAATTTTTCAAGATCGGGGTGACGTTCAAAAAAACCGGGTTGTTTTGGCTTGACTGGTTTTGAAGGTTTCTGTGTTTGAGGGAGGTTTACTGGTACTGGTGTTGATGACGTTTCCGGAGTTATTTTGGGTTCTTCAACGGGTGCGCCGGGTATATGTTGATCTTGTTTTGGAACAATAAGGGGTGTGGATTTTTCTGGTAAAGGATCAGGAGTTACAGGAGGAACTTTTGGTTTTGGAATAATAAGCGGTGTGGGTTTTTCTTCCTTTGGCCTGGACACAGGTGTTTCAGCATTCCTGAGTTGTTCACGAAGTTTTGTAATTTCTTTTTCAAGATTGACCAAACGCTTAACAATTCCATTCTTTAGATTGACAATCAATGCAACTAATACAATAAAAAAGAGGAATACAATGACTTCCATAATTTGGATTAAAGGATCAAAAAACAAATTAAGATAGCAATTAATTCAATAATTTAACATTCTGACGTACAATTAGCTGTTGAGTTTTTGTGATGATAATTTCTTAAAATTGTCGTATATTCATTTAAATGATTCATGTTGGTAACCATATAAGACGTTTTTGCGACAGGGGTGTTATTGCTCCTGACGGTACCAGCAGTTATTATCTTGACTCCTTTACGGAATTTCATCCGTTTTGTAATAAGATCTACTATTTTTCAAGTTTCAAGGATTTTCGCATAACCTGTTTTCTGTAATAAGCAGTAATTAATCAAATTTTTAGAACTGTTGCTGATGGTTGTTTAGGCAGCTGGCAATGGTTAAATCTTTTAAATATTCAGGTTATGCAAGTTTCTCAATCCAAGCGTGGGTCGGATCTGCTTATCTTCTCATTAATAGTGTTAAATACATTATTGTTGAGATGGGGGTTTGTAGACCATCCCGACTATTATAGTATTTTATTTTTTACCCTGCCTTTAATGGTGGTTTTATTATATATCTCCAGGAATGGATCCGGGAATGCTAAAAAAACTAAATACAAGAATTATGGTTAGTGCAGTTTCTAACAACAATCGTGAACAAGTGTCTATTGAAGAGAATCCGGTGCTTATACCTCATTCAGACTACCCCGTGTTAAAACGTTTGGCTGCTTTGGTCAAAGAGGATCAGCGTATAGAAAAAACACTGCAGCGCGAGATAGACCGTGCGATAGTGGTTCAGGATGCTGCTTTTCCGCCAAATACCATTCGGATCAATTCGGTGGTGGAGATAAGGAATTTAGATACCGGAACGTATGCCAGGTACAAGCTTGTATTACCTGCTCAGGCTAATATCCAACAGAAAAAAATATCTGTACTGTCGGCCATGGGCACCGCTCTGATAGGAATTCGGGAGGGTGCAGCAGTTGAGTGGAAGATGCCAGGTCGTCTGATGAAGTTCAGAGTAGAAAAAGTGATACAGGAATAGTACAGGGATACAGGAAAAGAAACAAGAAGTAAAAAGTTTTAAGACCGATAAGCGTTACACAAATACCAGAGGATGAGCTGCCGGCGGTTTCTACATACTGCACAACAATAAAGCAGATTTAGGGACGGGCAAAGTTTGAAAAAATATCCTGGTCAACACTTATCGGTCTATTTTTATTACCCCAATTTTATTAAGACCAATATAAATATCAGGCTCAACTTGATATGAGGATCGCCGGCTAAAAATCAGATATATCACTATTCTTATTATAAAGAATGATCTTGCTTCATACCCCACTCATTTTTTCTGAGAACGATAGCGTTTATTGATAGAAATGCCCTGATTTAAGTCTTGAAATTTCTTTTTTCTTTCTTCCTGTTCCCCCTCATTCCAGCTTTACCTATAGTGTATAACAGAAATATCATCATTAAAACCCTGAAAATCACAAAACATTGAAAGTAGATTTTGTGGATTCTTCAAAATGGCTATTTTTGCACTCCCGTATAAAAACGGGACCATAATCCTCCTTAGCTCAGTTGGTTAGAGCATCTGACTGTTAATCAGAGGGTCGCTGGTTCAAGTCCAGCAGGGGGAGCGAGAAAGCGCATAAGACATTGTTTTTATGCGCTTTTTGTATTTTAGAAAGTTTGCATATGTGAGCGATTTAAACACCAAAGGGTAGCAAAATCGGTAACAGTTAATCTCAAAAAAGGTCACAGTTTTTACGCTGTCTTTTGATCTCCTTCTGCCCGCTCTTCAAGCTAGTTGCCCTCCTGATTCTTTAACCCAACCATTTATGGCTAATCATCATTTGAATGTATTATTCTGGTTATATAAATCCAGAGTAAACAAACAGGGCTTGGCTCCGCTCTATCTCAGGCTTACTTATAGGAATCAACGCAAGAACATCGCTACCGGACTTTCTGCTCCTCTGTCTAAATGGGACGCAAAGAAAGGACAGCTAAAAGGAGTAGTAGATAGCGCAAAACAGGTGAACGACTACATGCTTCAAACAAAGTCCAGACTACTTGAGCTGTTTAATGAATTGTTGAGGGATGGAGATGCAGACCTCGAAATACTAGTTGATCGGTTTATGAATAAGGAAATTGATCATCATAGCCTGCTTGAACTTGTCGACTATCATAACAAGGATTTTGAAGCAAGGGTAGGTATTGACTATGCCTATTCGACCTTCGAGAAATATGATATTCTTAAACGTAAGCTTCAAGTGTTCATTCCTTATGCTTATAAGAAGAAGGATATTCGCTTAAAAGACCTCACGCCCAAGTTCCTGACGGATTTTGATTTCTATCTCAAGAAGAATGATAAAAACCTGCATAATACAGCCACTAAGTATTTAAAGAATCTGAAGAAGATCATTAATGTGGGGATAACGGTTGGCTGGCTGAAGGAGAATCCCTTTGTGCTTGTTAAAGCAAGTTATAAAGACGTGGATAGGGTGTATTTATCGCAGAACGAATTAGATGCACTCGAAGCAAAGGAATTTTCTATGCCCCGATTGAATCTGGTGCGTGATCTGTTTTTATTTCAGTGTTATACGGGTCTGGCATATAGTGATATGGCTAAACTTACTACTAGAAACTTATCGCCCGGTATTGATGGCTCGAAGTGGATTATTACCCGGCGTAAGAAGACTGATGTAAGATCTGCTATCCCACTGCTTTTTCAGGCAGAAGAACTGATTAATAAATACAGAACAGATGATCAGAAGGACAATGCTCCATTACTTCCGGTGTATTCTATTCAAAAGTTTAATGCGTATCTGCATGAGATCGCTGAACTATGCGGGATACATAAGAACCTCACCAGTCATGTAGGCAGGCGAACTTTTGCCACTACTATTGCACTGGCTAATGGCATTGGATTAGAAACTATCAGTAAAATCCTCGGACATGCCACTACGAAGATCACTGCTCAATACGCTGTCGTGACAGATCACAAGATTGGTCAGGATATGGCGCAGCTACGGCAGAAGCTGGCTAAAAACAAGATTGCTCGAAATAAATAGCATTTTGTTTTGATTGATATTTTATAAAGCAGGTAGGATGCGTGATTCATTGCACGCATTTTACTATTGCTTTTCCCTTTAATCCTGTTGTCGATCCAACCTAATAAATCCGTTGTTTTTGTTAGTGCGTAAACACCTTCTGAATGATTCATAATTCCGACCATTATTTTTTGCAGCCTCTCTTATAGAATAGAATTCTTCTCCTGTAGGCTTAAATAATACCGGGATTGAACTAGGATGCCCTTTACCTCGCCTGCATTTTATTGCTCCATTTTTATAAGCGTGTAGCATGTTCTCGCTATGGGTGACCCACTCAAGGTTTTCAAGTGAATTATTTAGCTTGTTCAAATCCTTGTGATTTACTTCAGGCTTGTTTAATGGATTAGGAATAAAAGTCTCCGCAAGCAGACGATGAACATATTCCGTAGAACTTACTCCTTTCTTGCTTAATCTAACTGTATAGTATCCTGCTCTGTCGATTCTTTGAGATAGGATATTATGGTAGTTTCTTTTTTGCAGGCTCCTTACTTGCTCTGCCTCGGTGATCTCGTACAACCCTTCGTAGTTTTTTACGGGCTGCCATGTTAAATGCTCCATGGTTATATTTGATTAACCACGAGATTGTGATGTTAAATACGAAGGGTAAAATCTTCAATGTTGTTTACTTAATCTCTTTTCTTAGGTTGATTTGTGTTTTTTCTTTTATAAGCCTGTTAAATGCGAAGTCAATAGCATTTAGCTGCTTAAACGATAATCGTTTATCCTTCTCAAGCTGATTCATAAGGCTTTTGAAGAATGATCGCTGTAGATATACATTTATCAAAGCTTTGAGCTTTGTTCTATAAGGAATACCCGGATGGAGATTATTCGTCTTAAATCTTTCCATTTCATCCATTAAGAACGTACCTCGACAGGAATCTCTGATTTGCCGATGGATAACTGTGTTAGTGTGTTTTATCATTGTTGTTATTAAATTTCTATTTCTCACTCCTTATATTACTAGAACCATTCGACAGAGCATAAAAATGCCCTTAACGAGTAGGTCGTATTCGCTTTTTCACCTTCAGTCCATATCCTAATGGCAAGGCTTTATAAATATGGAAATCTTCTCGTAGGTCTGACCTCACGGTTTTACCCTGTACGCTGCATTCTCCACTGACCAGAGCTTGATCTGGTTGCAGCACGGAAAACCACCATATTCTTTCGTTCCTATTGGAGAAAACCATGTTCGCGATAATAGGTAAAACCTTACGCTACTTATGTAATCCAACGTCTGAGGACTGACGAGAACACATTTTTGGTGTAGTTCGCAATCCTGTTCTAAGCAAACGCCTAGGGAAACATTTTATGGATTCACTTTACTTTGGTAGGAATGTACACGTAAAGCGATGAGAAAGTAATTTTTCTGATCCGACTGCAATGGTACAACAAAGTTTTGGTATAAACAAATTTTATTCCGAATAAACAAATGATTTTTAAACCATTAGGTTCGTTTTGGTCATTCAGTAAAAAAAAGAGACGGGTGAATTTCTAAGTGTTGAGCAAGCAGAATAATATGGCTTATCGAAGTATTAACTTTGCCCAACTCAATACGGTTAACTTGACTATATTCTAAACCACAACGAAGCGCCAATTGCTCCTGAGATAAACCTCTGGACTGGCGAATTTGGCGCAAACGCACTCCAAAACGTCGAATTGCTATTTCATCCCTGTAAGCCACAAAGGCAAACTTGCCTTATTATCTACCCATAAACCAGAGCAAATTTGCCTCATATCGCATTTTTCGGTTATTTTTGAACCCCTTAACCATCAACACATGAAAAAAGGCCTATTCTATTGCCTGCTCCTTATTCTAACTGGCTGCCATAAGCTGGAAAGGTATCTGGGACACAAAGAGCCTGAACAGAAAGAATGCAGTATTAGTGAGCATTCCCTACTGTTCCTCGGCGATGCTTATTCGCCCAGAGATACTTTGACCCACTTCAAGAAAACTTATTATCCTGACGGCAGACCGGAGAAGTTGTATGCTGTATTAAGAGGCAATTTTGGGCAGATTGATACGCTAGAGTATTATTTCACACATGCCGCCAACAGGGTCGATATTCGCCTGTATGCACATGGAGAAGAGAACTATAATAATCCCTATCCACCTGACACTACCTCCTTCTCCGCTGCTTTTGACCCCTCCTCTGGATATGTTACCCAAATCGGGGATGATAAATTCATCTATGAGAACGGCAAATTAATTCAGGCTGCAAATCATCTACTGGAATATGATAGTCATGGCAACCTGATTTTTGTCGGACAACTTGCAGCCATTAATCCTGACAACACCGCTGGGTTATACTATGAGTACGACTCCACCAGAAAGGCAGGCAAGAACGACTTTTACAAGCCAGCAGGGCTTATGTTTCTACGAAATTACTGCCTCGCTGAAATAATGGGATGGCTGCCACCTATGGCTCAGCACATCAGAACGAAAGAAGTGCTCTATTTAGGCAAGGGTGATAAACCTGAGAATGATGTGATTGGCCAAACCTATCTTTTTGAGAACCATCAATACAATGCGGACAGTGTGTTGACCTCCGTAGCATTCAATGGCTTAGAAACACACAGTAGCTTTAACTGCAAGACTAAAAACTAGTGCTCACTGGCTGCTTATATCTCCGGTGTTCTTCTCTCATGATCTACGTTCAATCCTCATCTAATCTCCTTATTAATTACTCATTCATTAAACACAACGCATGAAATATATCAGCAGAATGCCTGCACAATTATTATTCACTTTACTCGCTTCAATAACACTACTGCAATCCTGCCAGAAGGATCAGGATAAACAGGAAGAAGACGATACACCTCCCCTGCTGATTAAAATCATTGATTGGGAGGCTGCTAACTGGAATAAAGACTCCGTTCCTGAATACAGCATTGAATACACAGCAGATAGAATAACAAAGCTTAATGGGAAGTATAACGACAGAATATCCTTCAAATATGAAGAGGAAGTAGCCGCTGACGTATTCTCCTCTCAATCCAGAATTGTCAGAGCAAGAGATATGTATGATGGTGGGGGAATCGGGCAGGATACTGCTCGGTTTCTAACGAAGGATTACGAAAATATTAGTCGATATATACTTACTGGTGGCATAAACTCACAGAATTCTACGTATCTCGATCTGAAATATCCGCTTGAATCAGGGGCATTTATTTATGCCGATAATAGCGGAGCAATAAGACCCGTAAAAGTTACGAGGAATAACGCAGGAGATATATCCGGCATTGAAGTGTACGAAGATCAATCGATGACGCACCTATACGCAAAAACAGAGGTAACGTATAGCAATACAGACAACAAGCTTTCTGCATTAAACAGAAATCTATCTTTTATAGACCCTTCCTGTAGGTATGCAGAGGGCAGGCTGCTGATTGATTTACATGCTAACACATTTCCTTTTAGCGTGCACTACCAGAGCAAATGCGTGTCTGCTTTTACTGTTACAGTGTATAATCCGATTACACATATCGGAAACGAATATCCCAAGCAGGTGAATTATGAATTTAATCCACAGGGATATATCACCAAGATACTCATCGACAATCAGCCATTTAAGGAGTTTGTCTATGTAGAATAGCTCCTAATATATAGCGTGTAATCCACCATATCAGAACAGCCTCTATCATTTATTTATTACCCCTAAACCTATAAACATGATCAAAACAATTACGGCAGTTTTATGCTTCCTTCTTTCTTATAGCGCAGTATTACATGCCCAACCCGTAAAAGGCGATATTAATATAAATGCAGGTATAGGCGCAGGTTTTTACTATACTTCAGGCTCTTCTGTTTCGATTCCACCTATTGGAGCCAGTCTGGATTATAATGTCGATGATCGCTTTAGTATAGGTGGCATTGCCACTTATGCTTCATCGGTGTTTAATTATCAGGGATACGGGAAATACAATTTCAGTTATCTGGTGATTGGTGCACGAGCAAACTATCATTTTGTAGTCAATGAAAAAGTTGATCCTTATATAGGAGCAGTGATTGCCTACAATATATTTAGCTCAAAATGGAGCGGTACTTATGCAGACCCCGGATATAATTACAAAACCAATGCAATAATCCCCGGGTTCTACATTGGCGGCAGATACCTCTTTAAGGAGAATCTCGGTGCGTTTCTCGAACTAGGCTATCCCATGATCAGGATTGGGATCACTATTAAGCCTCTGAATTATTGATCATTCCATACTGTATATGCGAACATTTATTGCCTTTTTGGGTATTGGTGCGATAGCTATTGCTGCTATGACTTTAATTTATGGTGTACTCAGCGGTATTGAAAAAGCTTTGAGTGTCTTCCCTGATTGGGTATGGATATTGATCACTATAGCTATTGCGATATTCTTTTTTAGCAAGGACGAGGCAAGTGATAAAAATAACAGAAATCAGAATGGAGCATAATACAGGCAGCTTACGAGGCAGCGTCGTTAGTTTTCGGTTAAGTTGTTCGCTGATAATCTTCATTCTATATTTATTATCCCGACTACATTGTCTTTAACGTTTAATCTTTCTGAACCAGACACACAAAGTCCCCTTGCGATTCTAGGAACATAAGAGTGAGTGTATCGCATGCCGTTAGCTGTGGTTAGCCAAAGTGTCAATTTGTATTCTTAATTTCAGTTGCCCCGTTTTGAGCCTCATATATAGCAGAACTCCTTCAAACTATATACCCCGGTAACTTAAACTGTTGTTCTTGTTACTTCAAGACCCCTACGACATAACGCCGTAAATGGAAGGGTGATGTTACCGAGCGACAACCTTATATAAGAATATTTCGCTTCCGTAGAATGACGTAAATTATCCCTTATGTTCCCTGCAATGCAGGCAAGGATTATAATCCTACTGCCAATGGTGCTTCGCTCGATATTATCTTGCTGCCCCCCATCGTTTAGAACACCAATACTGCGATTGGGTCTATAAAGCTATCCGTATTCTGGACTGTTACAATTATACGAAATATTAAGCGTTTTTCCTAAGAGGTCACTGCTTTTGATTATTCTGATTCTGGCTTGATTGTTAAACGGAAACTTTGGTATCTATTCCACTATTAAGCCGGTGAATAGCAACAAAAAATTAGAATATAAATGCTTGTGATCAGCAGTCCGACCTATATATTAATACTATTGCATTTTTCGAGATGTTAATCCTTCGCTATTTCAGCATTTTCGATAGCGACTAAAAGAGGTTGCATCGCTGCAATAATAACAGTACAGATCGCCTTAGCGGCGAAAAACAGGATTTTAGTATGACTATTGGTGCGAGCATGGAAATCGGAAAGAGACCGTTGGTTCGAATCCTCAGGTGCGCCAGTATGAATTCCACCTAAGTAATGCGCGCCTGCGCGTATTATATCCTTGACGGTATAGCGAAATTCATTATTATTTATTAGAATGATTTTTAAAAACTCGCTTTTACTAACCACTCGTGTTTTATTGGTGATATGGTTCGGCATTACCGTCATCCATGCTGTTGGAAAACGAAGACTGCCGGAGTGAAAATCTTCATAATCTGCGACTTCGAAGGTTAACTTAAGTTTGTAGTTTCTGTTTGCTGAATACCACAAAGGAGTACCGACATCTATAAGTAGATGCCGACATAATCCGCATGCTCTGATGAGATCATATTCGGTTCCTCTCGATAGTTTTTCTTGCAGGTCTTTGACGGTAAGGACAAAGAATTGTTCATGAGAGTAAATCATTTGGTTAACTGTTCAGGTGTTAAACATTAAAGGTGCAGTCTTAACACATCCCCCTCCTTCTGCTGACAGTGCCGATATGCCCCGTAGTCTAAAATAATCAAAATCCTTCAGGGCATTATTCATTCTAAACATAAAAATTGATTTAACATGGTGACCATCACGAATTTCTTTACACGCACAGGTAAAGACCAGAAGACCTTTGTCGTCCTCGAATTAACCGGAGAGGTAGAAATGATTCAGTCTGCCACTACTGGGCGATTTTATGCTTCTGCCAAGCGATGCAGTGTGCCTTCTAGTTTTACAGAAGAAACAGCAAAAATGCTATTAGGTAAGCAAATGTCTGGCAGAATAGACAGGGTGCAGTCGGAACCTTATGATTACACTGTAAAAGAGACAGGCGAGGTGATTTCTTTGGCGCATACGTATGTCTACAACCCTGAAGAGAAACAGGAATTCGTATTACAAAAGCAGGTAACACTCATATAAGAGTTAACAGCAACATTCGAATAAGGCGGGCGATATGCTCGTCTTTTTCTTCATTCATTTAATTAATCACTAATCACGATGCAATTAGAATCAGCAACACGTAAAAAAGCCAAGATAAAAATGGCTATTCAGGGAGCTTCAGGTTCCGGTAAGACTATGAGCGCACTGCTCATCGCCTATGGTTTATGTAATTATTGGAGCAAGATAGCTGTAATAGATTCAGAAAACTACTCAGCTTCGTTATATGCACATCTCGGTAACTATTCCGTACTTAATATCGGTGCACCTTTTACACCGGAGAAATATATAGAAGCGATAAGGGTTTGCGAGAAAGCAGGAATCGAAGTAATTATCGTTGACTCGATCTCGCACGAATGGGATGGCTTAGGCGGCATTCTTGATATAAATGGGAATATGCCGGGTAATTCATTCACAAACTGGTCGAAGATTACTCCCCGACATAACGCTTTTGTACAAACTATCCTGCAAAGTCCTGCACATATCATCGGAACGATCAGAAGTAAGCAGGAATACATACTCAGCGAACGTAACGGCAAACAGATTCCTGAGAAAGTTGGATTAAAGGGTATAACCAGATCAGGTATGGATTATGAGTTTACGCTTGTCTTTGATCTGGATATGCGCCATAAAGCATTGGCTTCAAAAGACAGAACCAGCCTGTTTATGGATAAGCCTCATTTCGAGATCAATTCATCTATAGGCGAACAGATCGCTGCATGGTGTCAGCAGGGAATAGCAGAAAGTACAGAAGAAATGCTTATGCGCAAAATTAAGACTTGTACCACCTATGAAGAACTCAAGCAGCTATATCACCAACACCCTGACCAGCAAACTTCATTAACACAGCATTTTAGTCAGCGCAAGCGAGAATTAGCCATCCCCATTACACAACATCCCTTCACCCCAAACCTATCGCATCATGGAAACGGAACTACTACTTAATCATCATGAAGTCGTGCTAACACACGAGCCAGTCGTTGCATCTACAGCAAAGCCTTTTATAGAAGCTAATACTATCCCCTGTAGTCTGGATGAGATCAGAGATAATCACATCATACCAGTCTTTATCAAGGATAATGAGCCTGTTATTTCTCATCACGATTTTATTCAGACGACTATGGAAGTGGCACAATCATCCTATAGTACAGAAACGATTTTAAGCCCTAATATCAGACTGTCACATCCGGTGAAGGGCAGAATACCCGAAGCCAGAGATAAGCCAGCCAAAGACCTGTTGGAGCATGAGAAAACGCTGTATTACGAACGTATGGCTTTTGTGATTGAAATTCCCTCATTTAATGATGAGATTGACGGCAACCAGCTATATCTAACTATAGGAGGTGTGAAGGCGTATAACCTGGATAACCTGTACAACCGTAAAGGAGCAGACGAGCACTTCAAGGTGTTTATAGGATTTCAGAATAAAGTATGCACCAATCTATGTGTGTGGACAGATGGATTATTAAGTGATCTTAAAGTAAAAACGATAGGACAGCTTAAAGGTTGTATTCGCACACTGATAGAGAACTATAATGCCGTATATCAAATGCACGCCATGCGCAGGCTGGTAGATTACTCGCTCACAGAACAGGAATTTGCATTGCTGATCGGTAGGTGCAGAATGTACAATCATCTACCTTATGCTATAAAGCAGGATATACAACCTTTAATGCTCACTGATACACAGCTAGGTGCTGTAGTGAAGGATTATTACAGGGATAATTCTTTTTGCAGAGATAGTGCAGGCAATATCAATCTCTGGCGATTATACAACCTGTTTACAGGCATCAATAAATCCAGCTACATAGATATGTTCCTTGAACGAGGCGTTAATGCTTACCGATTTGTAGAGAGCATTCGATGGGGACTCGAAAAGAAAGAACAACACTGGTTTTTACATTAAAACAAACGGCTGGCTAACCACCAGCCATTTTTATTTTATGCAACAACTTATTATACCCAAGTATTGCGACCCGCATAG
>CAZQIQ010000044.1:0-18440 GCA_964593835.1 uncultured Chitinophagaceae bacterium
GGAAACTACAATCTACCTAATGTTCTTTCAGCAATAGCAGTGGGGAAATATTTTAAAGTTCGCCTAGAAAACATCCGCAAATCACTTGAACAATATTCGCCTAATAACAGTCGCTCACAATTAATAGAAAAAAATAATAACAAGATCATCCTGGATGCTTATAATGCAAATCCATCAAGCATGAAAGCTGCGATAGAAAATTTTGCAAAAATCCCTGCGTCTAATAAAATCCTTATACTCGGCGCAATGGCTGAATTAGGACAAGAAAGCATGGCAGAGCATGAAGCCATCATTAAACTTATACAGGAATATAAATGGACAGATGTTGTGGTGGTAGGAGGAGATTTTATAAAAGCGAATTCATCATTTAAAACTTTTAATAGTTCAGCAGAAACGGCTGAATGGTTTAAATCTCAAAAGTTTTCTGATACTTATTTTCTAATAAAAGGGTCAAGGAGTATGCAAATGGAAAAAGTAATTGAATGAATGCTATGATTAGAATGGTCACTCATTATGTGTCACTATATAAGTGACACTATTGTAAACTTTTCCCACATGCAACTCTTTTATTTTTAGTGTTGCCGCTTTGCCTTCTCACCTTTAAGGTGATGGGCATATTATCATCCAATTTATTATCAATATAAAAAATGGATGGAAGGTTATATAAATATGATGGTTGTACTAAAATCGAGTTATTATTATTAAGGAAAATGAATATCATGTTAAGTCTTTATGATAGAATAACTGAATTGTTTATAATTAAGTTTATTCTTTTACTCAACAAGAATCAGTATGTTTTTTACTCAGTCATTGGGTTAGCAGCTCAGTCATTTCGTATATATGAGATCAAGGGGTGCCTTTAGCTCTTTTTAAGAGATGGGCCATCTCTGAATCGAGATGGCCCGGGTTCATCATTGAATTAGATTTTATAAATAATTGCTATCCCTGAAAAATAACTTATTACCAATAGGATTTCATTTTTTAATGATATAGGGGTAAAGCACATGGCATGTGAATAGCAGAGGTAGACTTTTTATAATGTAACAATCAAAATCAGAAAACTTTCTAATCATTACACCATCTCACATATTCGGTACTACTAAGATAGCTTTTTAATCTTTCAGGATAAGTCTATCTACATAATTTATTATATTTTAACCCTAACACCCACACTATCTGGTGTTCATAATTCGATTGTACACAGTTGATTGCTTATCGTTTAGCTATAAAAGACAACAATATTTATTCCATAAATAACATATTTCTATCTCAGGGTACATGCACTGGTAAACACTCTTTAGGAGGTTACCCAAGCCTCATATCTGATGATCAACAAGTTCAACCTCTACAGCAATATTAAAATCCCTATACTCCTTTATACCATCGCGGAATTACGTTAAGATAAATCAAGTCTATTATCTGTAATAATCCAGAAGAAAGACTTCAAAACTTAATAAGCATATTGACCTGACACAGCCATCCTTAGTAGCATCATTAACCAGTATCTTATTGATACGTTTTATTCTTTTCATTCTCTAGCCTAAACGTTTCGGAGGGAATTAATAAGAAAGAATAATCCTAGAATTCTTTCTTATTAAAAATTCTGATTCGGATACATTGTTCATTTATACAGCCAGAGCATTTCACAAAAAAGCTAAACAGGAATGGATGGTTAGACTCGACTAAGCATTGCAGGAATATGGCATACAACAAAATCGCTGCTATCGCTTTTAAAGTTTCATTAGTTCATACAGACGATCGCTTTTTCAGTCACCAATGCTATAAATTGATCAGTGCTACCAGATAAAAAGACATCAACACTCTCATACTTGAAGAATTAAACTTAAACGATCTAGTGAGCCAAAGCGTCTTTTACTGCGAGCAAAAAATAGTCAAAATATATAAATTGCTAAAAATACACAGGAGTTGTATTTTTGCCGCCCTTATATATCTTTATAAGGTTTTTGGAGACGTGTCCGAGTGGTTGAAGGAGCACGCCTGGAAAGTGTGTATACGGGAAACTGTATCGCGAGTTCGAATCTCGCCGTCTCCGCTTCACCAACCCAGTATTAAAAAGTGATTTTTACAAAATCAGGCTCAGAAGCGCTACAGAACAGTTGACTTACTGGTCACCATTTAAGCCTACCGTAATCGTCAACAGAAATTTACTACAGCAGCAATTATAGCTCTATTGACAGATATTTTTAGCAAAACACCTCTTTCGACAAGAGCACTAACGCCTCTGTAACCCTACCAAATTGGTGTTTTTAAATTGTACGCGTAATAATGCAGATAAATTAATAATCGACTACTGATAATACTATCAGATCTGCTAAGTCTGGAAAGCTATACAACAACAAGATTATTGGAATAAAATCCCTCAACTGATCATATTGGAATATGCGACTATGATATTTTTATAAATGATCAAAATTATACAGCTCCCCCACTAACTACTATACGTTTAGATATTTGGATTGTCTGATTTCTTATTGATTTGTTTTGAAAACCGTTTATAGTTCAGGAAACGTTTCTGCGTCAAGTAATCAGGTAATTTTTATTTCGTCCAGCAACCCGGTGGCATCATTCCGGCAATGCCATCCGGAGTTATTAGATAAAGTGTCAATTATAAAATGATAAAAATAAGCCGGAATGATGAAAGCTCTCGTTAAACAGAATTTGAAATAATTAAATCGGAATGGAATAAGGTAGTTACATTTCAGTTTCAATCATTGACTCTAATACAGTAACCTATGTAAATTCAGGGTTAGCAGTACCCAAAAAATATTATTACAAATTAAGAGCTATTGAAGATTATGGATAGTCGCTCTGTTCACCTGTTTTTTAGTTTCAATATCGTCATTACCTTCCACACCAATTGCCTCTGCTGGAATAACTGCTATGCTTATATAGCAGGGAAAATGATTCCGGCACCAGCAGTCTAATATTTAAAATGAGAACAAAAAACGATAATCCTCCAAAAACCAGCTCAGCTAGTATATGCTTATTTAAAACCATTATTACGGTAGTAAAAAATATTAGTAACAAACGATGCATTAGATACTGTAAACGGCAAAGCAAAATATCTTTTGCAAAGAAGCTTCCCACACTCCACATCTGAATTAGTTTTTGGCATATATACTTCTTCTAACTACTTAAACCCGAAATAACCAGTAAATCCGGTTTTTATAAATTTTCTAAACCCATCCATTAAACCTTATTATTACCACACAACACCCATAAAACACCATTACAGTAGGTAGCAGCTACTCTACCTTTGATTTTCAAAAACTTAATAATATGCCGTTGCAACTAGGAGATACTGCGCCAAACTTTAAGGCGAACACTACTATTGGAGAAATTGATTTCCATGAATATTTGGGTGATCATTGGGGAATATTACTATCACATCCAGCTGATTTTACACCTGTTTGCACCACTGAAATCGGAAGAACAGCGCAATTGCATGAAGAGTTTCTCAAAAGGAATGTAAAAGTACTGGTCATTAGCGTTGACCCAATTGAACATCACCACAATTGGGTGCAAGACATCAATGAAATAAAGAACACAACAGTTGAGTTTCCCTTAATTGCCGATCCCGATAGAAAAATTTCTACTCTATACGATATGATCCACCCCAAAGCTTCTACTACTGCCACCGTCCGTTCAGTGTTTATCATAGGTCCTGATAAAACAATTAAATTAACACTAACATATCCTGCTGCTATAGGCCGCAATTTTAATGAAATTTTGAGAGTGATCAATGCCTTGCAATTATCCTCTGCTTACAGCATCAGTACTCCGGCTGATTGGCAAGATGGTGAGGATGTAATCATTGCTAATACTATTTCTACTGATGAAGCTATAAACAGGTTTCCCAAAGGGGTAAATGTGGTAAAATCCTATCTTAGATTCACCCCACAGCCTAACAAATAACCACAAGAAGTAAAAAACACCATAAAAGAAACAATTTTCAACACATAAATGGTATAATGCCGGGTAAATTTGCCTATTACTTATGCCGGCCAAACCCAAAATACCAGTATACGATATATGCACACTAGACAAGTCTTTGAATAATCAAAAGGATTTTTTAGCAGAAAGATTTTCAGAGTACCTGTCCAGATATTACGACCACTTACATTTTCCGCATCGTCATTCTTTCTACCACATGGTATTATTTACCAGCGGCTCGGGTAATCACTCTATAGACTTTAATCAGTACCAGGTAAAACCTTTTCAACTCTATGCTATGATACCAGGACAAGTTCATAGCTGGAATTTTGATAAAAACGTAGAAGGATATATCATCAACTTTTCTTCTTCATTTTTTCGTTCATTTCTTTTCAATCAGGAATATCTTGATCGTTTTGAATTTTTTAGTGGGATTAGCGACTACAGCATACAATCAATCCCTATTGAAAGTCGCGAAAAAATTTCGTCCCTACTAAACAATCTCATTCAGTACAATAACGCTACTACAGAATCCTCATTAGACATTGCCAGATCAATTCTAATCCAGTTATTTAACATACTTCAACAACTACACCCCCAATGGCAAAGAAAACCTGCACCTGTTCAGAAATATACATTGCTTCGACATTTTCAGCAGTTAATTGAAAAAAACTACAGAAGCATGAAGTTGCCAAAAGAATACGCAGATCTCTTATATATCACTCCTAATTATTTAAATGCCTTATGTCAGGATCTTTTAGGAAAAAGTGCAGGAGAACTCATCAGAGAAAGAATAATCCTGGAAGGAAAAAGACTACTTACTAACGCTAACATGACAATTACGGAGATTGCGTACGAACTTAATTTTCAGGACAATTCATACTTCACAAGATTTTTTAAGAAGCAAACAGAATATACACCAGAAGAATTCAGGAAAAAATTTATCATCAATAAAATATAAGCGTATGTGTGCTACCGACAATCATCATAAACCTAACTATATTCTTAGTACCCTGCAAAATAAATGTCCGCGTTGCAGAAGAGGCAAATTATTTACCGAAGCGAATCCTTACCGCTTTAAAACAATGCTTAAGATGAAAGATGAATGCCCTGTTTGTGGACAAATAACTAATATTGAACCAGGATTTTATTACGGAACCGGTTATGTAAGTTATGCTTTAGCCATAGCATTAAGCGCTTCTACGTTTGTGGCATGGTGGGTACTCATCGGATTTTCTTTACAGGATAGTAGATTCTTTTGGTGGATGGGCATAAATGCTGTTATACTATTAACATTGCAGCCATTGCTTATGCGTTTATCTAGAATTATATGGCTATCTTTTTTTGTGCGCTATAACAATAACTGGATGAAAAAAAACAATTCTCAAATAGAGAAAAATCATTCAGACATCACAAAGGGAGCGATTGCCGCAATTGAATAACAGAAAAATATTTTGAAAACTATTTAGCAAATTTTTTTGGTCCTTATGAAAGATTTCGAATCCTGATTGAATTCTTAGCATCTTTGGAACAGGATAATCTTTACTACTACGACGATGAAATTATCTTATTTATATAACGGATAATTATTTCATGTAATGAGGGATGTATATACCACTATTGTTAATTGTTTCATTTACATGATCTATAATTGCTTAGGATAACCGGGAATCGCTTTACCACTACTATCAAATACCTCAATCTCTATAACGGAAAACCATTTCGTGTAATAAAGGCTGGATCTACTAATACTGTTAAGCATTTCATTAAAATGACAGAGAGTTCTTCATTTAGCAGAGAATAGCTTTGCTGCTACCATCGTATAATTCACCTATATAACGAAAAACTTATTTCGAGCAATGAGGGTTTGATCTACTAATACTGTTAAGCATTTCATTAAAATGACAGGGGATTTTTCGTTTAGCAGGGAATCGCTTTACTTCTACTATCAAACATCACATTTATATAATGGAGAACTATTTCATGTAATAAGATTTAGCACTACAACCAGGTATAGCTGGTATTAATAATCGTTCATCATTCAGATTAAGGTCTCATATAGACTTGCTTCTATATGGGACCTTAAAATTGAAATAAGAAATATCTAAGGATTAGAGAATATAGTACGAGTTGGCTCTTACTGGTTCAGGCACTTCCTGCCCCTGCATAATTTGCTTGAGATTACGTTCAATATTTCTTGCAATCGCAAACATGGGTGTGTCAGTTGGTTTATTTTCAAAAGGATCCTGAAGGTGAACAGCCATTCTTTCTATTAGTAAGAAAAATGATGCCAGTATTGTCACCAGTGGAATTTCGATAATCCCAACATATTCAATTACACCAAAGGGTAATAATAAAATGAAGAAGTAAAGAGAAAAATGAATATAAGTACTATATGTTGTTGGAAAAACAGTGTTCTTAATTCTTTCACACCTTCCCATTGAATCGCATAATCGTGTTAAAGTACGATCTAACTCTACCTGCTGAAATTCATTAATCCAACCTTCATCCATTGCCATTTTAATATCATTCGCATGCAAACTTATCAAAGCATAGGGAATACTATCATTGGCTGATGCATAATTCATCTCTTTCTTTGACAATAACCTATCTAAACCATCAAGAGCATCCAACCCACGCAGTGACTGGCTTAGACTATAATTCCAGGCGATTTGTCTGTCTATTATTTTTTTCTGAAACTCAGATATCTTACCATCGGAATAAGGCATCTGCATAAAAGACAATACCTGCCTTGCAAAAGTTCTGGAATCATTTACTATGGACCCCCAAATAACTCTGGCCTCCCACCATCTGTCGTACGATTGATTGGAACGGAATGCCAGTAATAAAGAAATTACTGTTCCAAGAATAGTGGGTACACCCAGAGGAATAGAAATGTGATGAACGTTTAGCTCTTCACTAAATACCCATATCAATGTAGTATACACACTAATGGCCAGTGCCTCGTATTTAATTTTGTGAAGGATGTAGGTAACCGGAATTTTTCCTTTTAATAACATGGCTCAGAGTATTTAGTCATTAATTTAATTCTTCAGCAACAACAGCGAACAATCAGATTGCACCAGCATCTTTTGCATAATCGATTCATTCAAAAAATATCGTGATACATTATTGATTTTTTTTGAAACAATCTTATTGTTATTAAAAGCATCTTCCAATCCGTCAAGATGTTTTTCAATCGCATTGTATTGGTATAATACACTATCAGGCGCATTAGCTGTTTCCCGATTAGGAGTTGTCGTAATGCCTATGCCAGATAATGTATTATCTTTTGAAACATACATGAGCTCGCAACCGCAGCGACTTACCATTCTAAAAATATTCAGTCCGGTTTTTGTTTTAATATCCTGCCATTCATTTTTATCATAAATAACAAGATCAGCATCATGATAATTAATATAATTTCGGAAGACAGCCGAAGAGTCTCCATATATATAATCCGTTTTTATAGTCACCTTATCCCCATACTGTTCCTTTAATAAATTCATTGAGCGAATGAATGGCTGGGTAAAACACTGGTATTTACTCATATGTTTGTGCAGCGTCATCATATCATTATAGTTATCGGGAATAGGACGTATTTGCAAAAACAAACATGTTACTTCTTCATTAAATAAATTCACTGCAAGTTTAAAATGCTCCTGACTGTTCAATCCACTGTTAGTTGGTATAACTATTGTTTTCATCTCCAATAATTTTATTAGTTAAAGATTATAATATGGTGCAGCTATCGTTGGAAACCTATATTAGGCTACTCAGATTCTTACTCTGATCAGAATAGGAGTTTGTTATTTCCTGTTCCTATGAAGAAACAAAACTATTACCCCACCATTAAGATGGCTTAAAGATGTGATTAGAACTAGATTAGAATGTTATTAGTAATTGCTGACGATAAGTGGGAAATGAATGATTACTGTAGTTCCTGTATTTTGCACGGATGTATAAAACAATTCACCCCTATGTAAACGAATGATTTTTTGCGCTAGTGGCAAACCTACACCGTATCCTTTGTAATACGTAGTATTTGATGCTCTGAAAAAGGGATCAAAAATATACTTAAGTTCTTTCTCAGGAATACCTATACCATTATCCTTCACTGTTATAACACAATGTGTAGGATTCGCAGTTAATGAAACAAAAACGCTTCCTCCATCTGAATACTTGCAGGCATTCTGAATAATATTGGCTAATGCGAGTTTCAACAAATTAATATTACCAGTAATAGTAATCCTGTCTTCTATCTCAGGCATCTGATCAAGATATATCTGCACCTTGTTAGTGGGTTCAGTAAAATCAATAATTCTTTTAACAGAAAACAACAATTCATCGACCCTTAATGAAGTCATAAAAGGTTCTTTACTGTTATATCCCGCCTGTGCCAACTCTAAAAGACTACTGGTATGATGTTTTAGCTGTTCAGCTTCGCGAGAAATAATTCGAAGTGCATTTGAATACTCTTCCTGCGTTCTCGGTTTATTAAGTGCCAGTTCCGCTTCCCCTATTATAGCAGTAAGTGGTGTCCGGAGCTCGTGAGCGGCTTTATTAAGAAAATTACTCTGTGTCTCGAAGGCAGTTTCCAATCTGTCCAGCATATCATTAAAGGTCTGTGTAAGATCTGCCATTTCATCTTTACCTTTCTTTTGAAGACGTAAGTGAAGATTAGAAGCACTTATTCTTCGGGCATTTTCAATTACATGCCTTATAGGACTGATTAATTCTTTGGAGAGTAAGAGACTTAATAAAAATACCAAACTGGTAGCTACTATAAACCCTATAATAAGGTTATGCAACAAATTAGCCTGTAGCTCACCACCTTGTTTATTCCATGCAGAAAGCAATACTGCATAGTTATTTCCATTGTGAGTATATAGAGTAGAGAGATAATAATTATCCTTTATTCTGTTTGTGATCATCTTACGATCTTCAAGATGCTGGATAATAAAACCGGCCGGAACATTTATACTATCTGGAACAGGATAAGGAAACATATATTCCTTTTCATTGGGCAAACGCTGAAGATGATATTGTCTTATTTCATTGTAAAATGCAACATTATGGTCGTTCGCATCAAAATATGCTTTACCGGCCACTCCTGCCCTCACTTCCATTCTTTCGAAGTAATTACTTTCAATAAACTTACCTGTAAATATGTAAATAAATACGCTAAGTAATAAGGTTATGGTTGCAGCCACCGCGGTAAACAAAATAACGATCTTGTTCCTTATACTCATCTTAGGATTGTTTCATCATGTAACCCATTCCCACAAGTGTGTGAATTAATGGCGTATCATAATTTTTATCTATTTTCTTTCGGAGATAATTTACGTATACATCCACTACGTTAGTCCCAAGATTAAAATTAATATCCCATACGTTTTCCAGTATTTCCATTCTTGAAAGCACACGATTGGGATTACGCATAAAGAATTCCAGCAATTTATATTCGGTAGCCGTCAGGTTAATTTCAGTACCGGCACGCACAGCTGTTTTGGTAGCAATGTTCAACACCATATCTCCTAATATAATAGTACTATCATTTTTGTTAGCAGTATTTCTTCTTCCCAATGCCCTGACACGCGCATACAGCTCAGATAATTTAAAAGGTTTGGTCATGTAGTCATCAGCTCCGCTGTCCAAACCAGTAACTACATTTTCTGTACTGCCTAACGCTGTTAACATTAGTATTGGAGTTTCAATAGACTCTTTTCGGAGCTGCCGGCAAATTTCCAATCCGTTTATACCTGGTAGCATGATATCGAGTAACACTACATCAAAATTATGCTCACGGGCCATTTTCAGTCCGGTTGATCCATCAAGCGCTACGCTTACAGTAGCGCCCTGCTCGCTAAGACCTCTCTTAATCAGCGATATCACAGAAGACTCATCCTCTACTAAAAGCACGTTCATGTTAATTTCTCCGTTCGGCATAGCTGATTAATCTGTATTTTAATTTTCCCAATATCGTATTGAAAATGTTAAGATTCTCCTTATTGATTAAAAAAATATGATTTTAATTTATTTTTAATAGACATAATTAGTTGATAATTAATTACATAAAATTCCTCGGGCTGTTTGAGTAGTAATATTAGTGACTTCTTCTTCACTAACATTTTTGATCTGAGCAATTTTAGCTACTATGTATTTGAGGTAACTACTCTCATTTCTTTTTCCTCTATAAGGAACCGGTGCCAGATAGGGGGAATCTGTTTCCAACACTATTTTATCAAGTGGCAAATCCGATACAACTTTATCTAAGCCTGCATTTTTATAGGTCACCACGCCTCCTATACCCAGCACCATACCGCAGTTAATAATATCTATTCCGTTTTGAAGCGTTCCCGAAAAGCAATGAAATATTCCCTTCGGACGATACTGCTGCAATATTTCTATTGTTTCGTTCATGGCATTTCTTGAATGAATAACTACAGGTAGATTATACTTCCGCGCCAATAATATCTGCTCCACAAAGGCGTCTAATTGACATTTATCAAATTGTCTGTCCCAATAATAATCCAAACCGATTTCCCCAACAGCTGCAAAAGAACGTTTTTGCAGTTCATCTTTAACCACGGAAAGTTCCTCCAGGTAGTTTTCTTTAACATAACAAGGGTGAAGACCAACCATAGCCTCAAAAAAACCGGGAAACCTGCTCTCTACATCTCGCATACGCTGAAAACAGGAACTATCAATACCGGGCAGGAATATTTTAACTACGCCTTCTTGTTGGGCTCGCGCCACTACACTGTCCAGATCATCGGAGAATTCCTCAAGATAAAGATGACTATGGGTGTCTATTAATTCTTTTTTCACTATTCTATTTTTAATCATAAGTCCGATCGGACTCCCTCTGTATCACACGTCTGTAGCGGATATTCCGGAATCATCAGCTTAGATATTTACTTTTATTAATTAAAAAAGTTTTACCTTTAAAGCAGTTTTCATAGGGTACGGATTAAAAACGGGCCAGGGTGTCTACCCCGGCCCAACTTATTTTAAAGAATTCTTTTTCCTTATACCAATCATTTCTTCAGTAATAGCCCTAAAACGATATCCCTTTTCTGAAAAAAAATCCAGTGTTTGAGGCAATGCTACCTCCAGTCTTTTAAAAGCTTTTTCACTATCGTGAAAAACTACAATTGAACCTTCTCTGGTATTCCTGATAACATTACGACTACATTTTTCTCCTGATAATTTAACATCGAAATCAGCGCTTAATACATCCCACATAATTATATGGAAAACACTGCTGATCAATTGAGACTGGAATCGCGAAATCCTACCATAAGGAGGGCGAAATAAATTACTATCTATATATTTTTTAGCTTCTTTTATATTCTCTAAATATTCTTCTGTCAAATACTTTCCCGCATTGAGATGATTGTGTGTGTGATTACCCGCAGTATGACCGTCTAATAAAATATTTTTGTAAACAGATGGATGCTCCACAACATTTTTTCCAATACAAAAAAACGTTACCTGCGCATTGTATTTTTTTAAAGTCTCCAGCACAAAAGGTGTTACCTCCGGATGTGGACCATCATCAAAAGTTAAATAGATGTTTTTCTCCTCTCTGGAAAAATTCCATATACAATCAGGATAAATTTTCTTTAATAATCCGGGAGTTTTTACAAGGTAAAACATATATACAAAGATAGTCCTAATATGCCGTCACATGGATCACCTTATTATCTGCACGAAATATCTTACCATTCTTTTTACAGTATTCTTCCTGCATATGCTCATCTGTCAATATTTTATCTGCAAATATTTTAACCTCAGGATCAGAAATAGAAGGATCACCTCCACGTAACAAAGCTTCATTAACATAACCATATAACAATGACTCAAATTCGTCACGAAACATTGAACGATAAATAAATATATCAGTACCGATTATTTTATCGCCACTTACACAGATCATTCCTAACGCAGTACTATCATTTTTTAATTTATCGATGAAATATGTCAGATATTCATTTTCATTAAGCTGATAAACTTTATTCTGTCTCAAAGCATTATAGGCAAAGGTTGTGGAGGTTGAATTGGTATTTTCTAGCTGACCGTATATTTCTTTCCATACCAGCAACTGATTTTTTGTTTTATCCAGAACATGACGAAGTTTATTGTTAGCATAATGGCTATACATTATCTTTTTTTCTTTTTCACTCCATCTAAGCTCTTCAATACACATCACCTGTACATATTGATCTTTCGTACTTGCCGGCAATATTGTGTCTCTCGATATCATTCTGTCCTGTCGGCCTCCCACAAAAGTTTGACCGGAAGCCACAAAAATGGACATATCGGAATTATTCTTAATCCTCAGCCAATGAACATTTTCTGTTGATGCTGATCCCCTTTCACTCACAGTGGCCAAACCCTGTGCTAATGCTTTACTGAGCGAAATCATCTTATTACCTCCACGGTTAACTTCGCCACCTTTTTGCCTGACGGGTATTAGCTTCAGCGATTTATATATCCAAGCACTGTCATAATCCACCCAAACAGTTTCGTAAGTAATCTGTGAAAAAGCCTGTAAGGTCAAAAAGAAAGACGTTATTATAAAAAGGAATCTCACGCTCTATTAACGGATATTCGTAAAAAACTGATATACTACCCGGTATATCCCTAAAAGAAGGATACATCCATTGTGTATATTTGCCCCTATGTCGAAGAAAGTAAGAGTAAGATTTGCTCCCAGTCCTACCGGCGGGCTACACCTGGGAGGCGTTAGAACAGTATTATATAATTATTTGTTTGCCAGACAAAATGATGGCGAATTTATTCTCCGTATTGAAGACACCGATCAGGGAAGATATGTAGAAGGCGCTGAGCAATATATATACGATTGCCTGGAATGGTGTGGATTAACACCGGATGAAAGTCCTCAAAAAGGAGGTGAATACGGGCCATACAGACAAAGCGAACGTAAACCGTTATATCGTCAGTACGCAGAGCAGCTGATACAAAAAGGGTATGCTTATTATGCATTCGACACTCCTGAAGAGCTTGACAAAATGAGGCTTGATTTTAAAACGGAGGAAAAACCTTCTCCACAGTATAATCATACGTTGAGAAGTCATATGAGGAATTCTCTCACATTACCGGTTGAGGAAACCTCGAAATTGTTAGCGGAAGGAGTTCCATTCGTGGTAAGAATCAAAATACCTGATAATGAAGAGATCGGTTTCAGAGATATGATAAGAGGTGATATCAGTTTTAACAGCAATACTGTTGATGATAAAGTCTTATTAAAAGCTGATGGAATGCCTACATATCATCTTGCAGTGGTGGTAGATGATTTTCTTATGAAAATCACTCATGCTTTCAGGGGAGAAGAATGGCTACCAAGCGCTCCTGTACATATTTTATTATGGAAATATCTTGGTTGGGAAGCTGATATGCCGCAATGGGCGCATCTGCCATTGATTCTGGGTCCAAACGGTAAACTCAGCAAAAGAGATGGAGCAAAATACGGGTTCCCGGTTTTTGCAATGAACTGGAACGATCCGCGCACTAATGAGCTTACAGAAGGTTTTAAAGAAAAAGGATTTTTACCTGAAGCTTTTATCAATCTGCTGGCTTTATTAGGATGGAATGATGGCAGCGGACAAGAAATATTCTCAAAAGAAGAATTAATAAATAAGTTTTCGATAGAAAGAATCCACAGCAGTGGGGCTAAATTTGATTACGAAAAAGCAAAGTGGTTCAACCACGAATGGATTAAAAAAAATGGCGTTTCCGCTATTGTACCATTACTTAAAAAAAATAATACGCGGTATAGAGAAGATCAGTTATTAAAAATAGCGCTACTGATACAGGATAGAATCACATTACTCACCGACATACCTGCCAACACTGATTTCTTTTTTGCACTTCCTGAAGTCATCGATACTAATGCTATCAAACCCAAATGGAATGATAACAAAAAAGTATTTTTTGAGGAAGCCGTTAATACATTCCAAAACACAGAACAGTGGGAAGCTGCGTTTCTTGAACAACAGTTCAAGGAATTAGCAACTTCAAAACAAATCAAGACAGGAGAAGTATTATTACCTTTAAGAATTATGTTAGTAGGTCAGAAAATGGGACCTGCCGTTTTTGATATAGCGGAGATCATTGGTAAAGAAGAAACAATTAAAAGAATACAGTTTGTGTTGACAATGTTATAGAATATAATGTTATGTAAACAGACTGAATGTTTAAAGCAGCAACTCCGACTACAGATAGTAAATCTAAATTAGTTGTTCATTGCTGAAATATTTTTCGGATGAAAACAAACCTGAACCATACAACTTTATCAGTAAAGAATTCGGGATAAGTAACCATCCGGCCGCTGAAAGACAAATATTATTCGAATGAATATAGAAAGACCTCTTCGAATTCTTGTAGCCAAAATAGGCCTTGACGGTCACGATCGCGGAGCGAAAGTTATCGCCACCTCTCTACGTGATGCAGGTATGGAAGTCATATATACAGGATTACGGCAAACACCTGAAATGGTTGTTAACACTGCTCTGCAGGAAGATGTTGACGCCATTGGCATAAGCATATTATCCGGTGCCCACATGACTGTTTTCCCCAAAGTAATGAACCTTTTAAAGGAAAATAAAATGGATGATGTATTAGTGACAGGAGGAGGCATTATTCCGGAAGATGACATGCAGCTCTTATATCAAATGGGAGTCGGGAAATTATTTGCTCCGGGAACACCTACCCAAGAGATTGCTGATTATATCAAAGACTGGGTTGCTACACATCGAAAATTTTAGTATAAAAATGATTGCTTATGTATCAGACTCTGCTTACTGAACTTCACAATAATATTCTCTTTATCACTATTAACAGACCCGACAAAATGAATGCTATTAATAGTATTGTAATGGACGAGTTGGGAAAAGTTGTTGCAGGCGTATATGAAAATGAAAATATTAAAGCCGCTATTATTACAGGATCTGGAGCAAAAGCATTTGTAGCAGGTGCAGATATCAGCGAGTTTAGCGGTATCGAAGAAGAGGGATTTGATTTATCTCGAAAGGGGCAGGATATTTTTTTGAAAATAGAACAATCTCCCAAACCCTTTTTAGCAGCTATTAATGGATTCGCGCTCGGAGCAGGATGCGAGCTAGCAATGAGCTGTCATATCCGTATTGCCTCCGCTAATGCAAAATTTGGTCAGCCGGAAGTTAATCTGGGTCTTATTCCGGGCTACGGAGGCACGCAAAGGCTGGCACAATTAGTAGGAAAAGGCAGAGCAATGGAGTTATTACTTACTGGTAATTTGATTGATGCTCAAACAGCATTAGCATACGGTTTGGTTACACACATAGCCGATTCAGCATCATTACTTGATAAAGCGAAACAAATATTAGAGCACATCAATACAAAAGGCCCTAAAGCTATTGCCGGATGTATTAAAGCTATCAATGCAGTATTTGATGAAAAACAAGATGGTTTTTTATTAGAAGCAACGCTTTTTAGCAAATGCTTTAGTACAGAAGATATGAAAGAAGGAAAGACTGCATTTTTGGAAAAAAGAAAAGCAAATTTTAAGAACAGATAAAAATAACAGCATGAATTACCGCATCGAAAAAGATACTATGGGTGAAGTGAAAGTTCCTGTTGATGCATTTTACGGAGCTCAGACACAAAGAAGTATTGACAATTTCAAAATTGCGCAGGATATTAATAAAATGCCTAAAGAAATAATCAGGGCATTTGCATACCTCAAAAAAGCAGCCGCTATTACAAATTTTGAAGCAGGGGTTTTGTCGAATGAAAAATCAGCACTTATTGGTAAAGTATGTGATGAAATTCTGGAAGGAAAGCTTGATGATTATTTTCCCCTTGTAGTTTGGCAAACAGGAAGTGGTACACAAAGTAACATGAATGTTAATGAAGTGGTAGCTTATCGCGGCCATGTTCTCAACGGAGGAAAACTTGATGATAAAGAAAAAGTATTACATCCAAATGATGATGTAAACAAATCTCAGTCTTCGAACGATACTTTCCCCACAGCTATGCATATTGCCGCATATAAAATTCTTGTTGAATCTACAATTCCGGGAATAGAAAAACTAAGGGATACACTTAAAGAGAAGAGCAAACAATACATGAAAGTGGTTAAAATCGGACGCACGCATTTTATGGATGCCACGCCCTTAACCCTTGGACAGGAATTCAGCGGTTATGTTTCACAATTAGATCATGGCTTAAAAGCTATCAAAAACACACTTCCTCATTTATCTGAACTAGCTTTAGGAGGTACTGCTGTTGGAACAGGTATCAATACACCTGAAGGATATGATGAAAATGTAGCACGTCATATTGCTGATCTCACAAAGTTACCCTTTATCACTGCGGAGAATAAATTCGAATCACTCGCTGCACACGATGCTATTGTAGAAGCACACGGAGCATTAAAAACCGTAGCAGTAAGTTTGATGAAAATAGCTAATGATATCAGAATGCTTTCATCGGGACCCAGATCTGGTATTGGCGAAATTTTTATACCCGATAACGAACCCGGCTCAAGTATAATGCCTGGAAAAGTAAATCCAACTCAATGTGAAGCGCTCACTATGATAGCCGCTCAGGTACTGGGAAATGATGTGGCTATCAACGTAGGAGGATCAATGGGACATTTTGAATTGAATGTGTTTAAACCAATGATGATCTTCAATTTCCTTCACAGCGCCAGGCTTATTGCGGATGGTTGCGTTTCTTTCAACGATAAATGCGCAATTGGTATAGAGCCTATAGAAAAGAATATTAAAAAACATGTGGACAATTCACTGATGCTTGTTACCTCATTAAACACAAAGATCGGGTATTATAAAGCCGCAGAAATCGCACAAAAAGCTCATAGAGAAGGAACTACGCTTAAAGAAATGGCTGTTAAACTGGGTTATTTAACCCCAGAAGAATTCGATGAATGGGTAATTCCTGAAAAAATGGTAGGTAAAATTCCTGATACGGCCAGTTAAAAGACGCTGTCCGCACAAGCTATATTAAAATATGGCGTTATTACTTGACCTGATAAGAGTGTTGTAATAGCTTTACAGTCCTTAGAAGGTCAAGTAAATCCAACTCATGAAAACTGGCATACCCCTGCGTGTCTATTATTTACGGTCTGTATTATTTTTTATTTTACTCGGTTTTGCCGCTCATGTGGTTAATGCTCAAATCAAATTTGGGAACAGCTACGTAAATGTCACCAAAAGAACGACTGGTGGAACAGTCGAGAACGGAGATATCCTGGAAATAAGGACAAATATCTGGTTCCCCAATGGTCACAATAGTAATAGAGTCTATTTTGCACGGTATATTGATAACATCCCTACCAATACAGAATTTTTTGACGACTCCCTTAGATTAATCACCAACGAAGGGCTTACCTACAAAAAATGGACGATTGCGGCAGATAGCGATCCGGCTACTTATAATCCCTCTCCGGCCGCAGGTCAGTATAATATCAGGATCAACCTGGGCAGATACCCTTCAGCACCGGCCAATACGTCTTCAAATAATGTAACAGGCGCCGGCACAATTAATACTGGGCCCGGAGGTTCAAAAGATAAACCAAGAGCTGGTGGTAATGTACTGGTAACCACTTCCTTCAGAGTAAGAGTAACAGGAAATGTGGGGGATACCATAACACTTGGCGCTGGACAGATCAGATTTAAAACCAGCAACAATGCAAACGCAAACGATGTAACCTATTCTGTTAATCGATTTAGAATATTAATTTCAGCAAACGATCCAATATGTCCCTCATCAGTCGGAAGAAACTTCGTTGCTGAATCAGGAGGAACATTCGGAACAGGAAACACACAAAACCGATCAACACCGCCTTCATATGCAATTGTTGGATACAATTATGTGCCGAATGTCAGCAGTTCAATGGCACTAGGGGACGGTAACTATGCAATAGTCAATAATTTAAGTCCATGGGGAAGTACTTACAGGGATGCAGAAAAAAGAAATAGTTGTCCCACTTCAGGCTCAGGGAATCCGCCCTCCATACATGCATGCGCCAACAGAATGTTTAACGGTCATTGGGATATCATTGGCGATCATACCGGTTCTGCAGCGCCGGCAGGAAACTCTCCTGCCACACCAGGTTCATCTGGTGGTTATATGTTGGTTGTAAACGCTGATTATGCCACACTTGAAGCTTATAAACAAACTATTACAGGTCTCTGTCCAAATACTTCCTACGAATTCTCTTTATGGGTAAGAAATGTATGCAGCAATTGTGGAGTTGATTCCAATGGCGTATCTACCTACAGACCTGGTGTTTATCCAAATCTTTCTTTTGCGATTGATGGTTTGGACAGATATTCTTCAGGCCAGATAGATACTACAGGATGGATGAAAAAAGGATTCTTGTTTAGAACAGGCGCAACCCAAACGGGTATAACTATCTCAATACGTAATAATGCATCAGGTGGCGGTGGTAATGA
>CAZQIQ010000044.1:18450-29776 GCA_964593835.1 uncultured Chitinophagaceae bacterium
AATGATTGGGCTATTGATGATATAGCATTAGTGACCTGCAACCCTCAGTTAGACCTTGTACCCAGTGGAAATGCTGCTGTCTGTTTTAACCAGCAGGTAGATATCTCTTCGACCGTTTCAACATTCTTTGATAATTATACTCATTATCGATTCGAACGAAGTACAGATAATGGAAGCACATGGGCAACAGTCGGATCAGGAAACGCCACACCATTAACTGTTCCGGGTGGATATGAGTATTTGGCACAACTCGTTCCTTCGTTTCTGGCCGATAGTTCACATCATATGAATCAATACCGGTTTACTGTAGCTTCAACTCCGGCTAATTTATCTACCAGTGATTGTTCGTTTACAGCAAGTGCAACCATCATTGTTATGGTCAATAATTGTTCTGTGGTATTAAGTGTGCGAGACTCTGCCACACGGATACAGCGAGAAGTTGTCAAGTCGGGCGCAAAAGCAGAAATGAGGCGCCTAATCAATCCCTTTCAGCAAAACATTTCATTTGAATTGATTGCTGTAAAAGATTCGCCAGCCAGAATAACAGTAACGGATAATTACGGAAGGCCTATCAGACGACTAGACACAAAAGTATTAAAGGGATATAACCATATCATTCTCGATAAACTATCAGGAATAAGTAGTGGTACTTATTTTCTGAGAGTGGAAGTAGGAAATGAAATTTTCAACAAAGTACTTATTAAATCTTCTTATTAAGGTTGATAACGCTTTAATAAATAAAAAGCCTGAAGGTTATAATCAAAATAAATAATCATTCCTAAACCTTTTGCATAAACTGTAGAATATGCTTGATCTCCGTATTGAAAGTTCCCGCCTATGGAAACATACAACTCTGTATCAACAAACATGACATCCTCATAAAGGTATCCACCTACCTTGAAAGATTCCAGCTTTTCGGTAATGGTGTTTCTGATTTTGGCCGGTATACCTGCCATACCTCCTGAGTTAATAACGTATTCATCACTTTCCCACTCTTCCCATTCATTAGCCTCCTGATTTAAAATCATCATATCCAATTCAGTAGGTGTTGATGTATTGCCCAACTGAGTAAAAGTATATTCATGAAAATTACTCGGTCCATCTTTTCTGAAGTATCGGTGCTGACCAGTTCTGTTGTTTTGGAAAATCGAGTACTTATATTGTGTTCCATTTACATTAATTAATGTATCTCCTACTACCCTAATGATGACTCTGTCATTATTATCACTTTCATTTGCATATTCCCATTCTGAACCCATTTGGAAATAATCATCATTAGCAGGATTAGGAGTGATGGTCTCTAATTTTTCCCAGCTTATTACCCCCTCAAATTTCCCCTCTGTAATCGTAACCTGACTGCCTTCTCTATTCTCAACAACTCCTGCAAAAGAACCTGCAATAGTAAAGGAATCTATGCTGGTAATTGTTATAGAAAACTCTTTATTATCTATTATGGACTCATAAGTTTTTTGTCCATCCTGCATGTATATAAAATAAGCATAAGGATCGGTATAGATTCCCGGAGTAAGTTGTTCACCAAGAAGTTGCATGATGATCTGTCCCTTTACTCCATCAACAGTAGTACCTTGTAAAGTCAGAATATTAAAACCTGTTCCTTCGGTAATAAATGCTGTATCAACGTTTCCTTTATACTTATTATCAGTTACGGAGAATTGCCAATCTGTTTCTTCTTCAACAGGCTTACCATCTTCGATACTCATCTCTTTCTTACAGGAGCTCATTAAAGAAACTATAAAAGCTACACTGAGAAGATATTTTAGAAAACTCATTCGGCCTTATCTTTTTGTTTTTTATAATTCGCGGATAGCGGCTTTCTCAGGCTCTTGGGGTTTTAATGTTTCAGGCTCTTCGTTGGGATTTTTCTTGAAGAATTTATTCTGGAAAATCAGCAAGGCTATGACACCAACTGAAATTGAAGCATCGGCTATGTTAAAGATAGGAGAAAAAAAGGTAAAGCGTTCATTTCCCCATATAGGGAGCCAGGAAGGAAGCTGCTTATCCTCTATAATTGGAGCATATAACATATCAACAACCCGCCCATGAAGAAATCCTGCATATCCACCATTTTCCGGAAACATAGTAGCCAACGGCATACCTACATCACTGGCTGAAAAAATAAGTCCGTAAAAAAGGCTGTCGATAAGGTTTCCTAATGCGCCGGCAAAAATCAGGGCAGCACATAATATAAAACCTGGGTGTTGTTTTTTAATAATAATGGTTCTTATATAGAAAGCACCAACAATTACGGCAACAAGTCTGAATAAAGTTAAAGCCATTTTACCCCATTCACCACCAAACTTCCACCCCCAGGCCATTCCTTCATTCTCAATAAAGAAAAGACGGAACCAATTTCCTATAAGAGGAATTTGTTCATGATAATGCATGCTGGTTTTTACCCATATTTTAAGCGCCTGATCTGCTGCTAGTATAACCAATATAACCAGTACTACAGTTCTACTCTTCACCTATAAGAAATTTTTTGATTGCCAAAGATAATAGTTTATGTATAGCAAAATGATTTTCAACTTATCGGACGGCATAGAGACTATTCGCGGAAATAAACTCTTTTAACCCGCTGCGAAATACCTGTAAGTATTTCATAGGCGATGGTTCCGGCAGCAGATGCTATGTTTTTCACCGTATTTCCTTTTCCAAACACAACCACCTGGTCCCCCTCCTGTACGTTCTCCACATCAGTAATATCTATCATCGTCATATCCATACATATATTTCCAATGGTAGGAACCAACCGGCCATTTACTAACATCTTGCCATTCCCATTTCCCAAAATACGGGCATAACCATCAGCATATCCCAGTCTTACAGTGGCAATGCGTGAGTTCCTCAACAACTTACCCGACCTTCCATAACTGACAGAGTCACCGGCTTTCAGCTCTTTTATCTGTGCTATAGCAGTCTTTAGTGTAGACACCTCTTTTAAATCCAGTTTGTCAGTAGAATCAATACCATATAAACCAATACCTAATCGCACCATATCATATTGGTAATCGATCGAATGGCGGGCAATCCCTGAAGTATTTAATATATGGCGCAAAAAAGGATACGGAATAGCACCAACTAATAACCCACTTATCTTATCAAACAATGCTGCCTGCTGGCGAGTAAACGGATCTAATTCCGGATCTTCACTAGCAACAAGATGACTAAATACGCTTTGTACTTTAAATGTGTTATGCTGAAGTATTGTAATTAGCTCTGGAATATCATTCTCTGCGAAACCCAATCTATTCATACCTGTTTCCAACTCTATGTGAATTGGGTATTGTAATAAGCCCTCGCTTCTCAAAAAGCGCTCAAATGCATTGATTAACTGCAGGGAGTACATTTCAGGTTCAAGATGGTATTTAATTAATGTGTCAAAGGATGACTCATCCGGATTCATTACCATTATAGGTAGTGAAATACCTCCCTTTCTCAACTCAACACCTTCATCAGCATAGGCAACAGTAAGATAATCAACCTTATTAAACTGAAGAGCATTAGCAATCTCATAACTTCCGCTACCATATGAAAAGGCCTTAACCATAGCCATCATTTTTGTGGCTGGCTTAAGAAAATGCTGATAGGTTTTCAGATTATGCAATAAGGCATCAAGATCAATTTCCATTACTGTTTGATGCGTTTGTTTTTCCAGCAAATGGTTAAGCTCTTCTAATCCAAATATGCGTGCCCCTTTTATCAAAACAGTTTCATCAGCAAAATGCAAATGGGAGAATTGATGTTTAAAATCTTCAAGAGAAGGATAAAAACTCAATACGCACTGTGTATTTGTCTTTTTTAATTCTTCTAGCACACTCTTATTCCGCGATATCATTGGCCCTATACCAATAAAACGATGAATATGATGTTGCTGTAATGATTGAGTGATCGCCTGGTATAAATCTTTTTCAGACTTACCGGACTCCATAAAATCGGCGAGAATAACTGTCAATTTAGGGTGCTGCTGCTGCTGTGACAAAAAATCAAGAGCAATTTTTAAAGAGCTGATATCAGCGCTGTAACTATCATTAATAATAGAAGTATTATTAATGCCTTCTTTCATCTCCAAACGCATGGCAACGGAATGAAGGCGCTCCATTTTTTTTGAAGTATCTGTTGCTGAAATGTTTAAATACAATAACACGCACCAGCAATTAATTGCATTTTCAATAGCAGCATCATCAATAAACGGAATTTCAATACTTACTGTCTTACCTTTATAGAGGGCCGAAATAGTAGTTCTTCTCTCATCTTTATGCAGATTAATAATCTGCAACTCAGCCGGACCGGATTTACTCCAATTAAAAAGCAGATAAGGTTTATTTTGTTTTATCTGATTATATAGAGCGATAGCCGCTTCATTAAGTTCGATATAATCTTTACAATAAATCAGCACATTGACTTTTGTAAACAAATGAAGTTTTTCTTTTATCTTTTGAAGCTTGTTTACAAAGCCGCCGGCATGTGCATCACCTATATTAGTAAATACACCAATGGTTGGCTGTATAATTCTCTCCAGCTTAACCATTTCATCACTCTGCGATATACCTGCTTCAAAAATACCCAGTTCAGCAGATGCATTCAATTGCCAAACACTTAGAGGAACACCCGATTGTGAATTATAGCTCCTGGGACTTCTCACCACTTTATAATTGTCTTCCAGCAACTGATTAAGCCATTCTTTCACTATTGTTTTACCATTGCTCCCAGTAATACCAATAACAGGAATATTAAACTTTTGTCTGTGATGTATTGCCAGTAATTGAAGTGCATTCAATACATTTTCCACTTGTATCACATTCACATCTGCTATGTTAACCGGTTGGTTAACAACAAAATTCCTCACTCCTTTTTTGTAGGCTTCTTCTATGAACTCGTGGCCATCTCGCCTGGGTCCGTTTAAAGCGAAAAACAATGAAGCTTCGGGAAAAGTAACCCTCCTGCTATCCATTATCAGTTCAGTAATTTCACTATTGGAGAACGATTTAATCAGTTTTCCATTTACTATTGCAGCTATTTGAGATATGTGATAAACAGGAAACAACATAATTAATGTAAATCCACATCATTCTTATTTATCAGTTCCTGCCTCGACTGTCTATTATTTACGCTAATAGAATACACTATTGCAGCAACCAGACAAACAACGATTACAAGAAGCGAAATAAATACCGGAATATGTATATGGAATATTTCTACAAGCATTTTCATTCCGATAAAGACCAGTACAATGGCTATTCCCTGTTGCAAATACGCAAATTTCCCAACAGCACCTCTTAAAAGAAAGAATAATGAGCGCAATCCAAGCACAGCAAAAATATTGGAAGTGTATATCACTACTCTATGTGTTGAAATGCCAAATACCGCCGGAATTGAATCCAGTGCAAAAACAATATCAGTAGTTGCCAGCATAATGACAACCGCAAAAATTGAAGTATAATATTTCTTTCCGTCTCTTATAACAGAAAACTTTCCACCACCATCATCGGGAACAAGGCGAAAAAATTTCTTCAGCAGCGCATATACTTTATTATCGGAAAGATTAACTTCTTCATCATGCTTTGCTGAAAACATTTTTACGCCGGTAAATACCAATACAGCACCAAATATATATAGCAACCAGCCAAATTTTTCTACGAGGGCAATACCTATAGTGATAAAAATAACCCTGAACACAATTGCCATTAATATACCTATCAACAAAACACGGGCATAGTATATTTCTTTAACACCGAAAAAGGAAAATATCAGTATAAACACAAATATATTATCTATGCTAAGTGACCATTCAGTCAGATATGCACTTAAATATTCAATAGCAATTTTTTGATCGTACTCATACCATACAAAAAACATGAAGGCTATCGCAAGAGATACCCAAAGAATTGTTTGCCACAATGCTTTTTTTAATGTTACATGCGTAGTCTTCTTGCTTAATAATCCTAAATCAAAAATTAAAGCCAATATTATTACTGCACCAAAAATCGCGTATGTTAACTGGTCGGTAGTCATGCTGTATACTTCTTATTTCTTATACCTTGATAAATAAATGCAAATATCACTATCAATACAACGGGCAAACCTACGTTGAGTAACTGCCACATTGTTTTATCAGATTCAACTTTTGTGGGATCGAGAAGCCTTAGTACTAATGTTTTAGAACGGGTGGTTAATACTCCCGAAGAATTAGTAAGAAATTCAATACAATTGGTAATAAAGTCTTTATTAGCATACTGATTCTTCGTAAACTGATTGGTACCCATTGATAACGGGCCTTCATTTTGCGTAACAACATTCACTGCTATATCAGCATCGGACATGACAATCATACTATTGTCTTCCCGTGATTCGCGTAAAAATGGCTGCTTATATATAGCAGTCAGACTATCCGCCGTACTGGCTGCGAGCCTGTTAGCAAACAGTGAACTGAATTTTCCTTCCAGCAAAACAGCTATAGGAATATTTCCTGCATTAAATGTATTAAGATCTTCTTCAGTTTGTACGCTATTCAGAGACACAATAGCAGGCGTAGCAAGCTTCCTGGAGTTTGCTGAAGTAGATAACAGTATTGTTTTTTTTATTCCTTCTGCCTCAACAGTATCCAGTGAGTTAGGGAAAATAGAAAGAATATTATTTAGGTTTTTAGCTATCGGATGATCGCCATAGGAAGATAATAAAGGAAAATAAGGCCAGGGTAATAATTGCAGTTGGGGCTGGTCACCATAGTTTCCCACTGCAAGAGGAAGTTTATCACATTGTAAATCCTGCACCAGGTCCTGGTTAATTCTCACTCCATATCTGAATAACTGATCATCAAGATTTAATCCTCTGTCAAATGCGATAAAATCACTTTGTTTTCTTAACAAACTATCCATCTCAGCATAGAGATTATCGATCATCCATATAATTTTGCCCCCATGCATCACATACTGATCAAGCTTTAATTTTTGCCTGTCAGTAAATTTTACTGTAGGCTTGACAACAATGATTGCATCAAAATCAAGTGGGATGACAGGAACACTATCAATAGGAACAAAACCAAAACCGTAATTAGGCTTTAAGGTTCTCTCGATAAGATCATATACATTATAAGTGAGTAACTGCCCGTTGCCTGTAAGGTATCCAATATTGGGTGGTCGCTCCTGCGTAACTTTTTGAATAGCGTTGGCAAATTTATACTCCAGTAATGCAGCAGCTTTATTTAATGTTTGTACTCCACCGCTCATGTCCTGTCCCTGTAATAAATCAATGGGATACACTCTATCATCATAGCTTACCAAAGCTGCCGGATAAACAAGTCGTTCCTCGTGAGCTTCCCCTGCTTTTATCTGCACTTTTACATTAGTAGGACGAATACCCAAACTATCAAGATAAAGCAAATAGGCCTGTCGTTCTTCCTCAGCCAATTCGCTACCAGGCTTAATAAATCTAAAATGTATATTTTTTCCTATTTCCTTGAATTCCTGTAATAGTTCCTCAGCATTATTACGGAGGTTACGAAAGTCGGCCGGCATATCGCCTGCTAAAAAAACATCAATTACTACCTGATCACCTAACCCACTTAAAAGTTTTTTGGTAGGTTCAGATAATGTATATCTTTTTTCTGCTGTCAGATCAATACGATAGTGAACAAATGACGCTATGTAATTAATAGCCAGAATAACAACTAGCCAATAGAGCCACCAAAATTTTGATTGCAATAATTTATTCATGGCAGCTATTATCTTTTAATGAGATTACGATGTGTAAAAATGAGAAAGAAAACGATCACGCTAAAAAAATAGATAATATCTCTGGTATCAATAACACCTCTACTGAGGCTTTGATAATGAAAATCAATTCCCAACATTTCCAGCCAATAGTCAGCCCCACCCTGAAACACTGGAATGCGGCTGATAGCTGCAAATGCTCCATACACCAATACACATAAAAAAGCGCTTGTAATAAAAGCCACCACAGCATTACTAGTGAGGCTGCTGCAACAAATACTAATAGCTATAAAACCTGCCGACAGTAAAATTAATCCAATATATGACCCTGTGATACCACCAATATCGATACCGCCTTCGGCAGACAATTGATGCAAACTGACAGAATAGATGATAGTGGGTAGTATAGCAATCAACACTACAATGAGTGAGGCTAGATATTTTCCTTTTACAAGCTGCCATCTCGTGACAGGAAGCGTTTGCAACACTTCATAAGTTCCGGTTTTAAACTCCTCCGCAAAAGAACGCATTGTAATAGCAGGTATTAAAACCAATAATATCCATGGAGCTATACTAAAAAACTTTTCAAGTGTGGCATAACCAAAATCAAAAAGATTATCAGGAAGCACAAATAATATAGCACCTGTAAGAAGAAGAAAAAAAGAAATGGCTATATAGCCGGTAAGGCTGCTAAAGTACTGCTGCAATTCTTTTTTACAAATAGGCCACATAAGGTTGCGAAAATAAGGGATATATCGCCAAGAAAGATGCACTACCTGCTCATCTTTCATTACAATCTAAAGAAGACAAATTAAAACCTGTTTATACAGCAAAACTCTCTCCGCATGCACAAGTTCTGCTGGCATTAGGATTATTAAAAAAGAAACCTTTACCATTTAATCCTTCAGAAAATTCCAGCGTAGTATTAACGAGGTAAAGAAAACTTTTGAGATCAGTAACCACTTTCACTCCATTGTGTTCGAACTCCTGATCTGATTTTTTCTTCTCGTTGTCAAAATCAAGTTTGTAGCTTAAGCCCGAACAGCCTCCGCCCACAACAGATACACGAAGAAAATAGTCAGGATTACCAGTTATATTCTGCTCTTCCATCAAGCTTTGCACTCTTTGTTTAGCACTATCACTTACATATATCATAGCTAATCTGTTTTAACCTCGTACCATCATTATACTGACGGCACTTGCTTTAATTTACTTAATTTTTCTTTTATTACACTTACGACGTAGTCAATTTCTTCTTCTGTATTCCCGTTTCCTATTGAGAACCTGATTGAATTATAAGCCATTTCATCACTTACCCCCATCGCTTTTAATACATAAGATGGTTCCATCAAAGCCGAAGTACAGGCTGAACCTGAAGAAATAGCCACTTCTTTTGTGATACTGCCTATCAGAGAACCCGGAGGAATATCTCCAAAAGATACATTGGTAACATGAGGAAGCCTTTTTTGGAGACTCCCGTTAATCTGTATACCCTCTTCAATAAAAGCGTTTTCCAGCTTATCTCTTAAGAAAGACAACCGTTCTGTCTTGCTTTGATCGAATAAAGTACAGGCTTTACCCGCTCCTACTATTCCAGGAACATTTAATGTTCCGCTTCGCCACCCCCGCTCATGTCCACCTCCGTCTATCTGGGCTGTTAAAGTGACCCTGGGATTTTTTCTTCTCACATATAAAGCACCTACACCCTTAGGACCATAAAATTTATGTGCGCTCATGGCTAACAAATCAATTTTATCATCCTGTACATTTAACGGAATTTTTCCTATCGCCTGAGATGCATCTGAAAAGAACAGTATATTATGTTTTTTCGCTATTATACCGATCTCCCGAATTGGCTGAAGCACTCCGGTTTCATTATTAGCGTACATCACTGCGATCAGAATAGTGGTTGGTTTAATCAGTGAACTCAACTCATCCAGACTGATTAATCCTTCTTTATCTACTGACAAATAACTGACCTCTCCACCTTTTTCTTCTATATGCCTACACGTGTCGAGCACCGCCTTATGTTCTGTTTGTACAGTAATAATATGATCCCCTTTTGATATGTAGGCTTCAAAAACACCCTTTAACGCCAGATTAACTGCTTCTGTCGCCCCTGATGTAAAAACGATTTCATTCTTATCTTCTGCACCTATTAAATCAGCTACCTGTTCGCGAGCAATTGCTACAGCTTCCTCAGCTTGCCAGCCAAACGCATGCGACCGACTTGCTGCATTTCCATAATGTTGAGTAAAATATGGCAACATTGCTTCCACCACCCTGGGATCACAGGGAGTTGTAGCATTATAATCCATATATATTGGCGAGTTGCTCATCCAAATGCAAAATTAGTCTAAATGGATATACTTTCGCTGATACGTACTCCGGAGGGTGTCTACACACAAATCTGTCTTAAACTTATAATTATGCATAAAGTCGAACATATTGGTATTGCTGTCAAAAGTCTGCAAACAGCCATTCCTTTATATGAAAAACTATTGAATAGCGAATGTTACAAAACTGAATTTGTAGAAGGGGAGAAAGTGAACACTGCATTTTTTAAAACTGGGAATAATAAGATAGAATTATTGGAAAGCACTGATACTATGGGAGTTATTGCAGGTTTCATCGAAAAAAAAGGAGAGGGTATTCACCATATAGCTTTTGAAGTGCATGATATTTATGCTGAAATGGAAAGGCTGCGCAATGAGGGATTTGTTCTTCTAAATGAAGTACCCAAAAATGGTGCGGACAATAAATTGGTTTGTTTTGTACATCCTAAGAGTACTAATGGCGTATTGGTCGAACTCTGTATGGAAATAAAATAAGTATCTTATTCTTCTCCTGCTTCCGCAATTTTTTGTAAACCCAGTTTTTCAAGTGCAAGTGCTGCGGCCACCTGACTGGCGTCTTTTTTATTGTAGGCTTTGGCTTCTGCTATTAGTTCACCATTCACAACAGCGCCAATGGTAAACAATCTTCTTCCGGCTTCTATTTTTTCATTTAATGTTTCAAACTCAAGACTCTTGCCATTTTTATTTGCCCACCCATATAGTTTATTCTTATGGTTAATCTCAAGATTTTCCAGATCATCAAGAAACAAATGAGGAATGATGATTCGCTCCAACACCCAAACTCTAGTTTTATTATATCCTTTATCCAGATAGATAGCTCCTACTAATGCTTCCAGTGTATTCCCGAATATCTGACTAATCTTTAGTGAGTTATCAAACTTATTAAAAACGGTGATTTTTTTCAACCCCATTTTAAGGGCTATCTCATTAAGCTTATTTCTATTCACCATTTTACTCCTCATTTCGGTGAGGAAACCCTCGTCCTTATAAGGGTACTTTTTAAACAGATGATCAGCAACAATTCCGCTTAAAATAGCATCGCCCAGATATTCAAGGCGTTCATTATTTTCATCTGTATTCTCGCGTATAGAGCGATGAGTAAGTGCTGCCTTGTATAAGGCTATCTTTCCCGGAGCGAATCCTAATACATTACGAAGGTTGGTTCTAAACTCAACTCGACCTTTGTTACCTATAAAGCGGTCAAAAATTCCCACAATTACAAGCTACAATTTTTTCGTT
>CAZQIQ010000045.1:0-28697 GCA_964593835.1 uncultured Chitinophagaceae bacterium
TTGTTACTTTAAAATTAATCCCAAACTGTCAGATCATATCGTAGCTATTTCAAATCAACAAAGCTATCTATCAATTTTTTAGCTCAAATACCACATTCATTTCACTGGTTATTTTTATCTTCTTAAACTCTATACTAGCTGAATCGTCTTCTGCTGAAGCGCGTATTGTCATATTTGAATACATAGGAACCAATCCGGGATAGTCATGATTTACCTCCTGGATATTGATCACTTCTCCGACTTCATCATTTAAAGTTTCTGCAAGATATCCAGCTTTCTCTCTCGCAGATTTCAGTGCGTTTATTCTAACCTCTTTTCTATATTCTGTTATTTTAGAATGATCATACCCTTCAATATGTGTGGAAACAACAGTTTTGGGGTCCAACTCAACAATAATGGCATTAAAAACAGAGGGATCACTGAGTTTAAGCCTGTATTGTTTGGAAGCAGCAAATCCAGGATTTTTTTTCTGCTCCAGAGAATGATGATAACTGCTCAGATTATTTATAAACAGATTTTCTTGAGGTACACCTGCTTTTTTTAAAGCTTTCAACAATTGTTTCTCAATATCAACAATACTAACGGCTTTTTTATTACCATTAAAATACTCCTTTAAAGAAATACCAACATATATGATATCCGGAGTAATTTCCATTTCTGCTACACCAGAAACATTAATTTTTCTCCTTAAATCAATATGCTGGGCAAAAGTTGACAATCCGATGATCATCAAAATACCTGACAATAATATTCTTTTCATTTTTTTCATTTTAATATGATGTAAGACTTATTTATCTGTTTAAACCAAGATGCATTATTGACCGATTTCTTAGCAGTAAGATTGTTAATAGCTTGTTATCTCTTTAACATTCACAACGATGGTGTATCAAAAGTCTTTCGAGGGGTCTGATAATCACACAAACAAAAACATCCTCCATCCTGACAAATAGAGAGTGTATCGGACTTTTAACACATTCGCTATTGATGAATATTTTAATGAATTTACATATAGCTCTTACAATAAAACTCAGGAAGGATTATTATTAATAAGAAAAAATATGATCAGATCGTTAACAGAAAATACAGAATTGCTGTCTTAACCATTTGCAAAAGATAATATCCCGAATTCTTCTCAAAAGAATTCACAGTTTAGTACTCATTAGTCCATCATCTCCTGATAAAAAGTCTGTTGATTACAACAATAAGAGTATTCATGTATACTTTACTTTTTAAACTAAACAGTACAGCTTATTAACATTTCTATAATAAACCAAAGTGTAATTTGATTATCTAAAGCACAAACATAAAAATTGAAGCATATGAAGAAGTTACTTATTTTAATCATTATTGTCAGCAGCATAAGCTTGTCTGCATCAGCTCAGAGAGCCTCCGATCATCGCCGGTATGATAAAAAACATTACTCACAGGTTCACAAAAAAGACAAGAAAAAACACATAGAGAAAAAGGTTGCCACCGTCAACAAAAAATATGACAGGCGAATTGCTAAAGTAAAAAATGATCCCACGCTTCGGAACAAACAAAAAAACAGAAAAATAAAATCGTTAGAGAAAGACAGAAAGGATGCAATAGTAGAAACACGCAGACACTATTCAAAAAAACACAAAAACACAGTAGCAAAGGAATATAGAAGTAAAGATAAAAGAAGATACTAGCTGGCTCCGGGGAGTACGGAAAACACTTTAAAAGACGATCGCATAATGTAAATTAAAATTTATTATACCAGCTATCGAGTAAACAAGATGAAGTTGCAAGAGTATTTTGAGGGGATCGATAATCATGTAAACTACACACTAATACTTTCTCAATCAGCTACCCGAACAAATAGAGGTTGTATCGAACTTTAGATACAGCCTCTATCTATTTCTTCTATAACCTTCTTTAAAAATGTAAATAAACATAAGTAACCAAATAAACATTCTTAACAAACTTATTCAACAATGAATATTTCCACTGTTTATTTTTATTGTAACACTAAAATATATTAAACGCCACAGTCAACTTTTTGAAATTATTATACAATAATAAAATAATGATTAAGATAAATCATAACATGAGACACTCAAAGTTGCAAGATAATATTGGGCATCATCAATCCTCTACTATCGTTAATCAATTTCTTAATATCGCTCAACTCCTTAAGAGAATTAAATAATTGCTGGAATTTAAAAAATTAAAACAAACAAGGATGCCTTTGGGAGAATTGCATTCGGCATTACAATTAATGTGAAATAATCAGGATTTTATTATTACGATTACCGGCGATGAAATTGTAAAACATTACTTATTTTTCTATTTTTTATATCCATTATTCTCCTTTATAAGCATACAGAAGGATAGCAAGAAAAACCTTATCAAACAACTTCCGCCAGCAGCATAAAATATTAATCCAACCCTAAAAAACTAAAAATCCTTAGTTGTCAGATCAAATACTAGCTATTACAAGTAAATACTGTTTATAGGCATTACTTTTTTTACCGTTTTTTGTCTCCATGCTCCTTTACACTTATAGTGGTAACAGGCAATAAAAAACCCTATCGTACAAAGTCATTTATATAACCCTATATACTCTTTGTACGACTAAATAGTATTTGCTGCAGATTAAAATATTATCAATATTTCTGTGCGACAATATCTATCAATAACATAAAAACTTGGAATCGTATAAGTAAAAAACTATTTACTTTTAACAACTGTAAGATCATTTATCTCAACAGTAATCGGGACAAGCCCTAACTGCACTATCGCTTTTTTTCCTTTAATTTCTTTTACTTCACCGACCTGGTGATTTTTTTTCATCAGTACTTTTTCGCCTACCTTAATCTCACCATTTACCAGTTCATATTTTGAACTTATTTTCTTTTTGACTTTTTCGTCTTTCTGTTTAGTTTTCTGATCAAACAGCAACCCCTGCATTTGACGGATCAAAATATTTTTATCCTCTGTCTCACTGGCCTTTCGCCAGTCAAAAACGATCTGTCTGAGCTTTCGCTCCATATCTTTCAGATAAGCAATACGATCTTCTGTTATTTTATTTTGCTGTTTTAATAATTCCATCTGTTGATGGTGACGCTCCTTATTAATGAGTATCTCCATATCTTTTTTCATCCTTTCATTTTCACTAAGCAAACTATTCAATTCTTTTTTTTCTTTGTCTATTTGCTGAAGATCCTGTTCAGTTCTGTTTAATAATCTGTCTAGCTTAAAATGATCCTCATTCACTAATTGCCTTGCCCTTTTAATAATCTTTGGATCAAGACCAATGCGTTCAGCAATTGAAAAAGTGTAAGAACTTCCTGGTTTACCTATCATCAGTTTATACATAGGCAATAAATGCTGCTCATCAAAAGCCATAGCTCCATTAAATATTCCCGGAGTTTTATTAGCCATTATTTTAAGGTTGAGATAATGGGTAGTTACAATTCCTAAGGAATGTTTTTTTACTAATTCTTCCAATATTGCCTCTGCAAAAGCCCCACCTAAGTTAGGGTCACTGCCGCTTCCCAGTTCATCAATAAAAAACAATGTTTTCCCACTGGCATTTTCCATTAAATATTTCATATTCTTGAGATGAGAGCTATAAGTACTCAACTCAAATTCCAGACTTTGCGTATCACCGATGTGAATCATTAACTGCTTAAATATTCCCATAGCAGAATCAGGATGAACCGTAACAAGTAATCCGCTTTGGAGCATAAGCTGTAAAAGCCCTACTGTTTTTAAAGTAACCGTTTTTCCACCTGCATTTGGTCCGGAAATAATCAGTATTCTTGATTTATCATCAAGTATTAAATCAACGGGGTGTACAGGTTTATTATTTTTCTGATTATACAGATACAATAATGGATGGTACGCTTTAATCAGATGAACATGGGCTTTATCCACTAACATTGGATGGCTTGCATTAAGTTGTATGGCTAATTTCCCTTTGGCACGAATAAAATCGTATAAACCCAGAATAGCATGCCAGTCAGTTAATAATTGACTATAAGAAGATAATCTTGCAGTTAGCGCTCTTAATATTCTTGAAACCTCCCTACTCTCCTCATGTTCGAGACTAAACACTTCGTTATTTAACTCAATAGTTTCTTCAGGTTCAACAAAACTTGTTTTTCTTGTATCACTTTCACCATGTAAAATACCTTTAACCTGTCTTTTATGTTCTGCATATAACGACACCACTCTTCTTCCATTCAGGAAAGCTTCGCCTGTATCAGTTACATAACCTGCCTTAGAAAGCTTCTGTAATATCCGGTCAAATACACGTCGCAACTCATTACGCTTTCTGGATAGCTGTTGTCGTATGTCCAACAATTCATCAGACGCATTATCTTTTACCCTTCCGCTTTCATCGATTACTTCATCAATTAGTTCAATAATCTTTTTGTCATAAGTCGTTTGAGAAATTTCAGCGTATAAAGCGGAATATTCAATCTTTCTGTCTTTATCGAACCAGCGGAAAATTTTTTCTATACTCTCAGGAAGTTTGCGGATTTCCAAAAACTGTTCTCCACTCAACGTCGCACCTGGTATACTCAGCAATTTGAGTTCTCGAATCAGATTTAAAACATAATCATTCGGAAAATATAATCCTGAGGCTAATATTTGTTTAAACTCTTCAGTTTGCCGCAATTCATGTGCTATGTATTCCTTTTTGGTGTGAATACGTAACTGATCGGCTCTGGTTTTAGCGAATTCTGACTGACAATGCCCTTTTAACAATTCCTTGATCTTATCATATTCCAATTGAACCAGGGCTGATTCGGGAAAAAATTTCATACGGCCACAAAAATACAAAATAGTATCAGCTGAAATATACCAGACAGAAAGTACATAAGGCTATGCCAGTTTTGTCAGAATAGTGACAAAATCCATCAAGGAATAGAATTTGTTAGCTTTGACAATATGAATATAAAGAGAACAATACCGGTCAGCTCTTTTATACTTGTAATGATTACAGCGCTATCAGCTTGTATACAAAGCAATAGCACCATAACAAAGAAAACGACAACTATGATTCATACAGACGGGATATCAGCAGCTAATACAGATACAGCAACACTGGGCACAGGCTGCTTCTGGTGTACAGAAGCCATTTTTCAACAATTAAAAGGCGTAATTTCTGCTACATCCGGTTACAGCGGAGGGCATGTTGATAATCCAACATACAAAGAAGTTTGTGAAGGCACCACAGGTCATGCTGAGGTAATCCAAATAGTTTATGATACTTCTGTTATCAGCTTTGACGAACTTCTGGAAATGTTTTGGCAGGCACATGATCCTACAACACTAAACAGACAGGGAAACGACGTAGGTCCTCAGTACAGAAGTGTCATTTTTTATCACAATAATGAACAAAAGGAAAAATCTGAAAAATACAAGTCAGCGTTAGATCAAAGCAAAGCATTCGACAATCCAATTGTAACAGAAATCAGTCCCTTTACCAAATTTTACAAAGCCGAAAATTATCATCAGGATTATTACAACAATAATGGTTCCCAACCCTATTGTTATTATGTAATAAAACCCAAACTGGAAAAATTCAACAAAGTGTTTAAGGATAAAATAAAAAAATAATACTGACATCATCTATACAAGAACAGAGGCTGTCAAAAATAAACGAAGCCTTTGAGAATCGCTTAATGACTACCTATATTCATTGGGTATTCGAATAAAAAGAGGGTGTCTCTTACATTTGAGACACCCTCTGTCTTTTACACTTATAACCGTTACTTATCTTACGCATAGTCTCAGACCGGTTTGAACTCAGTAATCATTTTCACTCTACATATTTTCTTACTGCATTTCGATTAAAAAGATTAGCAAGAAAATATTATTCCAACTCAATCGTCCGTTTAAACATAAATCTGCATACAAAATAAAATACCGGTTTTTTCCATTTACTCCTTCACCAGTTTAGAGAAAAATATTTTATCCTCAATCTTTAATAAGGAAGTATATTCTCCCTTTTCGATTTTCGATATAAAGAATACAGGTATTGTATTTATTCCTTTATCAACAGCCATCTGTTGTTCTAATACAACCTCTCCAGAATAGTCTTTTAATTCAAAAGTAGCCCAACCTTTGAAAGGTGCATCTATTATCAGTTTAGCACTCTTTTGTACAACAGCTGGTGTCACCACAAACACTCCGCGATGCTCATTGGTTACAACGTAATTTTGCTGTGTGGATTTTTGATTAAAATTTTTCACCAGATAGTCTTGCTGGGAAAAACTTTTTACCGTTGCGATCAGCGCAAATCCTAAAAACACTGATTTCAGTAGCAAAGAACAATTATTAAACATATAAGCTTTTTATTATGGACTTTTATCCTCTTCATCCATAAGGTTATCAATCCAACTAATCCGTGCCAGAGATAGTCAAGAAACATCCCATTTTATAAATATTTGATTTTCAACATAAAACCTAAATCATTTCATCATTCTTTTCCAGAATAGGGAAACAAGCGCATAAACTTGGAATAAAATGTCCTATGCAAAATATTCTACGCTTAATCTTGATCGGTACCCCCAAACCTTCACTTTAGCAATTTTTATTTTTTAGAGAGGAACACTATAATAGTGCTGAACAATTATAGTGTATTGTTATGAATATGATCTCCCAACATATCGGGATATTATAGTTTATTCAGAAGATTAAATAATTAATTACTCTCTGACTTTTACACAGCATATCACTAAATACATTCAATAACAAAAAGGGGAAGTATAAAAGTATTTTAATGCGTCTGAGAACTGCGTAGATGATTTTTTTACAGATTATCTGAATACACAGAGTAGGGTTTTGACACATTCTATTTCCAATAGCTGCATAAGAATTGCATGAGTAGCAACTGAATGCTATTAATTATTAGGTAACACGGGTTAACGTAATAGATTTACTCTTCTCAATTCAAGAAGATTGAGTCCATGACCGTGAAATCCTTTGACTTCTGGTTGAACTAAGCGTATAGCTTCGTCATACCATAACGGAACGACAGGAGCATCATTCATGATGAGTTGATCCATTTGTTGATAAAGTCTAATGCGTAAAGAATCATCAACTTCTACCAGAGCCTTTTCATAGAGACGATTAAACTCTGCATTATTGTATTTTGTATAATTTGGTGGAGCAGGATTAGGTCCATAAAATACACTTAGGAAATTTTCGGCATCCGGATAATCAGCAATCCAGCTCGCTCTAAAAAATGGGGCCTGGGATTTGGCCGTTTGCTCCAGCAAAAGACTTTTCTGTACTACTTCTACTTTAACGCTTAACCCTATATTTTCTAATTCTCTGGCAATAAAACTTGCCAGTTCTGCATAAGTGGGAATGGTTAACAGTTTTACTGTGGGTCGTTGACTGGCAGAAAAACCAGCTTCAGCAAGTAATTGTCGGGCTTTATCAGGATTATAATGATATCCTTTAACAACAGAAGAATCAAAAGAAGGAAGACCAGCAGGAATAAACCCACTCTCAGCCGGCATTCCTATAGAATTACGCAGATACAACATCATTTTTCTTCGGTCAAAACCATAATTGATAGCCTGTCGTAGTTTTTTGATGTATAGCGGTGAAGATCCTATTTGTGAAGAAGTACTATCAACAACTATTCCCAGGTATTCTGTGTTGAGGTATGGATGTTTTTGTAAAATTATCTTTCCTTCCCATTCTCTTTTTAATTCTCCGCTTTTCGTTAATATTTCATCTTTAAATGACGCATCAATATCATTGATAAACTCCAGTTTACCTTGTCTGAATAATAAAAATTCAGTGGCCATGCTATTAAAAAAACTTACCTGCACAGCATCAAGATAAGGAAGCGGATTACCAATAGAATCTTTTTCAAAATAACGCTCGTTCCTGAGCATGATCAACGATTGTCCTTCTTCCCAGGATTTAAAAACAAATGGACCTGTTCCGCAGGGGTGTTGACGAAAATCTTTACCGTACTTATTCACTACTTCATGCGGAACAACTGAACAATATTTCATGCTTAACAATCCGGGTAAAGGAGTAAATGGTTTTGCGAGTTTTAATTGAAAAACAGTATCATTAAGCGCCTTAAAAGGATTTATACTATCCACCCTTCCGTTGAAGATCCATGCACCGCTGCTGGCTGTAGCAGGATTTATTATTCTTTTAAATGAATATTCAACATCATAAGCTGTCATTTTGCGTCCTCTTCCCTTTTCAAATAAAATATTATCGTGAAAAAAAACATCGTTTCGCAAATAAAAAGTATAAACAAGTTTGTCCTCAGAAATAGTCCATCTCTTAGCCAGAGAAGGAACGATTTGCAAATGCTGATCTGTTTCAACCAATGTGTTATACAGTTGATGAACAGCCCAAATGATTGACTGATTTTTTGCAAAAGCAGGGTCAAGTGTAGCAATATTATCAGAACGATTATACCTGAAAACCTTTTTATCTGAAGAACGGTGACTATTGCAGGACAAAAGGCATATATAAGCCACCCAACAATAAAAGAAAGTTTTTACATTCATACTAATATTGATCACATGTACAAGTTATTAATAATTACGTTATTCGTTTTCTCCGTTTTACAAAATGTAAAAGCTCAGTTCTCCCGTCAGGATAGTTTAAGAGGTTCTATTACTCCGGAAAGAGCCTGGTGGGATGTCTTGAAATACGATATCACTGTAACACCTGATTTTGCTTCCAAATCAATCATAGGGAAAAATATTATCACGCTAAAAGCTATTGAAGAAGGTGATGTAATGCAGATAGATCTTCAGCAACCGATGATCATCAGTTCTATTGTATGTGGGAATAAAAAACTTGATTACAGGAGAGAAGGCAATGCTTTTATGGTTTTTCTTCCAAGAAAAATTAAAAAGGGAAAATTAATTACTCTAGAAGTTGACTTTAAGGGTAAACCAAAAGAAGCCTCAAATCCGCCATGGGACGGTGGATGGATATGGAAAAAAGATGCAAACGGTCAACCCTGGATGAGCGTAGCCTGTCAGATCCTTGGCGCCAGCGTTTGGTATCCCTGTAAAGATCATCAGTCAGATGAACCAGACAGCGCAACCCTCACCATCATTGTTCCTGACAATCTTGTCGGAATTGGAAATGGGCGTTTAAGAAAAAGCTTTATTACAGAAAACGGATTACGTGCGTATCAGTGGGCTGTTACAAGTCCGATAAACAATTATAATATTGTTCCCTACATAGGTAATTACATACACTGGTCAGAACAATATAATGGAGAAAACGGATTACTGGATCTTGATTTCTGGGTATTAAAAGAAAATGAAAAGAAAGGAAAAGCACAGTTTCAACAAGTTCCTCCTATGATAAAATGTTTTGAGCACTGGTTTGGACCCTATCCATTTTACGAAGATGGTTATAAATTGATTGAAGCCCCTCACCTGGGAATGGAACACCAGAGCGCTATCGCTTATGGTAATAAATTTGCTAACGGATACCTGGGAAGTGATTTGTCTGGTTCGGGATGGGGTAAAAAATGGGACTATATTATTATTCATGAAAGCGGACATGAATGGTTTGGCAACAATATTACCGCCAAAGATGTAGCAGATATGTGGCTTCAGGAAGCTTTTACCACGTACAGCGAAACACTGTTTACAGAATGCAAATTCGGTAAAAAAGCAGCAGATGAATACTGCCGCGGACAACGAAAAAACATTGATAATGAAAAAACAATAATTGGAAGCTATGGAATACATAAAGAAGGTTCAGGTGACATGTATTTCAAAGGGGCAAATCTTGTGCACACCATTCGACATATTATTGATGATGATGAACGTTTCAGAAGAATGCTCAGAGAGATGAATAATCAATTTTACCATCAGACTGTTACTACAGAACAGATAGAAAACTTTATTAGTAGTGCGTCTGGGAGAAATCTTTCAAAAGTTTTTGATCAATACCTTCGTACCGTCAAAATTCCTTTATTCGAATACCAGCAGGATAATAATAAAATACGTTACAGGTGGGCTAACTGTGTGGAAGGATTTGATATGCCCATAAAGGTTACTATCGATAAAGACCATTGGTTGTATCCAACCTCCGAATGGCAGGAATTGGACATTAAAAATGCTCCTTCAATTAAACCTAACCCTAACTTTTACGTAGACAGTAAAAGGAAGTAATATATTTGCGAATGAGCAATATCAGGCGGCAGAGCATCATTTCCTCAGTTGTTATATACTTCGGCTTTGCCCTTGGCTTTATCAACACCTATCTATTCACTAAGGAAGGGAGTTTTACAGCTTCCCAATATGGTGTTGTGAGTACTTTTATTGCTATTGCCAATATCATGTTATCGTTTGCCAACCTGGGTGCGCCTTCGGTTATTTACAAATTTTACCCCTATTACAAAGACAATCTGGCGCCTAATAAAAATGACCTGATCGCCTGGGCACTTTTCACCTGTACTATCGGTTTTTTATTAGTAATGGTTGCTGGAGTAGTATTTAAAGATTTAGTTATTCAGAAGTATGTAACGAATGCGCCTGAGTTAATCATATACTATAATTGGTTATTTCCTTTTGGATTTGGGCTAACTGTTTACACCGTACTGGAAGCCTATGCATGGCAGGAAAAAAAATCAGTATTGACCAATTTTCTCAGGGAAGTATTATTTAGAATATTTACGACAATACTGATCGTCCTCTTTTTTGAAAAAATCATTTCCAGTTTTGAAGGTTTTATAAAAATATATTCATTCACTTATATATTACTCGCATTAATATTGCTGGTATATCTGGCCACTACAAAAAAAATATCTTTTTATTTTCATTTCAGTAACGTTAGCAGAAAATTCAGAAAAAAAATACTGGCACTGGCTTCTTTTGTATGGAGTGGTAGTCTCGTTTATAATATCTCTACCGTATTTGACACACTTGTTATAGCTGCTGTAATGCCGCAGGGTATGACGTGGGTAGGCATATATTCGCTGGCACAAAACATTACCAGCCTTATTCAGGCACCACAAAGAGGAATTATATCCGCTTCTATTGCTCCTTTATCGCGTGCATGGAAAGACAAGGACTATAATAAAATCAGACAGATATATCAACGGTCATCCATAAATCAGTTGATTTTCTCTGTAGGAATGTTTAGTCTGATATTGCTGAATTTTACAGATGGCATATATACTTTTTCAATGAAGGATACCTATACCCAGGCGCTTCCTGTATTTATTTTTATAGGAATCATGCGAATACTGGATATGGGAACCGGTTTAAATTCGCAGATTATAGCTACTTCCACTTTCTGGAAATTCGAATTCTTTACCGGAATAATATTGTTATCCATGGCATTACCGCTTAACTATATTCTTACAAAAACGATTGGTGTAACCGGACCGGCTATTTCTAACCTGATTGCCTTTACAATTTACAATCTTATCCGAGGTGTTTTCCTGTACAGGAAACTAAAAATGCAGCCATTTACTATAAAGACAGTTTACACTTTGATCATTGGTGTCATTGCTTATTATATCAGTTATTACCTGTTTAACAATCGATCCGGATTAGAATGGATCATGATCAGAAGTTTATGCTTTGTAATTGTTTTCGGAACAGGGGCCATAACACTAAAATTGAGTCCGGACATTTTCCACATTATGGATAACATGAAAAACAGACTCCATAATAAAAAAGGTATGTAATGCTTCCGGAACAGGTACTAAAGTATTAAAATAAGCCCCCATATTTTAATATTATGAATAATACAAAAACTGACTTAACAATAAAAGAGATATTTAAACCTTCCTATAATATTTTTTAAAACCCTGCTGACACTTTCCTCATAACAAATACTATTATTAAGCACATCACATGAACAATAGTTGCTTAAGTATGGTGAAATATTGTTTTACATGTATTCATCATCAGGGGATGAATAGTGACAGATAAAATGGCGATAACAACAAACAGATAAATGTCGCAGCACTATAAAAAATGTGAAGTCACTGGGTAGCAGTTAGATACAACCTGGATGAATATTAAAGTAATCTGGCAGCACCAACATATCTTCTTCTGAAATACACATCGTCAAGATCACTGATCATCACCCCACTGGAAACAGAAGCGTGAACAAACTTATTATTGTTCAGGTATACACCTACATGAGAAATAGTATTTCCTCTGGTACTACGGGTATTAAAAAACACCAGATCACCCTGTTTAAGAGAGTTTTTTGAAACTCTTTTTCCAACATCATATTGAGCCCGTGAAGTACGGGGTAAAGAAACATTATATATAGAATCCATCATTAACGAAGTAAATGCCGAACAGTCTATACCATTTCTTGTAGACCCACCATATTTATAAGGAATACCGTACCAGCTCTCGAGAAAAGCTATCAGTTTTTCATTCGTTACTGTTTCTACTTCCAGTCCAAGTAAAATAGCGTATTTAAACTGCAGATTATGGCATCTTTCTATATCTGAGGAATAAGTCGAACCTGGAATATCTTTTCTTGCGCGAACTCTTTTGGGAGCATTCACAGAAGTTTCGTCATCAACCATAGTAGGCTGTGATCTGATGACAATATTTTCTAAAAAACGAGGCTCTCCATTAGATGAAGGTTTTTCATTATGTCTAGCCAACGTTGAACCGCTTCGTGTAGCAGCACAGGATGTTAGACAAAGTAGCGCTATGACGTATATTAAGTTTTTCACAACCTGATGTGCAAATCTAAGCATTTTTCATTTTTTGATTATTGTTAATATTGTACCAATGTGCCAGTTTTCTCATTTACACGTTCATACTCAGTTCTCGCTGCTCGACGGAGCCGCATCGATTAAAAGCTTATACAACAAAGCCGTTAAGGATAATATGCCCGCGCTCGCTATTACTGACCATGGCAATATGTTCGGTGTTTTCGAATTTGTGTCAGAGGCTTTTAAACATAAAAACGATGACGGATCTCTTAAGGTCAAGCCAATTGTTGGCTGCGAATTTTATGTAGTGGCAGATCGTACACGTAAAACATTCACTAAAGAACAAAAGGACCAGAGATATCATCAGGTCTTGCTGGCAAAAAACAAAACCGGTTATCAGAACCTGATCAAACTAACTTCTCTGGGATACATTGATGGCATGTACAGTAAATATCCCCGCATAGATAAACAGCTTATTATGCAGTATCATGAGGGTTTAATTGCTACAACCTGCTGCATTGGCGCCTATGTACCACAAGCCATTCTCCGTGATGGAGAAGAGGCTGCTGAAAAAGAATTCAAATGGTGGCTGGACATTTTTGGTGAAGACTTTTTCATCGAAATCCAGAGACACAATATCAAAGAACAAGAGATCATTAACAGCACTCTGTTAAAGTTTGCTAAAAAATATAATGTGCCTGTCATCGCTACTAATGACAGCCATTACACTGATCAGGAAGATTATAACGCACATGATATCCTACTTTGTATTAATACTGGAGAAAAAAAGAATACACCCGGTTATGACGACTTTGTAAACGATGATTCAGCAATAAAAGACAGACGCTTCAAATTCCCTAATGATCAGTTTTATTTTAAGACAAGTCAGGAAATGAAGGAACTGTTTAAAGACATTCCTGAATCCATTGATAATACAAATATGATTGTCGACAGGGTTGAAGTACTCAATCTGAAAAAAGATATTCTTCTTCCGGCTTTTCCTATACCCAGTTCATTTCAGGTGCATAGCGATGCTAACCTGAATCAGTGGGAATATTTACGACATATCACTTATGAAGGGGCCAAGATTCGTTATAATGATCTTACTCCTGAAATACAGGAGCGTATAGACTTTGAACTGTTTACCATTAAAACAATGGGCTTCGCTGGTTACTTTCTTATCGTAAGTGATTTTATAAAAGCCGGGCGGGATTTGGGTGTTTATGTGGGACCGGGACGAGGTTCAGCCGCTGGGAGTGTTGTAGCTTATTGTATAGGCATTACCAATATTGATCCGATTAAATACAATTTACTGTTTGAGCGTTTTCTGAATCCAGACAGAAAGTCAATGCCAGATATCGACACTGATTTTGACGATGAAGGCAGACAAAAAGTAATTGATTATGTAGTTAACAAATACGGTAAAAATCAGGTTGCTCAGATCATTACTTATGGTACGATGGCTGCAAAGATGAGTATTAAGGACGTAGCCCGAACACTTGATCTTCCCCTGCCCGAGTCAAATGCACTGGCAAAAATGATCCCTGACAGACTAGGCATTACTCTTAAAAGAGTATTACATGCTCCGCTCACTGTCAAAGAGGGAGAAAAATCGCTTGAAGAAAAAGAAGGATGTGGGCCAGATGAAATAGAAATAGTAAAACGATTAAGAACTCTGCATAAAGGAGATACTCTTGACGGAGAAGTATTAAGAGCTGCTGAGCGACTGGAAGGATCCGTTCGTAATACAGGCATACACGCAGCAGGAATTATTATTGCTCCAACAGATCTTACAACTTTAATTCCTGTATGCACGGCAAAGGATTCGGATCTATGGGTGACGCAAATAGAAGGCAGCATTATTGAAGATGCAGGTGTTATCAAGATGGACTTTCTTGGCCTAAAAACCCTAAGCATTATTAAGAATGCCCTTGAAATGATAAAGGCCAACCATCATGTTGAAATAGATATTGAAGGCGTCCCTTTAGATGATCCTAAAACATTTGAATTATACCAACGAGGTGATACAATAGGAACTTTTCAGTTTGAAAGTCCGGGTATGCAAAAATATCTGCGTGAACTTAAACCAGATAAGTTTGATGATTTGATTGCCATGAACGCCTTATACAGGCCTGGTCCGATGGCGTATATTCCTGATTATGTTGACAGAAAACATGGTCGCCAGGATATTTCTTATGATCTCCCAGAGATGCAGGAATATCTTGAGGAAACTTATGGAATTACGGTATACCAGGAGCAGGTAATGCTTCTGGCGCAGAAACTTGCAGGGTTTAGTAAGGGCGATGCGGATGTACTCAGAAAGGCAATGGGTAAAAAACAAAAAGCTGTTCTGGACAAAATGAAAACGCAGTTTATAGAGGGAGCCGCTAAAAAAGGACATCCCCCGGATAAACTCGAAAAAATATGGACTGATTGGGAAGCTTTTGCACAATACGCATTTAATAAATCACATTCTACCTGTTATGCTTTTGTAGCCTATCAAACTGCTTATCTGAAAGCACACTATCCTGCCGAGTATATGTCAGCCGTACTCAACAACGCTGGCAGTATTGAAAAAATAACCTTCTTTATGGAGGAATGTAAACGAATGGGTAAAGTGGTATTGGGTCCTGACATTAACGAATCCAAAAAGGGTTTTGCGGTGAATGCACGTGGGGAGATCCGATTCGGTCTTGGAGGATTAAAAGGTGTAGGTGAAGCTGCTGTAGATAGTGTAATTGAAGAACGTAACAGAGGAAGTCATTTTTCTTCCATATTTGATTTGATCAAACGTGTTAATCAGCGAACAGTCAATAAAAAGACACTGGAAAATCTAGTATATGCCGGCGCTTTTGATTGCTTTAAAGATCTGCATAGAGCACAATATTTTCATATAGCAACAGGAGAAACCATTACGGGACTGGAAAAGATTATCAGATTTGGAAATATCTATCAAACCAACGCAACGGGATCTACAAATACATTGTTTGGGGATTTTGCCATGCCTGAAGTTACCCCACCTAAAATTGGTAACTGTGAAGCATGGTCACTTACCGAGTTGCTGGATCATGAAAAAGATGTGACGGGGATGTTTATGAGTGGTCATCCTCTTGACCATTTCAAATTTGAAATACTTTATTATGGTATTACGCAGTTAAGAGATTTTAACGAGATTAAAGATGCTGTTAAACTATTGGGAGTGGGAAAATCCTTTAAACTGGCAGGATTGGTAGTAGATGCACAACATAGAGTTACCAAAACAGGAAGACAATTCGGTTCATTCTTCATAGAAGATTATTCAGGTAAATCCGAATTTATGTTATGGGGAGATGATTATACACGTTATTCTTCTTTTCTGGAGAAAGGGAAAAATCTTTACCTCACAGGATTCTTTAAACAACGATTTGGAAAAGATGAGTATGAGTTTAAGGTAGAGAAGATTACTATGTTGGAAAATATTAAACAACAGCTTACCAAACAGTTGATTATGGATATTGAAGCAAAAACGGTTAATGAAGATATGTTAAGTTTCCTTCAGCAGAATTTCAAAAAATTTCCAGGTAAAGCAGGATTAAAACTCAACATAGTAGAAACACGCAACAATGTTCGGGCAAGTCTTTTTACACGAGATAATGGTTTTGAAATGAATGACGAAATGGCTGCATGGCTATTCCGGAACGCTGATATTGGAGTACAGGTTTTGACAGGCTGATATGTCATTTGCTCATATCAAGGGTTTGGTTGTAAATTTGCTGGTTACAAAACAGAAGTAAAAGCTTTATAAACTTAAAATAACAATTATGGCTTCAGAATTTACAGATGCTAACTTCCAGGAGAAGGTATTATCATCAGATAAGTTAACAGTTATTGATTTCTGGGCAGAATGGTGTGGTCCCTGCCGCGCGATTAGTCCGGTTATCGATGAGTTATCGAAGGAATATTCTGAAAAAGTGAATATCGGAAAAGTAAATGTAGATCACAATCCTCAACTTTCGGTAAACTATGGCATCACTTCCATACCTGCCATTTTATTTATTAAAGATGGTAAAGTTGTGGACAAACTGGTTGGTGCGCAGCCAAAGTCAAATTTCGTTAAGAAAATTGAAGCGCATATTTAACAACTATCATTTAAGATAAAAATAAATAAGAAGGGCCGTCTCATTAATAACTTGAGACGGCCTTTTTATTTTCGGTTTAGAGCATTTTATATACACATTGTAATGATATATAAAGCTGCTTAGCTAAATGTGCTCATATTTTTTGTCTCCATATGTCTATAACACTACACAAAACACTAACAGTAATCATCAAAAACAATTTTCGAAATCAGTTTATGCTGCTGTCTTTGAATCTGAACGATTTAATAGCAGTCAATACCCGGTATGAATAGTGAACAAAATGCCGGAAAAGGTGAACATCACCGATCTGTTAATATATTAAAAACCAGGCGCTAATAAGAAGTCATTATTCACGGCTGTGGCTCAAAGTAATTTGTATGCTTATAGCGAGTATCTCCAAAAGGAACAAAAGGTTGCATCGCTAATTCCTGATTCTCTGGCAATGTCTTTCACCGCCATCCCGTTTTCCTGTTTCTTAAGTGCAGATACAATCTGATGACTCTCTGTAAATTTTACCCGTTTCATGTTATTTGAAGATTACAGTTAACAATTCAAGTAATTGATAACTGTAACGATCATGGCCGATGTCCGGAAAAACTTACAATATCGTCTTGAAATATTTTGATACCTCCTTTTTTATTTGAAGTTTTATTAACTTGGCTTATGCCAAACACACTCGAAAGTCTGAGTCGCGGTGCACTCGGAATGTTGTTCTTGGTCTTTATCTGCTGGTTGTTCAGCAACAATCGCCGCGCTATTAACTGGAGACTTGTAGGAATAGGTATAGTAGCCCAGATCTGCTTCGCACTGGGAGTATTAAAAGTTGATTTTTTAAGAATTATTTTCGGCTGGTTATCAGAGAAATTTGTAGAGTTAATTAATATCGGTCATACAGGAATAAGGTTTCTGTTTGGCAACCTTGCAGATCAATCAGCCGGTTGGGGATATATTTTTGCCGTTCAGGCACTGGGAAATATCATCTTCTTTGCTGCACTAGCTTCCATCCTCTATTATATGGGTGTTCTGCAGAAAATTGTATATGTTTTTGCGTGGATGCTGAGAAAGTTAGGTATTTCAGGTCCGGAAAGTGTATCTACTGCTGCCAATATATTTTTAGGTCAAACAGAAGCTCCGTTAATGATCAAACCATTTCTTGACAGAATGACCAGATCTGAAATGCTTTGTATAATGGTTGGAGGAATGGCCAATACAGCAGGAAGTGTACTGGGAGCATACGTTGCATTTTTAGGAGGAGATGATCTCGATCAGCAAAAGTTTTTTGCACTGCATATGCTCACACAATCGATTATGAGTGCTCCTGCAGCAATAGTAGTTTCAAAAATGCTCTTTCCACAGAATGAACCTGTTATTCGCGAATTGACGGTACCTAAACAAAAGATAGGCTCTAATTTTCTCGATGCAGTATCTATAGGTACAACAGATGGATTAAAGCTTGCTGTAAATGTTGGTGCTATGTTGCTGGTTTTTACAGCCCTTATGTATCTGGCCAATTACATACTTGGATCTGTTGGTGAGTGGTTTCATATCAATCAAAAAATCGCTGCTGTCACACACGATAGATATACCTCTCTCTCTTTTCAAATGATATTAGGTTATATTTTTTCGCCGGTAGCGTGGCTAATAGGTGTAAATGCTAATGAAATGGTTCAGGTAGGGCAATTATTGGGAGAAAAAACGATTCTGAACGAATTCGTTGCTTATTCAAGTTTCGGACAGATGAAAAATGCAGGAATTATATCAGACCCTAAATCAATAATTATTACTACTTACTCTTTATGTGGTTTTGCGAATATTGCTTCCATAGGAATTCAAATTGGAGGTATCAGTCAGCTAGCACCCTCTCAGCGACGAAATCTTACAGAACTTGGACTAAGAGCACTACTGGGCGGCACCATTGCCTGTCTCATGTGTGGATGTATTGCCGGGGCTTTACATTAGTATAGTTGATATCCTGAAACATATTCCTTACCCCTTACAGTTTTAATAAATATTCCTGCATAAAGAATTCCTTCCTCATACAAGAAAACTATCAGCACTATCCCCCTATGCTGTAAATTTGCAGCATGTTACCTATTGCCCAACTTATCAGTCAACAAAAGGACAAGGATCTGAAAGTAATAGCTGAAAAAATTATTGACGGCTCAAGAATTTCAGAAGAAGAAGGATTAGTGTTGTTTGAAAAAGGTGATCTTTCCTATTTGGGTATGCTTGCAAATTATAAACGGGAGTTGCTTCATGGTGATAAAACATATTTTAACCGCAACTTTCATATAGAACCTACCAATGTTTGTGTATATGCCTGCAAGTTCTGTTCTTATTCCAGATTATACGCTCATCGCGATGAGGGTTGGGAACTATCTATTCAGAACATGCTGGATATTGTAAAAAAATACGATGGACAACCGGTAACAGAAGTGCATGTGGTTGGCGGAGTACATCCTAAAATGAATCTCGAATTCTTTGCTGAGTTATTAAGAAAAATTAAAGAACACAGGCCAGACTTACATATAAAAGGTTTTACAGCTGTTGAATTGGATTATATGTTTCGTAAAGCAAAAGTAACTATTGAACAGGGACTACAATATTTGCACGATGCCGGATTAGATTCCTTGCCGGGTGGCGGAGCTGAAATATTCCACCCGGAAATACGTGAAGAAATTGCTGATGATAAAATTGACGGAACAGGATGGCTCACCATTCACGAAACAGCTCATCGTCTGGGAATGCATAGTAATGCAACACTTCTTTATGGACATATTGAAAAATACTGGCATCGTATTGATCACATGGAGAGATTAAGACAGTCACAGGATAAGACCAATGGGTTTAATACATTTATCCCTCTTAAATTCCGCAATGGCGATAATGAAATGAGCAATGTTCCGGAAGTATCGGGAATTGAAGATTTTAAGATGTATGCCGTCTCCAGATTATATCTCGATAATTTTCCGCATATAAAAGCTTACTGGCCCATGTTAGGAAGGGAAAAAGCACAACTTACTTTAGCATTCGGTGTAAATGATATTGACGGAACAATTGATGATTCAACAAAAATTTATTCAATGGCCGGAGCTGAAGAACAATCACCGGCAATGACTACCGAGCAATTGGTAACACTGATTAAACAAGTAAGACGACAGCCGGTTGAAAGAGACACGCTATATAATCAGGTGACGGTGTATTAAAACTCACCTGAAGAACGATTATCATCCGAGTTATTTATATCTGGCGTCACTCTACAAGAAGAAAAAACATAGCTACAGAAATATAGCTCGCTTCATTCTCATCATTTATAAGATTGATAAATAGTCAACACTCATCCAATGTTTATTAAAAGCATTTTGGAACCATCATTTTAATTCCGTTGTAAGCTTCGCCGAGGTTCGGCCATGATTGTTAGCGTTATCAATTAATTTAATTGTTAATTTTAATCATCAAACAACATGACAGGCCCTATTATTGCGGCAAATAAATATGCTTTAAATTAAATATGGACTTGTTTTAATGGTGCTTTTTCGACCGTGGAAATACTAGCACTCTTTTAATCCAAGCGGAACATTTACTGCTAATCCACCTTCTGCAGTCTCTTTGTATTTAAAATTCATATCCTTAGCTGTTTCCCACATTGTATTGATCACACCATCCAAAGAAACTTTAGCAAAATCCGGTGTGCTTTGTAATGCCAGCTGAGATGCAGTGATTGCTTTAATAGCTCCCATGGTGTTTCTTTCTATACATGGAATTTGTACCAATCCACCTATGGGATCGCAGGTCATACCTAAATGATGTTCCATAGCAATTTCTGCTGCCATCATTGCCTGACGTTGAGTACCACCTGATACTTCTGTAAGACCTGCTGCTGCCATAGCAGAAGAAACACCTATTTCAGCCTGACAGCCACCCATAGCTGCAGAAATTGTCGCGCCTTTTTTGAATATGCTTCCTATCTCAGCAGCAGTAAGCATAAACTGAATAATCTTTTCTTCTGATGCCTCTTTATTAAAAACATAGTAATAATGTAATACGGCAGGAATAACTCCTGCAGCACCGTTTGTTGGTGCTGTAACTACTCTGCCAAAAGAAGCATTTTCTTCATTAACCGCCAGGGCAAAACAACTCACCCAGTCAAGTGTATACTTAAAATCATTCCCACCTTTACGGATGGCGTTTAACCATTCCTCATAATTTGAATAAATATTATCACCCAGCAGTTTTTTATTTAACGATGCCGCTCTTCTTTTTACATGTAACCCTCCCGGTAAAACACCTTCTTCATGACAACCACGAAACACACAATCCTTCATTACCTGCCAGATATTAAGCATTCCTTTTTTAGTTTCTTCTTCCGAACGCCAGGTATTTTCATTTTCCATAACAACTTCATGGATACCTAAGCCTGTTTTTCTACACCAGTGTAAAATATCTTTAGCTGTATTAATTGGGAATGGAATAAACTCCTTATCTACAGAAGTCTTTTTATCATTTTCCTGCACGACAAAGCCTCCTCCTATCGAATAATAAGTTTCCTCTATAACGTTACCGGAAACAAAAGAAGCCTGAAAAGTAAGTGCGTTCGGATGAAAAGGTAAAGACTCAGAAAATAAGAATTTTATATTTTCCCTGGGATCAAAGTCTACTTCATATTTACCATCAAGCAGTATTTTTTTCTTTTGTCTGATGTCATCAATCAAAGGAGATATCAGGTTAACATCACAGGTAACAGGATCGTTACCACTAAGGCCCATCTGAACAGCAATATCTGTTCCGTGACCTATACCTGTTTTAGCTAATGATCCATATAATAAAACACTAACATTCGTTACTTGTTGTAACAAATGTTTTTCTTCAAGCAAATAAAGAAACTGTTGGGCTGCTCGCCATGGACCTAATGTATGGGAACTAGAAGGACCTACTCCTATTTTAAGGATGTCAAATACAGAGATAGCTTCGTGTGGCAAAGGTAATTTTTGCCAAAATTAATTAATAAACATTAATAAGAGCTTGAATAATCATGAAGCTTTAACTCAAAAATCAATATAGAATTAGCAGGAATCACTTCTTCATTATCTTTATTCAAACGGGGTTTTGTTCCATATCCTAACGATGGTGGAATATACAGTTTAAGTTCTCCTCCTCTTTTAACAAGTGGTAAACCTATTTGCCATCCTTCAATTAGCCCTCCCAAAACAAAAGCAACATTCTGCTGTTTATCAAATTCAGCACCGGTAACCAACGTTCCACGGTAATTGACCAACACTTCAGAACATAGGCCTAATGAATCGGAGCCCGTACCTGCGTTGATAATTGAATAATAAAACCCTCGAGGATGTTTAACAACAGCGATATCGTTTGTATCAATGTATGTATCTAATGCTTCCTGTTCAGCTGGAGGAACAGCAGTGTTTAAGTTATTATAAGGACATCCTTCCTTATCCTTGCTTTTCAAGCAGGAAGTAGCTAAAAGTCCTATAGAAAAAATAATAATCAGTATCCTCATCATATGTTTTTAGAAGTTGTTCGATTGTATGACAAAATAAGAGATTAGATCGTTGCTTGAATGACTGATTAAGGTGCTGAAGATTTTCTTTTCATCAACTCTTTGTACTGCTGTTCCTTCATTTCCCACTGAAATCTCTTATACAAAACCGCGACAAATGTAGAAATAAATAATACTCCTCCTAATACAACACCTATATTCATCTGGGAATTTGCCACCATATCAGCCCTTTTAAACCAGTATTTACTGGTAAAAAGAATGAACATTATGGGTAATGCAAATAACAAACCGATGGGCAAACCGGTAAGCAATTGAAAGATAAAATTCTTTTCTTTCACCCTGTGCGTCTTCCAATATTCTATAAATAACTTCTCTTTTTCATTAAGCATAGCTGCAAATTACCAACAATTAATCTTTAACTTGTGCAGTACAAACCCATATATCTTGAAACTATCCACATTATTCGCCAAGTATTTATACCAGCAAAAAAAACTGAATTTGCCAGGTATTGGTACTTTCTCCATCGACCCTACAGTAACCGTACCAGATATTTCCGATAAACTATTTACAGAGTTTCTGCAACAAATAAAATTTGAACAGAAGAATATTCTTACCGCTGATGATGATTTTATTGACTTCATCAGGACAGAGACAGGTAAAATTCGTCCGCTGGCAGAATCGGATCTTGATTCTTTTCTGACTGATGGCAAAATACTATTGAATATTGGAAAGCCTTTTCTGATCGAAGGAATAGGATCTTTGCTTAAAAACCGTGAAGGCGCATATGTATTTACCCCCGGAAGCATTCTGCCCTCCACCCGACTGGAAATTGCTAATCCTGAGACCATAACGGATAATAAGCGCAAATCTGTTTTTACAGAAGATAGTTATCAGCCAAGCGGCACCCGTAAGCTGATCATCGCAGGATCTGTAATTATCGGAATTGTTCTTGTCATATGGCTCGGCTATAGCTTGTATAACCGTTCTGCAAATAACACGGTGGCGGTGATACCAATACCACAAACCGCAGACACTGCAAGAGCTAATATTATCCTTGATTCTGCGCAGAAATTAATAGATTCTGCCATTGAGCGAACACAAATTCGCCCTTCAGGAAGTTATAAGTTTATTATTGAAAAAACAGCCAGTAAAACAAGGGCTTTCAAAAGATACAATCAACTAAAAGATAACAGAGATAATATAAGAATGGAGTCACTTTCGGACTCCACCCTATTTCATTTATATCTTATCATTTCTGCCACCCCTGGCGACACTTCACGCATCAGGGATTCATTAAAGAACTGGTATGGCAGAAACCAGGTATTCATTGAGTAATTATACCAATGCAAGCTCTAAAACCTGTTGCATCGTTCTTACATAATGAAATTTTAGCCCTTTAATAAAAGCAGGATCAATTTCCTCTATATCCTTTTCATTATGCCAGCATAGGATGATTTCTTTTAGTCCGGATCTCTTAGCCGCTAAAACTTTTTCTTTAATTCCTCCAACTGGCAATACCTGTCCCCGTAAAGTGATTTCACCAGTCATTCCCAGGTAAGGTTTAACTTTTCTACCTGTAAATGCTGAGGTGATGGATGTCAGCATAGTAATACCGGCACTGGGACCATCTTTAGGCACAGCCCCTTCGGGTACATGGACATGTACTACTTTCTTTTCAAGCAGCTTAGGGTCAACTCCAAGTTTTTTTGCATTGGCCTGAATATAAGTAAGCGCAGTGACTGCACTTTCTTTCATTACATTTCCGAGATTACCAGTAAGCTTAATATCCCCCTTACCATCACTTAAACTCGTTTCAACAAACAATATATCACCACCAACAACTGTCCACGCTAAACCAACAGCTACTCCGGGTACCGGAGCTGTTTTATATAATTCATTACTAAACTTTGTACGACCTAATATTTTATGGAGATCATCGGCAATAATTGAAGATTTTACTTTGCCATGCGTGGCATATTGTCTTGCCACAAATCGCATTACAGAAGCAATGTTTCGGTCCAGCTCCCTTACCCCACTTTCCCGGGTATAATCCTGAACCATTTTTTCAATTATTTTTTCTCCTATTTTAAATTTTACTTCTTTTAAACCATGCGCTTCCTGTTGTTTAGGAATAAGATGCCTTTTGGCAATTTCGACTTTCTCTTCAACGGCATAACCGCTTAAATGTATAATTTCAAGTCTGTCACGCAATGCCGGCTGAATATTGTTCAAATCATTAGCCGTAGCAATAAACAAAACTTTGCTAAGGTCATACTCCAGTTCGAGGTAATTATCATAGAAAGTATTATTCTGCTCCGGATCAAGAACCTCCAGCAAAGCAGAAGAAGGATCGCCACGCATATCGCTCCCTACCTTATCAATTTCATCCAGTATCATTACAGGATTGGAAGATTTTACCTTTCTGATCGATTGTATGATTCTGCCAGGCATAGCACCTATATATGTTTTTCTATGCCCTCTGATCTCACTTTCGTCATGTAACCCTCCTAAACTCAGACGAACATATTTTCTGCCAATGGCACTGGCAATGCTTTTACCCAATGAGGTTTTACCTATACCGGGAGGACCTACAAAACATAAAATAGGGCTTTTCATATCACCCTTAAGTTTCAGGACGGCCAGGTATTCGAGAATACGTTCTTTGATTTTAGCCATTCCATAATGATCCTTATCCAGCACTTTGGAGGCTTTCTGAAGATCATATATATCTTTTGAATATTCTTCCCAGGGCAGGTCCAACATCAAATCAAGGTGATTATACACCACTGAATAATCAGGTGTACTTACATGCATCCTTTCCAGTTTTTCTATCCCTTTCCGGAACATATCTTTTGCTGCAGCCGGCCAGATTTTGGCTTCGGCTTTTTTCTGCATGTCTTTTACCTCTCTATCATTAGGATCCGTACCCAGTTCATCCTTGATACTCTTTAACTGTTGCTGAAGAAAATATTCTCTCTGTTGTTTGTCAAGTTCTGTTTTTGTTTTAGTCGTTACTTTATTTTTCAGTTCAGCAAACTGAAGCTCCCTGTTAAGTAATTGCATTAACAGATCTGCTCTTGACTGAATATCATCTAGCTCCAGCAATTTTTGTTTTTCAAGAATATCTGTATTGAGATTACTGGAAATAAAATGAATTAAGAATGAAGGGTTTTCAATATTCTTAAGAATAATCCCAGCTTCTGAAGGTATGTTAGGCGAAAGCTGAATGATCTGTGTAGCCAGATCTTTTATATTAGAAATATAAGCTTCAAAATTCTGATCCTTCGGAACTTCAGATTCTTTAATGACTTCTATTTTAGCAATAAAATAAGGATCTTCTGCAACGATTGATGCGACTTTAAACCTTTGTCTGCCCTGAATGATCACCGTTGTTCCACCGTCGGGCATTTTTATAAGCTTAACAATACGGGCAACGGTTCCGATATCCTCAAGATCATTCACAGAAGGGTCTTCTACATTAGAATCTTTTTGGGATACGACGCCTACCAGTTTGTCATTTTTGTAAGCATCATTCACTGCTTTTATACTCTTATCTCTACCAACGGTGATAGGTAAAACAACTCCAGGAAATAATACTGTATTACGCAGAGGGAGTAACGGTAATTCTTCGGGAATAGCGGTATCCTGATTATCATTTTCATTCTCATTTAACGGGATAATAGGAATAAAATCCATTTCATCTTCAGGCCGGAAACTATAGAAATCTTTCATTAGCATCATTTATCTGTGACAAATTAACACATCCAGTTCGTTTTTTTGCCTACCAGGCAAAAACGTCTCTATAAGTCAAGTATGATGCCAGAGGATTTCATGCGACATTAATGCAGTCAAACAGAAGAAATCACATTTTTCTTACCAGTCCTTATCATTAAATAGTGACAATATGGAATATCATTCCCCTATAAAATTGGTGATTACCAAAATCATTAGAATATTCTTACACCGGCATACAGCTGAAAACCCTGATTTTTCCAAACATCGCGAGAATCGATATTGTTAATATTATTCAGTCCCAAAGAATATCTTCCACCAACTTTGAATCCACCCAAATTAAATTGAATTCCACCTAAAGCAGAAAGATCACCCATTTTGAAGGCGTTTTTTCCATTAGCGATCAGCGACTCCTCCTTATTCAATAAAATACCGAATTGAGGACCGATCTGAAAGGAAAGAAATTTTGCAGGAGTATAAGTAAATAATAAAGGAATGGCGAGATAATTAAGTTTAACATTTTTTAACTCCCCTATTCCTTCATCATAAATATCACGAAACTGAGATGTTGTTCTCGTTTGCTGTTGATTCCATAATAATTCAGGTTGAATACCTATTTTTTTACTAAATTTTATATCAGCAAAAACTCCTGCTGTATATCCGTAGTCAAACTCATTTTTAAATGATACGCCATCTATTTTATAAAAATTAGCACCGGCTTTAACTCCCATCTGAAAACTCTGAGACCAGCTTACTGTAGTAAAAGCAGTGGCGAATATTATTAAAAAAAGGTGCTTTTTAAACTGCATAAAATATTATTTATCGTTTATGCTACCAATTTCGTACAGAACTTTATTGCAGGAATGTTAATTTATGTTAGCGTGATCACTGTGATTTCAGGAAGAATGCCAATTCTGCCCGGATATCCGATAAACCCAAACCCTCTGTTTACATATAATTTCTGTCGACTTTCCTGGTATAGTCCGGCCCATTGTTGATACACATATTGAACTGGACTCCATTTAAAACCCGGAATTTCTACGCCAAATTGCATGCCATGCGTATGTCCCGATAAAGTCAGGTCAATATCGCTGAATCCTGTTCTCACTTCAGCATCCCAGTGACTTGGATCATGGCTTAATAAAACTTTAAAAGGTATTTGTTCTGTGCCTGCATAGGCTTCACTTAATTTCCCGTGTTTGGGAAAACGGGCTTTGGCGCTCCAGTTTTCAACACCTAATAAAGCAATCTGCTGCTGGTCTCTTTCAAATACCACATGTTCGTTTAACAACAATTTCCATCCCAATTGCTCATGTATTTTCTTGAGACGTATCAGATTTTCATTTTTTTCTTCAGCTGATGGCCATGCAAAGTAATCTCCATAATCATGATTACCTAAAACTGAATAAACACCCATAGGCGCTTTTAACTGATTAAAAACATCTATGTAACTATACATTTCATCAGCGCGGTCATTTACCATATCTCCCGTAAAAACTATGATATCTGCGTTTTCATTTAAGATCTTTTCTATTCCCTTTTGTACAGCCGATCTATCCATAAAACTTCCTGCATGAACATCTGAAATCTGTAAGATCTTCAGTCCTTTAAAAGCTGAAGGCAGATTATCATATGCGAGTTTTATTTTTTTAACCTGATAGTTATATTTATTGGTAAAGCCATATAACAATGTACCAAACAAACCTCCACCCAGTGCAAATCCTATCCAGCTTAGAAAAACAGAACGTGTGATCCCTTCTTGTGGGGCAGTTGTTCCGTCGGCAGGGTTTCTCAGCATTTTCAAAGTAATCCAGGTAGCACCCCGACGTATATCGTCAATAGCGAGAAACAGAGATGCCATGAGTTTGGCGAAAAATAGGCCTATTAATATTGCAAATACATAGGCACGCACGTGCCTTGGCCACGCTTCATAATTCAGGGCCGGGAAAAACACCAGTAAAGCAAGAGCAGCTACAGCTAATATCCAGTAGAAACCAAAAATGAAGGTTCTCATTCTTGTTGATGAGACAGGTAAAACAGCTTTAAGCGCCTGGTAAATATAAATATCCATCAACAACATGATCCCAAAAATGATCCACAGTAAAGAAGAATTACGCATCGACTAAAATTTTATAAACTCGTCAAGCTGATTATTAATAGCATGCAAGGTTTCGGGATCATGAATGGATGCATCTCCATTCATCAATTTATATATTGAAGATATAGGAAGTTTATTATGATGCACATTAACCTTTAGATAATGCAAAACACTTGTTAAATGTTCCATTCCCCGTACATTCCCTGATCTTCCACTCGATACACCCACTAATAAAGCCTTTTTGCCAGTCCAGACCTTTCTGTAATCTGACAGATCAAGTAATGTTTTGAGCACTCCGGGTATACTGCCATTATACTCGGGAGCAATAAATATGAACTTTTGACCGGGAATTAATGATTCTTTTTCCATTTTCTCGTAGTCGTCGTTCCGCGAAGACAGATCCATGTCTTCTAGCGATACCATTTTAGCCTCAATATTTTTATCTTTTAATGCCTGCATATACTGAGAGGCAACCTTATACGTATTGCTATCTTTACGATTTGTTCCTGATATGATAATATAGTTCTCCATATGTGCCAAACTAGCTAGCCATAT
>CAZQIQ010000046.1:0-28197 GCA_964593835.1 uncultured Chitinophagaceae bacterium
GACCTCAGGGTTATGAATCCTGCGCTCTAACCACCTGAGCTACCACGGCATTTTGGGAGCGCAAAAATAGAATATTATCTTGTAAATCAGAAATCACTTTTCATGCTGATGGGATAGTATAATCGTTTGTTGATGTACAGGGTATTGGCCAGTTTTTAAGGTTCAAATTCATTAATAACAGCTGTATGTATTGTTTTTAGCTGGATAGCTGGTAATCGGCACTTCGCGAGTTTATTATATTTAAAATTATGTATATGTAAGTGTTTTTCAGATTGTAATGAGAGTGGGAGTGGTGTAAAGCTAGTTTCTCGTAAGCCAAACGGCGAAAAAATCCTGTGTTTTTATTTATATTGCGACTCTCATGCGTCCTGATTATGCCAATAAACTGTTTAATGATAAGCGCAATCGTTATCCTTTGCTGATGCATGCGCTGGCAACGGATGCCGGTTTCTTTCGTTATTGATTTATTAGTGTTATAGTTTTTCTTTCCCGTATTCTACAAACGGCAAATACACAAATACAACTTTCATTCAATGATTTTTTATACATCACAGCTTACGACTGGAGAGATCCAGTATTATCTACAGCATATTGTTGCACCACGGCCTGTTTGCTTTGCTTCGACTATAGATAAGAAAGGCAATGTTAACTTGAGTCCCTTTAGTTTTTTTAATCTGTTTTCAACCAATCCTCCTATTGTTATTTTTTCACCTAGTCGACGTATACGTGATAATACAACCAAACATACGCTTGAAAACATCTCCGAAGTTTCGGAAGTGGTCATTAATATAGTGACATATGATATTATTCATCAGATGTCGCTTTCAAGTTGTGAATATCCTAAGGGAACAGACGAATTTATTAAGGCAGGTTTTACCAAAGAACCTGCCTTAATGATTACTCCACCAATGGTGAAAGAGTCAAAAGCTAAACTGGAATGTAAGGTCGTTGAAGTAAAATCTTTGGGGAGTAGCGGAGGCGCCGGTCAGTTAGTCATTGCAGAAGTGTTATGTATTCATATTAATGATGAGCTTTTTACAGCAGACCAAAAACTGGATCAGTCCAAACTGGAATTAGTAGCCAGACTTGGTGGGGACTGGTATACGAAAATAACGCCTGACAATCTTTTTCAGGTGCAAAAACCGAATACAAAAACGGGAATAGGTATTGATGCACTTCCGGAAGCTATTCGTACAAGTAAAATCCTTAGCGGTAATCACCTCGCACAACTGGCTAATGTTGAAGCTATTCCTGACTATCAAAATGAATCTTCTTCACCACATGTTGACATTGTTGAAAATAATTTAGATAAGGAAAATAATATTCAACATGTACATCAATTGATAAAAGAACTCATCGATGATAATAAAATTGAATTAGCCTGGCAAGTGATTCTAAAAGAGTTATAGCGCTATTCTCTTTAACGTTTTATACTTAATAGATTTGACTGAGATGCATTATTTAAGATCAGAGAGATGAATTAAAGGATTTTATTGGGAAATACATTAATTCTACTTTGTCAATAAGGATTTTGATCGGTGGGCTTATGAAAATAAAGTAATTTTAGATTATTCAAGACCTGGAAAATCAACGGATAATGCGTTCATTGAATCATTTAATGGAAGCTTCGGGGATGAGTGTTTAAATGTTAATTGGTTTTTGTCTATGGAGGACGCAGCAGAAAGAATCGAAGCATGGAGAGAAGAATATAATAACTTCAGGCCTCACAGTTCGCTGAATGATTTAACACCAAACCAGGTGATTGAAATGTATAAAAAGAGACCGGAAAATCTATTGTAGAAATGTCCAGTATTTGGGATATGATCAAAATAGTCTTTTTTACTAGTTTTAAACTGTCTGCGATAAATGGGCACTTTCCATTGTATGTCTGTCATAATGCATTGACAGTGTAGTATCCGGATTCTAATTGTGTTGTATGCGGAAAATAATGTGAGGTTTGTTTTGACGTGACATTAAAATAATTATCATTCTCTGTAATATTAAGAGAAGAAGAATTATATTTTTAAATGATGAAAATATAATTGCTTAGCCAATGATACAGTTGGTGATTTTGTGAAAGTTTCTCTTGATAGGTCAGTTTGTATCCTTTAAGAAACTTAGCGATAGAATAAAAAGAAAAAGGTTCCGGATAAGTTTTGACTTGTGGTACACTTATTTCTTAATAAAATACTGATGATCTGAATTTTATTCATCTGCTTTCTCAAATCTCGAATGGAGTGTTGCTCCCTGTGACCATTCAATTGACAGAATAAAATAATCACTACCTATTTCGGATACTTTGTATTGTAAAGCTGTATAGTCGGCATCCAGGAATGTGATAAATACATTGTTGCCAATTTCTTCTATTGAATATGTTCTTGTAAAAATATCTTCATCAATTCCCGGTTTTTTAATTGAGAACTGATTAATAGTCGCTATTCCAGCTTCATCAAAAGAATTGATATCATCTTTTAGATAATCAGGAACATAATGCCATAAGTTAGTTTCTGAAAGATTTTGGTTATCATCTTCTATAAAATCAATAGGTATGTTGGAGTAAAAATCCCTCAGCTGAAAATCAAAATCCAGAATAAGTTGTTTAAAATGATCGAAATCAGAAAGCACAGGAGGTTCCACAACAGGAGGCTCAACTACTGGGGGTTCAACAGGAGGAATATAACCTCCTTCATAGCTAAGATCTTTGTTACAGCTTGTGAAAACAAAAGCTAACACTGTTAACAGGGTATATAAGGGTCTCATAAAAAACGTTGACGTTAATTAATAAACTGCCAAATGGCAGACGACGGTAAATTATGAGGAGTATTGGGGGGTTACAATGGGGTATTGAGATTCGGCAAACAAAATAGAAACTTTTTTTAGTAACTGCAAGTGCTGGTGCTGATGCCGGCATTGTAATAATAGATTATCAATGCTTTATGTAAGTATTTATACTTAATATTTTGTTTATTTTATGATTTCGTTCAGGGAGTTAGGACTGATGATACTGGTGAGAATACATATGTTGTAAGCGTTAAAATAGTTAAATACCACTCTTATACGAATAAATTTGAATGTCCACCAATATGGATGATGAGATAGGCTGTAAGATATCTTCCGGCTTATATCAAGCTTTATTGTAGGATATAGCATTGCATGAGCAGAACGCTGCATGCTGTGTTAAGTGATTATGTCAATCATTTATTATAGGTGATAGAAAGATGTTAGAGGTTTAACTGATTTCTGTATCTCTGCTTCAGTCATATTTTTATTGCTTTGAATTATATGTTGTTTAGTAAAACTTTTGTCAACATAACGAATTACGATAGAAAGTAAATATTTATCTTATTTGAACTTATCATGTACCATATATGTATCACGATCAATGATTATGAGTTTACATCTTTTGCAATAAAAAATCACATAAGATGTAAGCATGATATAGAAGGTCCGGAATCTGCGCTATATAAATCCCCTTTACTTCGGAGAGGACCATCTTTGCTTGATAAAAGAATACATGGATGATAAGAAGACTCGTAGTATTAGCATGATCTCATTAGCATAATATGTTATAAGATGAGGTTGTTGGTGAAAAGTGTGAGTCTGGTTAAGGGATAAGTGGAGTCTTTACTAAAGAGGAAAAATCAATGTTTAAAGACTTATTTAACTTCTAATTGTTAAGCGCTTTAACATTATACAATAAGTATGGTTGTTTTTCCCGAATTAATAATTTGTTTTCCTGATTTCATAAAGCATGTTTAACAGCATCATTTACTTTTGCGATGCCTATTCATTCAAGTCCAGGGTAAACGGACTACAGTGAGTAACTGTTTATCCTGGCATTATTTAATCTTGTGTTTCATCTCTCATTATAAACAAGCAGTTAGTTTTGGTTACATCCCGTTGTTCTCAACGGGATTTTTGTTGCTGAAAATATTTACGTATTAAAAGTAATAGAGATGCGATTGGCGCTTGGGTATTTGTTTTAGTAATGGTAGAAGGTTTAAAAATGATGCGTAAGTACTATGGCTTGCTAAACTTCTCAATATAATCTTATTGTTCTGGCGTAATTGTCGTTTTGCAAGTACCCTGTTTTTCTGATCTATTTTCTTTACCATTTTATTGTTATAATCCTATTGCCAATACTGAATATTTATAAAGTGGGTAACTTATGTAATAGCCCGGTCGATAATGCATAATATCTATAAAGTGAAAATAACCTTATGTCCTAACCCTGTCACCAATACCAAATATTTCTGAAGTGAGTTAACCTTATGTCCTAGCCTCGTCACCAATGCTGAATATTTCTGAAATGCGTGACTTTGTCCTTAATCACCAAGATCCTTTAAGTGAACTTTTTGGTCGTTGATTATTATTCAGTTCGCAAGTTCTTTATTGGATTTGCCATTGCTGCTTTTATAGCCTGAGAACTTACTGTTATTAATGCAATCGACATAGCTAATAGTCCTGCTATTACAAATACAGACCAATCAATAGAAGTGTGGTAATGAAAATCATTTAACCATATATTCATACCCCACCAGGCAATCGGAATGGCCAATAAAAAGGAAATACAGACAAGTGTTAAAAAATCCTTGGTAAGTAATGATGTGATTGTTATAATAGACCCACCAAGTACTTTACGTACCCCAATCTCTTTAATACGACTCTGGGTAGTATAGGCTGCCAGGCCTAATAATCCCAAACAGGCAATGAATATTGTTAGCATGGCGAAAATTCCTGTTAACGTACTAATCCTTTTTACCCCCTCAAGTTTTTTCTCATATTCTTCATCGGCAAACTTATATTCGAATGGAAAATCAGGATTATACTTTCTGAAAATAGCTGAGGATTTTTCAAGGTTGTCTGACATATTGTTCTGATGATTAAATTTCATCAGAATAGTATTAAAGCTGAAAATCGATTTTGCTCCTAGTATTAACATAGGCTCTGTAGGTTGCTGTGGGTAATTAATAATAAAATCTTTAATAACTCCTACAATATGCCAGTCGATTCCCATATCATTTATCGTTTTTCCAATGGGTTCTTTGAATTTAAAAACTTTAAGCGCAGACTCATTAATAATAAGAGCGTTTGAATCAGTAGGAAATTTTCTTACATCGATATCCCGTCCATATAGAAATTGTAATCCTGCAGTTGTTCCCAAGTTGGCATCCTGGCTATAACGGTTAAAAATGGTTTTGTCATTCGGATCTTTTCCTTCCCATGCCTGTCCATGACCTTCGCTCCGGGTTTCGCTTAAAGGTGACATTGTCTTAGTAATAGAGGTTGCCACACCTGATGATAAGAGCTCATTTCTTATTAATTCATAATTCTTTGGAATGTCTCCTGTAAATTGATGGTAGACAATGTTGTTTTTGTCATATCCTATTTCTCTTTTTTGTAAATGATCAATTTGTTGCCTAATGATTATTGTGGAGATAATTAAGATAATAGCAGTTGTAAACTGTATGATAACTAAAACCTTTCGCGGTGATATTCGTGCATGAGATTTTTTAAATATTCCCTTTAACACTTTTGCTGGTTGAAATGATGAAAGAAAAAAAGCGGGATAACTTCCTGCAATAATTCCTGTGAAAAGAGTAAATCCCAGGAATGCTGTAATGGTTTCAGGATCGGCCAGATTAAAAATTATTTTTTCATCCATTAGCTGGTTAAAAAAGGGAAGTGTTAAAGCAACGATTACAATAGCAATGATAGCAGAGAAAAAGGATAGGAAAATTGATTCTCCCAGAAATTGTAGAATTAATGAACTTTTTTTTGCGCCAACTACCTTTCTGATACCTACTTCCTTCGCTCTTTCTTCGCCACGCGCTGTGCTGAGATTCATGAAATTAATACAGGCGATGATTAGTATCAATGCCGATATAATTCCAAATAATCTTACATATTCAATTATTCCTTTGTTTTCTTCGATACCGTTTTTAAAATTTGAGTATAGACGCCACCTGCTGATCGGATAAACAAACATTTCCCATTTAGGGTCATAAGGATAATATCTTGGTTTCAGATTTTTCATTTTTTCGTTAAGTGTAACAACGTTTGCTTCAGGTCGCAGCAAAACATAAGTTTGAATGGTATTATTCCCCCAATCATTATCATCTCTTCCCATTGATACTAAATAACTGTAGGATAATAAATATTCAAAAGGAAATTGAGTGTTTCCGGGAATGTCTTTTAAAATACCTGTGACAATTAAATTATCTTTATTGTCGATAGTTATTAATTCTCCTATAGCATTATCATTTCCAAATAGTTTTTTAGAGAGTGTTTGTGTAATAACAATTGAATGAACGTCATTCAGAGCAGTATGTTTATCTCCTGTAATTAATGGGAAGCTGAATACCTTAAGAAAATTTGAGTCTGCTATTCTGCCGGATGCTGTTATCCTTTTTTGGCCTGCTTTTAGCATATGAGGCTGAGGTATTTCTGCTTTTGTAGCCAGTTCTATTTCAGGAAAATCTTTTTCCAATGTGCGGGCAAGTACTTTAGGTGTATTATTGAAGGTCCATATTTCACCATTCATGTTTGCCTTATTCCAAGCCTGGTAAATCCGATCTTTTTTCTCGTGAAAACCATCGTAGCCGATTTCATGCTGCATCCATAACATTATAAGGATAGCGCCTGCCATACCAATGGCCAGTCCCACAATATTTATACATGAAAATGTTTTATTACGGCGCAGATTGCGGATGGTGATTGTTATGTAATTTTTAATCATGGATAATTCAGTGTACAGTAATTGAATAATGTTGTTGTTCTAATTTTCTTTTAAACTTTTTACCGGATTTGTTACTGCTGCTTTAGTCGATTCTATCATAATGGTTAAGATCGAAATGATTAGTGTTAAGAGTCCTGATAAAATGAAAAACCACGGCTCAAGTTTAGTTCTAAAGGAGAAACCCTGCAGCCAGTTTTGTGTAATTAAATAACTTATCGGTGTTGCGATAAGAATAGCGGTTATTATAATGCTGATAAATTCGGAAGACAGCAGTAATATAATATTTCCACTGCCAGATCCGAGGACTTTTCTGATGCTGATTTCTTTCCTGCGTTTTTCTACTGTATAGATAGATAGACCAAATAATCCTAGACATGATATTAGAATCGCAATTCCCGCAAAATATTTTGATAAGACGGATATGCGTTTTTCTGCTATGTATTGTTGTTGAAACTCTTCGTCAAGAAAATGGTAGTCAAATTGAAATCCGGGATTAAATTTTTTATAAATATCTTTTATGCTTGTAATGGCCGACTCCCAATTATTGTTGGCTAATTTTATGTAAATAACAGAGGCATCTTGTGGAACCAACCGAATAATAGTAGGTTTTATTGTTTCCCGGAATGATTCTGTATGAAAATTTTCAGTAACAGCTAATATCTCTTTCACATCTCCCCACATATTTATTTTTGTTCCGACAGCATTTTTTATTCCCATTATGTTAATGGCTGCATCGTTAAGTATAAGCTTTGGACTATCAGCTATTCTTGTTTCTGAAAAGTATCTGCCTTCTTTTAATTTCACACCGATCATTTCAAGGAAATGATAGTTGACCGTTATTGATTCAAATTTTACCTGTTCATTGGGTTGTTTGCCATCCCAATCAATACCTGTTGTGCTGGCATATTCCCCTATAAAATGCTGACCTGCACTGGAGGCGGATATAACTCCCGGAATTTTTTTTACTTCTTCAAAAAATGGAGAAAGATTTCCTGATATTCCATTAAGGTTGCCTTCTGCTTCAATGCATAAAATATTATTTCTGTCGAATCCAATATTTTTCTCCTGAATATATTTAAGCTGATTGTATATTACCAGTACCGAACTAATAAAAACCGCAGAAAGGATAAATTGAAAAATAACAAGCCCTTTTCTGGCTACCAGTTCAGCTCCAATATTTGAAAGTCTGTTCTTTAGTGCATTGATTGGACTTAAAGAAGACAGGTATATTGCAGGATAGCTTCCTGCCAGCAGTCCTGTCGCTACTGTAAATGCCACAAAAAAACACACCTGAACATGGTTAAGGTTAATCGTCAAATGTTTATCCATGATCTTATTAAACTGTGGAAGTAATAAGATGATTAGCAGTATGGATAATACTAATGAAATAAAAGCTACAATTAAGGACTCGCTTAAATAATGCAGGATAAGTGTTCTTTTGCCGGCTCCTAGTGTTTTTCTGATGCCGATATCCTTAAATTTTTGCGAGGCTTTCGCTGTAGAAAGATTAGTAAAATTAATACATGCGATAATCAGAATAAAAATACCAATGATAGTGAAGAGCCTTACATATTCAATTCTTCCTCCTGATTGTACACCATTTTCATATCTGTTATTCAGGTATAACTCCGGAAAGTTTGCTAATGCTAAGGAAGTGTTTGCCGAATTGCTTTTTAACTTGAGAAAGTTACTTATCTTTTTATTAAGCTCGGTAACGTTAGTGCCCTCTTTTAAAAGAACATAGGTGTAGGGGCTTGAATTGTCCCATTGCATTATCCATGTGTTTTCTTCTTTAAAAGCATCAAAGTTTAATACAAAATCGAAATGTACAGAAGAGTTGTCGGGAATATTTTCGAAAACACCTGAAATGGTATATTTCTTTTCGTGCTGAAAAGAGACTGTCTTTCCAACAATGTTTTGCGTGGTATTAAATAATTGAAGAGCAAGTTTGTGTGATATTACGATGTTATGTTTTTCTTTAAGAACATCAATAGGGTTTCCTTCTATTAATGGAAAAGAAAAAATACTGAAATAATTTTTTCCTGCGTATTGGCCACCCGTTTTTATATTTATTTCTTTATATGAAATGGTTGTTTGTCTATATTGATATAGTGGAATAATGGCAACCGCCATTTCTATTTCCGGTATCTCATTCGGAAGAGTTTCCTCCAACATGCCGGTAGTGGATTTGTCAGTTTGAACTCCGTGAGTTAACTGTTTATTCCCCAGTACCTGAAAAATTCTATTGCCATTTTTATGAAACCGGTCAATATTTAATTCATCTATTATCCATAATCCTATCATCATGGATAATGTCATTCCGGTTGATAATCCTATAAGATTAATACATAATGTCGTTTTTTGCCTTGAGAAACTTCTAAAAATAATAAGTAGGTTGCTTTTAAACATAATACTACAGATTCATTTCTCCCCGAATGTATTTTAGTATTTTAATTCTGAATAAGTAATCGTATCTGGTATTGATAAGATTGATATTCGATTTATCATAGTTGTTTTTGGCAATAATATAATCTACGACTGATCCTGCGCCTGCATTAAAACGTATTTCAGCTCTTTTATATGATTCTGAAAAATAATTTACCTGTTGTATAGAAACATTGTACTTGTCTTTAGCAAATTGCATATTTATATAAGCTTCTTCAATTAGGTGACGTAATCGTATGCGTGAAGTGTTTGTTTCAGTATTAGCATATTTCTGTTCCAGTTTGGATATTCTTACTGCATTACGTGCTCTCAATGAATTAAATAGAGGAATATTTAGTCCTGCATTTATCGTTGTATTGAGGTTGTTGTCAATTTGCTGTTTGTATTTAATGTTAGCAGCTCCAGAGTAGTTACTGTATACCCCGGCATTTAAAACAATGGATGGATATAAACCGGCTTTATTGATCTTTACCTGTATATCGCTGCTTTTTTTTCGTGTATCAGCTATTTTTACTATAGTGAGACTTTCCAAAGCATTTTCGTATATCTCATCGACAGTAATATTGTCTATGCTTAGTAAATCTGTGTTGTCTATGGGTTGCAGTTCTATACTTTTTTTGTATGGAATATTCAATAGACGTGCAAGTGATAGTTTTGTTATTTCGAGATTGTTGGATGCATTTATATAAATCATCTCATCGTTAGCATACGCTCCCTTAAGGTCATAATATTCTCCCGGAGAAATGACCTCCTGTTCTTTTAATATTAGCAACCGGGTAACTTGTTTTTTAGTATTTTCCTTTTGTGTATTAGCTAAAGCAAGAAGCTCTTTATTTGTTAATACATCCAGGTATGTAAGTATTACGAGAATGGTCAGTTCGTCTTTATATTGTTGTACAGCTAAATGGTTTGCATGATCATTGTATGTATTTCTTTTGATGGTATTCATCAAAGCGAACCCATTAAAAACAGGTATGTTTCCGGTCATATATGGCGATGCAAATGAATATTGTTGATTGATATACGTATTGGTAAATGGGTCAATACTTCTTCCCTGATTGATTCCGCTAGTGTAACCGGCATTAATATTGGGTAACAGGTTCGCTTTTGCCTGGCCAACGGCAATTTTACTTATTTCAGATTTTATTTGAAGTTCTTGTACTCCCGGATTGTTTTTTAAGGCAGCAGATATGCATTCAGATAAAGAAAATACATTTTTATTTTCTGTTTGAGCAGTAATCAATGCCGGGATCATCAATAACAGATATAACAATATTCTTTGCATAATTAACCTACAAGTATATTTTCCGTAATGATTTGTCCATCCAGAATTCTGATAATACGATGACTAAACCTTGCGTCGTGTTCATTGTGTGTGACCATAATAATTGTTGCTCCCTGTTCATTCAGATCTGTTAGTAGCTGCATCACCTCATTTCCATTATTAGAGTCAAGATTTCCTGTAGGTTCATCTGCGAGAATGAGTTTGGGTTGATGGATAACAGCTCTTGCGATGGCAATTCTTTGTTGTTGTCCTCCTGACAGTTGTTGAGGGAAATGATTTCTGCGGTGCATGATTTTCATCTTATCAAGTACTTCTTCCACGCGTCTTTTTCTTTCACTGCTTTTTGTTTTTGTATATATTAATGGTAATTCAACGTTCTCAAAAACTGTCAATTCATCAATCAGGTTAAAACTTTGAAATACAAATCCGATATTATGTTTTCTTAACTCCGAACGTTTACGTTCATTATATTTGGCTACTTCTTCTCCATTAAACAGATAGCTTCCTTCATCTATATTGTCAAGTAATCCTATAATGTTAAGTAAGGTTGATTTGCCGCAGCCTGATGGTCCCATAACCGCTACGAACTCACCCTTTTTTACCTCTAAGGATAAATTATTGAGAGCAACGGTTTCTATTTCTTCTGTCCTGTACATTTTAGTAAGGCCTTTAAGTTTTATCATGTTTGTTGTTTGGGTTATTCTTCTTTTAATATTAATTCTTGATTGTTATTATAGTTATCATAGCTGGAAGTGATTACTTTTTCACCAGGATTTAATCCGTTGAGCACTTCATAAAAATCGGGATTTTGTCTTCCGAGTTGTATCTCTGCTTTGAAGGCCTTTTTGCCACCCTTGTCTAGTTTGTATACCCAGTTGCCTCCGGTATGTTGATAGAAGCCGCCTCTTGGAAGTAATATAGCTTGTGAAGCATTACTCAGCGTTAGTTTTACCTGTAACGTTTGGCCTCTTCGGATACCTTTAGGCGCTATTCCGTCAAAATCCATGTCTACCTGAAAATATCCTTTTGTCACCTGAGTGAACACTTTTTTGATTATTAAAGTATAGGTCGTGTCATTAAAGGTAAACTCTCCTGTAAGGCCGGCATATATTCTTGAGATATAATGTTCATCTATTTCTGCACGTATTTTAAACCCACTGAGGATATCTATTTGTCCGAGTCTTTCTCCCTTATTTTTATTCTGCCCTATTTCTGCTTCCAGCGATGTTAATTGTCCATCAACCGGCGAACGAACAATAAGATCGCCAACTTTTTTCCTCATTACAGCAAGTGCATTTTGTGTTCTTTGATACGATTGCCTCGTCTGCTCAAATTCCGCTTTTGCTGCAATAGAGTCTTGCCGAAGAATTTCATCTGTCAGCTTTTTCTTTTTAAGCTGATAATCGTATGCTATTTGCGATTGCCTGAACTCCTGACCTCCAATAGCATGTTGTTTATATAATTCCTTGTTGAGAAGGTATAAGCGTTCAGCTTCTTTAAATGTGTTATCAACGTCAGCTTCCTGGTTAAGTTTACTAATGGTATTCTGCCGGGCAGCATTTTGGGAAATCTGCATCTGCGTAAGCAGGTTAAATACTGAGGTTTCCTGATTGACCAGACTCAGTTCCAGATCTGTATTGGATAAACGAAGAATAGGATCACCTTTTTTTAGGAATGTTCCGTCCTCCGCATATTTTTCTTCCACTCTGCCTCCTTCAGCAGCATCCATATAAATAGAGGTGATGGGTTGTATGACTCCTGTTACAGGAATATATTCCAGGAAATTTCCTTTTATAACTTCACTAATGGTAATTCGCGATGTATAGACATTCATACGTTGTTTTTCCGTAGCGTCATACCAGGCATATATAATAAAAGAAAATAGTATAATGATTCCTGTTGTGATCATCATTCTTTTACCTGACCATTTTCTTTTGTTGATTTTTCTATCCAAAGTGATTGTACAATTTAAATTATATCGACATAAACTATGCAAGGCCATGCCATAAACAGAACTTGTTAGTTATCATACAGTTGCTCTGAAATAATATTTATACAGTGTTCATCTGCGGACAAAAACTGTACGGTTTTGATACATCTTATTGCCGGATTCAAAAATGATAATCAATTTAGGTGGGAGTTGTATATATTTATTGATGCTGTTAAAAAATGCATCAATACTGGTGGTTGACGATGATCAGGATGTCCTGACTGCTGTACGCCTTTTATTAAAAATCCACGTTGGAGAAGTTACTACCGAAAAAACACCCGAAAATCTACTTTCCTTATTATCGGAACGGAAATTTGACCTGATATTGCTGGATATGAATTTCAAGTCGCCTCTTAATACAGGTAATGAGGGAATTTATTGGTTGTCAAGAATTAAATCAGTGAACGAGCATATACCTGTCATGATGATAACGGCCTATGGTGGTATTGATCTTGCGGTAAATTCTTTAAAAAAAGGAGCGGCAGATTTTGTAGTAAAACCCTGGCATAACGATCAACTTGTTAGTAGTATAGAGGAGATTCTTAAGAATAATAAAAAGGGTAGAGATAAAAAAGCCAGAGTGGTAAGTGAACTTATTGGCGAGTCTGATGTTATGCGAGAGGTTTTTTACAAAGTGGAAAAAGTTGCTCCAACGGATGCTAACATACTGATATTGGGTGAAAACGGGACTGGTAAGGATATTGTTGCGAAATCCATTCATCAGCATTCTTTAAGAAAAGAAATGCCATTTATAAAAGTTGATGTGGGCGCCTTATCTGATAGTTTGTTTGAAAGTGAACTGTTTGGTCATAAAAAAGGAGCATTCACAGATGCCAGAGAAGATCGTGAAGGACGAATAGAAGCAGCAAACGGAGGAACATTGTTTTTAGATGAAATTGGGAATATATCCTTATTGCAGCAGGCGAAATTATTAAGTGTGTTACAGAACAGAGAGGTGATAAGACTAGGTGATAACAAACCGATTCCTGTCGATATCAGGCTGTTATGCGCTACAAATGTTCCTTTACATGAACTGGCAAAGGAAAGCAGGTTTCGAAAGGACCTGATATATCGAATTAATACAGTGGAGCTAATTATTCCACCTTTGAGAAAAAGAGAAAATGATATACTGCTGCTTGCGGAGCATTTTGTAAAGATTTATGGGGAGAAGTATTTTAAACCCTTACTCGTTTTAGAAAAGCGTACAACAGAGAAACTGATAAATTATTCTTTTCCGGGGAATGTTAGAGAGCTACAATATACAATTGAGCGTGCAGTGATCATGTGTGAAAGTAATCTGATCATGCCCGAAGACCTTGTTTTTTCGCCTATTGAATCGCAATCGGTTGCTGAGCTTGATTTAAACCTCAGTACATTGGAAAAGAATGCCATTCTTCAAGTGATACAGAAATATAATGGCAACATATCAAGGGCTGCTAAAGAATTAGGCATTACACGTACTTCTTTATACCGGAGACTGAATAAATATGATATCTGAAAAAATAGAGCAACGGATAATTTTGAGAGTAATCTTGTTATTTATAACATTATTGATTGCTGCTTTTGTGATTGTGAGTAAAAACTATATTTATTTAGTAGTTATTATTCCAATAGTTATTTATCAGTTGGTAAGATTTTGCCAGTCGCAAGTTGGTATATGGAACGAACTGAATCGTTTTACAGAAGCTGTAAAATATGGAGACTATACTGTAAATCTTTCAAAAAATAAAAAAACGGAGGAAGTGTCAACGTTAAGAGAAAGGTTTAATAGTATTAATAACTCTTTCAAAAAAATATCAAGAGATAAAGAAACCCAGCATCAATATCTTCAGAAGATATTGGAGATGGTCAATACCGGCATTTTGTGTTTTGAAACAGAAAATGGACATGTAATCTGGATGAATGAAACATTAAAACAAATGTTTAATCTCCCGTATCTCCGCACTGTTCATTCTTTTGAAAAAAGAGATGCTATTTTATATAAGGATATGCTGGCTTTAAAACCGGGAGAGTCAAAAATGTCTACTGTAAATACTGAAACAAAATCTTTCACTATCCTGTTAACAGCCACTGCATTTTTAACGGATAACAGGAAATATTCCTTACTGGCATTTCAAAATATAAATGAGGCTGTTAACGAAACAGAGTCAAAATCCTGGCAGAAGTTATTAAGTGTACTTACCCACGAAATAATGAATTCTATTGCGCCAATATCTTCATTAGCGGAAACAATTGCTGTGCGTTTAAAAGAAATGGAAAAAAGTAATTCTACTGCAGCGTTTGATGATCTTGAATTAGGAATTGAAACCATTAAACGAAGAAGTGGGGGACTGCTCAAGTTTGCAGAGAAGTACAGGAACCTGAATAAGGTTGTTGCACCGGATCTTAGGAAATTGTATGCGAGAGATCTTTTTGAAAATCTCTATCATTTAATGCAGCCCACACTCAGTGAAAAAAACATAGAATTCGAAATTATTTTAAAAGATCCTGATCTTTCATTTAATGCCGATGTTCATTTAATGGAACAGATGCTGATCAATCTGGTGGTAAATGCTATTGATGCAGTGAAAGATGCTAATGATCCGCGAATTGCTGTATCAGCCTATATGGATAACAATGGTAAAGCTGTGCTCAGAGTTTCGGATAATGGTGGTGGTATTGCTGAAGATCTCAGAGATAAAATATTCGTGCCTTTTTTTAGTACAAAAAAGAATGGCAGCGGAATAGGACTCACCCTATGCAAACAAATCATGTTATTGCATCATGGTAATATAGAGGTAAGAAATATGGCAGAGGGGCAGTCAGATTTTATCATGACATTCTAAGTTTGAAAAATTAAAAATGCGATGCAGTCTATAGAGATTGCAAAACTTAAAACTGTTATTAACAGATTCCTGATGAATAGATAATAAGTAAAGAATGAGCTGCCTATGTCTCTTATGAAAGTGCGGGCGCTTATACCGGATGATGATATCTCAAATAAGAAGGGTGGTGGGGCAGGTGTATCCTTATCAAAATGTATCTTGTCAGCGTGGTGTGATATTAAATCATATCTGGCGATTCAAAAATCAGTTTAAAGCTAAGTTCATTCATACATCTTATCAAAACGTTGTTCGAATAAGATAAAAGAAGGGATCTCAAAATTGCCTTAAAAGGCTTTTTGCATAAACAGAAATTTGCTGCACTGGATACCATTATGCTTTTGGTTTTCAATGCCCTGTTTACCCAAAAACACTCATAAGCGGCAATTTACTCAAATAAATAAACTGAAATACTCACAAAGTTGGGAGTGAAGAATGTTTAAATATAAAGCCCTTATTTACAAGGGCTTTATATGTTTTTTGTTACCCACGCTGGAGCCGGATCGAATCAGTTTTTAGAAGACTTAAAACTTTTAGCAATCTTAAATGATTGATGAGCATAATTTAATTTTACTTTGCTTTTCAAATTTTTTCGATGCAGCTTAAGAAAGAACTGATCCGTGAGATTCAATCGATAATTTCCCGTGCGAAGGAAAAGGCAATCAGGTCTGTGGATACTGAGAGGGTATTGATGTATTGGCAGATAGGTAAGGTGATTTTTGAAGAAGAGCAGCAGGGGAAGGATAGGGCTGGATATGGGGATTTTTTGATTAAGTCATTGGCGGAACAATTGCAGCCTGAGTTTGGCAGCGGATTTTCATACCGTCAGTTGAACCTTTTTCGACAATTTTATCGCGTTTTCCCGATTGTGAACGCACTGCGTTCACAATTCAGCTGGACTCATTACCGTACACTCATACGCATTGATAATCAAGATAAAAGAGATTTTTATATAGCAGAAGCCGAAAAAAACATATGGACGGCGAGGCAGCTTGAAAGACAAATAAACAGCCAGCTTTTTGAAAGGCTCCTTATAAGCAATGAAGTCAAAGACGTGTTAGCTGTAGCGAGGCAGGAAAAGCTTCCTTCAGATGCAAAGGAAATCATCAAAGATCCCATGGTGCTGGAGTTTTTGGGATTAAAAAGAGAGGCGGCCTATTATGAAAAAGATCTGGAAAGTGCAATTATTACTCATTTACAGGAATTTCTTTTAGAGATAGGAAATGGATTTTCTTTTGTGTCCAGACAGCAGCGCATTCATATTGAAGGGGATGAGTTTTTCATTGATCTTGTATTTTATAATCGGTTGCTGCAATGTTTTGTAGTTATCGAAATTAAGACAACTAAACTCACGCATGAAGATATCGGTCAGTTACAGATGTATGTAAATTACTATGACCGATATGAAAAACAGGATTTCGAAAACCCTACTATTGGCATTCTTCTATGTGCCGATAAGAATGATGCAGTAGTTAAGATCACCCTCCCGGAAAATAACAAAACTATTATTGCCAGTAAATATCAATTGTACTTGCCGACTGAGCAGCAATTAATTGATGAGGTAAGAAAAGAAATTGATAAGTTGGATAGTGATTATAACGACCGAAGAATATCTGGTGAATAACAGCATTTTGACAGATATAGGTTAAACATGCTTTTATCTTTATCCCGATTAATGTTTCTTTCAGAAATGAAATTCAATTCTACATGAGAACTTTCGTAATGGGCGATTTCATGGCGCTTATCTCGTGACCTAAGTAATTTTGAACCATTTATTGAAGAGGATTTGAGCACGCCTACCATTCCTCTAAAGAATCAGTGCAATAATAAACAGTCGATTCTACTGCCAGCTAAGCTTCAATTACCGGCCAACTCGTGAAGCCACGGTTTTCCTTCGGCCGGGGGACGTTCGGAAATTTGACAGCGACTTTGCGGAAGTAGTACTAACATTTAATTATTTTTCTGAAAAGAAAACTAACTGCTACGCACATTTGCATTCAAGAAATTTTATAACAAATACAACGGATGAGAAACTATAAATCTTATTTAAAAGACTGATATGGAAAGAGAAATAATTATATCGTTGTTGGAAGAATTTTTATGATAGCTGAAAATTATTGTAAAATAGGCTAATGGTATCGTTTTAATTATATGGAATTCAAAAACGGCTGACTTTGCACCAATGCAATTTCCAGACGATGCTTGAAATGATTAATTCCCAATCCTGCCATGTTTTCCTGTGCGGTCGCTATAATTTCTTGAACAATAATGTTAAGCGGCAGATTTTGGCGGCGCACCCTAATTTGGTTAACAATATTGGTTACAGTATCGGACGATGCCAATCTCATTCTTGCAAATAGTTCGAGATGTTGGTAATGATTAGTGATAATTGTAAATAAATCAGCCGGAATATTTCCATCATTAGCTATAGAAAATGTAATCTCATACTCGCCATTGGCGTCAACAACAATATTGGGATATAAATACTGTTGGTTTGGTAATTGGTCAAGGTATAAATTTAAAAACCTTATAACGCCACCATTGGCAACGTAATTATTTTTCTTCCCGTTGCATTCTGTACAGGAAGGAAAAAGGTTGAATGGATGAACTGAATACTCAGGAAAACGTGAAGTGGGTAGTACATGGTCAAAACTATTGACAGCATTTATAGTACAGTTCTGACAGGTATTACTTATTACATTTACCTGAGTATCTCTGATATTATTTTTACTTTTCTGATAATGGCGCTTTTATAGCTATATAGGCTCTCCAGGTCAGCTCTGTTGGCAACACCTACTGCATGTGAAGCCAGTTGGGGTAAAGTATTTGCTTGAAAATGACCGTCATAGTTAACAAAGCATTGCTGAATAACAGGCTGAATATTATTAAGCCGGTGGCGTAACGCTGCATTGCGCTTACTCATGACTGCATTGCGGAATATATCAAATACATTATCCGCATAGGGTAACATATTAACCATTGGCTTCAGCAATTAGGGCTTTAAGATATAAGCGCGTATTGAGATTAACGGGAAGATTCTCAAATTTGAATATGCCTATTATCTCATCATAGGTTTTACGTTGTTCTACCATCCTGCGCATCAATTCCAGGTGATATTTGTTAACGTCCTTGTTGTCAAATATCTCTTCACTTATTACAGATAAGTTTTCTCCAAAAGAATCCTTACTCATCCTGCGAATATGTAACTCTTTATCCTCCCTGTCTAGGATCATAATATTACGTGCGTGGATTTCCTGGATCACCAGTGGGGAGTGGGTGGATATGATACAAAAGGACTGGAACTTTTCTACCAGTGCAAATAAAGCGGTTATTAACCTGCTGATAGCATTAGGATGTAAATGTGTTTCTGGTTCATCATACAGGATTAATGAACCAAACCTGATTTCGCTGATAATTTTTGTAATGATATAAAAGAGCATGCTTTCTCCTGAACTGAAACGTATGAATGTTTCAATGCAATTTTGCCTGTTTACATCCTTAACATATCTATGATTTGTTGAATCGTGAACAAACATTTTATCAAGAAACCCTTCTTCGAAAAAACGTGTTACTACTGAATGCCATTGTTGGATCAACAATCTTTCTTTAATTTTCGTAATCATAATCACCAGGTCAGCCTGCATGTCTGTTTCCGATATTATGCCACCTTCTCGTTTTCTAAGTCCACAATAGACATAATTAAACGCAACGTTATCTTCCGGAATGGGAAATCGGTCAAAGATGCTGTAAGAAATTGTAAAGCATTTGCTGTAATATGGTTTGTGCGGCGAGAGATTCAAATCTTCCTCTTTGGATAATGCCGTAGCTATTCCCGACATGATACTAGTTTTCCCCGCTCCGTTTTTACCAATAAGAGCATATACACGATGCTGAAGATCACCTGTATGTTCAAAATCAAAATGCAGTGTTACCGTCTCTTCGCTGTATGGAGCCCTGTAATTATAGCTGAATTTGTAAGGATCTGTACTTGATCCTGAAATAATAAATCTTATTTGCCGGCGTAGCTGTTCGGCCTCGTTGTTACGGATAATGGATTTCCGAAATCCTTCATCTTCCTCAAAGGCATCAGCTATCTTACGGAATAACCCGGCATCACGAAGCCCCATCAGAATACTATAATAAGTATCAGGAAAAGTTTGTTTCAGCTTCAGGTAAGATTCTGTTTCCTGTAACAAGGAACAAAAATCTTGGTCGAGTTGTGTAAATTTTACTGGCAAGCCTTCCCATGTACGTTTCACACCACGCTTATATATTTTAATACTATCAAAAGTAATTGGAATTGCATTTTTAGACTTAAAATATTTTAGACCAAAACTGGTTACATAACCATAATCATCCCAATCACCGCGAGTTAATACGAAACACGGGTAGTCATCGACTCCCGAGTTGTCTTTGAAAAAAGGAACTTTATTAACAGCAACATAGGGTGGGAGATCGCTTAGTTCACTTTGTTCTACCATTTTATAGATTGGAAGACCTTCGAAATAATCTTTTACAGCTAGCCGAAAAGTAGTTGCTGTAAGATTATTATTAATCAATTGAACAAAAAATAGTATTTCGTCTAACGCTGGCCTCGTTTCCGGACTGACTATCGTTTCCAGGAATAGATTGAAATATCGCTCCTCACCATTTATTACATTTAATTCCTGCTCATATAATTGTTCATCTGACCAGTCTTGATTCCTGACGCAATGCTGCTGAATGTTCTCATATTGATTAGTAAAACGATTATCGCTTGAAGGCAAATCCTTTAACGGCCATATCTTTTCTAAAAAAGCGAGTAATCCATTATTCTCACTGTATCTTCCCAAGTAGTTTTGGTTACCAGTAAGAAGTACAAGTAGTTTTCTTTTTGTTGCTGTGGCTATCATTTTTGGTCAGCGAGTCGGTTTAATGGTCCAAAGTCGCAAGCTAATGATCTCCCGGAATTTTAACAACTAGGTAAGCCTAATATAAAAAATAGTTTTAAAGACTGATGCAGAGCTCGTCAATCACGTAGAATTTGTGTAGATTATAGCAAAAGAGTACGGTTTGAACTTAGTTCTCCTTCTTCAATATATATTCAACGCCCAACTTTCCAGGGGATACGAAACAACGAAGAACACTTTTGCAGAATAATCCTGACGACACAAATCTGTTGATTTTGATTTATACCTTGTAACACTGTGCTTTTATAAATATTGGAATTTGAACAGGTTGGTCAGAACACAGGTAAATACGGGTAGTAGACAACCAGATTTGGGGGATGCTGTCCCCCGAATCCGTTGAAAAACTTGTAAACATCGAAAAGCAGGAAATTCGGGGGCATCGCCCGCAATGCGAACACGCTCGTTTCAATTTCACTCACCACAATTTCCCTGATGCGCTCGACATCATCAGTATATAGCTCGCAGTCTATGTGCCTGTACTAATGACTGTTCCAGTTCTTCACCTGGTCATGCATCAGATTCTTCGACTTCTTTTTTGTATGGTCGACTCATGGCTTTATATTTAATTCAACACTGCTTTTACCTCCCGGCGGAGTTCGTAGACCTCTTCAGTTAATACAATCGTAAATGTTTACCGTCTTACCAATTCTATAATCGGTGCATTCTTTTCGAAATTACGAAAGGTATGGTATTCCCTGCTGGTGCTGCGTAATACGCAAGGAAAAACCTCCGTTTCCTGTCTGCCTTTTCTCATCACTGTAATAAATTCGGTAGTTTGAGGACTATAGGCTATGTTGAGTATTTCAAACATCAATTCAGAATCCCCTGTGATGGTATTAACATATATTTTACCCTGTTGTATCGAAGCGTGTTTTTCTTTTGCTTCTCCTTCCTCATAAAATTTTAACCAATAATCACCATTAAAATAATTCAAATTGGATTTGACCTCCACTTCATTTACTCTGTGTTGCAAATCGGTGGTTTGTTTATAAAGTAGTACATACCGATTCATTTCCTCCTCGTATTTTGCCCGGTATAATGATTCTTTTTCAATTACTTCCTGCAAATTATTGATGCTAACCGAGTACATATCCCGTAGTTCAAAGTATTTCTCAACGCTTATCTTTCCGGCTTTTGTGATGTTGCGATGCCAATTCGAGGATTTAGACTGGATAAATAATTGGAACGCCGTAACACTACTGCGTAGCAAGGGATAAATTAACGTAAAGGTAGTGGCGCCAATCAATGGATAAATCATCATTTTCGATAGTGATGCATTTTCTGATACTAACTGCGCATAAGACATCAGTCCATCGAGCTGTAGATCGGCGATGTTATACCAAATTAATCCTAAAGGAATTCTCCAATTGATGATGAGCCAGGAAAAAATAAATGAAACAATAAAAGGGTTACTGGTTCTTTCTTTTACTTCTGCATAGAAGGACTCGAGTTTAGGCATGTTAGCAATGATTAAGAGGTGATAGATTTAGGTTAAGATTAGTTAGTCCGATAACTGTTATAGCCAAATTAGTTATACGATTAATGTTTGATTTCCTTACCGAACCAAACGCCGTATTTCTTCCATTGTTCGTAAAAAATTATCCATTCGGTTATCCATGGAATAATATCCAGCAGCAAGATCCTGCGCGACAAAGGCTGGTCAATACGGGGATGGTAAAGGCAGAGTGAAAGATCGGCATATAAATGGATCGATTTATGATAAGTTATCGATTTGTCGGCAATGAATATTCTATCATACCGCGAGGAATGAAATGGAGAATACGAAAATACAATATTGTATTTTTTCTCGCCAAGACTAATGGATCCTTTACCCAGTAATTTTTTCGAGTTAATGTCAATGGCACATGTTAGCCAGGAAAAATGCTTTTCCGCCAAATTTTTTTGAATAGATAAGAATATATACCAGTTCTTCTGATGATTCCTTACAATATCATTCCCCAAAATTGTGGTGAGATCCATTTTTTACTCCAGCGTTTGTATTGATGACTCCTTTTGGATCAGTGTATGCCGATCCCCCGATAATTATTCCAGTTGATTTTTCCAGAATATTTGTGCTTGATTTCGAGAATTTCCGGAATTGATCGCTCAGTGTTTTTTTATAGATACCCTCACCAAATAATAAGATATATTCCTTGTTACTCGTCTCAAACGAAGATTTTAATTTTTGCCATTTGGTATACAGGTCGGTGATAAAAGCAAAGAAACTTCTGTAATGTTCCGTTGTCCAGCTATCGGTAAAATCCTCATCCTGGTTGACAGGATTCAAGATTTTGAATTTTGTCCCCTCACGTACTGTAATAGTATAGCTACTGCTTATGCGGGTAAGGACATTATCAATTGTGTCGAATATGGAATTTTCTCCTTCATAGAACTGCGCCATAATCGTAGTAAGGACAATACTGGAAACAGGATAATCCCTATGTTCAAAATAAATATCTCTGTATCGTTTGACTAATTGAACAGCTCTTTGCAGTGGTGTTTTCATATATAATTCTGCTGGCAACTCTTCGGTTTCTATTTGTGCCTTCACCAATACATCTGTATACTTTCTCAGTAACGGCTCTGTCGCAGAGTTTGCGATTTGAAGAAACCAGGCCGCAAATCCTTTCGGATTTCCAGATGACCATTCGCGGAGTGCTTTTTCGGGAATTTTTATTGCTTCTTTTTCCCGCTCATTGGGCATACATGCTGGAAGAATATCCATGTGAAAATCACTTTGGTAATTCAAGCGAATGCAACGCTTTTTTTTTTCAAGAATTGATTTGTAATACTTATTTTTTTCCAGCGCCTTGACTAACGCATTATAGATTTCTGCGGGCGAGTGTTTATGATAAGGGTCGTAAATATGGAGTACCACATCTAAATCAAAGTCCTCATTATTAAATGGTTTAACAGTTGTGCCAATACGCTTTGAGCCTTGGGCATATACTTCGATAATGAGGTCGTCAAAGAATTCTTTATCATTTTGTAACAATTCGGCAACCGCGTGATAAGCGGATTCCATACGCTCCAGTCTTGTTGGGTCAAGCTGTAGTTCCTGTGCGATTCTTGCAAGCAGTTCTTCTCGTTGCAGTACATACTGCTGAAAAATATCTATCATTGTTAAAATGTTTGATTAATAAGTAGCTTGGTATGCTGGCCGATGCGCGCAACCTGTTTTCCGCCTTTCATAAAACGCAATTGTTCAATGTCATCGCAAGAAACAATAGCATAGCCTTTGTCAAGATCTGTATCCTGACCAGCAAGATTAATTAATGCCTTTTTTTGTTGTTCATTGGGAACTAACTCAAAAACATCAAATATCAATATTTCATAACAGGAGAAATGTTCACTCCACTTTAAGTTTTTTGAAAATCGGCGCACATGTTTCTGGTTAAACTGCCGAAACAAATCTGGGTCCAATATGTCTGTATCTAATAACTCTTCCTGAAATTCACGCCTAGGATCCGTTTCTCTCTCCAATCCTTTCTCAAACCAGTTCAACACATCAATCACCCATTTTCCTTTGACAACGAAGCGTAGGTCACCATTACTTTTCTGATCTACATCCAGGCCATTTTTAGCATTATCAGGTCGATAATTCCATTTGTTGAACCAACTCTCGTCGCCGAAACGCTTATAAGCTCCGCCAACTGGCTGCAACTGATGCTGAATTCTTCGGTTTAACACCAGCAAATAATTGTTACTTCCCGGAATCTGTATTTTGTAAATCCCACTTATCGAAAAGCGAATATTGCGGTTCCTAAATCGACCGTATTTTGTTTTAAAAAATAAGTTAAGTTGTGCGCGGTTTTCCCAGGCGATTGCCGCTCCTTTACTAAGAAGCGGCTTGAATATCGCTGAAACCAAACCAGGGATTTCTAGCATATTATCTGGATTAATCTTCTTTGCGTACTCCTTTGAATGGTTTGCTGTCAGAAGTTTTCCTGTCCAAAAATCTGCCGGTATTACTATCACGTTTTACCCAGTCACCAGTTTTAGGATTAAACGTTTGAGAGCGTTCTTTAACTGCTCCCTTTCTTGAATTGTTGTTTGGTGGGTTAGTTGCCATAACATTTTACATTTAAAAGATTATCGGGTTGTTTTTGATTTTCCCGTTACTCTCAATAAGTAAAAAGTGTGACATGTTAGTTATTTCTGTAATTTGTCACGGATTTTTATTATTACCTATGACTATAGAAGAAATTGAAAACCTCCTCCTCGACCTCTCCGATCAAGAAAGTAACAAGCAGGCCGCTATCGCTGCTTTTACGGCGCTTTACCGAGAATACAGCCCATTTTTGCAAACAGCTATTTCAAAAGCATTATATAGAATGGGGATTAACGATTCAACAGTGACCAACACGGTCCTTAACGACGCGTTTTTGGTTGTTTATGAGCAGCCGCTGATGTTTTCTTTTCCTGCAGGCGCTTCAAACGACAGCAGTTTCAAAGCCTGGCTGGCAACGGTTGCCAAGAACGAGTCGCTACGCCTGCTTAAAAACTATTATTGCAGAACGGAGGTTCTGGATCCCGAGTCGGCAGATTCCCTTCCTGATAGTTTAGAGGTGGATGAAGAAATTGTCCTCAGTGCCAATCACAAATTAATGAGCGATGCCTTAACAACCTTACCAGAACGGGACAGACATATTCTGGCTACCCTTTATATTTATGCAGAAGAAGGAAAAAAAACGCCATCAGATGTTTTGGATATGCTATGTGAAATGCATCAAACTACCAGAATGAACTTAAGAAAAATAAAAGAAAGAGGGGAGAAAAAGATAAGGGAGTACTGTATCAAACATTCTCAACTTTCACCTTTACGCCATGTCAAATAAAAAAAAGATCATTGACCTGATTCAGTCTCACGGTTTGTTTTTTCCTACAACCGAAAAGGCCGTCGAGGCATTTGAGTCTAATACGGTTATTCCTGAGAACAAGCCATTAGACTGGGACGCGCCGGAAGCTATTTTGCGCCGGGGAAAACAAAAAATCGAGCATATCAACGTGACCAGTAATCATTCGCTCAAAATCGAAATCGAACAGTTGAGAATGGTCGCCAGGAAAGGAAGTGAATTGTCGCAAAACATCATCGACCAGATTAAGGCCAAGCATAAAAAAGAATGATTGATAATACCCCTTTTCTCCATATTAAGGATTTAGCGGAATACATCGCTTTGCAATTTGCTGATCCAGTTACGCCACTGCATGAAATTGTGAAGCAGGAGAAGATTTCCCTTTTTTACGACAATTATCAATCGGGAACATTTGATGGCATCACTGTTTATGACAATGATTGTTTTTACATGCATCTCAACATGGCTAATGGAAATCGGGAGGGGTCAACGCGTGGCCGTTTCACCCTAGCACATGAATTGGGTCATTATTTTCTTGATGCGCATCGTGCGGGCCTTATTGCTGGAATACTCCAACCCCATCCCTCGATGGTTAATGTCGGGCAATTTAATCTTATTGAACGGGAGGCGGATTATTTTGCCTCTTGCCTGCTCATGCCCGAAAGTCGTTTCAGGGGTGACGTGTTCAAACAAAAATTCAGTTTTGTAATTATTGATGCCTTAGCTAAGAAATACCAGGTTAGTAAAACCGCTTGCGCGTTTCGTTTTGCTGAAATAGGGAACCATCCCATCATGATTGTCTATGCGGAAAATGGCACCATTAAGTGGAAGATGGAAAGTGACGATTTCCCATATAAGTATTTACTCAATGGTAAAGTTGTTCCTGCTAATACAGTGATGGGCGAATATTTTCAGAAAAAGAACATGCAGGACACTTATCAGACAGAACAGGTATGGGCGATGGATTGGTTTAATTATGTGCATGATCGCGACGTGCAACGAAAGTTTTTTGAGCATTGCATTCCCTATCATGACAAAGCATTAAGTATTATCTGGGAAAAATAGCTGCTTTATGCGCGACCTGTAATAATCAGTATTTAAATGCTAGTTGGAGCGACCTAGTTGTTTACTGATGTCGCGAGAATACTGTAAAGCGTAATCAATGGCCGATTTTACAAAATCATTTAAATAAATATTATTTTGTGCCGCTACTACGGGGGCCTGTTTGTAAAGATCACTAGTAATACGCACGTTAAATGTGCCTTTGTAGGTTTAATTTGGCTTTGGCGATTTTTGCATAAAAAATGAAAATTTCTGAAAGCAATCAAACAACTGCATTTTTATATACTCGTGTTAGTACCGAAGAACAAGCTTTACGAGGTGGTTCATTGAAAACGCAAGAAGATACACTACTTCAATATTGTCTTCTTTGCAACATTAAGATTGAAAAGATGTTTATCGAAGATCATTCAGCTAAAACGTTTAACAGACCTGAATGGAAAAAGCTTTTTGCTGATATAGAAAATTCCAGCCAGAGACCAACCTTGCTTCTTTTCACACGTTGGGATAGATTTAGTCGTAATACAGCGGATGCCTATCATACGATTAAAGTTTTAAAGAAATTAGGTGTAGAAACACAAGCAGTCGAACAACCGTTGGATTTATCAGTACCTGAAAACAAGATGATGCTCGCTTTCTACCTTGCAATTCCAGAAGTAGAAAATGACAGGCGCGGATTAAATACCAAAATGGGTATCCAAAGGGCGAAGGAGAGAGGACGTGTAGTAGGGAAAGCTCCAATGGGATATATAAACCATTGTTACGCAAATGGACTTAAAGCGATTTTACCTAAAGAGCTGGACTCAAATGTAGTTCTGGAAATTTTTGGAGAATATTACAAAACCCAATATATGCTGGTAATATCAAAATTACGCAACAAAATCAATCAGGGTTTTATACGGTTCCGGGTCTGCACAAAGGTATTATATCTGAAAAAACGTTTAATAAGGTACAAACTGTTTTATTTACAAACGGTAAAAGGAGACAATGTAACCGCGATGTTAATTATAAAATTCCTTTAAGAGGCTTTATTTCTTGCCCGCGGTGCAGTCGAGCGTTATCTGGTAGTGGCTCTACTGGAAGATCTGCTAAATATTATTATTATCATTGTACTTCGTCTTGTGGTTATAGGATTAGGGTTGAAAATATTCATGAATTTCTTTTTAACAAATTAAATAGCTTAACAACAACTACCAGTTACATTAATTTATACGAAAGTGTTATAAGCGATTGTTATGGAAAAGAAATGAGACGCCTTTCTATTAAAAAAATGAAATCAGTGGGAGCGATTGAACAATTCACTGATAGAATTGCTAAAGCCAAGAATTTATTATTAGATAGTCATATAGATTATAAGGAGTATTCCGAAATCAAATCAGACCTCGAAAATAAGATTCAGCTACTTGGTAATTCAATTGAAGCGTGTACTAGAAAACAAGCAGAGCTGTCTTCCACGATTAAAAATCGCGCTAACTATTTGATCAATCCGGGGAAATTCCTTGAAAAACTTAGTGAAAAAAATAAGCCGGCATTTCTTAACTCTATTCCTGAAAGAGGGCAAAATTGGCAATTAGTAAATTCGAACCTTATCTTCAAAGTTCCTTTTTGTTTAATCTATGGATTAACTGATGCGAATGAAACAGTGTCTGATGAAGTGAGTTCTGGTATAAAAGCCCTATTAAAAACTATGGCAAATCTCGAATTAGTACTAAATGAATAGCCGTGTGGTTCGTATTTACTCATGGGTGTCTAATCGAAACAATTTTCATTAACTCCTATGGAATATTCTAATTGATAGAATTTCAGACACTTATAATTTTATCTGCGGTTCATAAAGAAATCTTGTAAGAATAAGCGTATCAACTTTTAGATTCATTTGAACGAAAAAGCATCTTATAGGTGCTAGCTGAAATGCAGGCCCATGGCTGGTTTCATCGCAAAAAAGAAAAAGGAAAGTTACATTAACTTTCCTTTAACAAAGTTACCCGACCTGGATTCGAACCAAGACAAGCA
>CAZQIQ010000047.1:0-1666 GCA_964593835.1 uncultured Chitinophagaceae bacterium
GTATTACAAATATAATATTGTTTTATTACTAGCAAAATTTTTGAACAATACAAGAGCATATTTATGGCAATAATCAATATTTTTTTTTGAAATATATAATGCAATGTAGTTTTCATACTTAACCTGCCTCTATTTTTCTTCCAGTTGCTGGTGTTCGTTGAGATAGGCATAGTATCCATTTGCTGCCAAAAGTTCTTCATGTGTACCCTGTTCAACGATCTTTCCTTCTTCCAGAATGATGATTTTATCAAATTTAAAAAACGGAAGAATCCGGTGTGTAATTATAATTGCAGTTTTATCATGTAGATAGGTGGAGAGCTGACCTAATATATCTTTTTCTGTCCTGGCATCAACAGCGCTAAGGCAATCGTCGAAAATGATAAGTTTAGGGTTTTTGATAAGCCCACGCGCTATAGAGATACGCTGCTTCTGACCTCCGCTTAATGTTACCCCCCTCTCTCCCACCATTGTCTGAAATTGTTCGCTAAAAGCAAGTACTTCCTTTTCTACGCTGGCTTGTCTGGCTGCAAGTCCAACCGCTTCTGACGGAACATCTGCTGAAACACCAAAACGAATATTATTTTCTATAGTGTCGCTAAACAGGAAAACATCCTGGGGTACATATCCTATTTCTGTTCGTAAATGTTGTAAATCAATACTTTTAATGTCTCTCCCATCAATCAGGATCTGACCGCTATCGGTATCATACATACGAATGAGCAGTTGTGCAAGCGTAGTTTTACCACTTCCGGTATGACCCAGTATCGCTACTTTTTCTCCTTTATTTATATCCAGGTTAAAATCACTTATCGCTTTAATACCTGTATTGAGATAAGTAAAATTCACGTCTTTAAAACTTAAACTTCCCTCAATCACCTCCCTGTTTCCCTTATAAGGAGTATTAATATCCGGTTGAATATCCATGAATTCGTTCAACCTTTTTTGTGAAGCCGCGGCTCGCTGAATCATACTGGCCGTCCATCCGATAGCGCTTACTGGAAAGGTGAGCATATTAATGTACATCACGAACTCAGCTATCGTTCCAACTGTAGCATTATGTACATCATTGATAGCATAGATACCCCCAATCATGATGGTAAGTAAAGTGCTCAACCCGATTAGCAATCCCATCGATGGAAAATATACCGCCTCAAGCTTAGCCAGACCAATAGCATTTTCCTTATACTCATTGCTGTTACGATTGAAGAAGCCCAGCATAGCTTTTTCCTGTACGAAAGACTTAATCACCCTGATACCAGAATAAGACTCCTGTGCATTAGTAGTGAGTGAAGCCAGTAAAGTCTGTATTTTTTCGCTTTTCTTATTAATGATATTGTTAACCAGATAGATAGTGATTGCGAGTATTGGTAACGGAGACAAAACGTAAAGCGTTAACAGCCAATCTTTTTTTATCATATAAAACAGACAAAAGGAGATGGTAAAGACCAGGTTAACAAGATACATGATAGCCGGACCTGTATACATACGCACTCTGCCTACATCTTCTGCAATACGGCTCATTAAATCACCCGTACTATGTACCTTATAAAATTTAAGATCTAACTTAAGATAGTGCTCAAACACTTCATTCTTCTGCTCAAACTCAATGTGTCGGCTCATTACGATGATAGTTTGCCTCATCAGAAACATAAAAAAACCGCGCAGT
>CAZQIQ010000047.1:1676-27838 GCA_964593835.1 uncultured Chitinophagaceae bacterium
GCAAATAAAAGAATGACAATACTAAAAAACGCAATCTTTCCGGTGAAGCTCAATTCATATTCACCCAGTTTATAAATAAAAAGGTGGACTAGTGGGTCATAGGCACCCAAATTCGATTGAACATTATCTCCCAACTCCTGCTGAAGAATATCAAAAATATAACCCGTAATTTGAGGAGCGAGAATGGCAAAATAGTTCGAAAGGATAATAAAAAACACACCAAAGGTGAACCTCACTCTATGCTTCCAGAAATATTTATTCAGCGCTTTTAGATGCTTCATTAAGGCAAAGTTAGGAAGCCTGAAGGTCTTTTCTCGTCCGAGTACCAGATTACCAATAATATAACAACTGATTTTTGATCTTAAGGATTGCCTTTATCTTAAATTTTCAATAAACCATTAATACCTATCAGCACTCATTACTTACGTATCCTGCTATTTTAATATAGGTAGTTAAGTAAAGTGAATGCCTAACATTCACACACATTGAATTTAAATTTTGCCGCAATGGTGCTTGATTGACGCTTCTGTTAGCTCACTCATATTAGATAGGACATTTAATACTCGGGCTCTTATATTCTATAAATAGTATGATGCTTATAAAGCGAGCACATACATATATATAATCACTATATCATTAACAATCAATCTTTACCAACCTAATCTTATTCTAAATGAATAGACTGATTATCCTATTCCTCATCATTAGTATTATTTCATGCAATAAAGGATTTAACTGTGAGCAGTGGTCTTACTATGACGATTGCAAAGCTAAATCTCCTGACGTAAGTTGTTCCTATTCCAGGCTATATCACAAAGGAGTTTTATGTGACAAGGATAAAAAAAGAGCCAAAAAAGGAGACACTATCATCCTTCAGGATGATGAAAATTTTCTAAGAACCAGATATTTTATTGAGAAACTTAGTAATTAAACATTGTATATATAGTTCCTGTTGCACTACGCTCTCTTATTAATGACAACATTATTACCCTGTAAAACGATAGGATTTCTTATATGAAACGGGAAATCATTAACTCCAAATTCCCAAGGATATATGAGAAAGTTAAAATTTATCCTAGCATTATATGCAGCAACATTGCTGGCAGGACTGGAAGGGTTTTTTAAAACTATCACTACAATATTAAAGGGTATAGTTTGAATACTATCGCTCAATGAAGCAGTGGCCCTCAGCGAAAAAGACTTGCCATTGTCAGCTACAGATAAAAAATCAAAATCATTTAAAGGAAATCTGGCATTAATATTCAGTATTAACGGAACTCTCTGATGTCTAAGTGAATCTTCCTTATCAGGATCAGGCACAATAGGAAATAATTCAATAGATCCTCTTAATTCCTGAGTACCCGGCAGCATCACAAAAACACACTTGGATTGAATTATGGGAGTCGTCAATGTATCAGCTTTGATTGAAAGCAATACATTACTTTTTATTTGACTTTGCCCCAGACAAACCATAGCAGTAAAAAGAAATGAAATAGTAAAAAATATTTTTTTCATAAAACAAGCGTAGAATAGATATAAATACAACACCATATATATCAAAATCGTTCATTTAACATCGTTATGATGAAAATGAACGAATACATATTGTCAGGTCTTATTTTTGTTTGATTGCTTTACTAGTTGCTATTTTGACCTGTGATGCATCCAATTCGCCGACAACAAAACGTATTAAATCAACATTCAACTGACCACGGTGAGTGTAGAAAAGACCATGGGGAGCTCCTTCGTAAATAATGTAGTATGCTTTGGGAAGCATCTCAGCCGTCCTGGCAGAACTTATCTCAACAGGAACTATTTTATCCGCATCACCATGAATAATTAATACCGGTACATCTATTTTTTTTATATCCTCTCTAAAATCTGTTGATGAAAAAGAAATAATACATTGCTGTGTTGACCTGGTAGATGCTTTTGAACCTAACATCCTGTAATATTCGAGCAAAGGACCGCTAACTGGACGCGATATTATATTAACACCAAAAAATTGTTTTCCGAAATTATCCAGAAACCCGATACGATCTTCCTGAACCTTTTCTATCATATCTTCAAAAACCTTAGGATCAATACCTTCTTCATTATCCTGCGTTTTTAACATATATGGTAAAATAGAGCTAATAAGTGCGATCCTGCTTACCCTACTACTCCCATACTTACTTAAGTATCGCACTACTTCTCCTCCTCCCATTGAAAAACCAACCAATGTAGCGTCACGCAAATCCAATTGCACCATTATGGCATTCAAATCATCAGCAAGAGAATCATAATCGTAACCGTTCCAGGGTTTTGAGGATTGGCCAAATCCTCTCCTGTCATATTTTACTACACGTAAATCTTCATTCATCAGATCACTTACCTGGTATTCCCACATTTCCCTGCTTAAAGGCCATCCGTGTATCAATACAACCGGGCGACCCTTCCCATAATCAGAATAAGCTAATTGTATTTCTTCTCCTGTTTGCTGGTCAGATGTAGTAATGTATTTCATGACTCGTATTTTAGAGAAACTGGCTACAATAATTAAACCAGCCTAATCTACCTGTGTAATACAAATATGAATAATAGAGTGTTCTATTTTTTCCCCACTATTGATTCGTAGATAGAATGGCTTTATTAAATAACAAACCATTATTATACCCTATACATGACTGAAACAATTAATAAATCAACCAACCAATCCCTCTTATTTCTTTGCTATTCATTGAAATAAAAACGGGTGAATAGCACTAAACCTTCGTAATTGATTAGTTAATGAGGATGTATCAAAAGTATTTTAAAGAGCCTGGGAATTATGTAAACGAAAACTTTCTCCATCAGGCACCCAAATACAAAGAGGGTGTATCGCACTTTTGATACACCCTCTATATTCCTATATAAATGATTTAGGAAAACAAATAGCGCATATCAGCAAACCAGTGTTATACTACTATAAGCTATTCTCTATTACAGTATAGTTAAATATATTAATCTGTACCTATCATTTATAAAAATAAAAAAGTACTTTCAAATAATATCATCTCTATAGCTGAACAAACTTATTCAATAGATCTTTAAGACTTTTTTCTGTGTCAGCTAATTGAAGTTTACCAGCAGCATAATCCTTTGCCATAGCGAATAAATAGTCATGCATTACTTTTCCATCAACTTTACGTTGAAGCTCTACTCTATCGTGACTAGCCAAATACTCATCCCAAACTTTACGTACTGATGTCCAGTAGTCTTTCGTCTTTTCCCAATAAGCTCTACCGGCATCGCATTCATTGTCCGCTTTACGAACATAATTATTGATACCTTTCTCTTCTGCTATAAGAATATCTTTTCCATCTTTACGGAGAATTTTTTTGTTATCCTGCTCATGTGTATAACCATTATTACCGTCAATAACTAATCGGTTAGTACGTTTTAATATATTATAATCACTACGAGCAGAATATTCACGACGTGGCAATGGAGCATCAGTTGTATTTTGCCAAACGATTTTACCATCCTGTTCCACCCAATTACTAACACCAAAATATCTCGGGGCATCACTCACTTCCCAAACACTTTGTGTCCACTTTCCTTTAACATCTTTGGGACTTAAGACAACTTTTGTCCAAACATTATCTCCTTCGAATTTCCAGGTAACGGGATTCTCGTAAGTCCAGTCTTCGCGCCAATGTTTTACAATCATCGAGTCGGTGATAATAAGCAAATGCTGCATTACAATTTTTTTCTTACTCACTTCGATTGGAAATGTAAGTTCTGTACCTGCAACTATTCTTTCCCGGTTATGGTATTTATACTCTTCGTCAGGCGAAAAAGTTTCAGCGTATTTAAATTCAACTGTAAAGCATCCGCATAGTTTATCAACAAATTGTTTATCCTTAATCTTTTGAGATTTTGCGCCTGCTACCAAAGCAAGCATAGCGAATGACAACCATATTTTTTTCATTACAAACCTTTTAATATTTAGAACAATTTTTATGCTAACATTATTTTAATTAACCTAAAGCCAAGTTTTTTGTGTAAACTAAGCAAAGATCTGATCCAACTTTACTGAAAACAACTACTCGTTCGTCCTGCTAAACCCTACGATTCAATTTCATCATCAAAGTGACCACCTCACAATAAAAAACTCCATCATCCATTGTACACAATTCACCAAAATGATATATCCTTACTATAGTTAAAATCCCTAATCTTTCTTTACCATCTCTTTACACTATTGCTTATACCCACACTGCTTCTCGCAAGGCTTAGTAAACATTATCTTTATTCTTCATAAACAGCAATAATTTACCGTTTCACCCCCTCTATATTACAATTTCATGACAAAACAACTTTAAAGAATTGATAATAGTTTTCGCTAAACGAAAATCTATTTACGAAAAAAGAAAAGAGGGCCATCAACACTATTATCAGCTCTTTGATAACCCTGCAAATCAGGTTTTCGGCCTGAAGTCATTAATAGAAAAGCGCAATTAAGTAGGATCAGAAGTAGCATTATTAGTTAAAATTGAAAGCATGAATAGCAAAGAGGGTGTAACTAATCAGCACACCCTCTTTGAAGGATTATCATAATTATAAAATAGTGCAGAAAAAAATAAACTATGCTTCTTTTATAAGTTTAAAGTCTATTTCGGGTTTACCTCTAACCCCTGCATCGCCTACACCCATACTTATAAAACGTAGCTTATAAATATTTCCCAATGGATCTTTCACAATATAAAAACGATCACGCCTGATTCCTGATCCTACCGTTGACCTCCACTTGCTTCCTATAGCATCTCTGTTTCCAGAAAGCGTTACAGATGATAAATTGCTTGCACTAAAGGCTTCGAAGCGTGATTTTGTAGTCGCTTCAATGGCAGGCGTTGTTCCATCGGCCTCAAAAACCAATACTTCAGCAGCTTGTGCACCGGCAACAGAATTGATAACAATAAAATCCTGAAACCAATAAGGAGTATTTAAACCAGAGTTATAAGTACTGTACCCCCATTGAATATCCCAATTCAACGCCTTAGGCTCTACATCTACTACAGCATCATTTTCCAGAGATAGAAATGTAAAATTGAAGTCATCCTTTTTAGGTACATCGATGGTCTTAATAGTTGTTTCGCTTAGACGTGCATATTGAACTTTATAACCATCATCTTTACGAGTAATTTTCACCTTAAACCAATCAGCTGCATTAGCTTTATTAGACTCCGAAGCAACGAGATATACTTTATTGTCATCATCATTGGCAGCGATCTCTGCTATAGCTGTCTTAGTCAGATCACCCGTCCAGTCATCAACATTTGTCAATAGTCCTCCACCCGGAGAAAAATTAAGTTCTATGTCCGCAGCATCAGCCTCTGTAACCTGGGCAATATCTGTTTTTGTTGTAACGCCCGCTACTGACTGGTAGGCATGATTCAATATTACTCTAAAATCTGTACCACTTTTAAAACCAAGATTCCAACTTTTTCTATCTCGCAACACCACAGCATTATTACTGAAATCGACAAATACCATATTGCCATATGGAGATTCTCCTGTGTTACCGGGCATTTCAAAAGAAGTGCTACCCTCCGATACTATCGTAGAAAATTTAAGTATGGTTTCTTTAATATTTCCGGTTGTCAGTTCACCGGAAGCACCAATTGTAAACTTAATTGATTCCGTACCAGCCAGCAATAATCCAGTCTTTTTAGTGACTTTAAATGATGCTGTAGTGGATCCGGCTGGAACAGTTACAATAATATCAGATCCTGTTGCTTCGGGACTGGTTGTGAAATCAGTACCATAACTCACTCCTGAACCTACCATATTAATAGTAACAGGAATTGCAGCTGTTTCAGCTCTGCTTAAAGTAAAGTTTATTGTTGCTTCATTATCTTCGGCATCAAGACCAATTTCAGTTGCCTGAAAAGCAACAGTAATAGGCGGTAATGGTGGATCATCTTTTTTACAGGAATTTAAGACCACTGCCATACCGGCTACTAATGAAAATGTTATCGCCAGTTTTTTCATCATTCGCTAATTTTAGATTGATTTAATTTTTAACATGATTATTCTGCCAGTTTACCTGTAGACCAAGAAAAAATGATCTTCCATAACTTTTTAGTACAGGCCCGCCACTGGAATGTGCGCTACCTGTATTGGTAGAAGTATTTTCCAGGCGTGTTACATCAAAAAGGTTTTTTATTCCACCGGATATATTCAGATATTTTCCTAATGTTTTTGTTATGGTTAGATCAGCCAAATGAAATCCGGATAGTTTTGTTCGTTGCAATATTTTTTCGTCATCAACAGTAAGCAACTGATAACCTGGAACAGCACCTGTATACTTATAAAAAAGTCCCAGAGATAAACCTGCTTTGGTAAATTGATACATGATATTACCGTTTATTTCCGGCGACCATAAAAACGTATTGAGGTCATTTCCTTTGTCAGCTGCACTATCTCCTTTCATCCTATTATACCTTCCCACATAGGATAGTCCTGCCATCACTTGTAATTTTTTCCAAACCAAATTATTCTCCAGTAATAAACCCGTTGTCTTATGTCTATCTATATTGATAAGAGTAGACCATGTAGGATTAACCGGATCAACAGCATAGGATATCAAGTTTTCAAAAACATTATAAAATCCGGACACAGAAGAGCTGATCCGTATATTTTTTTTCTTTGAATTTTGCCAGCTCAGCGACGCATTAAAACTATTAGAATGTTCAGCTTTTAAGTTAGGATTACCTTCTATGTCATGACTTGCATCATGAAAAGTAAAATATAGTTCTCTCAGAGCAGGAGCGCGAAAACCTCTTCCATAAGCACCTCTTATCGTCCAGTTTTCCGCTATGTCATACTTTAAATTCAGTGAAGGAATGACGGGTGGAGCACTGTATACAGAATTTTTACTAAATCTAACTCCGGGCCTAACATTTAATTTATTTATGGGTTTTACTTCTGCAGATAAAAACAAAGCGTAATCATTGATTGTAGGATTTCCATGAATACGCTGACCTGAAGACTGATCAGATTTTATTTCCACTCCCGGCTGAAATGAAATTTTTTCAGAATGAATATATTGGGCTGTACTTCTGAAAAAAAACATATTAAATACTGAAATATCCTGCGTTGCTGAAGGGTTAAGATATTCCTGTTGTGAACTTAAGTCGACAATTGTATTGCGGCTTCTTCTTTCATAGTCCTGATAAGAAGTTGAGGCATTAACAGACCATCTATCGCTTATTTTCCATCCCAGTTGGGCATTATGTGTGGCTCGTGTAGTAAGATAGCGTATATCAGCAGCTTTATTATCTGAACCTGCAATACCTTTTGTATGAATTTCTTCATCAAGGTAGTCGAGTCTATACCAGACTTCAAGATCTTTTTTTCTATATCCGATATTCCCGTTTAAAAGATACTGAACCTTAGGTTTCCATTCCTGCTCACGTCCTTTCGAATTGCCTTGCCAACCTCCAAAATCATTTCTGGCAAAATTTGCACCGAGATTAAATCCATTTTTATGCTGCCACGATAAACCTACAGATTCGTTATGTACGCCATTACCTTTAAAGGGATCATAATCACTCGCAGCCGTCTCTTCCAAAATTCTGGCAGTAACCTTTAGTGTATTTTTTCCTTTTGCAAGATTTTTTTTAGTAATAAGATTAACAACCCCTGCCAAGGCATCTGTTCCATATATTACGCTCATAGGACCTTCTACCAATTCTATTCTTTCAATCGTATTAATATCAATCTGACTTAAAGACTGCCTTGTACTTCCTCTATCGACGACAGGAACGCCATCTATTAATATTTTCACATTTTGTCCGCTCATCCCCATTAATTGTATATCAGTCTCACCTAGCGTATAATCTGTCCCAAAACGAATACCCAATTCGGTATTTAATACACTTATCACATCAGCAGCTGCACGCATGGCTATTCTCTCCTGATTGATCACCCTTATTTTATATACTGAACGTCCTAAGGATTGATTATTATATTGCCCTGTAACTACTACTTCATCCAATACCTTAGAGGAAATAGTGTCTTCAGCCGTTGGAGATAAATATACCTGTCCGAGCGAGACTGCATATGCAGAAAGGAACAAGAAGAATAGAAAAGCAGTCTTTTTCATACTTTATCGTAAAATGATATAAAGACTGCAAATCTCCTGTTATATAAGTAAGGTGATTTCCTCAAACCGGAAATCCATTTTCGCAAAAAGTAAAAACTTGAATTTTATTAAAAAATAGTCTTGTCTCTTACATAGATAAATTCATTAAATACCGGCATCCTGAGGAAGCCTATACATAAGTAATCTCAACGCATTAAACACTACAACCAGTGTGGACCCTTCATGTGCTATTACTGCAGGACCTATTGTGGCTATATCCAAGATTGTAAGAGGAACCAGTATAGCTACTACTCCTAAACTCATCACAAGGTTTTGTCTGATGATTATTTTAGCCTTTCTACTTAACCCGATAGCAAAAGGTAACAATGACAGTTTATCTCCCATTAAAGCAACATCAGCAGTTTCCAGCACAACATCAGACCCTGCTGCACCCATTGCTATTCCAATAGTACTATTAGCCATAGCCGGGGCATCATTCACTCCATCACCCACCATCGCTACTTTTTTTTCTTCTGTCATCAACCTTTGTATAGCCTCTACTTTTTGTGTGGGCAATAAACCTCCCCATGCTTCGGTAATACCAACCTCCCTGGCCACAGCTTCAGCAACTTTTTGATTATCTCCCGTTAACATAATCATTCTGTTAATACCTATTTCTTTAAGTGAGAACAAAGACTTTCCGGCTTCTTCCCTTGGGGTGTCCATAACAGCAACAATACCTATATACTCACCATTTCTCCTGACAAGCATAGTAGTATTACCCTGTTCTTCCAGGGCATAAATATTATTTACAATTTTTTCTTCGGGACGAATATCATCAAGTGACAAAAACAGAGCAAGGTTACCTATATATATAACTTCATCCTGCAAACCGGCTTTTATACCTTTTCCCAGTACCGATTCTATATTAGCTGCTACAGGAATATTTTTATCCTTTAGTTTACTTAAACCGTTATTAACAATTGCCTTAGCGATAGGATGATCACTTAGTGCCTCTACCGCCACAACAATCTTTAAGAAGTCTTCTTCACTCATTCCATTATATACAATAATGTGTGTAAGCTTAGGTTTTCCCTCTGTTAATGTACCGGTTTTGTCAAAAGCCATAGCTTTTAAACTTCCCATATCTTCCAATGGCTTACCTCCTTTTACTAAAACACCAGCGCGAGCAGCTCTCGCTACTCCACTTAATACAGCACTGGGAGTTGAGATGGCAAGCGCACATGGAGAAGCAGCTACTAAAACAGACATAGCTCTATAAAAACTTCTGCTAAAAGGCTCCTCTATCACCAAAAAAGCAAAACATAACAATAACACCAATACAAGAACAGCAGGAACATAATATTTTTCTACTTTATCAGTCAGCTGTTGTGTGGGAGATTTTTGGGTCTGCGCCTCATTAACCATTTTCACTAGCCTAGCAATTGTTGAGTCACTGGCTTCTTTGATCACTTTTATCTCCAATAACATATTTCCATTTATCGTTCCTGCAAAAACCTTATGCTCAGCATCTACTTTATCTGCCTCTTCAATATTAATATTTATGTCATTAATGGCTGTTTTATCAACCGGAATACTTTCTCCTGTTATAGGAGCCTGATTAACACTGCTATTTCCTTTAATAATGACACCATCGGCAGGAATTTTTGTATTGGGTTTTACGAGAATAATATCACTTATTCGAAGCATCTCTATGCCAACCTCACTCGTTTGCTCACCCGTTTTTAATATGGCAGTCTTTGGTGTCAGCGCTGTTAAAGCCGTAATGGATTTTCTGGCTTTATCCATAGCAAAATGTTCAAGGGCATGACCCAGACTAAATAAAAAGAGCAATAACGATCCTTCAGCCCAATTACCTAAGATTGCTGCGCCAATAGCTGCAACAAGCATTAAAAAATCAATTTCAAACCCTCCTTTTAATACTGTTTGCACTGCTTCTTTAGTAGTATAAAAACCTCCGAAAAAATAGGCTCCTACATAAAACATCAATGTTATATATGGTGGTATCTGATCATAAAAAGAAAAAACAAACCCTATACCCAGCAGAGATCCACAGATCAAACTAAAAATCAATTCAGTATTTTCACCAAACATGCCACCATGAGTATGACCTTCTTCGTGATGATGAATACCTTCACTTTTTTCATGTTTATGCTCATGATGATGGGTATGTTTCTTTTCGTCAGATTTAAAAAGATGATGATCTTTTTTTACTTCTACACTTAGTCCCTCATCAGCTAATTCAGCATATATATCCGACTCACTAATCAGGGTTTTATCAAACTCAATACTGATCACACCAGTGGCTGAAGCTGATACAGACAACACTCCCTTTTTTTTATGCAGTGTAGTTTCTACCAATCTTGTTTGCCGCTGATGCCTGAACCCTTTTACTTCAATTAAAAGGTGACAATACCTTTCCGTAATTACTGCACCGGCATTATTTGCAATATTTTTAACTCTATCAACTGTAATAATCTTTGGATCATAATGAAAACAAAGCTGTGCTTCGTTATTAGCCGTTTCAGCTATTAAATGAACATCTTGAATACCCTGTCTGCCTTTTAATTCATTAATAATACGGTCCACACAGGCATCTTGCTCATTAGGAATATTTGGAAGAACCAGAGTAAGATTTATTTTAATTTTCTCCATAAAAAGTATATAATTAATATACGAATAATGTTTTATGATTATTGCTAATGAGAATGGCTGGCATCTGCATTAATCATTTTTGCAAGGACAAAAAAAGCACCTTTTATAACAACCTTTGAATCTGAAGGAATATCCTTAAGCAGAGTAATCTGTGTGTAACCAATATCTGCAGTTCCGGTCGCCACTGGTATTTTTTCAAACACAATATTATCCTGGTGACCTGAATCTTCTGCATGACTATCATGCTGATGGTCATTATTTTCACTTTCATCAGTATGATCATTATTATTTTTCTTTTCAATGAAAATAAAATCCTGTCCTTTGGTATTTACTATCGATTCAGAAGGTACAGCAGGAGCAGTAATATCTTCCAGACTAATTAAAGCAGTAATACTCATTCCATCAATCAACCCTTGTTTGTCACCTTTTACTAATGCATGAACACTTACCGCTTTTGTTTCATCTTCAAATGAAGAACCAAGAGAAAATATCTGTGCATCATATTCCTTACCTGGATTGTTGGTAAGAGTAAAGTGGATGATCTGATCATCTCTAAGTTTGGCAAGATCTTTTTCGTACACAAATAAATCTAGATGCAATTGACTATTATCCACAACTTCTGCTATCTGCATATTTGAGTTAACAAAACTGCCGATTTTAACCATCACATTACTGACCACACCACTTATCGGACTACGAACCGACAATACAGAAATCAGACGTTGATCTGATACACTATTAGGATCTATACCCATTAAACGAAGCTGTTCCTGTAAAGACGATTGACGGGTTACTAACATATTCAAATTCGATTCTGCCGTTTGCAGATTTTTTAGTGCGCCGGCATTACCCTGAACAAGTTCTTGTTGTCTAAGCAATTCCTGTTTTGCAAAAGCAATTTTTGATCCCAGGCTTAATAAATCTTCCTGTATAGAAATAAATTGCGGATTTGCAATGGTCGCTATCACCTGACCTTTTTTGACAGTATTGCCAGGTTGAACAAGCAAAGTTTTTACTACTCCTGAGTATACAGAATTAATCTGCGCCCTGTTTTGATTGGGCACACGTAATATACCATTGGCTTTTAAAGAAGCTGTAAGTTGTTTTTCTTCAATTCGCCCCATTGTTATACCAATTGTTTTGATTTGCAGTGAACTCAACGAAACCAAATTATCATCACCATGATCATTATCCTTTGTATTTTCATGTTCTTCAATGGAAGGTTTTATTTTCATTTCTTTCTCATTCCTATCACTACACGAACCCAAAAGAAAACCGGAAAAAGTAATTACGATATATAAAAATATTTTGTCCATCTGATTGTTATTAAGATCATTGATTAATAAAGTAATAATATTGAATAACGGTCTGATTATAGGCATTCAGTGTTTCCAGATAATTACGCTGAATATCTATAGCCTGAGTAATAAATTGTGACAGCTCTGCAAATCCAATTTCTCCTGCGCGATATGCCAATGTAGACGCTGAAATAATAAGCTCTGCCTGTTTTAATCCCGACTCTTCATAAAATCGTAATAAAGATTGATTACGCTCAACAATTTTCTCAGTCTGTAAACGGTGTGTACTGAATAATTGGTTATCCAAATTATATTGCTCTTGCAGTACACGCATTTCTGCTTCCGACACTTTTATTTTATTTTTATATGCACCTGCTCCGAAAAGGGGAAAAGCAACACCTACTGAAAAACCAGTAAAAGGATCATTTAATCCATATAACCTTTGTGAAAAAAATCTGCCTGAAAAATCTGGCTTGTTTTCATTTTTTGTTACCGCTACTGTTGCTTCTGATACATGAATACCCTGTTGCTGCAATGCGAGAAACGGATGCAGGCTATCCGTAGAAAATTCCTTGTACGGCAATTTTTCTAACGGTTCATCGACTGAAAGAAAAGCACTGTCAGTATTTAATAATTGCATTAATGTATTTTGTTCTACAGTAATATCCATTGCAATTTGTTCCAGCAGGGCATTTGTTTCACGGGATCGTGCGCTTGCAGCAATACTATCCAATCCGGGCGTATCACCTGCACGCACTTTAACTTTTGTAGCCTGTTCCAGAGATTTGTAAATACTATCCAGTCTGGTAAATAATTTCTGTCGGTCCTGTAAATACCATAATTGATAATAAGCTGATCTTGTTCTTTGCCATAATTCGGCCTGAATAACAGCTGCATTAGTTTGATAATATTTTAATTGCTCACGATATAATGAACGTTGTGCTTTGTATATTCCCGGCCAGGAAATATTCTGGGTAACTCCTATTTTTAATATCCCTTTTTGATCGCTTGGACGCAGATCCTCATTCTCAGCAAACAAGCTGGTTTTTGGAATAACACCGGCAGTTCTGATCTGGATTTCTCCTTTTAACACTCGTTGATGATTAACACTCAACTGCAGATTATTATCAGAAGCTTTTAATGCCTGACCAATAGTTAGTCGCGTACTCTTAGCAGATGTTTGTGCATGTAAAGAAAATGGCATCAATAAACCAGCTGATATCACAATCATTGTAAGAAAAGATCTACTCTTTTGTTTCCGGTCACCCGAAAAAATAATATACAACAGTGGCAGTACAATCAAAGTGAGAAAAGTAGCTGTTATTAGTCCACCAATAACTACCGTTGCCAGTGGTTTTTGCACTTCGGCTCCCGCACTGGTTGAAAGTGCCATTGGAAGAAACCCAAACGAAGCGACTGTAGCAGTCATCAATACTGGCCTTAATCTTTCCATAGTTCCTTTTTTTACTCTATATAAAACGTCAGCTATCCCTTCTTTTTCAAGATGATTAAACGTGCTGATCAATACAATTCCATTTAACACTGCTACACCAAACAATGCGATAAAGCCAACGCCTGCAGAAATACTAAAAGGCATTCCCCGCATCCATAGCGCAAAAACACCTCCAATGGCACTCATAGGAATCGCGGTATAGATAATTAGTGTTTCCTTAATTGAACCAAAACTGAGATATAACAACAGAAAAATCAATCCGAGTGCAACAGGAACGGCTATGGCTAACCGATTAGAAGCTTTTTCCAAATTTTCAAATGTTCCACCAAAAGTGTAATAATACCCCTGAGGGAGAAAATTTTCTGCGTCCATTTTATGCTGTATTTCTTTTACTACAGTTTCCACATCCCTTCCTGATATATTAAATCCTATTACAATTCTTCTTTTTCCGGATTCGCGGCTAATCTGTGCCGGGCCTTCACGAAAAGAAATATTAGCTACTTGTGAAAGGGGAACCTGATTACCATCAGGAAGAGGAATAAAAAGATTCTTAACGTCATCTATAGACGAACGACTTGCGCTATCCAATCTGACAACAAGATCGAATCTTCTTTCATTTTCAAATACTACACCAGCAATTTTACCAGCGAAAGCCGTACTTAAAGCATCATTAATAGCATCAATACTCAACCCGTAAACAGCAATTTTTGCACGATCATATTGAACATTTATTTGCGGAAGCCCTATTGTTCTTTCTATCTGAGGGGCAGTGGCACCATCTATTGTCTGAACAATTTCCGCCACTCTTGGGGCAAGCGCAGCCAACGTATCAATATTTTCTCCAAATATCTTTATAGCTACATCTTGCCTAACACCTGTCATCAATTCATTAAATCGCATTTGAATAGGCTGATTGGCTTCAAAAAAAACACCCGGGATAGCTTCAAGCTTTTCTGTGATCATCTGTGCCAGCTCTGTATAATTTTTTGTTGTAGTCCATTCTTTTTTAGATTTTAACATCACCATCAAATCAGATGCTTCGAGAGGCATAGGATCAGTAGGCACTTCAGCTGATCCCGTTTTTCCTACTACCATTCTGACTTCCGGAAATGATTTAATAATCCGGCTGGCCTGCATAGAAGTTTCTATACTTTGCGAAATGGATGTTCCGGGAGGAAGAATACAATGGAACGCATAATCACCTTCCTGTAACTGAGGTATGAATTCACCGCCTAATTTTGAAAAAACTCCTACTGAAAAAATAAAAACCACGATAGCTACAATGATCACCGTTCTTTTAAACCTGATGGCTCTATTCAGTAGCGGTGCATACATTTTCTGGAAAAAGTTGATCATCCTGTCAGAAAATGTTTTTTTATTGGAGAATGTTTTAGGTAATAACAATGCCGACATCATAGGTATATACGTGAGTGATAAAATCAAAGCACCCAAAATAGCAAAGCTCACTGTCTGAGCCATCGGACGAAACATTTTACCTTCAACACCAACAAGGCTTAATATTGGTATATATACAATCAGTATAATAATCTCACCAAATGTTGCACTACTTCTTATTTTAGAAGCTGATACAAAAACTTCCTGGTCCATTTGTTTTTGTGTCAGCCGGCCAACTGATTTACGGGTAGCCAAATGATGGAGTGTTGCTTCTACAATGATTACGGCACCATCCACTATTAATCCAAAATCAATCGCTCCAAGGCTCATTAAGTTGGCACTTACACCGAAAGCATTCATCATTCCCAATGCAAACAACATGGATAAAGGAATAGCTGACGCAACAATAATTCCTGCACGTAAATTGCCTAAGAATAGTACCAGCACAAAAATGACTATCAACGCTCCTTCAATGAGATTTTTCCTTACAGTGTTCACAGCTCTTTTTACAAGATCAGTTCTGTCGAGATAAGGCTGTAATAGTATATCATCAGGAAGTGTTTTGCTGATCATTTCCATTTTTTGCTTAATCCTATTTACAACAGCCGCACTATTAGCACCTTTTAACATCATCACGATACCACCTACAACTTCTTCTTCACCATTATATGTAACAGACCCGTACCGAACTGCATTTCCCAGTTGTACAGTGGCAACGTCTCTGATTAATACAGGTACTCCATTTACATTCTTAACTAATGTGTTTCTAATATCATCCAGAGAGGAAATCAGTCCAACACCTCTTATAAAATACGCATTTGGTTTTTTGTCAATATAGGCACCCCCAGTATTTGCATTATTCTTTTCAAGAGTTAAAAATATTTCCGACAACGTCACATTCATACCTTTCAGCCTGTCAGGATTTACAGACACTTCATATTGTTTCAGCAAGCCGCCAAAACTGTTGATTTCTGCAACACCTTCTGTCCCATATAGCTGTCGGGCAACCACCCAATCCTGGATAGTTCTCAAATCCATCGGTGTATACTTATGCTCAGCTCCTTTTTTAGGTAGAATGATATATTGATAAATTTCACCAAGTCCGGTACTAACAGGTGCAAGCTCTGGAGTTCCTATACCTTTGGGTATAATTTCTTCTGCTTCTTTTAATTTCTCATTAATCAACTGACGGGCAAAATAGATATCTACTGCATCGTCGAATACGACGGTAATCACGGATAAACCAAATCGTGACACTGAACGCATCTCCAGTAAACCCGGTAAATTAGCGAGACTTTGTTCTATAGGATAAGTAACCAATTGTTCTGTTTCCTGCGCCGCTAAAGTAGGCGTTCGTGTAATTACCTGCACCTGATTATTAGTGATATCAGGTACTGCATCAACGGGAATACTGGATGCAGACCATAGTCCCCAAATGATTAGTGCTCCCGTAAGGAAAACAATAATCAATTTATTATTTATAGAAAATGCAATGATTTTGTTTAACATAAATATTGTCGTGAGTTGGACGACTAGCCTTATTCAATAATGAAGAGCTTGTACCAAAAGGTCGACACTGCCTATATTTATTCGTGTAGCTGATCGAGAAAACTTTCGTTTACACAATCATCCAGACCTTCAATTTACCTTTGATATTTCTTCTAACGGTATATTTAAAACATAACAGACTAAGTACAATCAAGTGTAATTATGCATCAGACTATAATCTGTGAATGAGTATAGAGCATTATGGATCGGCAAATAAAATTCCTGTATACTTATACAACTAACAGGCTATATTCTATGAACCAGCTAATTCTACCAGCAGCATTACATTGAACAACTTGTCTTATTTGAATAAACCATGATAAATTACCAGCACGTAGTTTATTGTACCGGTCAGATTAACTGAGGAGGTTGCCAGATAGGCAATGAAATATCTAAAATCGATTCTGTATACCCTATTGAGCATTTATTCTTTTGCTGAATGAGTATCTTGTCAAATGACAATAGATTAGTAGGTAAAGACTGTGAAGAGCAACATGCGCATACACATAAAGGAGAACAATCATCAACATGATCAGATTCAGCATCAGCATGCAGATCAATCAGTGCAGAGTGTGCCGCATCACTGCTTTCCAAAAGCCTGCTATCCTTACAAGGAACAAAGTTCAGTGTAATAAAAATAACGGCCAGGAAAAATGCTGACAATCTCATTAAAACAAAACTAAATAAAAAAAATATGTGCTTAAGAAATATTATAACAACAACGTTGCAATTGAACCTGACTCATCATTCATCAATCGTCAGCGATACTCAGTTCTCTTATTAATTGTTATGCTATTCTCGTATAGTTCCATTTTTATGCGATGACAATACAATTAACTCAGGTTGTCAATTAACGGTGAGATTTATTCAATCCACTCCTCAAATGACCTGTTATTCTCTAAATATTTCCCGTCACACTATAAGTATTTCTTATTTTTTATCTTTTTGAAATATTAAGAGCTAGAAATTGTTCCTACTCATCTAAATCTTCTACTTCTACAATCACAATTTTATCCTGGCAACTAACAAATCGGGTTAATTAAGCCTCTTTATATTTGCAACAGGTATACAAACTGATATTAACGTACCTTTTCCGGGCATTGAATCAATTTCAGCTGTTCCCCCGAGGAGAGAAATTCTGGAATAAAGGTTTTTTATTCCTATACCCTCTGAATGGTCAAGCGTATGAATATCAAACCCCTTTCCATTATCCTCTATATTCAGCAATAAGTCTTCATCGTCTTTTGTGAGTTGCACACTTAAGCTGGAAGCGTTAGCATGTTTAATCACATTATGTAAGGCCTCCTGAATAATTCTATATAAGATAGTTTCAACTTGTTCAGGTAATCTTTGTTCCAATCCGAACATTTCTAAGGCAACAGTTATCCTGCCTCCATCAATTTTGTCCAGCAATTCCTTTAAAGCCTGAGGAAGCCCCTGTTTAAGTAAAGTTCTTGGCATCATACGATGGGAAAGACTACGTATATCGTCATAACTTTCCGTTAATAAAGAAACCACTTTGCCACTCGAAAGTTTTGCAGTTGTATTATCTGCATATAATTCGTGAATACGATCGATATGCATAAGCGCAGCAGAAAGAGTCTGCCCTACCCCATCATGTAAATCTGCAGCTATCCTTCGCCGTTCTCTCTCTTCTGCTATCATGACGGCACGGGTAGCTTCTTCCTGTTGGAGATGTCGTTGCTGCTCTAATTGGGCCTCGGCTTTCATCTTTCTTCTCGACAGCAGAAAATAGACAAAAAGAACACCGATTCCTATTAACAGAAAAAGTGAAATCAACAAGTAATTTCTCTGGCGTATTTTTAATTTCTGAATATCTGTTTCTTGTCTGAGTAAAGTAATCTGCTGTTCTTTTCTGTCAGTTTCATATTTGGTCTGAAAGTCTGCGATGGTTTTCATTTTCTCCTGCTCAAACAATGAATCTTTCACCATTGAATAATGGCTGGATTCCTGCCAGGCTTTTTGGTAGGAAGAAATAGCAGCATAATATTCACTTAACAATTTTGCCGCGTCCATTACCTGAGGCGAAGCGCCAATACCTTCTGCTATAGATTTTGCTTCTTCAAGTTGACGAATAGCTTCTTGATAATTTTTGTCACCGGCATTCACTTTTGCCAGCTGTATAAGAGCAAAAGCTATTTCTTTAGGATTATCATAACTACGCTGACCATCTAAAGCCAGTTGCAAGTATTTTCGCGCTTCTGTTCTTTTTCCAATTTCAAAATAAGCCATACCGGCATTCATCTGTGCAACGGGAAGAAACTGAAGATTACGGTGTTCAATAAAAGCTTTTTCCGCTTTTAATGAGTAGAACAGACAGCTATCATACTGTTTGGTATAATAATATACAGATCCTAAATTTGCCTCACAAAATGCAGACTCGGCAAGCATATTTAAATTTCTGTATACGGCATAAGCATCGTGATAATAATCAATCACTTTCAGGTATTCGCCTTGTGCTTTAAATAAAATACCAAGGTTAACACTCACCAGTGCCTGTTTTTCTGTATCGCCCACCGATTTATAGTGGGTATATGCTTCATTGTAAAAATTTAATGCGCTGGTAAAATCACCCAGTTCCTCATAAATGATCCCAATATTATTACTGGTATTGGCTATTCCTAATTCTTCCTCTAAACTGGTGTAAAGCGTTAATGCCTGATTTGCATATGCTAAAGCATTAATGTAATCACCCTTAGCTTCAAAAATTATACTTATATTATGCAATGCTTCTGCTTCATAGTGTGAATGGTTCAATTTTCTGGCTGCATCTAGTGCTTTAAGACCAAAATATTTTGCAGAGTCGGGTTGATGGAAACGAAGGTCCCAGCTTAAGGAAAGCCAGTCTTTTAACTGTCGGGGGTCTTTAGCATTAAACGAAGAATCCTGTTGACCAATCACTAATGCCGGTAGCAGTAACAACAACAAGTAAAAAAATATTCTGCACATGAATATAATCAGGGATTTTACAAGAGGTTTAAAGTAATCTTTTATAAATGTACATTTGTCGCGTCGTATTATGATAAGGAATATTTTGCTAGTAGACGATCATGGAATTTTATTAGACGGATTAAAATCTGTCATTCATGAAAAAAAGAATTTACAGGTTAAGGCAACAGCAAGCTCTGCTTCAGAAGCGTTGCAATTGCTAAATAATGATCAATTCCATTTGATGATTACTGATTATTGTATGCCTGGCATTGACGGACTTACATTAGTAAAACAGGTGCGCAGCATAGCCCCGTCAATGAAGATAATTGTACTAAGCATGATTGACGATCCGGAGGATATCCGTAATATGCTTTTAAGCGGCGTGGACGGGTACATATTAAAAAAATATGCAAGACAAGAATTGTTTTATGCCATTGATGCTGTAATGTGCGGACAAACATATTGGAGTCAGGAAGTATGTAGTGCAGTAGTGGATACTCATCGTAGAAATGCAGCCCTTCCTGTGCTTACAGCAAGGGAACTGGAAGTTTTACAGTTACTGGCTAAAGAACTTACCAGTAAAGAAATTGCTAACCAACTTTTCATCAGTGAGCGAACAGTCGAAACTCATCGTAAAAATCTCCTACGAAAAACTAATAGCTCGAGTGTAGTAGGTCTAATTAAATACGGTTATGCTAACAAACTATTATAACAAGCTGTGACTATTGTAATAGCCTAATTACTTACACAGCATTTCTATAAATACTATAACTTCTCTCTGTAAATACAGTCTTAAGTATAATAACAGACATTTATAACCTATCAGCGTATAGCCTACGTATTTATACGGATATAAAAATCAGTATAAACCTGACTGTTTTTTAGATGATTTACATTCTATTTTTATCCTGATAAATCTCCACTGTCATAAGCAGTGGGATTTGTATTATTTACATTATTAACCCAAATTTTCTTAACTCCAATTTTTATGAGGAAAACCTTTTTCTTTCTTCTTACGTTATTATTTACCAACGTAGTATTCTCCCAGAAAACAGACAAGCCTGATTATGCTTATGATATGGGAGGAAAAATCGAATCAATGAAACTTACGGATGCAGGTGTATTGATTGTTGTTGGAGGGGGTGGTTTAGCGGGTATTAAAGCTGGAGAAACCAAACCTCACTTTATTTTTAAAGAATACGGCAAAGTAAAAGAAGAAGAACTTGAATATGTTCCCGCATCACCTTACCTGATAGTTAGTCAGGGAGGAGCATTTAGTCAAAAGAAAACGGTCATTGACTTTATATCGGGCAAACAATTATTCGCAACAGAAGATAATGGATGGAAAACCCTTACAGGACTAAATGTTATACTACCAGAAAATAAATTGGTAGTTAGCGGACTACGCAGTAATAAAGCAAAAGAAGGAGGAGCTGTTGCTGTAGGCATTTATGATCTAGAATCAGGAAATGAACAATATTTATTTCCTCTTAACAATCCCAAGAAAGTTGGTGTCGCATCTTCTATTCCTTCAGTTTCTGGCACACCACTTTTATTAGGAAATCAATTATTAGTCCCTACAACAAAAAATCTCATAGGTATTAATTTATCCAACGGAAATATTGACTGGACTGCCAAAGTAGATAAAATCACATGGATGAGTGCTGATAAATCTGGTAATGAAATTTATGGATTTGAAGAGCGTCCTAACGGAGATACACGTATTCATAAGTTTAGTATTAAAGGGGAACAGCTTTGGCAAAATGAAAGAAAAATCAGAGGTAAGGTAAGTCGCTTTGAAATTCTTACTCAGGGAATAGCAGTTGTAAGTGACGTAGACAATTCGGGAAAAAAGGGAATAGCCAAGCTTGCTTCCGGTGCATCTGAATCAAAAATAGCATTTTTAAATGCTGCTGACGGATCTGACTTATGGGATAAAGCTCCAAAAACAAAAGGTTATGTTCAACATTTTTACATTATGGAAGACGGTATCTTATTTGGGATACAAGAGGGGGGAATTAATAAAATAGCTTTTGATGGAACAGCTTTGTTCCGTAAACCTCTGTCTACCGGTGAAAATATTCATACCATGGCTTCAACACCTAATGGACTTATTTATATTACAGACACTGATGCTAATATTGTTGACTTAAAAACCGGTGAATCGATATGGAATAAAGCCATTAAATACAAAAAGGCAACCGCTGTAGCCAGCACTTACGATCAAAAACATAAACGTTATCTGATTTCTACGGGTAATGAAGTTTTGGCTATTAATGAAAACACCGGTGATCATAGTAGTTTTGCCAATATAAAATTTGAAGAAAAGGAAGCTCCAACCTCTTTCGAAGCGCGTGCTAACGGACTACTTTTAAGTTCAAGTCAAAATCTGATGATGCTTGACTTCAAAGGATCAGAAAATTTTCATACTTATTTAAAATCACCTGGTCAAAGTTCATTTGTAAAAATAGCCACAGGTGTACTCGCTGTTACCTCTACCGTAATGGCTAACGCGGCCGCTTATCAGGGAGGAAGATATGGCACGTACGGAAATAGCAACAGGCTGAATGCATATGGAGAACAGATGAAAATTTATCAGGAAGGTTTTTCTAATATAGCTTCCGCTTCATTTAAAGAAATGAATAAACGTTTCAAAGCCACCGCTGCTACAGAAAATGCACACTTTGTACTTACAAAACTCGATGACGGCATAGGACTTGCGAAACTGAATAAGGATAATGGACAAACAGAAAAGGAAATTGTACTAAGAGATAAAAAACCAGTGTATCAAGTCGACGAACTCAGTGGAATGTTATACTACAAATCCGGAAATGGCGAGATCGCTGCCTTTAAATTATAAGAAATAACATTGAGGAGGATAGTTTTTTTATTCTCCTCAATGTCTTTGGGAGAAGTCAATGATATGCATTCCATAGAATATCCGAAAGCATACAATTCACTCACTCTATAGCCCTCCCCTTTCAACACAAAAACAGTTCCTTAACTACTGACCGTAATAAGCATTAGGAAAGTGTTTTCTTTCATGGCATTTCTTGATTAATGAATATACATTGCTATTCAAGCCTATTAAAATACTAACACAACTAGATGGCTCCCACCTTTCAATACGAAAACAGATCCTCAGCTACTGACCGTAATAAGCATTAGGACCGTGTTTTCTTTCGTAGTGTTTCTTGATTAATGAATCCTTTAATCGTGGAGCCGAAGGATTTACCTGACGTGTAATCCAGGCCATTTTTGCTATTGCTTCCAATACTGCGCTATTATAAACAGCTTTTGCAGCAGTTTTCCCCCAGGTAAATGGAGCATGATTTCCTACCAAAACCATCTCTGTTTGTCTGTAGTCGAGATTTTTTTCCTTGAATATCTCCAATATCTGAATGCCTGTTTCGTATTCATAGTCACCATTAATTCGATCATCGCTCATAGGTGGAGCGCACGGAATATCGTCTGTGGTATGATCGGCATGGGTAGTACCAAAAATCGGTATGTCGCACTGCGATTGTGCCCAGGCTGTAGCATAGGTAGAATGTGTATGTGAAACCCCTTCAATATCTTCCCAGGTTTTGTATAATAAGGCATGAGTTTTAGTATCAGAAGAAGGTCTTAATTTTCCTTCTACGATTCTCCCATCAAAGTCTACAATAACCATATTATCCGGTCTCAGTTCTTCATACGGAACACCACTTGGCTTAATGGCAAAAACGCCCAAGTCGCGGTCGGCAGCACTAACATTTCCAAAAGTAAAAAGTACAAGTTTCAGTTTGGGTAAGTCTACATTAGCAGCAAAAGCTGCTTCCTGAATGTGTTGATATTTATTCATAAATCTTTATAATAAAGAATATTGCTTTATTTATATTTTTTGAACCCTCTCATAACAGATCGCGGCCTAATCTATCTATCTATCTACTACTTATTTCAAAAAGAAATCTTTTTGAAATAAGTAGTAGCATATAAAACCGAATATCAGTAATAAACAAAACCTAATATTTAGATATAACAAGTATCAGAAAAAATCATTTTCCACAGAACATTTTTTCTGAAAACTTAGTCAAATTAACATCAAAAAACAATATAAACGTCACAAAGACACTTAATCTTACAAATTATTTGTAAAAGTATTAAATCAGCCACTACACCGAATATTTAATTCCAGATAAACATTGAGCGTCTCTCGCTTCTCTATTGTTTTGACAAAAGAAAAACAAATGTAATAAAAACACATATACAATTGAGTGTCAGAAACTTGATTCTTGTGTCTTTACAATAACTCTTCACTACCCCCCCAAACTTCTGGGACTACCCACTGAAAAAAATAAAGGAATGCTTAAGTTTACACTAATTATTGATACACATTGCCTGTGCTTATGTAGTCTGCTTCAGTATGCTAATTATTAATAGAGATAAAACTAACCCAAATTGAAAACATTACTGTTGTCATTAATTTTTTTTCTGACCCAATAAATGATAAGAGTCTATCTTATCTAAAGAATAACATAAGGTTTAACTCCTAATATTCTCACCCCATTTTCTGGGACTACCCCTATAGCTATTTACTACATTAAGACAATAATCAGCTATTATACCCGGAACATGATAAGATTAACTCAATTACTCTAACGACCGGGCATATGATCGCTTTTATGGACCTTTGGATTTATGCTTATCATAGCCTATCTCACCAAATCAATAACGAGTAAACTTTTTTTCTATCCAATTACATTATCCGCAATTGCGTTACAATAACAAATCATTTCGGGACATAGTTCACAAAGGATACGATGTACAGTTTTATTAATTAACAACAAACCTCTATAGATTACCGGTGCAAAAATCCTCAATCAAAAAATAATATCTGCATCATTCAATTAACATTTTGGTAATCTTTACTCAATAACTTTATCTTCTTATTTATTAGAAAAGCTTCCTTTATGCAATCTATTCTTGTCCTTACCGATTTTTCAGACAATGCTTTTCTGGCAGCGGAATATGCTGCAATGCTTTCCAAAGTATGGAAGAGTAAAAGAATAGTACTTTTTCATGCTTACCATACTACCGGGCCAATTGCCAATACCCCTATGGTAGCATCAGGAAGAGAAGACTTGCATAATGAAAGCCTGCAAATACTGGAAGTGTGGGAAGAATCCCTACGTCAGCTTACAGATATACAAACAACTATAGACATTTTAGTGGATGACACTCATCTCGAGACAGGTATCAATCGCATTTGCGAAGATGAAAAAATCGATCTCATTGTAATGGGCATTACTGGCAAGACGGCTCTGGAAAAGGTTGTTATTGGCAGCAATGCGATTCGTATAATGGAAAATACTGATTATCCTTTATTGATTGTTCCAAATGAAGTAACAATCAGATATCCTCAAACAATTTTATTGACTACTGATCTAAAAGAAGTAGAAGATAAAATGCAAATGCCGGAATTAGATGATTTACTGACTGGTTTATCAGCAAAAATTCTGGTACTCAATGTAGCCAATAAAGAAGGCGAGCTACCTGAATTAAGAAAAGAGATTGGAGCATTACATACCCTATTGGATAAATTTTCACCAGAGTACCATTATATTAACCATCAGAACATAGTGGAAGGCATAAATACTTTCGCGAATGACAAGGGAATCGATGTAATCATTGCTCTGCACCATCAGCAAACAGGATTTGCGAGTTTATTCAGAAAAAGTGTAACCAAGAAACTGGCCTGGCATGCACAAACTCCACTCATTGTATTACCGGTTTCATCTTAACATATTAATATCTGAGATAACCGGTCAAGATTTTTATGTTTGAAGGCAATAAAAACTATTTTCCTTCTTTCCTGTTAAATAAGCCTGGTATAAACTATTTAGCCATTTCCCTGAAAGCATTACTCTTATATCCTGCATCATTTTACGATGATCGCAGTACAGGCTTGATCATTTTTACCACTAGAATACTTTTTCTATTAAAGATGTCTATTAAACAAAATACGACTCTACCCTGTAGTCATCCCTAACAAGGGATACCCTATATGTGCTGATTTATGCTGATCAGTAGTACCGGCCAGGTCGTTATTTACTTCCAAGATTTTTCCATTTGGGTTACCTGGTAAACCAGAGCCTTACAAACTCAATGGTCAATTTTCCCGAAAGTATTGTTTGGCACTTCTATATTGTTTTGGTGCTGATCTATAGTGCTGATAGAATCGTTTCGTTTGTTAGCAATCATAAAAAAGATACAGCTCGCCATCCATCCTATCCAGAAAAGATAAAACCCCAGATGAAATCTTTCTTTAAGCAGTCGATGTGAATAAGTGTATTGAAAGTCGTGATAAGTCATTACCAGTCCGATAATAGCCAGTATCATGAATATGGCAGCAGTATACACTGTTTTACGCCGACCTCTTTTTTGTTGCATATACCATAGCAGACCAATAATCAGCAATTGAATCCCGAAAAAGAGAAAAAAGGTTTTCCATCCCGACCGCAGCAGTTTGTATTGCTTATAAAAAAGGGCAATACCAACTTTCCCGATAAGGGATATTTTAGAAATAAAATAAGTTGCCAGGAGCGATTGGGCAGCCTGAGCAAGCACCAGTGCGGTTATTGGGGATATAAAACGCTTCATAATCCATGTAAATAAAGGAAAACATTAAAAATCAATCAATTATTTTTTGGTGAAAAGATTTCAACTATTACTTTTGCGGCGGAGAGAT
>CAZQIQ010000048.1:0-5744 GCA_964593835.1 uncultured Chitinophagaceae bacterium
TAATTTTTCAGATTGGATAGCATGGATGCAAGGATATACAGTTGGTCATCAATACTGGCAGCCACCATCTTTAAAAACGCCGCTTCATGTACTGACGGGATTTGGTCATGCTTTTATTGGTGGTCATTTTATTTTTCAGTTACCTGCTTTACAAGCACTCCTTCAGCATTCTTTTCAATCTCATGGCCTGAAGGACGAGATTTTTTTATCCTCTAATATTTCTGCTTCGTGGGCTTGGGTATTAACATTATTAACTATTTGTCTAGGAGGCCTAATGTTGCTCCTTGCCATCAAATTTACGAGCCGTTTAAAATTAATACGTCTGAATAATCACGTAACAATTCCTCTGTTGATTACGCTGTTGATTTATTCTGTTTTTTTCTGTTTTTGGATGCCCGAAATATTAGAGTTCTGGATTTTGCAAATGGTAATTGTTTGGTTGCTGCTGTTAGGTGTAATTCCTATAGTTGGGTTTCCTATAAAAGTGAGTACAAATAAAGGATTAATCGTTATAGTGATACTAGTGTTTACGGTGAATTACTTTGGTAGTATACGCTGGCTGCAGAAAAAATCAAATGATTGGTATTATGTTGAAGCGCAAAAAATCTCTAAAAAGGTAACCGCAAATGACATAATTATTGTAGAAGATGAATGGATTCTTAAGGATTACCTTAGATACTATACTTCTGCATCAATAATTGCCACTGATGAACCTGGCTATGATAGTGCAGTTGTACAAAAAATGATCAAGGATAGCGTGAAGCCTTATCAAAAAGTATTTACATACAAGGATAGTCTTATGCTATCTTATTAAATAATTCGACCGGACTATCACAGAAAATAATACGTTCATTTAATGGTTCATATAAAAAACCTTCTTGTTCAAGTAATTTGAGATGGAGGTGAAGATGACTGTAAAAACCACCTGAGTTTATGATATATAATTTTTTATCATGAATCTTTAGCTGATTCCATGTAAGCATTTCAAAAAATTCATCCAGTGATCCAAATCCTCCCGGTATCAGAATGGCAGCATCACTCATCTCGTACATCATTTTTTTCCTGCTTTGCATATCAGGCGTTATAGCTATCTCTGTTAAGCTTTCATGCTGTTGTTCCCATTCTATCATCATTTTTGGCATCACTCCTAAAACCTGTCCTTTATTTGCCAAAGCAGCATCAGCTAAAACTCCCATTAATCCGCGTTTGCCTCCGCCATACACCAGTTTAATATTTAGCATCGCGATGAGTTTACCTAATTCGGCAGCATGCTTGACAAACAAGGGGTTCTTTCCTTCACGGGATCCGCAAAAAACAGCTACAGATTTGATATTCATAAATGACAAGATACAAATTTTATTATCTTAGCTTTAATATATCCTTATGTCATCAACTCTCTTATTCTCCTTCGTTTTAGGCTATTTTCTACTGTTATTATTAGTGGCTTATTATACATCACGTAATTCCAATAACGATTCATTTTTTATTGGTAATAGGAATTCTAATTGGATGCTGGTGGCATTCGGTATGATAGGTACTTCTCTTTCAGGTGTAACATTTGTTTCAGTACCAGGAACGGTTGGGTCAGCCGGATTTGCTTATTTCCAGGTTGTCATAGGCAATCTTCTTGGATATATAATTATAGCATTTGTATTACTCCCTCTTTATTATAAACTTAATCTCACCTCTATCTATAATTATTTACAGCATAGATTAGGCATGGTGTCTTACAAAACAGGTGCGTTGTTTTTTATCATATCAAGAACATTAGGTGCTACGGCACGGCTGTATCTTGTTATTAATGTATTGCAATTGTTTATTCTTGAAAATATGGGACTTCCTTTTTGGGTTACTACTTTTATCATCTTACTAATGATATTGTTGTATACGTTTGAGGGAGGCGTTAAGACAATTGTGTTTACAGATACACTTCAAACCACTTTTATGTTGTTGGGGCTTGTAGCTTGTATTTTTTATGTGATGTCAAATCTGCCTGCATCTTCTACAGGTGTTATGGCACAGATGGATGAATATGGGTTAACAAAAATATTTAATGCAGATATAAACAGTAGCTCTTTCTTTTTAAAACATATTTTGGGAGGAATGTTTATTACTATTGCGATGACTGGTTTGGATCAGGAAATGATGCAGAAAAACATCAGCGTAAAAAATTTAAAAGATTCTCAAAAGAATATGATGACTTTCACTGTTATTATGGTGATCGTCAATTTTCTTTTCCTGTTTTTGGGAGGACTGTTGCATCTGTTTGCGCAAAGCAATGGTATAGATGTAGTCAATGATGATCTTTTTCCTACAGTCGCTTTGCAATATATGCCTACTGCTTTATCAATTATTTTTATTATCGGTCTTATCTCTGCTTTATTTCCCAGTGCTGATGGAGCGCTTACAGCACTCACATCTTCCTACTGTATTGATATCCTGGGCTTAAAAAGAAATGAGCTTTTAGACGAAAAATCCAGGAAAGCTATACGGCAACGCGTGCACCTGAGTTTCGCACTCGTTTTTTTTGTGGCAGTTATGGTCTTCAAGTTGATCGATAATAAGTCAATTATCGATGTCATCCTAAAAGTTGCCGGCTTCACTTATGGCCCATTATTAGGACTTTTCGCCTTTGGAATCTTAACAAAAAGGCAAATAAAAGACAGGTTAGCTATTTATGTTTGTCTCGCTGCACCTGCAGTAATTATGTTTGTTGATTATATTAATCAGAAAACCTCCCTCCTCGGTGGTTTTAAAATAGGGTATGAGCTACTAATCTATAATGGGTTGCTTACCTTTGTGGGATTAATGCTAATATCCAAACGAACCAGGTTAGATGGAACTCCTTAACTCATTGGTACAGAATTATGCAGAGCGATTTACATCCGAAAGTGATTTATTGCTTGAGGATGTAATGAATCAAACAAATGCCAGTCATCCACATGCTCATATGTTAAGTGGAAAGGTTCAGGGGAAATTTTTGGAAATATTTAGCATTTTATCAAAACCTTCCAGGATACTTGAAATAGGCACTTTTACAGGTTACAGTGCGCTCTGTCTGGCTAAAGGTTTGCTGCCTACTGGGAAACTGCATACGATTGAGGTGAGAGAGCAGGATGCGATAGCTGCACAGGAAAATTTTAAGCGGTCAAAATATAATGATCAGATAATTTTACACATTGGAAATGCGTTAGATATCATACCCTCCTTAAACGAGATATGGGATGTTGTTTTTATTGATGCCGATAAAACCGGTTATCTGGACTATTATAATATGATAATGCCGAGACTGAGAACAGGAGGTGTGATTATAGCCGACAATGTGTTATTTCACGGACAAGTATTAAATGAACCGATAAAAGGAAAAAATGCATTGGCAATTCATTCATTTAATGAATATGTGAAAAATGATATAAATGTGGAGCAGGTGTTGCTGACAATCAGGGATGGGTTGTTGTTAATTGTAAAAAAGTAATAAAACCAGTATAGATGAGAGTTATTGTTATTCTATTTTTTGTGATGGTAACTACTGCGATTAAGGCGCAGCCAGCATTAGATATTATTGAATATATCAACACATATAAGGAGCTGGCTATGGAAGAAATGAAGCGCACCGGTATTCCTGCTTCTATTAAGATAGCTCAGGGAATACATGAAACTTCCGCAGGTAAAAGCGTACTGGTGATGAAATCTAATAATCATTTTGGGATTAAATGTAAATCGTATTGGAAAGGACCTAGTGTCTCTCATGATGATGATGCCAGGGGTGAATGCTTCAGAAAATATGATTCAGCCATTAATTCTTATCGCGATCATTCCGACTTTTTACGTAGCGGATCAAGATATGCTTTTCTGTTTGAACTAGATCCTACCGATTATAAAGGATGGGCCACCGGTTTACGTAAAGCTGGCTATGCTACTAATCCGAAATATGCGCCAATAATCATTAAACTGATAGAGAGTTATAATCTTCAGCAGTATACATTAATAGCAATGGGAAAAATGTCGCCTTCCGAAGAAATTATTGCGAGGACAGGTAAAGAACCTATCATTCACATTCCGACCATTGAATTGCCTGTTGATGCTGCACCCGAAGAACAACCACAGCCTTCATTAAATGAACAATCCGTCTTTTTAAATGTTTCTATTGCCAACGATTATCCCCATGGAGAATTTCTTATTGAAAATACCAGGGTTGTATATGCCAAACAGGGTACTCCTTTGTTGGCAATTGCGCAAGAATATGATGTTCCATTAGATAGATTACTAACTTTTAATGATTTAAAGGGACATGAGATATTATTAAAAGACCAGGTGGTTTTTCTTCAGAAAAAAAGGAAAAACCCTGCGCGCTCAAAAATGTAGGAAAATGTCCTTAATAAGGGTACACGATAAATTATTTGAATCCTACCTGACACAGGAGGATATTCAATCTCGTATCAGCTTTATCGCTGAACAACTTAATCAGGATTATTCGGGGAAAAAACCTTTATTTATTGCAATCCTCAATGGATCCTTCATTTTTGCTTCCGACCTCTTTAAAAAAATAAAAATTGAAGCTGAAATATGCTTTATTAAATTGGCTTCATACAAGGGAGCTAAATCCACAGGAACTGTTATTACTGCTATTGGTTTAGATACTGAAATATACGGTCGGGAAGTAGTAATCATTGAAGATATTGTAGATACAGGTAAAACGCTGCACGAGTTTTTACCTCAACTTGTTCATCAACAACCGTCCTCGTTGAAAATAGCAGCTTTATTGCATAAAGCTGAAGCAACTGTATATCCTGTTCCAATTGATTATCTTGGATTTACTATTCCGGATAAATTCGTTGTAGGATATGGATTGGATTATGATGGGTTAGGTAGAAATATACCCGAAATTTTCAAACTCGTTGAATAGGCGATTATTCATATTATTTTTCATTTTTTGTACTAAAACTGCTTCTTCTCAATATTATTTAAGAGGAGAAGTAAAAGATGAGTATAATAAGATGCTACCCAATGCAAAAATTGTTTTGCATTCTACCGGTTACTTGTATTCATCAGGCGGCTCAGGATCTTTTGGTATTCCTACGCAAAAACGTGTTGACTCTGTCACAATAAGTCTACAGGGGTATCAGTCTATTTCTCTAATGTTGGATGCTGGATCTTATCATGCCATTCCGCTTAAATTGTTACATTCTTCCGGTGCTGTACAAAAGAATAAATTATTATCTCTCACTAAAGATCTTCAGGTTGAAAAAAAGAATCATTGGTTGGCAATAGGAGAATCTTATAGCTCACTTATAGAAAATTCATTTATTGATGCTGATAAATATCCGGAAACAAAATTTGCCGTAAGGATTGATAAAGCTTCATATAGTAATGTGAGGAGATTTTTAAATATGCAATCAAAAGTTCCTTCTGATGCTGTTAGAATAGAAGAGCTATTAAATTATTTTAACTTTGGTTATACACCTCCTGATGCGCAAAAGGTATTTTTTTTTGAGTCTCAATTATCCGATTGTCCATGGAATATTAATAACCAATTACTGTTTGTTAAGTTATGTGCGAAAAAACTGGACTCTAATAGTATTCCACCTGCTAATCTTGTTTTTTTGATTGATGTTTCAGGCTCTATGGATATGCCTAATCGTCTTCCCCTCTTAAAGTCTGCTTTTAAATCGTTAGTAAATAATTTACGTGATGCAGATACTATCGCGATTGTTGTATATGGTGGCGCAACGGGTGTTTTTTTA
>CAZQIQ010000048.1:5754-17242 GCA_964593835.1 uncultured Chitinophagaceae bacterium
CCCCGACCAGCGGAGGAGATAAAGCGAAAATCAGAAAAGCGATTGAGGAATTGTATCCAGGTGGATCCACTCCAGGTGCTTCGGGAATTTTATCTGCCTATCAGCTGGCAAAGAATACATTTATTAATGGTGGTAACAATAGGGTGATTATTGCAACAGACGGTGATTTTAATGTCGGTAAACATACGGAAGAAGAACTTGAACAATTAATTACTACCTATAAAGAAGAAGGAATTTATTTAACCTGCCTCGGAGTGGGAATGGGAAATTATAAAGATTCAAAACTCGAAGTTCTGGCCAAAAAAGGAAATGGTAATTTCGCATACCTCGACAGTGAGGCGGAAGCAGAAAAAGTTCTAGTAAAAGAATTAACGCAAACACTGTATGCGATAGCTGATAATACTACAGTAGGCTTCGACTTTGATAAAAAAAGTATCAATAAATATCGATTAGTCGGTTATGATAATAAGCTGAAAGCGTTGACTGATTCGATAAGTGAGATTGATGGAGGTGAGGTTGGAGCCGGACACTCTATGGTGGCCGTCTTCGAAATTGTTCCGCAGCATAATCAGAAATCAGTTTTGGGTACGGCAATACTAAACTATCAACTTCCCGGCGATTCTACCAATATTCAAAAGATCTTCGAAGTGCCAAATAACCTCATGAAGTTCACTGATTTGCCGCATTATTACCAGTTTGCTACATCAGTTGTTATGTTCGGGTCGTTGATGAAAGAATCCGAATATGCAAAAAATATTACCTGGAACAACACTTTTAATCTCGCTGGTATTACAAAAGATATTAATGATCCAGCTCAAATTGAATTTGTCAGTATTGTAGAAAAAGCAAGAAAAATCTATTCTCGCAAAAGACAAAAAAAATAATAACATTTTAGAGGAGAAAAAAATGTTTTTATAATACGTGTTCATGCTATTGATGAAGTGAATTTTTTATCTAAATTTCGATTTACCTTTCTTTTATCTTGATAGCCGGTTTTGCCGAGTTGTTTTGGTTTGCGTAATCCTCTGCCTCTTCAAATAATTTTAATGCTGACCTTATTTTACTCCCAAGTACATAGACATTTTAATCTCATCTTTTGGATGCTAATCTTTATGTAAACTTAAAAGGTCAATAGCCCCAAAAATGATGTCCGACAATTGAGGTCAGATTATAGTCTGTTTTAAGAGTGCTTAATAAATATTTAGTGTCTAATAAACAGAAAATCAGCATCATTTTTACAATAATTGATGATTTATAGGGCTTAAAATTCATTGCTAACAGAAATATTAAATCCATAGTTAAAATAATTATACTTCCTGTTAAGATTGAATTGTTTTTGCTTTCCCATTTTATCTAGTTTTATTAGCCCCATGTGAAAAAATCTGGGCATAAACGATTGTTATCCATAGACTTATTTAAAGACAAACGATTTCTACAGCGCCATGTTGGTGACATATCCCAAATTGCGGGACTAAAGCGTTATGCTTTAAGCGAAGGCAAAGCCAAAGGCATTGACGCTGTTGATATAAAAACGGGCTCCGGACTAAATTTTACAGTGCTTCCTGGCAGAGGAATGGACATAGCCTGGGCCGAGTTTCAGGGTATTCCTTTTGGATATATTTCTAAAACTGGAATTGTTTCTCCGAATTATTATGAATCACATGACCTGGAATGGTTAAGAACATTTTTTGCTGGTCTCCTAACGACCTGCGGTTTGTCTAATGTTGGTCCGGGTAGTGTAGAACCTCACCCTGTATTTGGTGAACAGCGTTTTGGACTTCACGGAAGAATATCGAATATGGCTGCAGATTTTGTGGCGGCTCAACAGGGTTGGCAAGATGAGGTATTTACTATGTCGGTTTCCGGTAGTATGCGTGAATCAGTACTGCATGGAGAAAATATGGTACTTAGAAGAAAAATCAGTACCACACTTGGAGCGAAATCATTCCATATTTATGATGAAATAGAAAACGAGGGTTCGTATGAGCAGCCATTAATGATTCTCTATCATTTTAATATCGGATATCCGGTACTGTCTCCAAATAGCCGGTTTATTAGTCCTTCAAGAGAAATAATTCCTGCTAATGAATATTCAAAAAGCAAAAGGGATGTGTACGATAAATGGAGCGAGCCAATAAAAGGTGAACCTGAGCATCTTTTTTTTCATGATTTTAAATCAGATCAATCAGGTTTAACATGTTGTGCAATAATTAATCCGGATATAAACTTTGGAATATTTATCAGATATTCTAAAAATCAACTTCCCCGGTTTACTCAATGGAAAATGATAGGAGAAGCTGAATATGTATTAGGGATGGAGCCGGGAAATTGTAATCCTATTGGAAGAGAGAAAATAAAAAATAATGGAGAAGTTGAATGGCTGAAGCCTGGTGAGAAAAAAAACATAGAGTTGGAGATAGGAGTATTAAGTACTCAGGATGAAATAAATGCATTTACTAAAATTGTTGAATCATTACAATGATATCTTTTTTGAATGATGAGGCGCTTGTTGGATTAAGAAATTTTAAAGCTGAAACTATTTCTGCAGAAGCTTTAAACAGCATCCAGTTGATAGCAAAAAAAGTACGTAAAGATATTTTATCAATGACTATTAACGCCGGATCTGGACATGTGGGTGGCTCAATGTCATCAGCAGATATATATCTGATGCTTTGGCTTTGCGGAAATATTGTTCCCCAGAATCAGCATGATGATAATCGCGATAGAATTGTGATTAGTCATGGGCACACATCTCCGGGTGTATATGCTGTTTTGGGCAATCTTGGTTTTTTTGACATTGATGAAGCAGTAAAGCTATTTAGAAAAAAAGAAAGCATTTTTGAAGGTCATCCAAGTTGTCATATTCCTGGCGTGGAATGGGGAAGTGGAAGTTTGGGACAGGGTTTATCTGTTGGCTGCGGATTTGCGATGGCTGCTAAACTCAAAAAAATCAATAACAGAGTATTTGTAGTGATGGGTGATGGTGAGCAACAAAAAGGACAACTTACAGAAGCCGCGGAATTTGCTGCCAAACATGAGTTATCAAACCTTACTGCTATTGTTGATGTAAATAATTTACAGGCCTCGGGAGCAACAAGTTCTATTATGCCTAATAATATTGGGCGTAAGTACGAGGCTGCTGGCTGGGAAGTAGTAAATATTGACGGACATAATATTGAAGAGATATATCAAGTTTTAAAAGAAAGAAACAATAAAAAACCTCTTGCTGTTATGGCCAATACAATAATGAGTAAAGGTGTTTCTTTTATTGAGAATAATTATGAATATCATGGTAAAATTTTATCTAAAACACAATATGCTGACGCAATTGATGAGATAGGAGAAGACAATGTTGAAATAGTTCCTTTTATTGCCAATGCTCAACAGATACTTTTCCCCGAACTAAATGTTAAGAGAGGTACGCCCATTGTTTATTCTTCTGAAAAAGGAGTGGAATGCAGAACTGCAGCAGGGGAAGCTATATATGATATTATAAGTAATAATCAAAGTGTACCCATTGCTGTTATAGATTGTGATTTAATGGAATCGGTTAAAACGATGAAAGTGTTGAAGGGTTTTCCCGATCAGTTTATAGAGTGTGGTATACAGGAACATAACGCGGCAACAGTTTCCGGAGCCCTGTCAAAAGCAGGGGTTATTCCTTTTTTTCTTGACTTTGGGGTATTTGGAATTGATGAAACTTATGGCCAGCATCGTATGAATGACGTTAATGAAACATCCATTAAGTTGGTTATTACTCACTGTGGTCTGGATGTTGGGGAAGATGGAAAAACACATCAATGTGTTGACTATATTTCATTAACAAATAATCTGCCTGGCTATAAATTAATTATTCCTGCCGATGCTAATCAGACAGATAGAGTGATCAGGTATATAGCATCTACCCCAGGAAATTTTGTGGTAGCTATGGGCAGATCTAAAGTGCCGGTATTAACACATAAAGACAACAGTGTTTTTTATGACCGAGAATATTCATTCAGATTTGGTGAGGGTGAGTGGTTAAGAAAAGGCAATGATGCAACAATTATTTGCACTGGAACAATGGTCAGTAAAGCTGTTAAAGCTGCAGATGAACTGATGAATGAGAATATTGAGGTTGGAGTACTGAATATCTCATGTCCCTCTGCTATTGATCTTAACGATATTGAAGCAGCTTGTAATACCGGAGCGGTGATTACTTACGAAGATCATTTTGTCCGTTCAGGAATGGGTAGTACTGTAGCTTCAATTATTGCAGAGAATGGATTTGTCTGTCAATTCAAAAGAATGGGGGTTACAAAGTATGGCAAAAGCTGCAGTGCAGATGAGCAATATCCCCTGCAACAATTAGATAGTGAGAGTTTAAAAATTAACATACAACAATTATTAAAAAAGCAATCAAAACAAAAACAAGTTTAACCAAATAAAGAAAACTGAAAGAGATGGAAAAGAAAATATTCAAAACGAAAATTGGGTTTGTACCTGTAAACTGGGACGCATGGAATGGTGATAACTGGGCAGAGGGTATGCGTGACCGTTGTGTAGAGGTTTTAAAGGCGATTCCTGGTCTTGAACTGGTTGTGCCTTCAAAAGAATTTACTGATATCGGTTGTGTAAGTACAGTAGAAGAGGGAAAAAAAGTTGCCGCTTTTTTTAAAGAGCAGGACGTTAAAGGAGTGATCATCGGTAATATGACATTCGGAATGGAAGTAGCTGTAGGAACTTTTCTTAACTATACATCTAAAGAAATGCCGATTCTGCATTTTGCTACCAAAAGTGGTCCTATTAACAACACTGGTAACAGGCTTACTGATACATGGTGTGGTCAATTCATGACAGCTTCCTCTATTAAGCGTCGCGGTTTCAAGTTTGTACACATTAATACCTGCAATCCTGAGGATGAGTATTTCAAAGACAAAATTGAAATATTTACAAGGTCAGTATGTGCCATAAGTAGATTTGTTGGTTTAAAAATCGGAATGTTAGGTACCAGACCCCAGCTTTTTGAATCACAACAATTTAGTGAGCAGGCAATGCAACATAGGTTCAGACAAATGGTAGTACCTATGGATCTGGATACAGTATTAACACGTCTTGAGAATGTTGATGAGAAACATCCAGAAGTGCAAAGGATTATGCACGAAATAACACAGGGCATTGATATAGCGCAAAACGTTCCTGGTGATATTGAGAAAATTGCAAAAGCCGAGTATGGCTATTTGCAGATTGCCAAAGAACTTGATGTAGACACACTTGCGGTTAATTGCTGGACACGTGTTCAGGAAAGAATTGGGGTGTCCATATGTTCTGTAAGCGGCCGACTAAATGATCAGGGTTTAACTACTGCATGTGAAGTGGACATTTTAGGTTCTACAACTATGCATGCTATAAATTCTGCGGGTCTAAATAAAACAGCTCCTCACTTCATCGATTGGGCCGATCTTCATCCAACAAAAGAAAATATCTGGCTCGCCTGGCATTGTGGAAATGGTCCGCAAAGTATTTGTGCAACAGATTGTAAACCAAAGTTGCAGAAAAATGAAAGATTAATGCAATGGTGTCCTACTTGTTTTGGTGCATTAGAGTTTCGTTATATGCCAGGTAAGGTATCCTGTGCAAGATTAGTAGAGTACGATGCGGAATTCTCTATGTTTATTGGCTCTGGTGAAGTCGTAAATGTAGGACCATATATTAGAGGTACTTACGGATGGGTTAAAGTGGATGACGTGATGGACTGGGAAAATAAGATGATTGACATGGGAGTTATTCATCATGGTGGATTGATTCATGATGAAAAAGTAGCGGATGCACTGGAGTGGTTCTGTTATTTCCTTGATATCAAGAGCGCAAGAGCTAAATAAAGCACTGCCCATTAATGCAATGAATTAATAACAATCTTAACGGAAAGATATGCTTCGTGTAATGTTAACAAAACCCGGACAGTTTGAAATTGATCAGACTTCAATTCCTGAGCCCGGTAAAGACGAAATTCTTTTGAAAGTGGTTAGGTGTGGAGTTTGCGGTTCCGACCCGACTATTTATAGAGGATTGCATCCTTATGCAAAAAAATCACTGGTAATGGGACATGAGTTTTCTGGTTTTGTAGAAAAACTGGGAGACAATGTTACTCATCTTGAAGTTGGTCAGCGCGTAACCGTTATTCCCCATGTTGTTTGCGGAAAATGCAAACCTTGCAAAACGGAAACATTTAATTTTTGTGAGGAATTAAAATGTATGGGAGCGGAAGCTGATGGGGCACATGTACAATATGTAAATGTTGATGCTCGCATGGCTTTACCTATTCCTGATAATATGAGTATGGAGGATGCTGCAATGATTGAGCCTGCCTGTGTTTCATATCACGGTGCAAAAAAACAGGTCAAAGCCGGAGATATTGCTTTGGTAATAGGGGCTGGTCCGATAGGTATTTTTGCTATGCAAAGTTGTCGTGTATTGGGAGCCACTAAAACTATTATTGCTGATTTTGATCAATCCCGATTAGATCTTGCAACTTCACTGGGAGCTGATGGAACCATTAATGTCGGGAAAGAAAGTCTTGAAGAAGGACTGAACCGCTTAATAGGTAATTACAAAGACGTTGATGTGTTTCTGGACTGTGTAGGTGAAAAGGGAAAGGTATTTGATAATATTCTCAAGATTGCACGAAGAGGTACACGTATTGTGATGATTGGTGTTTTGCAAAATGAATATCATATTCCCCTGCTTCCTGATTTTGTGCAACACGAATTGACTATTTCCGGAACAACAATGTATGTTCCACAGGATTTTAGGGATATGATAAAATTTATGAGCGAAGGAAAGATTTCTACCAAGGGAATGATTACTCATCATTATCGTCTGGATCAGATAAAAGAAGTGTTTAAAATGATTGATAACAGAGAAGAACCTTTTATGAAAATCATGCTAACCTACGATCAATTATCATGAGTCTACTTGGTATTGATATAGGATCTAGCAGTTGTAAGGGGATTGTGTTTGATACAAATGGTAAGGAACTGGCCCGTGCCACGCATTCATATACGGCGATAAATATAGGTGCAAATAAAGTTGAAATAGACGCATTATATTTTAAAGATGCTGTATTTAACGTTATTCGATTATTGTCTGATCAGGTGAAAGATGATCCTATTGAGTCGCTGGCGATTAGTTCGCATGGCGAAACAATTATCCCTGTAGATGCTGATGGTCATCCAACAGCTAATGCAATTATGAATGCGGATAACAGAGCCATTGAAGAAGCTGAATGGTGGGAAAAAAGTTTTGGAAGAGAAAGAATTTATAGCATTGCAGGTGTTCCCCTGCATGCTATGTTTTCATTGAACAAAATCATATGGTTAAGAAAAAATGATCCCGAACTGTTCAATAGAACAGCAAGATTTCTAAGCGTTGGAGATTTTATTTTAGTTCAATTGGGATTACCGCCATACACCGATTATTCCCTGGCGTCCAGAACAATGGCTTTTGATATTAATCGTCTTGATTGGTCAGAAGAAATACTTTCTCATTGCGATATTCCTAAAGACAAGCTGGGTATTCCTGTTCCTTCTGGTACATTAGCCGGACGGTTATCGAAAACAATAGCAGACTCTCTGGGATTAAAAGAAGGCGCTGCTGTGGCTTTAGGTGGTCATGATCAGCCATGTGGTGCGTTAGGTGCAGGAGCTGTTGCAAATGGTGATGTATTTGATTCTGCTGGTTCATACGAATGTATGGTGGCTATCACCGATGCACCAATGAATAGCGCGAAAGCATTAAACTATAACCTGAATTCTTATTGTCATGTAGTACCGGGTAAGTTCGTTACGCTTGCATTTTTTCCAGCCGGTTTAATATCGGGATGGTTTGTGGATCAGTTTTGTTATGAAGAAAAAATGCTGGCTGAAAAGCAAAATAAAACTGTATACCAGGTATTGGAACAGAAAGTTAAAGAACTGGTACCGGGTCCTTCCGGAATTAATATTACACCCCATCTCGTAGGAGCCTGTACTCCTTCATGGGATGTGAGAGCGACTACCATATTTGCGGGAATTACTCCCGGCACGACAAAACATCATCTTTATAAAGCTGTCTTTGAAGGAATTGCCTGCGAACTGGCTCTTAATGTAGAGGCATTGGAAGAAGTAATGGGAGATTTTATAGCAATGAGTATTGCCGGTGGTAATTCACGAATACCTTTTACTGTTCAGCTCAGGAGCGATCTTACTGGCAAAGAAATTCAAGTATTAAAAACAGACGAAGCGGTTTGTTTAGGTGCAGCCATTTTAGCAGGGATAGCCATTGGAAAATATGAAAATGCATCGGATGCCGCATCTAAGCTGGTAGAAATAGATACTTCTTTTCAGCCAAATGAAAAAAACAGAAATATTTATGATCAACAATTAAAAAGATATAAAGTAATTTATCCATCTCTCGCGCCATATAGAGAGATATAAATCAAAACAAAACTCGCTTTATGAATGTAAATACTAACGATGCTCGCCCACAAAACTATTCTTATGTCTATTTGATATCTCTTGTTGCTGCTGTTGGCGGTTTTTTATTCGGATATGATATGAATATTATTTCCGGAGCAGTGATATTTATGAAAGAAGATTTTGAACTCACCGATGCTGCACTTGGATTTGTAATGAGTAGTGCTTCGATAGGCTGTATTTTTGGTGCTTTGTTTGGAGGTGCTATAGCTGATAAGTTCGGCAGAAAGAAATCATTATTTTTTGCAGCAGTTTTATTTGCTTTATCAACAATTTTCACAGCCATACCTCCCAATCTAACAGTTTTTAATATTTTCCGACTTATAGGTGGTGTAGGTGTAGGTCTGGCTTCAATTGTATCACCAATGTATATTGCTGAGGTTGCTCCTTCGAATATACGTGGCCGACTTGTTACTATTAATCAGTTTGCTATTTGTATAGGTTTATTATCGGCTATAGTTGTTTCTTATTTCATGTCTTTCGGATTAGGCTGGCGTTGGATGTTTGCTTCTGAAGGATTGCCTATATTGTTTTTTGTATTTGGTTTATTTGCAATTCCGGAAAGTCCCAGATGGCTCACCAAACAAAATAGAAAAGATGAGGCTTATGAAGTGCTAAAAAGGATTAACGGGAATGACGTTGCTGATAAAGAAGTGGAGGAAATAGAGAAAAGTCTTAATGCAGAATCTGGAAAGTTTTCTGAATTATTTCAAAAAGGTATTCGAATAGCAGTACTTATAGCTGTAGCGCTTGCATTTTTCCAACAGTGGAGCGGTGCGTCAACTCTATTATTGTATGCACCAATAATTTTTCAGAAAGCAGGATTTGAAAATGCTTCTGATGCTATTCTTCAATCAATGATATTAGCAGGATGGCTTGTATTATGTACAGTCTTTGCCTTTTGGCTGGTTGAACGTGTGGGAAGAAGAAAACTGTTAATAGTAGGAGCTTTGATAATGGCGTTGGGAATGGCTTGTACCAGTTTGTTCTTCTATTTTAAATTGGACGGTTTTTACCTGCTGTTTACTATGTTCCTGTCTGTTGGCGCTTATTGTGTAAGTCTGGCACCGCTTACCTGGCTGATTATGGCAGAAATATTTCCAAACCGGCTTAGAGGGCTTGCAATGTCTATAGCCTCAGTAGTATTATGGATTTGCACTTATATGGCTAATCAATTGTTTCCTTCTTTGTCAGCGCTATCTGAAAGGATATTTGGTTCGGAATTTGGAATATTTCTTATTTATGCGATCGTGTGTGTGATCACTGCGGTTTTTGTATGGAGAATGCTTCCTGAAACAAGAGGTAAAACATTGGAAGAAATATCTGCTTTCTGGAGAAAAAAAAATAAATCAAATGATGAATTTGTTCCTTCCATAGATACACCAGCCTCTTAGATAGAAATCGTTGGCATGGAGAGAAAGAATATAACAACTTCAGATCCCACAGTTCGAAGAATAATCTGACACCAAACCATGTGATTGAAGTATATAACAAAAGTCTAAGCAATCTAATGTAGAAATGTCCGGTATTATAATATATAAACAGAAAAATAATTAGCTCATTCTTATATTGGATGATGGGTAATATTAAAAATCGTTTTACATATGTAATGAAACTTATTCTTTAACGGAATTAATATGTATAAACGATACAGGCATACTATTCTTTTGACAAAGCTTTTAAATAACTTTACCAGGTGTTAGAACTATAAATGAATATTGGTTAATGTACTCTAAAAACAGGTAGATGAAACAATACAGACTAAATCGACTTTTTAATCCTATTTCAAAAAAGTGTTTTGATGTTGCTGTAGACCATGGATTTTTTAATGAATACAGTTTTCTTGACGGCATACAAAACATCCAGAAAGCTGTAGATACCATTATTCAGGCCGCTCCTGATGCGATTCAGCTTACTATTGGTCAACTTAAATATTTACAGTCGGTACCGGGTAAAAATAAACCGTCCCTCGTGCTAAGATCGGATGTGGCAAACGTTTATGGTCCTGAACTGTCTACTTCTTCATTTAGTAAGATGTTGGAACAACCAGTACTTCAAGCTGTTCGTGTTGATGCTGTTTGTTTGTGTGTCAATCTTTTTAGTATCCCCGGTGCTCCAGAAGTAACGGCTCAATGCATAGACAATATTCTGAAAATAAAAGCAGAGGCTGATCATTATTGTATGCCGATTATGATTGAACCTTTAGTTTTTCGCCCAAACTCTGAAAAAGGAGGTTATATGGTGGATGGCGATATTAAAAAAATATTGCCGCTTGTCAGGCAGGCTGTCGAGCTTGGTGCTGATATCATAAAAGCTGATCCTACAAAAGATGTGACAGACTATCACCGTGTTATTGAAATTGCTGGTGATATTCCTGTGCTGGTAAGAGGAGGAAGTAAAGCGAGTGATGAGGAGATTCTGCAGAGAACAAAAATATTAATGGAGCAAGGCGCTGCAGGTATTGTATATGGAAGAAATATTATTCAACATAGTCAGCCTAACGTAATAACACAAGTGCTAATGAAAATGGTGCATAACAATATTTCTGTAGAGGAAGGAAAAGAGATTTTGAAAAATGGAAAATAATGAGGCTGTGTCAAAATTCTTCTTAAGAAGGGGCCGGAGAGTCATCTAAACGATTTTTTTGCATCAGGTATTAGAATTAAAGAGGGTGTATCTAACTGATACACCCTCTTTAATATTTGTTTAGTGAGGTATATAGAGTGAATCGCAACGATGAAATAGAATATTGTTGTCTCTGTTCTATCCTTGAGTGGTCATATATGATCTGATAGCTTATAATGACTTTAAGGTATCGACAAATTAAGATCACCTCAACTCTTAGATCAAACATTGAAAGTTCAATGTTGTTTTTTAGACTTTCGAACTAAATGGTAAGAATCCAATATCCATTCTTTTAATTGGTTATTACTAACTGACCCATCAATCGTTATGGTGTTCCAATGCTTTTTGTTCATATGATAACCCGGAGAAAC
>CAZQIQ010000048.1:17252-27834 GCA_964593835.1 uncultured Chitinophagaceae bacterium
GATGCAGTTCTCTTAATTCAAGAGCTTTTTCCGGATCGCATTTTACATTAAAGCTGAGGGTGTCGCTATTCAGTCCGGTTAAAAGAAAAATTTTATTTTTTGTTTTGTATACAAGTGTATCCGGTCCAAAAGGTAAAGTTTCCTCAACCTCTTCAAGAGATAAGCAATATTCCCGTATGTCTTCAATATGCATTTTTATTCCTTTTCAAGCGCAAATTAACTAAATAGATATTATCTAACTTTACAGAGAAGCAGTACTAGATGCATATTTATTTTTCGATCTGCATGAAGTGCTTAGGTTAAGCAAAGAATGGATCGAAGAATACAATGAACGAAGACCTCATGAAGCATTGAATAATATGACACCGGTGGAATGGGCGAACAGTATTTCTAACATAGAAAATTATGAAAAAATAGCTGTCTGAAAAATGGGGTCTTAACCCTCTCTCACTAAATCAGGCATTGTAAGGTATAAAAACGGGCTATTATTCATAGATTAAAAGTTGAATATTCGCGTATGAAAGAATCAAAATTTACTGAGGTGCAATTCGAATTGCACTTTCATATTTTTAAAACGACTTCGTATTAAAATATGGATCATCGTAGAATGCCCAGTTTGAATTATGATTTGTCTATAATATCTAATACAATTCGCATAAATTAATTGCACCAGATTGCATATTTAGTAGGAATCAATTGAACGAATTCTTGAGTAATAGTATTATGTTTTGTTTGCTGAGAAAATCTGCTTTACTATCGACTATTTCTTCGGAATAGCATATTGAAATCCTAATGCAATTGATCTGTTCTTAAAGTTATTACCGCCATTTCTACCCACTGTAGTTGTATTTGTAAATCCTAAATAGAAACGTATATCAGTACTTAAGCCTTCTAAGATTGTTGAAAGATTATACCCTCCTCCAAAATTCCATCCAAAATCGGTTTTCGCCGAGCCAATCTTACTTTTGTACGTTTCTCCTTCCCATTTTTGACTGGCAGATAAAAGAAATCCTAAAGAGGGTCCGGTTTGGATATGTATATGTTCTCCAATATGATATTGTCCGAGAACGGGAATCCGTATATAATTACCCCTTAAATTACCTTTTTTTGATACTACATTGTTTGTTTGACGGGTACCATCCATTGAGTAAATGAATTCAGCCTGTCCCGAGAATTTTTCATTTATTCGATACTGGGCAAATCCTCCAATTTGTACCCCGCCGATAAACCCTGTTGTATATTTCTCACTACCCGGGCCAGACCAGGATTGGGTAGGTAAGTTTAAAGCTAATTTAGGTCCGTAGGATAACTGAGCCTGAGCATAAACGATTAATATTGAAAAAAAGAGAATGCAGAAAAGCTTCTTCATAAAACGAGTTTAGGTGGTTTTAATATTTATTATCTAATCGTTAAAATGGAAGAATGTCATCAAGGTTTATTTTTGATTCAATAATTATTTTTTCCCATAGCTCGTTTCGTATGTGATAGTACCTGTTTACTATTGTCCATATGAACTCCTTCATAACTAATGATATCCGTTTAACTGATACGATATTATTTGGAATAAATATATCCACATAATGGAAGTGTTAATCAGGTAATAAGAAGGTGTTGTTTACGGTTAGAGTATTGGGGTAAAAGAGTAAAGTATCCATGATGATCTTTGTACTGTTGTGAAATCAAATAGTTGTTAACTTATTCTTGTGTAAACAAGCAGTTCGTTTATTTCAAATAAAGATTGATTTAAGTTGCTTACTAAACCTAAAAAGATCACTCTGTTGTAATACTAATGGGAATTAGATAAACTCTGGCAAAATCATGTTCTTAATAATGCTGCTTTTCTGAAATGAGTAGAATTATTTCCTCATTAATATGGTTTGATACTTAATTTGTCTATGGCCCGTACATTTATTATATCTTTTGTATATGATAAATGGCACGCTCGTACAATACTTTCACTGGTATATACCAAATGATGGCAGCCTCTGGAAAAAAATAAAGAATGAATCAGGTTATTTGGCAGAATTAGGTATTAATGCTGTCTGGTTTCCCCCTGCACATAAAGGGAAAGAAGGGCAAGAGGCAAGCGGATATGATGTATATGATATTTATGATCTGGGGGAATTTGATCAGAAAGGATCCGTCAGAACAAAGTATGGCACTAAAGAAGAACTTCTGGCAGCTATTGAAGCATTACATGATAAGGGCATACAGATTTATCTGGATATTGTTCTTAATCATCTTGGCGGAGCTGATGAAATAGAGAGAATAAAGGTCCGGAAAGTAAATCCCGATAATAGAAATGAATTTATAAGTGAACCTTTCGATATTGACGCATTTACAAAGTTTACATTTCCCGGCCGTAATGGTAAATACTCTGCATTTATTTGGGATCATCAATGTTTTTCAGGTGTTGACTATGCGCATGATTTGGGAGAAAATGCCATTTATAGTATTATGAACGAATACGGAGAAGGTTGGGAAAATGTAATTGATACTGAAAAAGGCAACTATGATTACTTAATGTTTTGTGATGTTGAATTTAGAAATCAGGCTGTTAGAGAAGAATTAAAGCGTTATGGATCATGGTTGCTGGAACAAACTTTAATAGATGGGGTGCGCCTGGATGCAGTAAAACATATTTCTCCCCATTTTTATATGGAATGGTTAAGCCATATGCGCAGTATAAAACCAGATCTATTTGCTGTGGGTGAATATTGGGCGCCGGGAGATCTTCCGTTATTGCTTAAGTATATAGAAGCGACAGATAGTTGTATGTCTTTATTTGATGCTTCTTTGCATCATAATTTTCACAACGCTTCAAATCAGGGAAAAGATTTTGATTTGAGAACAATATTAGATAATAGTCTTGTAGCTGTAAAACCTGAGCTCGCAGTAACTATTGTAGATAATCATGATACACAACCACTTCAATCTCTTGAAGCGCCTGTAGAAGTATGGTTTAAACCTCATGCGTATGCTATTATACTATTAAGATATGAAGGATATCCTTGTATATTTTATCCGGATCTTTATGGCGCTCATTATGTAGATAAAGGAAGTGATGGTGAGGATTATGAAATATTTCTGGAAAAAACGGACTCGTTGGATAGGTTATTAAAGTTGAGAAAAGAATTTGCGTATGGTGTACAACGAGACTATTTTGATCATGCTAATTGTATTGGATGGACCAGAGAAGGAGCAGATGAAATGGTGAATTCCGGTTGTGCAGTATTGTTGTCAAACGGAGAGGAGGGATTTAAAAATATGGAAATAGGTAAGCGTCATGCAGGAAAGGTCTTTGTTGATTTTTTAGGTAAAAGAAATGAAGAAATAACTATTAATGAAGATGGATGGGCAACATTTTTTTGTCCGGAAGGAGCCATAAGCGTATGGGTAACAAAATAATTAGAAAACCTTAACGGACCATTCTCTTGCAAACGCAGACTTACCGGTTAGCAGATTAATCCCTTCTTTATGTATTAATTGTTGATCGGTAATTGTACTGTCGGCAATCCCACACCAGGGTTCAATACAAACAAAATTTCCATTATTACCTGTCCATAGGCCGAGAAAAGGAAATCTTGGGAAGGAAAATTCAATTCCGTGATTCGATTTTTCGCTTTTTAGAATTACTTTATTAGAATTAAGATGTTTCATTACTACAGCGTCATTGCTGAATAATTCTCTGGTTACTTGTAATATATTATCATTACTCATGAAAGAAACGGCAGCCGGATTGATAAGCCCTTCGGAAGAAATCATCCATCTAAGAGCGTTTTCCATTCGTTCAAATTCAAAATAATAATCTTCGTAATGAAGATGATTTTCAATAGGCACTTTAAATGCAGGGTGACCACCTATCGAAAAAAACATATCATCGTCGGATGGATTATACACTTTATAAGTAACGGATAAAGTAGACTCTTCGATCTTATAAATAATATCAAGTTGAAACGCGAAAGGGTATTTTTGTCTTGTTTCGGGAGTATCCTTAAGAGTGAATTGAAGCAGCGTATCATGCTGACTGGTTAATTCGAATTCCATATCTCTTGCAAAACCATGGCGACTGAGTTGGTAAGGTTTGTCCTGATAATAATAGGTGTTATTCTTTAATGAGCCTACAATAGGAAAAAGAACGGGGGAGGTTTTGGGCCAAAATTCAGGATTACCGTTCCAGAGATATTCCAGTTCTGTTTCTTTGGAGTATATGCTCTTGAGTTCAGCGCCTTTTGGAGAGACTATAACTTTCAGTCGATCATTTTCCAATGTAAACATAGCTTGACAAAAATTTTAGTAAATTTGGAGTTCTTTCACTCAACTATGGATGAATATATAGAGATTTTTGGGGCCAGGGAACATAACCTGAAAAATATTGATTTAAGTATACCTAAAAACAAGCTGGTAGTTTTTACCGGCGTCAGTGGTAGTGGTAAATCTTCTTTAGCTTTCGATACGATTTATAATGAGGGGCAAAGAAGATATATGGAAAGTTTTTCTGCTTATGCCAGGCAATTTATAGGAGATATGGAAAGGCCGGATGTTGATAAGATTACCGGTTTATCACCAGTGATTTCTATTGAACAAAAAACGACCAACAGAAATCCCCGCTCAACTGTAGGAACGATTACGGAAGTATATGATTTTATGCGCCTCCTGTTTGCAAGAACTGCTGAAGCCTATAGTTACAATACGGGAAAAAAAATGGGGAAGTTCAGTGAAGAGGAAATAGTACAGAATATATTTAAGAAGTTCAATAACAAAAAAATTGCTATTCTGGCTCCTCTGGTAAGAGGAAGAAAGGGGCATTACCGCGAATTGTTTGAGGATATTCGTAAGAAAGGGTATCTGAAAGTAAGAGTGGATGGGGAAGTAAAGGATATCCTTCCTAAAATGCAGGTGGACAGATATAAAATTCATGATATTGAAGTGGTAATAGATCGCCTGGCAGTGACCAGCGATATGAAAGTAAGGCTTTCTCAAAGTATTCAGAAAGCGTTACAGCTAGGTAAAGAGCTTCTTTTTGTTTTACTGACTGAAACCGATAAAGTAATTCAATATAGTAAACAGTTGATGTGTGAAGACACTGGAATAAGTTATGAAGAACCTTCACCAAATTCTTTTTCATTTAACTCTCCTTATGGTTATTGTCCAGTGTGTAAGGGCTTAGGAGATATTTACCAGGTGAGCTTGGAAGAAGTGCTTCCAGATAAAAAAATAAGTATTAATGATGGAGCGTTTGTTCCTCTTGGAGAGGCTCGTGATGCATTTGTTTTTAAGCAGGTGCAACAATTAGCTCGAAAACATAAGATTGATTTAAATAAGCCGGTTGAAGAACTTCCAGAGAAAGCTGTTAATCTGCTTCTATATGGTAATGAAGAGGGAGTAGGAAGTTCTGATATAGATTATAATGAACCAACAGTTAATGGAAATATTTATCTGGATGAATATGAAGGAATAATTCCTCAGCTAAAAAGATGGTTCACCGGCGGCACTACGGAGGCTTTGCGTGAATGGGTAGAGCAATTTATGGAATTAAAAAAATGTCCTGAATGCAATGGTGCAAGATTGAGAAAAGAGAGTTTGTGGTTTAAGATCGACAATAAAAATATTTCAGAATTAAGTGAGGTGAACCTTGATAAACTCATGAAGTGGTTTGATGGTTTAGAAAAACGTTTATCGGACAAACAGCAGATAATAGGAAAAGATGTATTAAAAGAAATCAGAGAAAGATTACAATTTCTGCTAGACGTTGGTTTAAATTATTTAACACTTAACAGATCTGCAAGAACATTGAGTGGGGGCGAATCTCAACGAATAAGACTGGCCACACAAATAGGCTCACAACTTCAGGGTATTACTTATATTCTGGATGAGCCAAGCATAGGGCTACATTCCAGAGATAATCAACGACTCATTGACGCCCTGAAAAATTTAAGGGATATTGGTAATAGTGTATTGGTTGTTGAACATGATAAAGATATAATGCTTGCAGCCGATCATCTTGTTGATATCGGTCCTCTTGCCGGTAAGCATGGAGGTGAAATTGTTGTTACAGGCGATCCCCGTAAAATATATGCTTCCCGGTCAGCTACTGCTAAATTTTTATTTGGTGAAAATCTTATTCAGGTGCCTGAAGAACGAAGGAAAGGCAACGGGAAATTTATTGAAATAAAAGAAGCAAGTGGAAATAATCTCCATAATCTGAACGTCAGGTTTCCTCTGGGGAAAATGATTGTAGTAACAGGAGTAAGCGGCAGTGGTAAATCAACATTAATTAATGAAACATTATATCCTATTCTCAGTCGTCATGCCTATGGATCGAGAGTAACGCCTCTGCCTTATAAATCAATTCGTGGTTTGGAATCTATTGATAAGGTAATTGAAATGGATCAGTCGCCCATTGGTAGAACACCAAGAAGTAACCCGGCTACCTATTGCGGATTTTTTACAGATATCAGAACTTTATTTGCATCAGTACCTGAGGCTAAAATAAGAGGATATAATCCCGGAAGATTTTCCTTTAATGTAAAAAGCGGACGATGCGAAGTGTGTGAAGGTGGAGGTATGAAGGTGATTGAAATGAATTTCCTTCCGGATGTATATGTTAATTGTGAGAAATGTAATGGTAGAAGATATAATAGAGAAACGCTTGAAATACGATATAAGGGAAAGTCAATCAGTGATGTGCTGAATATGACTGTCGATGAGGCTGTCGATTTTTTTTCACCTGTTCCCTATATCTACAGAAAAATAAAAGTGTTACAGGAAGTTGGCTTAGGTTATATTACACTAGGACAGTCAGCTGTTACTTTAAGTGGAGGAGAAGCACAACGTGTTAAGTTATCTACTGAGCTAGGTAAAAAAGATACTGGTAAAACGTTTTATATTCTTGATGAGCCAACAACAGGTTTGCATTTTCAGGATATTCTTCATCTTCTGAATGTTTTACATAAACTTGTTGACAGAGGTAACACTGTTTTAGTAATTGAACACAATCTGGATGTGATTAAAATGGCTGATCATATTATTGATCTTGGGCCTGAAGGAGGAGACGGTGGTGGTAAAATATTATTTGAAGGTACTCCTGAAGAACTTATAAAATGCAAGGATAGTCATACCGCTAAATATCTCAAACCTGAGTTATAAAAAAACAACAGCCGGCAATTGTTAATCATCGGCTGCTGAGGATACTGGATAATGAAAACCAGAAATTTTAAAAACCAATAAGCGGGTGCAGGGAGTAATTAATAAAATCTTTTTTTATCAGGGTACTTGGAATATAGGGAACGGACCAGGTTTTGACTCAACCGGATATTAGATTCTAAAAATTTCCCTGCTGCTTATTGGTTAGAGACTTACAATATTTTTACATTACTGCAATTTGACCTTCGCCTATTCTGTCATCATTGCTAAATACCTGGAATAAATAATTTCCTTTCTCAAAATTTTTTATAAAAGTAGTTTGCTTGTTTCTGATCTCTGCCTGCTTTACCATATTGCCTGCCATATCAAATACAAACAACTGATATACTTTTCCGGATACACCTTTTACATTAAAGAATAATATCTTTTGGGTTACATCAGGATAAATAGCTACTCTTGACGATCGGTGACCATTTTTTTTCTTTACAATGATAGAGTCCGCATTCGATACATATGTATTTGCCTTTGCATCTGATAAAGAAAAAAACAGAAAACCAATAAACAAAAAGTGTATAAATAATTTCATCAGGTATACGGGATTAATTTGTTTTTATTGTTGGATGGCGTTAGAATCTAATCGGACATGTTGTGGAATTTCTCATGCTGTTTGAACGATTAAGTAAAAAACCAACTTTGATTTGTGCTGTATAATATGAATCATTATTTGTAGCAGTTCCTCTTTTATCTCCCGAGCCATACACATTGTTAAGTGATTTATTCGCCATTCTTTCTGCGAGTTGGGCCTGAGCTAAAGGCATATAATTATAAAATAAAGCCGGTGCTACATAATTGGTACTTACGTCGTCAATATAATCGGTAAATGTTTTGCGATGTATCACTTCAAAACTAACATTCACATTTTCACTCACAAAGTATTTTACACCAATTCCTAATGGTATATTCATCTGTGTAAGTTTATATTCTTTTCTGGTAGGATATTCTGTAAATCCTTGCCCCTCTGTTCTCAAAGGCTTAAGGTCAACCCATTGATTGCTCACTACATCGAAACCTTGTGGATTAAACTTAAAAGCTCCTATCCCGACAGTTACATAAGGTCTGAGTTTTTTATAGGTATCATTAACATCATATTCTAAAAGTGTAGTCGGATATATCTCTGCCATTAATAAGGCTTCTGATATTTTTGATTGAAAGTTGGAGTTTCTGTTTCTTCTGGCTTCTTCCAGACCACCTTTAGGTTTGATAACAGCATCATCTCCTTCAAGCGTTCCGCGAGTTAATGAAAAGCGAACTGCGAATAAATGATTGGGGTGGTAGGACAAAAATGCACCATAAGCGAACTTGGTCATGGCTAAATTATTGTCTTTGATAAAAGGTGTCCCTTTTCCGGCATTGCCACCAAGATCACCGAGAAAATTTGAAGGACCGAGCGTAATCCCAGCCTGAAAATGGGCTGCGCTTTCAGTCATTTGGGCAAAGCTGTTGTTAGTAAAAAACAAGGTAGTGAGTAGCGGCACGGCAAAACACTTCCTTAGAAAGGAGTGTACATCCTGTTTCATGGGGTTTAGATTTTAGTTTTCAGTTGGGTCAAAGGATTTTCGGTTTCCTGGTCCGGTTCCTGTGACGTTCCTACCTATAAACGTCAAATGCAGGTTTTTTGTGTGTCGGGATAGAAATTTTAATCCGGATTAATTTTTATTTAAATACAATATGACTTAATCTATTGATTATTACGCGCATAAAAAAGGCCCTTCAATTATTGAAGGGCCTTGTCAATAGTGTTATTGGGCTGAAATTAATAATCTCTGCTATATCCACCACCGCCGCCTCTGTTGAAGCCGCCTTTTTTGTAACCTCCTCCACCGGAGTTACCACCGCCGCCGAAGCTTCTTTTTTTGAAGCCACCGCCTCCTCCGCCGCTACCTTGTGGTTTTGGCTGAGCTTCGTTTACGATGATTTTACGACCTAATACTTCTGATTCGTACAGGCTGCTTAAAGCGTTTTGCGCTTCAGATTCTTCAGGCATTTCTACAAAGCCAAAGCCTTTGCTGCGACCGCTAACTTTGTCTTTTACAATCTTTGCTGAAGTGACAGATCCGTACTGTTCAAATAAGGTTCTTAAATCATCGTCGGTCATTTGCCAGGATAGGTTGCCTACATAGATGTTCATTGTAACTAAAAATTTAAAAGTATATAATCCGATTACTATGGTAGTTACTACAATGAACTGAGGAAACCGACTTCTGGTAAGCCATAACAGAACAAGAGAACTAACTACATTAATCTAATAATGAAGATAAGGAATAATTCTATTTACCAAATAAATTTTATCAATATCTTACCTTCAGGTATTAAACCAAAAACGGGCCAAAAAAATAAGAGGTGATACCGAAAGTATTATGGGGCGTCTGAAAGCGTTGTTAACGGAATTTTTCTATACTTATACAAATGCAAAAGGGGCGTATCATACTTTGATACACCCCTTTTGTGTTTAATATATTATTGTATTTGATTATTCTCCAACTACTTCGAATTCAACCTCAGTAGTTTTACCATTACCAAAATCAATAGTTGCTTTATAGCTACCTACTTCTTTTACTTCTTCAGCAATAGAGATTTTTTTGCGATCAATCTCGTATCCTTTTTGTTCGCGGATAGCTCTGCTGATTTGTAAGGAAGTAACGCTACCAAAGATTTTACCACTGGTACCAGTCTTTGCGCCAATTTTCAATGCTGATTCGCTGAGTTTGCTGATCACAACATTGATTTCGGCAAGCATCTTTTCTTCTTTCTTGCGCACCTGCTTCATCCGCTCTTCTAATTGCTTAAGATTAGAAGGGTTAGCTTCAAGAGCTATCTTTTGGGGAATCAGGAAATTGCGAGCGTAACCATTGCGTACTTTAACGACTTCGTTAGCAGCACCAAGGTTATCAACATCTTGTATTAATATTACTTCCATGGTGTTTACTTTAAAAGATCTGTAACGTACGGCAATAACGCCATTTGCCTGGCCTTTTTAACTGCCTGCGACACTTTACGCTGAAACTTCAATGAGTTTCCGGTAATGCGACGAGGTAATAATTTGCCCTGCTCATTTAAAAATTTCTTCAGGAACTCCGCATCCTTATAGTCAATATACTTAATGCCCAATTTCTTGAAGCGGCAGTATTTTTTTCTTGGCTTATCAGCCTTAATAGCGGTCAGATATTTAATCTCATTTGCTTTTGCCATGATTAAGCCTCCACTTTTTCGGTTGTTCCTGATGATACACCACTTCTCTTTCTTTCATTGTACTCGACGGCGTATTTATCGAGTGCGGTGAACATGTGACGCATTACATTATCGTCACGCAGAAGCTGGATTTTCAGCTTCTCATTGAAGTCGGATGGCGCCTTATACTCAAAAACCCAGTATAAAC
>CAZQIQ010000049.1:0-6168 GCA_964593835.1 uncultured Chitinophagaceae bacterium
GAAGTTCTTTATAACGTTGAAGTATAAGCTTAACGTTATAAAGAACTTCAGGATATTATTGCCATCCTTGGTCTTGATGAGTTAAGCGATGAGGACAAACAAACTGTATCAAGAGCACGTAAAGTACAACGTTTCTTATCTCAGCCTTTCCACGTTGCTGAACAGTTTACCGGTCTTAAAGGTGTGCTGGTACCTATTGAGGAAACTATCAGAGGCTTTAATATGATCATGAACGGAGACGTTGATGAGTATCCGGAAGCAGCATTTAACCTGGTAGGATCAATTGATGACGCTATCGAAAAAGGTAAAAAGCTGTTGGCTCAGGCACAAGGGTAATTATAAAAATATTTTATCATCGCTCCGAGGAGCATGTCTTTAATATAAATGAACCTAGAAATACTGACTCCTGAAAAAAAACTGTTCAGTGGAAATGTTTATGGTGTGCAACTGCCAGGTATAGCTGGTTTGTTCGAAGTGCTGGATAAACATGCTCCGCTGGTTAGTGCGCTGAAATCAGGAAGGTTAAAAGTGTTAAAAGATAAAAACAACCATCTAAGCTATTTTGATATTCAGAGTGGCTTTGTGGAAGTAATCAACAATAATGTAACGGTGTTGGTTGAAGGAGCCAGCGCTGTTGAGGTTTGATGGTAGGCTTCTTCCCATGTCCATCATCCACGAAAATGACTGTTAGTTGGAACCCCCGATATATATTCGGGGGTTTTAGTTTAATTGAGGATCTGTAGGAAAATTAATCATTATACTATACTCATCACCAAGACTCATCACTGCATTTTTCCATAGCTCCCCGAATTTGTGATGAAAAACAAGCGTTTTCGTTGCATGGGTGGTCAGCCAGGTTTTTTGTTCCAACTCAGTGGTTAACTGTCCTTCCGACCATCCTGAATAGCCAATAAAAAAACGTATATCATCCAGACTGATTGCTCCAGTTCGCACTAATTCTACTGCCACACCGAAATCACCTCCCCAGTATATACCATTAATGACTTCATAACTTCCCGGTATTTTATCAGGATGTACATGAATAAAATGAATAGTATCCATTTGCACTGGGCCACCATAAAACACAGGAATACCTAATTCTGCTTCAATATTGCTAATTAACTCGTCTAAAGTATGTTCGTATTTACGATTCAATACAAATCCTAATGTACCTTCTGTATGATGTTCGCAAACAAAAACAACAGTTCTGCTAAAATTTGGATCCTTTAAAAAAGGCTCTGCGATTAGTAATAGACCTGAGGTGGGTATTGTCATAATCGTAATTTAAAGCATTTTTTATGAGAACCCAATTGGCCTTCATCCAAACAGTTTATTAAATTTGTTGCAGTGAAAAAAATCTTCCCAATTATCATTATACTGATCAGCCTCTCTTTGATCGGTACAATTTACGTGCAATATAACTGGCTGCAAACCATGCTGGTGAACAAGAGTGATGAATTTAAGTGGAAGGCTTACCGGGCACTCGATGCTGTTAACCTGGAACTCATGGAGCAAAAGAGTGTATTACCGTCACTTAGAAACTACCGTGTAAAACCAGGGTTTAACTTTCCTTCCGACCAACTGCAAAGGGAACTGATGCGGCCGGCAACAATAGCACAAAAATTTACAACCGCCGAAGTCAGTGCCAAAATAAAAAAAGCTTTTGAAAATCAGGGGTTGAAGAAGATTCCTTATGAGTTTGCTATTATTGCTGAAGGTGGGTTGATGAGCTATGACTATCAGCTAATGTCAAGTGGGTTTATTAAGCAATCGCAAGACACTATCAATAACATGGTATGGGTTTATTTTCTAGAACCTCCTGGTGGTAGCGATCTTGAAAATCTGGTCTCTGCCCAGAATTTAATATTGGTTGTTCCGGATCTGAATTCAATTATTTTGAATGAAATGAAATGGATGGTAATCGGCTCTATATTTTTTACACTGGTAATTATCAGCGCATTTTATGTAACAGTGTATGCACTGATACGTCAGAAAAAATTGAGTGAAATTAAAAATGATTTCATCAACAATATGACCCACGAGTTCAAAACTCCGCTTGCTACTATTTCTCTTGCCGTTGATGCACTAAAAAATAATAAAGTACAGGAAGATAAATCACGAATGGAATATTTTAGTGGTATTATCAAGGAAGAAAATAAAAGAATGAACAAACATGTGGAAACTATTTTGCAAGCAGCATTAATGGATAGGCAGGAACTGCGCTTGTCAAAAGCTCTTCTTGATGTACATGAATTAATTACTGATGTTATTTCAAACTACACCCTACAGTTACAGGATATAGAAGGTAGAATAGAATTAAATCTTAGCGCAAAGCATAATATTATTAGTGGGGATGAAGTGCATTTCAGAAATTTAATTTCTAATCTCGTAGATAATGCAGTAAAATATTCCAAAGAAAAATTGGTAATAAAAATCTTCAGCTTCAATTCAGGTAAAAACCTCATATTAAAATTTGAAGACAATGGTATTGGAATGAGTAAAGAAACTGTGAGAAGAATATTTGAAAAATTTTATCGTGCTCATACTGGTAATATTCATAATGTAAAAGGTTTCGGATTAGGATTGAGCTATGTTAAAACTGTTATAGATGCACATGATGGAAAAATAAAAGTAGAAAGTACTCTTGGTAAAGGATCTGTTTTTACATTGGAAGTTCCTTACGTAAAAGATAATACTACTTCCTGAACAAAAGTGAAGCATCACCATAACTCAGAAATCTGAACCTGTTATTTAATGCGTAATTGTATATGTCTTTCCATGATTCTCCAATGAATGCTGCTACAAGAAGTAATAAAGTAGAGCGTGGTTGATGGAAATTTGTAACCAGTACATTTACAATTTTGAAAGAATAGGAGGGAACAATTAATAAACTTGTTTTGGTGATTAGTGTGGAGGTATTCGATGTTTCCATCCATTTAATTAATGACTCAAGCGCTTCTTTTACAGGAGTAATTATTTTTGTTTCGTATGGGTCCCATTGTTCAACCACGAGTTCGTTTTCTTTAATTTGCTGATTTGTGGCCACTTTGTTAGCTATCCAATAAATACTCTCCAATGTTCTAAGAGAAGTTGTACCTACAGCAATAATAGGTTTATCAAGATGCGCATAGATGTTTTCTATCAAACCCTTGCTCACTTCTATAAATTCGGCATGCATATTATGCTCACCCATCGTTTCACTTTTAACAGGTTTAAATGTACCTGCACTAACATGAAGTGTTACATTGTCGGCTTTGATGTTTTTTGTAATAAGAGAATCTACAATACTCTGTGTAAAATGAAGACCTGCAGTAGGAGCTGCAACGGACCCGGATACTGTTGCATAGATTGTTTGATATCTTTCACTGTCGTTAAGTTCAGCCCTACGTTTAATATACGGAGGTAGCGGAACCATTCCTGCCTCATGTAATATCTCGGCAAAAGAACATTCTTCTGCCGACCAGAAAAACCGTATGATGAAATGGTCATCCAATTTGCTGATTAGTTGGGCCTTTAACAATTGATTGCTACCCAATTTTTTTTCCAGAACAAGCCCATTATTCCATGCTGAAGCATTGCCGACAAGACATTTCCACTCTACCGAATCTTTTTGTGAGAGAGCTGTAGAAATATCAGGGTAAATGCTACTGGGCTCAAGACAAAAAATTTCAATCTGCGCTCCGGTAGGTTTTTTAAAATGAAGGCGAGCCTCCACTACTAAAGTGTTATTAAAGACCATAATCCCATCACCAGGCAGGTAATCTGCAATATTTTTAAAGATATCCTGACGTATGTCACCATTGCAGATCAGTAGTTTAGATTCATCTCTTACAACTGTAGGATAGGTCGCAATCTGTTCTTCGGGAAGGATATAATCATAAGTATTTACGGAAATATGTCTGGGATCCATGATTGCGAAGATAGGGTCAATATGGGTTACCCACAGTAAATTCACTGATATTCACAGCTAATCCACAGTAAAAACACGTTTTTTCTTTAAAAATCCATTGAAACCCTTTACCAGCAAGGTTTTAAGCCGATTATGGGTATGTGGAAAAAATTAACAAACACACCTGTTAACCAAAGTGGTAAAAAGTGTTAATTTGTGTCAATTAAGATCAAAATCACCCAAAAATCCTCTAAATGATTGGTTTAAGAGGCGAATTCGAAGCAACAGTTGACGGCAAAGGAAGATTTCTTCTTCCTATGGCGATCAAGAAACAGTTGCCTGAAGATTCCTCTAACCGTTTTGTGATCAACAGAGGTTTTGAAAAGTGTTTAGCGCTGCATCCTATCGATAACTGGAAACCCAAGTTTGAAGCGATTGGGAAGCTCAACGACTTTGATCCGAAGGTACGCCAATTCAAAAGATACTTTTTGAACGGAGCGACAGATCTCGAACTGGATAGTGCAGGACGACTGCTAATTCCACAAGCTTTAAAGGAGCATGCAGGTATTGATAAGGAAATCGTACTGCTGGCTTCTTACGACAAGATAGAAATTTGGGATAAAGCCAAATATCAAGAGTTCTTTGAATCAATGACACCGGAAAATTTTAGTGATCTGGCTAAGGAAGTCCTTCCTAACGGACTGGTATTATGAGTTATCATGTTCCGGTATTGCTGAACGAGGCGATTGAAGCCTTGTCAATACAACCAGAAGGTGTGTACGTGGATTGTACGTTTGGCGGTGGTGGTCATTCAAAAGAAATTCTTGCGCATTTAAATGAACAGGGAACATTGGTTGCTTTTGACCAGGATGAGGATGCTAGAGCAAATCTGCCTGATGACAAGCGTATTTTATTTATACCACATAATTTCCGTCATCTCAAGAGATTTTTGAGGGTTCATAAAATATCATCAGTAGATGGTATACTAGCCGATCTCGGAGTTAGTAGTCACCAGTTTGATGAGGCAGAGAGAGGTTTTTCGATTCGATTCGATTCAGATCTTGATATGCGAATGGACAAACGTCAGGAAATGACCGCAAAAGATGTCATCAATAGTTATACAGAACAACAGTTGCATAAGTTGTTCGAACTATATGGTGAAGTAACTAACGCTAAAACACTAGCCAGAACAATAGTTGAGATCCGTAAAACCACACAGATTAATACTATCAATGACTTTAAGAACGGAATATCAGCTATAGTAAAAGGTAATCCTAATAAATATTTCGCTCAGGTATTTCAGGCTATCAGATTGGAAGTAAATGATGAACTGGGTGCTTTAAAAGAAATGTTGCAACAGTCGGCAGAGTTGCTTAAGCCAGGTGGACGAATAGCTGTTATTACTTTTCATTCGATTGAGGATCGACTGGTTAAAATATTTTTTAGAAATGGAAGCTTTGATGAACAGGAGGACCCTCAGGATGTTTATGGAGTAAGCAGGGACAGGTCGATGCTGAAACAGGTAAATAAAAAACCAATTCTTCCGGGAGCAGAGGAATTGAAAAAAAATAATAGAGCTCGAAGTGCAAAACTGAGAGTAGCGGAAAAGAAATAAGTGTAGAAAAATGAACGAAGAAACTAACAGTAGGGATATACGAAATGAATGGAAAAGGCTTTTGAGCTATCAATGGATAGTCAAGAATTTCCCTTTTTTTTTATTTCTGTCTTTTCTGGCTGTAGTATATATATATAACGGACATTTTGCAGATAAAACTGCCAGAAATATTAACAGGGTTAACAGAGAGATAGAGGAATTAAATTATGAATATAAAACATTGAAGAGTGAGGTGATGTTTCGTAGTAAACAGAGCGAGTTGTCGAAAGAAGTTGAGCCGTTAGGATTAAAAGAAATTATTGTTCCTCCTATAATATTGGTGGATAGTAATAAAAAAAATAGATAGTAATTGTTTTGGAAATTAAGCGCGACATATTATGGAGAGTAAACCTGTGCTTCCTGTGCATAGTGGTTTTTAGTCTTGTAATATTGGGACGTGTAATATATATACAACAATTTCAGGGAGCTTATTGGAGAGATCAGGCTAAGCAACAACAACAAAAAGTAATAGAGACGGAAGCTGACAGAGGTACTATTTATAGTGAGGAAGGCAATATGTTAAGCACTTCTATTCCATACTTTGATATTTATATAGATTTTGGAGCAGATGGATTACGTGAAAAAAATGGTAAACGTTTTAAAGATAATATTGACTCTTTAGCCC
>CAZQIQ010000049.1:6178-27266 GCA_964593835.1 uncultured Chitinophagaceae bacterium
AAAAGGAATTGCAGGCGCAATACAAGAATAAAAACAGATACTTTCTTTTTAAAAGAAATCTAAGTTTTAATCAGTATAAACAACTTCGCAATTTTCCACTGGTTCGTTTAGGTAAAAATAAAAGTGGTTTTATAGCAGAGGTAAAAAACAAACGTTTAAATCCTTATGGGTTACTTGCTAATCGTACAATTGGATTGTCAAGAGAGTTCGTTGCCAGTGATGGAAAGATAAAGAGTATGAATGTAGGTCTTGAACATACATACGATTCATTATTGAGAGGTGAAAGTGGGAAAAAACTTGTCAGATATATTGCAGGTGGAGTATATGTACCTGTTGAAGGATATGAAATAGAACCCGAACAAGGGAAGGATATTGTTACTACGCTTGATGTCAACATACAGGATATCGCGGAAACTGCATTACTGAAAATGATGAATAGTAATGAGTGTGATCATGGAACCTGTATAGTGATGGAAGTGAAGACCGGAAAAGTGAAGGCCATAGCTAATCTGGGTAAAAATGAGAAGGGGGAATATTGGGAGAATCTTAATTATGCAATCCTTGCTTCAGAACCCGGATCAACTTTTAAGCTTGCAACCATGCTGGCTATTCTCGAAGATGGAGTGGCTACACTCGATTCAAAAGTAGATCTGGAAAAAGGTGTTTGGCAGGTTTCGCGTAGAACAGTGTATGATAGCGAGCGGCATAATAAAACAGAAGTTACATTAAAGCAGGCTTTCCAGTATAGCTCTAATGTAGGTATGGCAAAGATGGTTTGGAATAATTATGCAAAGGATCCGATGAGATATATCAATCATCTTCGAGCACTTAAAATGAATGAGTTTTCCGGAATTGATCTAATTGGAGAAACCAGACCTATAGTTAAAACACCTAAGTCAAAAACCTGGAGTGCTACTTCTTTACCATGGATGAGTTTTGGATACGAAGTGTTGGTGAGTCCGTTGCAAACACTTATGCTTTACAATGCTGTTGCTAATGATGGCAAAATGATGAAACCTTATCTGGTAAGTGAGGTTAAACAAGGTGGGCTTACAGTACAAAAAATAAAACCAGAAGTGTTAGAAGAAAAGATTTGTAGTGATCGAACCCTAAGTCAGTTAAAAGAAGCATTGTTAGGTGTGTGTACTGAAGAAGGAGGAACTGGGTTTAAACTATTTAAAAATTCACTTTATCAGGTAGCTGGTAAAACAGGAACAGCGCTGGTTGCAAATGGTAAAAGAGGATATGCTGATAGAATTTACCAGTCTTCTTTCGCCGGATATTTTCCAGCTAACGATCCGAAATATTCAGTGATAGTCGTAATAAAAAATAAACCATTTGCTAAACAATATTACGGAGCATCAGTAGCAGGTCCTGTATTTAAAGAAGTAGCAGATAAACTATTTGCTATGCAGGCTGAAATACCTTTTACTGATTCTACTGAGGTGTTGGATTACGCTAGTATCAGATGGAATAAAAATAATGAAGAGTAAATGGCGAACCTTCAGGACATATTATTTAAAGTGAATATCAGATTTGTGCAGGGAAGCACTAATATAGATATTCATGACTTGCAGATTGATTCCAGAAAAGTTTCTGCAGGTAGTGTGTTTATTGCTATAAAAGGAGCGGCGACTGATGGGCATAAATTTATTGATCTAGCTATAGAACAGCAAGCCAAAGCTATTATTTGTCAAGTAATTCCTGAGCAACTGAAAGAAGGAATTACCTATGTTAAAGTAGAGGATAGTGGAATAGCAGCAGGAATAATGGCTCATAACTTCTATGGTAACATTTCCGAAAGAATAAAGCTGATAGGAGTAACGGGAACAAACGGAAAAACTACTATCGCAACCTTATTGTTTAAGTTGTTTTCGCAATTAGGATATACATGTGGACTGTTAAGTACTGTGCAAAATCATATTGGAGATAAAATTGTTGCAGCTACACATACAACACCAGATGCTATAAGTCTTAATCAGCTGCTAAAGCAGATGTATGACGAAGGATGTACATATGTGTTTATGGAAACCAGCTCTCATGCTATTCATCAGCATCGTATTGCAGGGTTACAATTTGCCGGAGGTGTATTTAGTAATATAACACATGATCACCTGGATTATCATAAAACATTTGATGAATACATAAGAGTTAAGAAATCATTTTTTGATAATCTTTCCTCTTCCGCTTTTGCTGTTGTTAATGCAGATGATAAACGCGGACTGGTTATGTTGCAGAATACTGCTGCGTCAAAATATTATTATAGTCTTAAAACCACAGCTGATTTCAAAGGCAAAATACTTGAAAACGGATTGTCGGGATTAATGATGAATGTCAATGATCAGGAAGTGCATTTCAGATTAATTGGCGAGTTTAATGCTTATAATCTTCTTGCAGTATATGCAACGGCTATTTGTTTGGGAGAGGATAAGAATGAAGTTTTATTGAGTCTGAGTGCTATGACTGGTGCAGAAGGCCGATTTGAATATTATATATCTCCAAAAGAACAGATAATCGGCATTATTGATTATGCACATACACCTGATGCATTGATTAATGTTTTAGCTACAATAAAAAAATTAAAAAAAGGATACGAGCAAATTATTACTGTAATAGGATGTGGGGGTGATCGTGATAAAACGAAAAGACCGGTAATGGCAGAGGCTGCAACAGAATACAGTAATAGAGTAATTCTTACATCTGATAATCCGAGATCTGAAGATCCTCAGGAAATACTGAGAGATATGGAAACTGGATTAAATACAGCTGGAAGAAGAAAATCAATATCAATTGTAGACAGGAAAGAAGCTATTAAAACAGCAGTGAGTTTTGCAAAAGAAGAGGATATTATTTTGATAGCAGGAAAAGGTCATGAAAAATATCAGGAAATAAAAGGTATTAGACATCCATTTGACGATAAACAAGTGTTGTTAGAAACGTTTTCACTATTAGGAAAATAAATTAAGAATGTTATATCACTTATTTGATTGGTTTGGAGATCAGGGGTTAAAAATTCCTGGTAGTGCATTATTCCAGTTTATTACTTCAAGAGTACTACTGGCAGTGATACTTTCTTTAATTATTTCTGCATTGTTTGGAAAAAAACTGATCAACTTTTTGTTGAATAAACAGGTGGGTGAAAGTGTGAGAGATCTTGGTCTGGCTGGTGAACAACAAAAAAGAGGAACACCTACAATGGGTGGACTAATTATTATCCTGGCTATTCTTATTCCAACATTATTGCTTGCCGATTTACAAAAAGCATATATAAGGTTGATGATATTTAGCACAATATGGCTGGGCATTATTGGATTTATAGATGACTATCTTAAACTAAGAGCGAAAAAGCTGGCTAAACAACAGGGTATTGCTTATAAGAAAGGAGATAAAGATGGATTAGCCGGTTGGTTTAAAGTACTTGGGCAAGTGGTATTGGGTGTTGTTGTGGCAGTTACTTTATTGTTTAATGAAAACACACAGGTTTGGAGAGAATATTCCGGTCCTGTTAGTGATACTTCTCAGGTTATCAAAAGATCTCTTGACGGAAAAGAAAAATATTTTGTTGTGCCTGATAAGCCAATCACCACTATTCCTTTTGTTAAAACGCATGAATTTAATTATTCAAAACTTCTGCCTGAAGCGGCGAGAGGATTAACATGGGTACTATATATTGTTGTTGTGATATTCATTATTACAGCTGTTTCTAATGGAGCTAATATTACTGATGGATTAGATGGTTTGGCAACGGGAACCAGTGCAATTATTGGAGCGTGCCTTGGCATATTTGCTTATGCAAGTGGAAACCTTCGGTTCGCTGAATATTTGAACATCATGTATATACCCAATCTCGGAGAGTTGTCAATATTTATTGGTGCCATGATTGGCGCTTGTGTAGGATTTTTATGGTATAACGCTTATCCTGCACAAGTATTTATGGGTGATACAGGAAGTCTAACCTTAGGAGGAATCATTGCAGCTCTTGCAATAATTGTCAGAAAGGAATTGTTGATACCTATTTTTTGCGGAGTTTTTCTTGTAGAAAATTTGAGTGTGGTCATTCAGGTAAGTTATTTTAAGTATACAAAGAAAAAATATGGTGAAGGAAAAAGGATTTTTTTAATGAGTCCGCTTCATCATCATTATCAAAAGCTTGGCTATCATGAAAGTAAAATAGTGACTAGATTTTGGATTGCAACCATATTATGTATTGTGTTGTCAGTGGTTACATTAAAAATCAGGTAATTATTTTCCCGGAAGACATAAAGAGCTTACTGAAAAACCCATGGTTCATTAAGCAATATCCAGAAAAACCAATCCGCTGAAAAGAATTTGAAGTGTTCTAACAAAGTTCATGCTATAGAAAAACCCCCTTAATCCGCGACCCAAAATTATTGTTTGGAATGAGTAAAAAACGTCTGGTAATATTAGGCGCCGGCGAGAGTGGTGTAGGTGCAGCATTGCTGGCACAACAAAAAGGATATGATGTATTTGTTTCTGATGGATCAATAATAAAAGAGGAGTATAAGAAGGAATTGGAAATACACAATATTTCCTATGAAGAGAAACAGCACAACGATCAGCTTATTTTGAATGCCGATGAAGTAATGAAAAGTCCGGGAATTCCTGAATACGCTTCTATTGTAAAAAAAATAAGAAGTAAAAGAATTCCTATTATAAGTGAAATAGAACTGGCGTACAGATATAAAGGACAAAGTAAAATAGTGGGTATTACCGGTAGTAATGGAAAAACAACAACTACCTCACTGGTATTTCACATATTTAAAACGGCAGGATATAGTTGTGCATTGGTAGGGAACATTGGTTATTCAATAGCCAGACAAATAAGTGAAGATCCTAAAGAGTGGTATATAGCAGAGGTCAGTAGTTTTCAATTAGATGATATTGTTAGTTTCCGACCAGATATTGCCATTCTTACTAATGTTACAGAAGATCATCTGGACAGATACGAGTATAAGTTTGAAAATTATATCGATAGCAAGTTCCGTATTACTATGAACCAAACAGCGAATGACTATTTTATTTACTGTGAAGACGATCCAATAACAATCCAGTATATAAAAGAGCATTTAATCAACACTAACCTATTACCATTCACAATGCAAAGAGAATTAAATCGGGGCGCATTTATTATGAACGGACAAATGACAGTTAAAACAAACGAAGAGAAATTACAGATGAGTGTTTATGATTTTACCCTTAAGGGTAAACATAATCAATATAATACTATGGCAGCAGGACTAGCAGCATCGATAGTTGGAATAAGGAAATCAAAGATCCGTGAGGCCGTTCAATCTTTTGAGTCTTTAGAACACCGTATGGAGTTTGTAGTAACTGTACGTGGTGTGGATTTTATTAATGATAGTAAAGCAACTAATGTAAATAGTACATGGTATGCATTAGAGAGCATGATGAAACCTACTGTTCTCATACTGGGCGGTGTGGATAAAGGAAATGATTATGATATGCTCCTCGATCTGGTTAAGGAAAAGGTGAAAGCAATAGTTTGTCTGGGCGTTGATAATTCAAAAATTCATCAGGCTTTTAAAAATGATATTGAAACTATAATAGACACAAGCAATGCAGATGATGCGGTGAAAGCAGCGTTTCGTATAGCAGAACCCGGAGATGCGATTCTTTTAAGCCCCGCTTGTGCCAGTTTTGATCTCTTTAATAACTATGAAGATAGGGGACAGCAATTTAAAGCAGCTGTGCGTGACTTATAATGAATGAGTTCGTAAACATACAAAGAGGGAACTTTCACGAGTTGACTGATAAAACTCGGGGTGATAAAGTTATTTGGGCCGCAGTTGTTTTGCTGGCCCTGGCTTCTTTATTGGTGGTATATAGTTCGACAGGTTTATTGGCTTATCGTTATAATAAAGGCAATACTGAAATTTACCTTTTTAAACAGGTAATGTTTATTATTATAGGTATAGCAGTTATTTATTTTGCCCATAGAGTTAATTATACACTATATTCAAAATGGTCAAGAATATTATTCTTACTTGCCATACCTCTGTTAATATGGACACTTTTTTTTGGTGTCAGATTAAACGAGGGTAGCAGGTGGATAAGACTGCCTATTATTAATCTGACCTTTCAAACGTCAGATTTGGCTAAGCTTGCTTTATTTATGTATTTGGGTAGAATGCTTAGTAAAAAGCAGGACGTAATAAAAGATTTCAGAAAAGGGTTTCTTCCGATTATTATCCCGGTGCTTGTTGTTTGCGTATTAGTCGCTCCGGCAAATTTGTCTACAGCTCTTCTTATAGGAGCAACAAGTTTAATGCTAATGTTCATTGGAAGAGTGAGTATGAAACATATAGGAGCAGTTGTTGGTATAGCTGCTATACCTGTTGTGTTGCTGGTGGTCATATCTGTTTTGTATTATGATAAGGAAGAAGGTAAATCAAGAGAATTGCCTGCAGTACTGGAAGCAGGCAGGATGCCAACCTGGATTAAACGTGTACAAAACTTCGTTTATACAGGAAAAGAGAATGATAAAGAAGAAAATTACCAGATTAATCAGGCTAAGATAGCCATTGCCAAAGGAGGTGTTTTGGGTTTAGGACCTGGCAACAGCGAGCAGCGTAATTTTCTACCTCACCCATACTCGGATTTTATTTATGCAATAATTATTGAAGAGTATGGAATTGTAGGTGGAGCATTTATCATATTTATATATCTGGTTTTTCTTTTCAGGAGTATAAGGATTTTTAGAAAATGTCCATATGCATTTGGAGCATTTCTTGCATTAGGGTTAAGTTTTACTCTTGTGTTTCAGGCATTGATTAATATGGCAGTAAACGTCAATCTTTTTCCCGTTACTGGTGTTACACTTCCGTTAGTGAGTATGGGAGGAAGTTCTTTTTTGTTTACTTGTCTGTCGATCGGAATAATATTAAGCGTTGCGCGTAATGTTGAACAATTGGAAGGCAAATGAATAAAAGAATAATTATAGCAGGTGGCGGTACGGGGGGGCATATTTTTCCCGCTATAGCGATTGCCAATAAACTAAAAGAAATAGATCCTGCTGTTGATATTCTTTTTGTTGGAGCAGCCGGAAAAATGGAGATGGAAAAAGTTCCGCAAGCAGGTTACCAAATACAAGGGATAAATATTGCGGGTTTTAATAGAAGTTCTTTGATAAAAAACTTATTGCTGCCTTTTAAAATAATTAAAAGTTTTATACAGGTCAGTGGTATTATAAAATCATTTCGTCCCCATGCCGTAATAGGTGTTGGGGGATATTCTACTTTCCCTGTGTTAAGATATGCCCAGTCGAAAAGGATAAAAACTTTTATTCACGAGTCTAATTCTTTAGCGGGCAAGGCAAATATTATGCTTGGAAAAAAAGCAGATAAAGTATTTGTAGCGAGTGATGGGATGGAAAAATTCTTTCCTGTAAAAAAGATTTTATATACAGGAAATCCCGTGAGGAAAAATATTGCTTCGGGGAATATATCAAGGGAGGAAGGGATAAGATTTTTTGAACTTGACCCTTCTAAGAAAACGGTGCTGGTCACTGGTGGAAGCCTCGGAGCAAAAACGATCAATGAAACTATTGCGGCTTCTATTGATCAGTTTGAAAATGTAGATATACAGTTGATATGGCAAACAGGAAAATTGTTTATTGACAAAGCAAAAAAAATAACGACAGGGAAAAAGAATATCTGGGCTGGTGATTTTATTTCCAATATGGAATATGCTTTTGCCGCTGCAGATGTAGTGATTTCAAGAGCAGGTGCTATGGCTATTGCAGAGCTTAGTATTGTTAAGAAACCTGTGATTTTTGTTCCTTATCCTTTTGCTGCAGAAGATCATCAAACAGTTAATGCACAGCGTTTGGTCAATCATAATGCAGCATTAATGGTTAAAGACAACGATGCAGGAGAGCAATTGATGAACGAGTTGATAAAACTTGTTTTTGATGAAAATAAACAATTAACCTTAAAAGAAAATATACACAAACTGGCAATTGAGAATGCTGATGAAATAATTGCTAAAGAAATATGGAACTCTATTAATGATTAATCTAAAGGATATACAAGCTGTTTATTTTATCGGTATAGGTGGTATCGGTATGAGTGCATTGGCACGTTATTTTGCGTTTCATGGTAAACAAGTCAGCGGATACGATCGTACTGAAACCAGACTCACAAAAAAGCTGGTTGAAGAAGGTATTCCTGTAATGTATGAAGATGATGTGTTTCAGGCTCCTAAAGAAGTGGGTCTGATTGTGTACACACCTGCAATCCCTCAAAATCATGAACAGCTGAATTTTTATCGGCATGGAAATTATACGGTTGTAAAAAGAAGTGAAGTGTTAGGAGCTATTACAGCTTCAACCTTTAATATTTGTGTGGCGGGAACACATGGTAAGACCACTATCAGTACAATGGTGGCACATATTCTTAGGCATAGCGGATATGGCTGTAATGCTTTTTTGGGTGGAATATCGGCTAACTATAATAGTAATTTCTGGAGCAACGAAAATAATACCTGTGTAATAGAGGCTGATGAGTACGATAGAAGTTTCTTACAGTTGAATCCCGATGTAGCAGTAATTACAGCTATAGATGCAGATCACCTGGATATTTATGAAACAGAAAAAAATATGCAGGATGCATTTATCGACTTTTCCTCTAAAATAAAACAACGGGGTTCTTTGTATTTAAAGCATGGTATAAGCAGGCAAAAAGAATTTATTGCCGATAAGACAATTACTTATCATCTGAATGATGAAGCTGCAAATATTTATGCGCTGAATCTTAATATGGTAAACGGAAACTATTTGTTTGATGTGAAAATTGGAGAAGAATTGATTGAGGATGTGGCATTGAATATGGGAGGGAAGCATAATGTCGAAAATGCAATTGTATCAATGGCTATCGCCAGACAACTAAAAATTGATGTTGAAGCTGTTAAAGATGCTATAGAGGATTTTAAAGGTGTAAAGAGAAGGTTTGAGTACATTATAAAGAAAAAACAACTGGTATATATTGATGATTATGCGCATCATCCCGAAGAGTTGCTAACACTTATCACTAGTGCCAAAGCACTGTTTCCGGATCTAAAATGTACTGTGGTATTTCAACCGCACCTTTTTACCCGTACCCGTGATCTTGCAACAGCATTTGCAAAAAGCCTTGATCAGGCAGATGAAGTTATACTGCTTCCGATTTATCCGGCGAGGGAATTGCCTATAGAGGGTGTGAACAGTGAATTGATCAGATCTGCGATGCAAAACAAAAATGTAAGTGTTATTGCCAAGGAGGAAATAATAAAAAATATAAAAGCAAAAGAATTATTAATAACAGCAGGAGCTGGTGATATTGATACTCTTGTTGAACCAATAAAGAAGTTGCTAAGTGCCGGTTAATGAAAGCAAATAATTTACATATAGGAAGAATAGTCGTTACCTGCCTCTGGCTGGTAGCAGGAGCTGGTGTAATAGCTTTGCTGATTGCTGCTGCTAATTCCAGAAATGAAAAATTATGTAAAGGATATGAAATTCGTATTGATGGTAAATTAAAATCCGGAGGGTCTCTCACTGAGGAGGAAGTATTACAAACGCTGAATAGTAATAATAAAAAATTATCTCTGAAAGGAAAAAGGATTACCAGTTTTAATCTTCATAGACTGGAAACAAAATTACGGCAGCATGTTTGGATAAAAGATGCAGAACTGTATTTTGATAATAATGGAATATTAAAAATTAAAATAAAAGAAAGGGTGCCTATTGCGAAGATAAATAGTACAATAGGAGAAGGGTTTTATATTGATAGTAGCTGTCACAGGCTTCCCATAAATAATAATAAATTTATAAAGCTCCCTGTTTTTTCCGGCTATCCTAATAGTACAAAAAAAGTGATGAGTGAATCAGATAAAAAACTGGTAAGACAGATAAAAGAGTTAAGTGAGTTTTTGCTGAAAGATACTTTCTGGCTCGAGCGAGTCTCGGTTATTCAGATCACTCATCAACGTGAATTTGAGTTGATGCCTGTATCGGCTAATCATATTATAGAATTAGGAACGGTGGAAAATAAAGAGAAGAAGTTTAATAACCTTAAAATTTTTTATCATCAGGTTTTAGCTAAAACCGGTCCTGATAAATACAAAAGGATAAAACTGCAATATGATAAGCAGGTAGTAGGAGTAAAAGATTAACTAAAGAAACAACAACTAAAACATATATACCATCATGAACACTGAACAACCCATCATCGTAGGCCTGGATATCGGCACAACAAAAATTGCGGCTATAGCTGGAAGAAAGAATGAATTTGGAAAGCTTGAAATAATTGGTTTTGGAAGAGCTAATTCAAACGGTGTAAAACACGGACAGGTGTTAAACATTGACGAAACTATTAAGGCGATTAAGCTGGCTCTTGATAATTGTTATGCTTCTAATCCTAATCTGGAAATATCTGAAGTGTATGTAGGAATTGCCGGCCATCATATAAAAAGCTTACAAACAAGAGGGGATATTGTAAGACACAATAATGAAGAAGAAATATCTCAAAAGGAAATAGATCAACTGGTGGCAGATCAGTACAAAACTTATATACCAGCAGGCGACCAGATTATTGACGTTATTCCACAGGAATTTACAGTAGACAATTTTCAGAATATACCCAATCCTATTGGTTACGGTGGTGTAAAAGTTGGTGCAAATTTTCACATCATTACCGGCGACAAAAACGCGATCAGAAATATTAACCGTGCAGTAGAAAAAAGCGGATTAGTCACAAAGGATCTTGTTTTACAACCGCTGGCTTCTTCTGCCGCAGTTATGGCTCAGGAAGATTTGGAAGCAGGTGTGGCTATTGTTGATATCGGGGGCGGAACAACAGATCTTGCCGTTTTTTATGAAGGAATTCTTAAACATACTGTAGTTATTCCTTTTGGAGGAGAAAACATTACTAATGATATTAAGACAGGACTAGGTGTATTAAAAGCCCAGGCAGAACAAATGAAAGTACAATTTGGCTCCGCCCTGGCTAACGAAGCAAAAGCAAATGCGGTAATCACCATACCCGGATTACGTGGAATGCCTCCCAAAGAAATCAGTGTAAAAAATCTAGCCAATATTATACAGGCAAGAATGAGTGAAATCATGGATTTTGTCACTTTTCATCTTAAACAGGTTGGTCTTGATAATAAAGTATTAAACGGCGGTATTGTATTAACCGGCGGTGGCTCACAATTAAAACATTTAATTCAGCTGACAGAATATACAACCGGATTAAATGCGAGAATTGGTTTTCCAAATGAACATCTTGCCTCAGGTCATATTGAAGAATTGGCCAGACCAACTTATTCTACATGTATTGGTTTAATCCTGAAAGGATACAGCGATTATGAACATAATAGAAAACAATTCGAAAAAGGACATGTAAAAGTTGAAGTTCCGGAAGCATTAAAAAAATCAGTTTCTGTAATTGATGAATTAGATATTGAAGAAAGTGGAGAAAAAGTGAAAAACAGAAAAGGATTAAAAGATTTCTGGGGAAAGTTCAAAGTAACTTTGATAGATCTTTTTAAAGAAGAAGAGGATAAAGCGTTATAAATTTTCAAACTAACCCATTAAGCATATTTTATGATCCATTTTGATCTGCCTAAAGAAAAATCTTCTATCATCAAGGTAATTGGTGTTGGTGGTGGTGGAAGTAATGCCGTCAATCATATGTTCGGCCAAAATATTGAAGGTGTAAACTTCATCATTTGTAATACAGATGCACAGGCTATTGCCCAAAGTAATGTGCCAAACAAAGTACAGCTTGGTCCACATCTTACTCAGGGATTAGGAGCTGGCGCCAATCCGGATATTGGTCGACAGGCGACAGAAGAAAGTCTGGAAGAATTAAAAAGAATTCTGGAAGTAAATACGAAAATGGTTTTTGTCACTGCCGGAATGGGTGGTGGAACAGGAACCGGTGGAGCGCCTATTATATCCAAAATTTGTCGTGAACTGGGTATTCTCACTGTAGGTATTGTAACTACTCCTTTTTCTTATGAAGGAAAAAAAAGACAGTTACAGGCTGAAGAAGGAATAAAAACGATGAAGCAATATGTTGATACCCTCCTGGTGATCAGCAATGATAAACTTCGTCATCAGTTTGGAAATCTGAAAATGAAGGAAGCTTTCAGTAAAGCTGATAATGTATTAGCTACTGCTGCAAAGTGTATAACAGATGTCATTAATAGTACCGGACAAATAAATGTTGACTTTGCGGATGTATGTACTGTAATGAAAAATGGAGGTGTTGCTATATTGGGAAGTGCTTCCTGCGGAGGAGAAGACCGTGCACAACGAACTATTGAAGAAGCGCTTAATTCACCTTTATTGAACGACAATGATATCCGCGGAGCAAAATGGATTCTGATAAATATTAATTCTTCCGAAGGAGAACATGAATTCACTATGGATGAAGTGGAAATTATCCAGAATTATTTACTCGAACAAGCAGGAGAAGGCACTGATGTGATTTTGGGTATGGGATATGATAATAGTCTGGGTGATAAAATAGGAATTACATTAATTGCTACTGGTTTTGAACATAAAGATCCTTTTGACAAACCCCGACCTATAGTTGAAGTAAAAAAAGACGAAAAAATAATATTGACATTAGCTCCTGAAAAAACTGTTAAGCAATCGATACCCGTTGCTGCAGTCACTCAGGAAATACCGGCAACACCTGATGAAGAGCCTGTACCGCCACCTGTTGCTATTCACGTTCAGCAGCCTCCTGTAATCAAGGAAGAACTTGCGCCGAAAATGATGTCTGAAGATGATAATGATGATGGTGTTTTTACGATGTCTTCTGACAAAATTACTGTGGAAAATAAAATAGAAACAGTACGAAGCGAAAACCCTACAGAATGGGTATTTTCGGCAAATCCTTCAACGTCTGCAGCGTCAGGAGGATACCTTGCAAGGCCTTCCAATATTTATGCAGAAACTGATAATACTACTATGGGAACGTCCACTCCGGAGCCTGTAAAGGAGCCGGTTCCTGAGTTCAAAGCTGAGCCAACTCCAGAAGAAGATCCTTCTGTGGCAATGCAGCTGGTGATCAGGGATGAAATTCCATCGGCGGCGGAAGAGCCTCGGGCCCATCAAACACAGGAAGTTGTTACGGTGCAATCTTCTGCTGAGGAACCTGCGATGCAGGACGAAGTAGAGCAACAAAAACGCAGGGCGGCAGAACGAATTCAGAAATTGCGCAATCTTTCGTTCAATGTTAATGCCGCCGATCCTAACAATGAGTTTGAAACAGTGCCGGCTTATATCCGCCGCAATTTGGACTTATATAATAGCATCTCTCATGTCGAAAACTTCTACAGTAATTACGAAATAAAAGGTGATGACCAGACTAAAGGTCAGATCACTACAATTAATACATTTCTGGATGGAAAAAAACCAGACTGATTTTATCATGATGTGGATAATACCGCAGCGTGGTAGTTGTTCCATTCTACATCATGCAATAGAAAAAAGTGGTCCTAATGGTTGCTGCTTTGCTAGTGTTGTTTGAGCGTAGTTGTGGTCTTATTCTGTTTTTAGTTGTGATCCCCTTGTTTTAACAAGGGGATTTTTTTTTGTGAATATTATTGTAATTATTCTCCGGTAACAGAGAGTGAAATGGAAAGAAATACACTGGTAACAGGGGTTTATTCCCTTAATAGAAGAGCCAGTTTAATAGTAATGACTTCCGGAAGAAATATCCCCTGGCACTTCCCAGAAGTAAATAGTTAAAATTGGCAAAAACGACTAGGTGTTGGTACTCTTTTAATATTTTTCTTCTCAAAATGCCAATTTTAAGACGAGTATACAAGATCTATTCGCAGTGTATGTCAATACATTAATGAATAAATATAGCTTAATCCACTACGATTTTTTATAAATACATTTCAGATCTGAGACCTGCCTCGAGATAATAAATATTAATAAAAACAGAAGAAAAACCTCTTATTATCAGGATTGTAGCATTAAACTATGAACTATAATTCCAACGGTGTAAATATCAATAGCAGAAGATCATTCCTTATTAATCAATTTTTGTCAGATCAGTTTTGCTAAGCCAGCCTCTGCTTAAAAGCCCATTATCATTTTTATATTCGACAAAAATAAAACCGTTTTTGTCTTCCAAAGCCTCAACTGTTTTGTTGCTTCCACCGCTGATAAATGCGCTCCTCAGCGTGTTTTCATCAGCATTGTTGTAAAAGTTAGCTTTAGAAGTAACCTTATATTTCCCAACTACCGGACGGGAAATGGGCGGTGGTGTATTTTCTTTTTCTTTAACTGCTGTTTGTGTTGTTAAAGAAGATTTTTCTGGTACAACGGGAGCCGGTAATACTGGCTTGGATGGAGGTGTTGCTGCAGTCGAAGAAGTATTATTAGTTTGCTTTTTAGGAGGTGTTTCTCTGATGAATGCTTCTACTGCTGCTTCATTATACTCTTCAGTTTTATTATTAGATGCCTGAACTGATTGATGAGGAGCAGATGAGTTTTTGTTTTCCACTTTACTCGACTCTGATGGTACCGCATTGGTGTTGCCTGCAATAATTGAAACACTGTCTTTCTCTCTGCCTGCATTTATATCAGAAGGTATGATTGCTGAAGTATTAACATTTGATTCGTCTGATGTATTTGTATTATTTTCTTGTACAATCTCAGCAGGAGTTTGTACGTAAGCGTTGGATTGATTTGTATATAAAGTATATAATAATACTCCTGCCAAGGCAAGGGCAAAAAATAACACTGTGTAAAATGCCCCTCTGGAAACACCCTGATGTGCAGGAATATATTCAGCTGGTAAACGTGTAGTTATTTCTGCTTTCAGGTCTTTCAGCTCATTATCTAATAATTTATTAAAGAATTTCTCTTTTTCAAGATTTTTCTTTAACCTTTCATTCTCTCTAAGCAGGCTTTCAACATCTGTTTGAGCACTCGTTGAAACATAAGTTCTCGGAGCTTTTTCGGTTCTTTCAAAACCTTCAAGATCTTCCTTATACATAAGACATTGAGTTGTTTAGAATATATAATATAGATGTTAATTCAAATTTCGTACCCAGCATGAATTTTACGAAGAATAAAATAGAAATTAACAAATGGTTAGTCTGTAGAAAATCCGGTACTTGCCAATAATTCCACTCAAAAATTCTATTACAGTAATAAATAGGGTTAAGATCAAGGTCTGCTTTTGCTGAAGTATAGCCGAATGCAGATAGGAAAGTTACTAAAAATTATTAGTCAGCGCCGCTTATTATAATAACGATTTCTCCTTTTACCTGTTTATTGTTAAAGTGGTCGTATACTTCCTGAAGACTACCACGTTTATTTTCTTCAAACATTTTTGTTAGCTCCCTGCTTACAGAACACGGTCTTTCATTACCGAAATATTGGATAAGGTCGTTAAGCGTTCTGGTAAGTCGTAAAGGAGATTCGTATAAAATAATTGTTCTTTTTTCTTTACTTAATTCAGTAAGAAGAGTGTGGCGTCCCTTTTTCATGGGTAAAAAACCTTCAAAACAAAAACGGTTTGAAGGAAGGCCACTATTAACCAGCGCTGGGACGAACGCCGTGGCACCTGGCAAACATTCCACTTTTACCTCCTGACGAATGCATTCCCGAACGAGTAAAAATCCCGGATCGGAAATGCCAGGTGTGCCGGCATCAGTCACTAAAGCCATTGTTTTACCTGCAATTAACTGGCTCACCAGATGCTGAAGCACCTGGTGTTCATTATGCAGATGAAAAGGAGTGAGTGGCTTTTCTATTGAATAATGTGATAATAGCCGGGAAGAAGTTCTTGTGTCTTCTGCAAGTATTAAATCAACAGTTTTGAGTACCTCCAATGCTCTGAGCGTAATATCCTTCAGATTTCCAATCGGTGTAGGAACTAAATACAGCACATTAGTTTTTTATTTCTACTTCAAAATATTCCATAACCTCATTAGCCAGCAACTTTTTTGAAGCTTCTTCTGCAAGTTGACGGGCTTTCTCTTCAGAGTCGGCTTCTATCTGCAACTGTATGTTTTTGCCTACTCGTACGTCCTTAATAGCAGGTAAACCCAGATTGCTTAATCCACTCATTACCGCTTTTCCCTGTGGATCAAGTAATTCTTTTAGGGGCATCACTTTTACCTGTACTGTATAAACCATTTTAGCTTTGTTTAGTTGAATATGATACAATGATATAAAAAATAAACACGACTGGTATAGCCAGCCATTGCAAAAGTATTGCAGAAATGATTGCAATAACTACTAATAATAATTTAGGAAGGTTGTTTTTTATGGATGCGTCGTTGAATTTGAACGCCATAAAACGCGCATTACTAATCATTAACCAACTTAAAATAATTATTATGGCGTATAATGTCCATTTATTGATAAGGATAGGAACTAATCCCCAGTAGTTATACCATAATATCAGCGGTAATGAAGCCACTACGAGACCTGCCGCAGGAATGGGTACGCCTTTAAAGTCAGAAGTGCCTGAATTGGTAATATTAAATCGGGCTAATCTCCACGCTCCGGCAGCCGGAAACAATAATGCAGGAGCCAGCAACCACAGTGAAGTATCGAGTCCATCAGCTTCCTGTATATAACTAATGCGTAATAACTGATAAAGTATCATTCCCGGTGCAACGCCAAAACTGACTACATCAGCAAGTGAGTCAAGTTGTTTACCCATTTCAGAAGTGGCCTTGAATAATCTGGCTACAAAACCATCCAGAAAATCAATAACGGCTGCCATACCTATAAATAATGATCCATACCATATTTTTTCAGGTAATTGTGGTACCCATGTACCTTCTTCAGAAGTGGTGACCAACGATTCTCCTGTCTGTAATATGAAAATTATGGCTATACATCCAAAAACCAGATTGAGTAACGTAAATAGATTAGGAATTTGCTTCATCCTTATTGTTCTTACTTTTTATAATGCACTAGAAAATAGGAATATAGTACACTTTGCCGGTCAAGATAATTTATTTCTTCATCAATGTTTCAATTTCTTCTGTCGTAATAGGGATATCAGCCATTAAATCAATATTACCTTCTTCGGTAATTACTACATTGTTTTCTATTCTGATGCCCATCTGTTCTTCTTCTATGTATATCCCTGGCTCTACAGTGAGCACCATACCCGGCAGTAAAGCTTCTGTTCTCGTCCCCAGATCATGTACATCAATACCTAAATGGTGAGAAATACCGTGATATAAATATTTCCTGTATAACCGGTTGTTCTTATCCTCGTTTTTTACATCCGTCTCATTTAACAAGCCGATTTTAATAAAAGTTTTGGTGGCTTCGTCCCCCGCTTTTTCAGTATAATCAACAATTGAAATACCAGGTTTCAGCATGGATTTGCAATAATTATGTAGATGCAGACAGGCGTCGTATACTTCTTTTTGTCTTTTGCTAAATTTGCCGTTGACAGGTACTGTTCTGGTAAGATCAGCACAGTATCCTCCATATTTGGCGCCAAAATCCATTAGTATCAATTCACCACTCAAACATTCCTGATTATTAAATACGTAATGAAGTGTTCTGGCACGGTCGCCCGAAGCAATAATACTGCTATACGCTTCGCCTGAGGAGCGTTGCGAAAGAAACGAATGAATAATTTCTGCCTCTATTTCGTACTCCATCACTCCGGGTTTGATAAAACTAAGTACCCTTTCAAAAGTATTCTTTGTGATATCTATTGCTTTTTTTATCACCACCACTTCTTCCTGCGTTTTTATGCCGCGGAGCTCTTTAATAATTTTAGCACTCCGCTCATAACGGTGAAGAGGATATTCTTTTTTTAATTGTAAAGCATAACGATAATCGCGCGTTTCAATTTCAGTCGATTTACGGTCATTTTCGTTGGTATTAAGATAAATTACATCTGCGTTATGCAGCCAGCCCCGAAGCGCTGGCGGTAAACTTTCCAACCAGATTACAGTTTTTATCCCGGATATTTTTTTTGCCTCTTCCGCACGTAATCTTCTGCCGTCCCATTTTTCTTTTATTTCAATAGGTCTCACCAGGACAAGCACTTCCCTGAATTGCTGATCAGGATTATCGGGGTAGAGAATCAGCATAGTATCTTCCTGCTCAATGCCTGTAAGCCAGTACAAATCGCTGTTTTGCTGATACCGGTATATGGCGTCGCCGTTGGAAGGCACTTCATCATTACTGTTAAAAATAGCTACTGACTTTGGTAGCATCTTTTCAAGAAATCTTTGTCTGTTCTTAATAAATAACTGTGGATCAAGTGGTAGATGTTTCATATAGATTGTAAAAATAGGAGATTTCGTTGTGGTATACTTAATCAGGCAGACTAATCAATCATTCTTAAAACTAACGATTGTTAGTTAGATATATTCTAATTATTCGTGCTTTTTATTGGTTGATTTTGAATAATGTTCGATTGTAGGTCTTTGTTTTTGAAATATTATCAATATACCTTTGATGGCTCTAACTAAATATGCTTACCATATGTTGGTCTCTACGATTGCCCATTCGACAGGGAATATGACCGTAAATGGTCTTTGTTTTCATAGCAAAATTCATTATCAACTGTCATCCGGAGATTTGGTTCAGGACACTCTCAGAAGAAAAGAGGGTGCTCTGAACGATACCGGAGCTTTAGTCATTCAAACCGGAAGATTTACAGGAAGAAGTCCAAAGGACAAATTCATAGTGAAAGATGACTCTATTGCTGCTTCTGTGCACTGGAACGATTTTAATATTCCTATCGAAGAAAAATACTTCGATATAGTTTTAAAAAAAGTATACAACTATCTCAATGATAAAGATGAATTGTGGGTTAGAGACTGTTACGCTTGTGCTGATGAACGTTTCAGAATGAATATCCGTGCAATTAATGAAACTCCCTCAGGGAATTTATTTGTATACAACATGTTTTTGCGTCCCGACGATGATGAGCTTAGTGAGTTGAATCCTGAATGGACAATATTATCGGCTCCGGGACTTCAATTAGATCCGGCAGAATGTGGTACAAGGCAATCCAATGCTACGCTGATCAGCCTCAAACATAAAACGATAATAGTAGCTGGATCGGGATATACGGGAGAAATGAAAAAAGGGATCTTTACTGTTTTGAATTATTTGTTACCAATGCAACATAAAGTCTTAAGCATGCATTGTTCTGCAAATATGGGTGCAGAGGGAGATAGCGCATTATTTTTTGGACTTAGCGGAACGGGTAAAACTACACTAAGCACCGATCCTGAAAGAATGTTGATTGGTGATGATGAACATGGGTGGTCGAATAACAATATTTTTAATTTTGAAGGGGGATGCTATGCTAAAACCATTGATCTGACACCTGAAAAAGAGCCGGAAATTTTTTCGGCTATACGTCCGGGTGCTTTGGTAGAAAACACAGGTTTTATTGAGGGGACGAATACAATTGATTTCACAGACAGGTCTGTAACAGAAAATACTCGTGTTTCGTATCCTATTCATTTTATTGAGCATGCGCGACAACCTTCAGTAGGAAGTATTCCTGCAAATATTTTCTTTTTAACCTGCGATGCTTACGGAGTACTTCCTCCTATATCAAAACTTACACCTGATCAGGCGATGTATCAGTTTATTTCCGGTTATACCGCCAAAGTGGCCGGCACTGAAACTGGTATTACTGAACCGACAGTTACATTCAGTGCATGCTTTGGTGCCCCGTTTCTGCCTTTGCATCCGGGAAAATATGCGTCGATGTTAGGAGAAAAAATTAGAAGGCATCAGGTAAAAGTGTGGTTGATCAATACAGGTTGGACAGGAGGTCCTTATGGAGCAGGATCGCGAATAAAACTAGCTTTTACCAGAGCAATGATTAAAGCCGCATTAAGCGGAGCTTTGTCCCAAGTGGCTTATGAACCACATCCTGTTTTTGGTATGGATATTCCTATGGGTTGTCCAGGTGTTCCTGCTAAAATTCTTTATCCAAGGGATACATGGTCAGATAAGGACAATTATGATATAAAAGCTAGAGCGTTAGCACAAAGCTTCATTTATAATTTTGAAAAATATGCCAGTGGAGTAGATAAGGAAATACTGGCTGCTGCACCACGCATTCCAGATTGTTAAAATCATCGCATTTTCTTTATAATTAAAGGATGACCGTTTATTTTGCAGTATATGCTGCGAAATCTGCTTTTTATTATAGCGCCCTTATTATTATCATTCGTTGTTCAGAATAACCTCTTGGAATGGAGTGCTGATCGTCAGTTAACCTGGGCTGATTTTAAAGCTCTGCCAGACCCTTCTTCAGATAATGCTGCTTTAACGAATAGTAATATCAATGTAGAATTTGGTTTTAGTGATAAGGTATTTACACATTCAATCAGGTGTAGTTTTAATAAAGAAAAATCATGGGTAAGGATCAAAAACGATCATATCCTTAAACATGAGCAGGGGCATTTCGATATTACAGAAATATATGCCCGCATTTTACACAAGGAACTTTCTGAATATATCTTTAATAGTAAGACCGCTGATAAAGATATAAATGATATTTATAGCAAAGTGATGAAGCAACATGTTTCCATGCAGCAGGCTTACGATGTAGAAACTAATCATTCAATCGATTCGGCCAGGCAAAAACTATGGGATAATAAAATCGTTTCTTTATTGAAACAATATGATCGTTATGCTGATTACAAATAATTAAAAGAGACCATACAGCATACCATCAATTTTCCCAATAATATCACCAAGGTGTTCTTCATTATCAGGAAATTTATTTTTATCGATATCGACTACTAAAAGTTGTCCTTCCTTATAATTATCTATCCACTTATTGTAATAATCATTTAATCTTTTGAGATAGTCAAGTCGAATATTCTCCTCATAATCTCTACCGCGCTTTTGAATTTGTCCAACAAGCGTAGGTACTGAAGCTTTAAGATAAATCAACAAGTCGGGAGGCTGCACCATTGATTTCAGTGTTTGGAAAAAAGAGAAATAATTATCATAATCTCTTTTGCCCATCAATCCCATTTCGTGAAGGTTGGGGGCGAAGATATGAGCGTCTTCATAGAT
>CAZQIQ010000050.1:0-11718 GCA_964593835.1 uncultured Chitinophagaceae bacterium
CATAGGATATTGGATTTAAAACACGGGCGGCGTTTCTACGCGGCCTTTTTCTTTTTCCACCTCACTTCCCCCATTATTTGATTAACTCCTGAGATCTAGAGAATAAATGTGACTCGCTGATCTGCCGGTAGTTCTTGGCTTGGTGTTGAACCGAAGAAAATGTATTTACTATCATCCCTAATCAACAACATGCCCGCCACCTTTCACTTATCCATTAAAGACGAAACATCCTCAGGTAAACTTATACAGGAAATATTTATTAGCCTGACTTCCGGCAGGATGACCATTAAAGAGCTAATTGAACGGAGAATACAACAGGAAGTGGCTAATTACAACAGTCAAATGCCTTAGTATTATAACGGACTAGTAGAACCTACAGAGGCAGAGGCCACTGTTAACGGATACTGAACACGAAAGAAAAACCTGATCGATGTTGAAAAACAGGTATATGTTGCCCTTGATGCTTTTCTGAAAAATGGTTTTTTTATCCTGATCGACAATGTTCAATCAGAAGCACTGGAAGATATCGTAGAACTTACAGCGGCCACCCGTATCAGTTTTATCAAATTAACGCCCCTCGTAGGAGGATGATATGAGTCTGCTGAAAAAAATTAAAAATATATTTACAGTGGGTGATCAGGCTGAGCTCCGGCAGGAATATGAAAAAATAATACAGGAGGCGTGGCAGCAATATGCGGCCAAACATGAATTCTTTTAGATCGTTCACCTAAAAGAAACATAGGCATGGTCCGATATCAGCAACTGGCCGGACAAAAAAAGAATCGCTTTTATTTGCTATCTCGTTCCATTGATTCATAGACATAAGACAACCTCCAGGGGATGGAACTCGGAAAACAAAAATGACCAGAAAAATCTGGTCCACGAAACAGCGCTCCAGTCATTACTCAAGCAAAAATTAATACTTGAAGTATAAAATATCTTTTATACATTATTTAAAAGCATACTATTCGCCTGATATAACAGAAATCACTACTATAATCCCGAAGCATTTACGAAATAGGAAATTATTTCCTGTTTTCCCGATTCTGTTATTGTATTTCCCTTTGTCGTAGCCTAACTATATCACCTTTGCATCCTGAAAAGTGTTTGTATGATTAGACTGTTGAATAGAACGATAGCCGATCTTAAACAACAATATGATTATCAACATTTTAAAACAACCTAAATCACATTCTGCAAATAGATGAGTTACGGCAAAACAACTTTACAGGTACTATGCTTCATATTGGTTTTTCTTACTTTCTTCAGTTACGGGGTTAAGGCTCAGCTGGAAGGAACTATAAAAGGACTGATTACGGATGAGAACGGTCAGCCGGCAGCGCAGGCCACAATAGAAGTCACTAAGAAGAATAAATATGCTGTTGCAGGAGCTGATGGTCTTTACCAGCTTAAACTTGCTCCGGGAAAATATAAAATCATATGCTCCATGGTGGGCTACGAAACACAGGAGCTGGAAGTGGCCATTTCGGAGGGCCGCACAGTTACACATAATTTCCGTTTAAAAAAGTCAGATAACAAGCAGTTGCAGGAAGTGATGGTACAGGCAACAGGGTCTGCGAAAAAAGTAATTGAGACATCCGGATTTGCAGTGAATGTAATCGAAACCAAAGAAGCTTCCCTGCGCAATCTTCAAACAAATGAACTGCTTGACCGTACCGTAGGAGTCAGAGTTCGTCAAAACGGAGGCATTGGTTCTACTGTTGAATATAATCTCAATGGTATGTCAGGTAGATCTGTAGGGATCTTTCTGGATGGAATAGAAATATCTACTTATGGATCTTCTTTTAATCTAAATAATATACCTCCATCCATGATTGAACGGATTGAAGTATATAAAGGAGTATTACCTTCTCACCTTTCCGGCGATTTTATGGGTGGAGCCATTAACGTGGTATTAAAAAAAGATGCATCACGTAATAATATTACCGCTTCTGTTTCCTATGGTTCTTTTAATACTTTGCAAACCGATGTAAGTGGTATGTACCGTAATCCCAAGAGTGGATTTACTGCCAAAGCATCAGGATTTTACACTCAAACCGATAATAGTTACGAAATATGGGGTAAGTTTTCAAAATTCATTACTCCTGACGGAATAGTACAAAGAAATTACAGAGCTAAGCGCTTCAGTGATGGGTATAAATCACTTGGCGGACGATTTGAATTGGGATTTACGAATGTAAAATGGGCCGACGTATTCCTTCTCAGCTACAATGGCTCCGATACATATAAAGACATTCAACATGGACAAACCATGGGAAGGCCTTATGTAGGAAGATTTAATGAAGCTCAGGCGCATGTTTTTAGTTTAAACTATACAAAGAAGAATCTTTTTGTGGATGGTTTAAATTTTACAATGAATGCTGTATATAGTAAGCGTAGTACCTACTTACAGGATACTCTTGGAGCAGTATATAACTGGGATGGCAAACCGAGATTAGATATCTATGGCAAACCAATGTATAGAACCGGATTAGGCCAACAAGGTGATAAAACCATGATGGATATTGATCGTAAAATATTAACCGTACGATCTAACCTGAGCTATGATGTTATTTCAGGACACCGCCTTTCCATTAACCATGTTTATTACACTGTTGACAGAGATGATAACGATAAAATCAGACCTGTAGGCAATACATTATTCAAAAGCAAAAGTGATCTGATTAAGAATGTCGTTTCATTTAACTACGAAGCACAAACTTTTCAGAACAGATTAAAGACAAATTTATTTGTCAAATATTATCAGCAGGAAACAGGTAGAACAGTACCGAATGTTGAAGTGGTGAATGGAGAGAATGTTGTTAAATCAGTAACAACCAATGATACAAGAAATACAACAGGTTATGGTTTGGCAGCTTCTTATGCAATTATCCCACGTGTTATTATTATTGGTTCTACGGAACGTGCAGTACGTATGCCGGCTGAGACAGAAATTTTCGGAGACCCATCAGATAATGTAGTGTCAAACCCTGGCATACGACCAGAAATCAGCAATAACTTTAACATTGGATTCAGACTGGGGTCATTTGATTTTAAGAAACATAAATTCACCTTTTCTGCTAATGCTTTCTGGAGAAACGTGGAAGACAGAATTATGAGACAGGTCAATACTAATCTCTCTGACCAGGAAGTAGAGCTCACTCCATTCGTTAATTTAGGTCTTGCGCAATCAGTAGGATTTGAAGGTGAGTTAGGATATGTCTATGATAACAGACTTAATTGTATGTTCACCTTCTCCAGATTTAATTCATTATATAAACAAGAATTTGATCTCGCAACAGGACAGCGTTTATCACAATATTATAATAAACAACTTCCTAATGAGCCTTTCTTCACAATGAATGGAAACGTACAATACAGATTAAATAATCTCATACAAAAATCTTCCATTGTGAATCTATTTTACAATTTCGGTTATGTTGCTCCCTTCAGAACAGTATGGCCTGAATCCGAATGGTTTACTACTCCCACGCAATTTGCTCATGACATAGGAGCCAACTATAGATTCCCTGACAAAAAATTAGTTGTCAGCCTCGATATAAAAAATGTTTTGAACTCAGAAGTCTATGACAATTTCGGAGTACAAAAACCAGGAAGAGGTTTTTATGTTAAGCTCAACTATACAATCAATTATTTCTAATCAATTAAATATAAACAACAAATAAAATGAAAAGGAAGCTATTTAAAACGATATTGTTTGGAGCTGCTGTATCAGCTTTTACATTAGCTGGTTGCAAAAAGGATAATGATGGAGATGGTGGCACTCCACCGCCTGACGCAGATCGCTGGATAACATTATCAGGTGCATTGATGGATGAAACAGCAGGTGATGGAAATGGAGGAACAATGGTATATAGCATTAAAGTAGAAGATGCTAGAAATCCTGACGTTTCGGTAAAAGTATTCGACGAAGGTATGCACGTAAAATCTTCCCGTACAGCTCGCTTACAGGCATCTGCTGACGGAAATGATTTATACAATATTCAGTACACAGGCGATGATGGCGGTATATTTAATAAATATAAAGTTTTAGGCGCTGGTAGTTTTCAAAATACAGGCGTTGAGGTAGATATAGAACCTTACGCAGGAACTTCACCTCGTTGGGTGGTAGCAGCTCCAGGAATTGGTATTGCTGTTCACGCAACAGGCGTTACTACTTTCACTGAAGGAGAAGCTCCTAATCATGTATTCAAGTATAGAAGAGGAACTGCTCGCATCGTTGCTCTCGATCTTGATAATCCAAAAATCTTAAAAACAGCTGAATTCCCTATGACTTTATCTGCTGAAGATGAAGCGGCAGGATACAACATCGGTCGTATTGACGTTCCTGTAATTAATAAAGCTGGTAATAAAGTATTTATTGGTGCATCTGTTAGTAAAGTTGATCCTACTGCTCTTTCTTACAATGCAAGTGGTCAGCCCGTTTTTGCTACCGACAACTCTGTTAGAGGTGCAACAAAAACAATTGTAGTAGATTATCCATCTTTGGAAAATCCTAAAATTCTGGTATCTACTCAGGCTACCGGTAATAACAATGGCTACCGTAGCAAAATGATGTTTGTAGGTGATGATGGACATGTTTATCAGGCTACTCATGGTGAAGGAATTGGTAATGGAGGAGCTAAAATCCTTAGAATCAGCAGCAGCACTAATGACTACGACAACAATTATGTTTTAAGTCTGGATCAGGCATTAGGCGAAACTGATACTTATGTTGAAACATGGATATATGCAGGTGATGGCATCGGATATGTAGTATACAGCCTGGTTCGTCCAAATGGAACAGGAACATCTCGTACAGGTGGCTATGTAGCACGTGTTGACCTCAACGCAAAAACAGCTACTAAGATGAATGTTCCCAATGGTGAAAACCTGAACTTTGGTCAGCATCAGAATATCGCTATACATGGTGATGAAGTATTTCTCCCTGTTACCGGCGTAGGTCTGGATGGAAATATCTATATTTTCAACAGAAAAACTGGTGCAATGAGTGTTGGAGCCAAATTAATCAACAAAACAGGTAACCGTTATATCGGAGCTTATTAATATAAGCCTTGTTACTTAATAGAAAATGGTGTATCATATTTTGATACACCATTTTTTTATTAGGATACCTGATGGAGACAGGTAGTCGTTTAAGCGATTCTCAAAGGCTTCGTTTATTTTTTGGGACAGCCTCTTTTTTAGTCGGTTATCTGCTGAAGAAGATTTCTTTACAATCAATTCTCGTGCAACTCACAATACTTTTGAGAGCTCCCACTTTTTTATTCGTTTATCCAACCAGAGAAAGTTTTCGTTTACATTAAAAGAAACCACTTAGGATCTTTTTCACACTCTCTTGTTCTGTCGCAAATGACATCTAAAAGCAATATTGACCTGAATTAACTATTAAATGAATAAAATTCCTATACACTGATCCCAGTTTTCAATTTATCTTAGTTCTAAGTTTAGTTGAAAGAACATATAAAGTTCATCTACAGATTCACTCAGGTTCCTGATAAAGAGCTAAGGATATTTAATTCATCATTTTATTAAAACAAACATCTCTCAACATATTTCCTTAAATAGAATACAATCAAAACTTTTTTATCTTTTCTAAAAATTAACAACCAGTTCTCTCCCACTGGTATTTCAACTTATCTTTTTTTTAATGTTCATTTTGTATCCACAATTCATTTGTAGCCTTCTTGTAATAATTAAACTTCATATGGTGTACAACATATAAGAGATATATTCATTTGTACATCCTGTAGCCTGCTAAAAAAACAATCATTTACAATGGTGATGATTATTTCACCTGTGCCTGTATCCATTTGAGAATTTCTGCTAAAGCCACTGGAGAAAACGTTTGTTCTATAGAAGAGTATTCACCTGGAGATCCCGTTTCAGATTCCTGAAACAGATGATTTAAATGAGGTAACGTTTTTATGGTTACCTTTTTATTTCCTGCAATTTTTAGCGATTTTTCTATCGCTGTTAAGTTTTCCTTTGCCGGAACCTGTAAATCCTTGTCACCATTTAAAGCCAGTACAGGACATTTGACTTTTCTCAAAGCTGTTGCCGGATCATATTTTATAAAATATTGCATCCAGGGAGTAACGAGATGATCAACTTGTTGTTTTACAAAATCATCTTCGCTCACTGTTTCAGGTGCTGTAAAGGCCTTATTATTCTTTGTAATTGCTTTAATATAATTAGTCAGATCGGTTTTTAACTGATGATCATCCGTGGCATTAATGATAATCTTAAATGCCCCCCGACTTCCAGATCTCAATTCCTCCCGCATTTGATCATTCATTCCCGACACTCTTACTATCAATTCCTGTTGTAGTAAAAGCAGACTATCACCAGGAATACCTGTACCAGCTAATAGAACAATATATGCAACTGCATCTGATTTGACAGCGACCATAGGAGCAATAATACCGCCTTCGCTATGTCCGATTAATCCTATTTTCTTTTTATCGATTTCTTTTCTTGTCTGCAGATATTTTACAGCAGCCTCCACGTCGGTAGAAAAATCCAGACTTGTTGCCGACTGAAAATCACCCTTTGATGCTCCTGTACCTCTGTCATCAAAACGCAATACAGCTATTCCATTACGGGTAAGATAATCTGATAATACAAGAAAAGGTTTATGTCCAAACACCTCCTCTTCCCGAGTTTGAGGACCGCTTCCACTGATAAGTACTACAGCAGGAAATAAACCATTCTTCTGTGGTAAGGTCAGAGTACCCGCTAAAACAATGTTTGCATCTTTATTCTCAAAACTAATATCTTCTGAGTGGTATGGATAAGGCTTAACAGGATGTTGTGGTCTTCTTATTTCTTTTTTCTCTGTAATTTTTCGAGATAAATTCAACGGGAAAACCTGTCCACTCTGTTTGAAATTACCTGTAATAATACTATCTGCTCCTAACACACCTTCATATTCAACTCCGGCGCCTGCAACTGACAGTTTTAATGTTGTTTTTTCAAAACTTACTGAAGTTACAGGAATATCACTTACACCCTGATCAGGACTATCCATTGTTGCTGTATAACCAGTATCATTTTCCTGAATATTAAATACCAGATTTAATTCCATGCCCATCACCTTTAACTGACCATTCCATTTCCCTACAACAGGCTGACAGCAAACACTTAAAGACGTTGCCATCATTAATAACACTATTATTAGTTTAGCCATATTTAGAAATCATTTAGATGATTTCTAAATATACCAATTATCATCAATCTATCATATCCAATATTACATCACTATTACGTTACCATTTATGATTTCATGAAAATGACAAGTTCATGGTTTATCATTTAAACCATTCCGGAATAATGGTTTAAAAACTTAAAACCCTATTAAAGAGTAACAGCTAAAAATAAACTAATCCTGCTTAACATATCTACCCTCCACCATATCCTGATAAGTCGGATTGTACAAATTATTTATTGTGCTCCAGCTACCATTATTTAATATTTCTATTACTTTTTTAAACGCACTAAAGTCTGTTAAAGCGCCGCCAAATGAAATATTTATTTTACCGGCTTTTTCCAATTGTGCAAAGGCATTCAGATTTGTCAATTTTGTATTGCTGTAACTAATACCAATCGCTCTCAATTGTAATGTTCCCGTCACTTCTTTTAACAAAGGAAAATTCATCTCTTCTATCATTCCAAACTGGTTGCCATAAATAATAGAAAAATCTCCATTCACTTTTTTAAGTAAAGGGAGTGCAAATGATTTTACAGGTGATACATTGGCCGTAATCCTTCCGGCTTCTTCCAGTTGAGGAATTTCAAGTATGAGTGGATTATTAACATTGATATTCAAATGGCCTCCTACCCTTTTAATATCTGAAAAGGCAACAAAATTCGGTCCGTTTAAATTAATATTTACGTTATCGGTCACTTCTTCAATACCAGACAGAATAACATCTGTCTCAGTATAATAATTAAAAGTGAAAGACTTTAATTTTTTAAATCCCTGCAAAACAACATTACTTCCAGATACACTCAATTGATAATTTCCATCTTCTTTACCGATAATTTTAGAGGGCGTACTAACGTCGCTGATATTTACTATTTCAAGATGGCTGATCCCTGTTACATCAATTTCTTCTATTGTGCTAATATCCTGTCCGCTTATCGAAAGCCAGCGAACACGATTCATCTGAGGTTTATATTTCCTGAAAGGCACTTGCTCTAAGATCAGGGAATTAACTACTTCTTTTAAAGAAGATAATCCTTCCAAATCAGGATCATTAAGTTTGGGTAATCCGTAAATAGTAAAGCTATTACCGACAAATTCCAGTTTTTTCAAACCGTCTATATTCGTCACCTCCTCGAAATTATACAGACTAATTGAACCATGCACCTGCTTTAAATCTTTTAATAAGTCCAGATTAGTTAAAGTAGGTAAGTTGCTCCAAGCTAAAATACCCATCACTAATTCCAGTTTACCCAGATTTGCGTTGTTCAGTACAGGCAAGTCTGCAAAATCCATTCTACCGTTAATTTTTTGCAAGGCAGAAAATCCGATTTCTTCCAGGTGCGGAAAATTACTTATTCTAAAGTCGCCGGTTTCTATAAGCTTAGGAAAAAGAATTTTTCTAAGATGAGGCCAGTTATCTATAGAAAACCCTCCGGCTATTTTTTCAAGTGCAGGAAATGATATTTCCTGTAATAGACTTTCAGCACTATTACCTTCAATGCTAAATTTGTTATGCACTTCTTTTAATAAAGGAAAATGTAAATTTTGTAATGAGTCCATGTGATTCAGGTTAAACTCATTGCCAACAGTATGCAGTTTAGCAAAAGACAAAGTCTTTACATTTTTCAAATAAATATCAAAATTGGCAAATACTTCTTCCAAACCTGGCATTGAAACATCAGACAAACGCATATCAGCGGCTGCAGCATTGTAACGTTCAGGACCTATTTGTATACTTTGCGCCTTAGTAATGTTTTCTAATCCTGATAAGTCATTACCTCCATAGGTAGAAAGAATTTTCAAAGCACCAGCAACAGCAGTAATATTTTTTAATGGAGATAAAGAATAAATGGTGTCTGCGGCTGTCAACAGCCCGATAACAAGATTTCCATTCACCTGTGTAATCTGCAACGCTTCTACAGAATCCACTGCAGACTGAGTAGTAAGTATTAAGTCACCCTCATAAACCAATTCACTTCTTTCCACATAATACGTATATTTCTTTTCAGCTCCATTATGAGATTTTACACTAAATATTATTGTCTCTCCCCAATTAGTCACTCCTGAAGGATCAGGTGTTATAACAGACTGTTCGCTTACCTGTAAGAAAGGTTTGGCACCATCCAATGAATAATTTTTTGGTACTAACACAATAATACTGTCATTACGGATTACTCCCGGGAATACAGTCTCGTTATCTTTTAATTCAAAAGCAGCAATAATGGCATCACTTCCTGAAAACAAATTATCTTTTTTTCGACAACCGATAAAGACTATTGTTGCGATTATTAATGAATATATATAATTATTGTAAGACATAATATTAATTATTTATGGATTAATCCAAGCGCCGTTTTGCAGATCAGTTAATGTCGGATTATAACTGTTGTTAATTACGGTCCATTGTTCATCAGATATATGTGGAATTAAATTTTGTAAACCACCATAAGAATTTAAGCTGGTCTGATTAGCAATCGTTATGCTATTCACTTTTTTTAATGCATTAAACCCATCAAGGTTTAGAAGTTTATTATTTAAATTACCCGGAGCAAACTCACTTATAATAGCAAAATCTCCATTCACCAATTCCAGTTCAGGGAAATGCAGGTTAGTCAAACTTCTTGTACTATATCCTGTTCCTAACGTTAAGGATCCGAGAACTTCTTTTAGTAAAGGAAAAGAAAGAGTGATCACTTCCGTTGACTGAATTTTAACGTCCATATTACCACCCACTTTTCGTAATCTGGGTATTACAATTTCAGGAGTTGTAACGCTGTTCAGATGATTAATAACAAAATTACCAGCCACTTCTTCCAAATCAGGTAAACTAAAATGTTGAATATTATTATTCGGCATCCAAAAGCTTCCGTTAATTTTTTGAATACCCTTTATCTCTACATTATTCATGTAGGAAACGTATCCGTTAAATCCGATCGAATCAACCTCGCGGAAACCAATTAAAGTTGGAAAGTTTATCTGCGCCGCAGGGTCAACCACCAGAGTACCCTTAAAAACATCTTCTCCTTCGAGAGTCACAGGCTGGTTAACAATTATCTTCAAGACTTTTATATCCAGCCCTTTAATATTAATTATTGAAGCAGGAGGAACAGATCTGTTTCTGATGGTAAGGGTATTGATTTTTTTTAAGGTTTCAGGAATACCTATTCCATTCATAGCAGGCAAATCGTCAAAAGTGAGCTCACCATGAACCGTGTGCAATTTTCTTAAACTTTTTATCCCATCAGTTTTTATACCACCGACATAAATATTCTCCGTAATCTCTTCCAGCAAAGGGGCTTCAAAACTACTGAGTGATGAAGTTTGAATATTAAATCCTCCGGCTTTTACTAATGAAGGAAAGCTAAGTTCCGATAAGGGTATGGCTCCAGGCAAATTGAATACACCTGTGATCGTATGTAATTTAGGAACTGTTACAAAGTTCAATTTCTGCAGACCCAGCAAATTGATGTTGTTCACATTTTCCAGTTTTGGTAATTCCAGTTTAGTAGCATTGTTAAAAAGTGTGAATATCAGATCACCGACTTCTACAAGTTCCGGCAGACTAAGTTTTTGTATCAGTGTTGGATTATTAGTGCCAGAGTACAGCTGCAAATTTCCTTTTATAGATTTTAATACCGGTAAAGCTACTTCGGCTAACGGCGCTAATAGATCAATTGATTGTTTAACTGTTTCAAGTGACTCGAAATACACAAAAATTTCCGCTGTACTTTTGATATAAACAGATCCGGCTTCTTTTAAAGAAGGGAGATCGACTTTTTCAATGGCATTAAGATTATCAATCTTCAGCGCACCGATTTTTTCAATATTATCCAACCCCGTGAGATCTTTCCCCTTATACGTAGGATAAATGGTTAGTACATGAGAAATAGTTTTTAAACGATTGAGGGGAGTCAGAGAAATGATCGAATCCATTCCCGACTGTCTGCCAATGATCAGATTACCATTAATAGCAGTGATATTTTTTTCACCAAAAGCATCTACTTCGGCCTGTGTTTGGAGTAATACACTTCCTTTCAGTTCGATCGCTTTATGCTGCATTGTATATCGATAAACTTTCTGCAGGCCGTTGAAAGCAGTAATAACAAATTGTGCTTCTTCATTCCAATTCGTAATACTATCAGGCGATGGATAAATAGTAGCATTCTCGCTAAGTGTAACAATAGCAGTTGCATTATTTAGAGACAAGCCGTCCGGCACTTCTACTACAATTGAAGTATCAGTAAAAGAGGCATTGAATTCCAGATGATCTTTTTTAAGCTTGAAGCTTTTAATATAATTATCTACTCCTTTAAAAAGAGTTTCATCTTTCTTACATCCTGCTGCTATTGTACTTAGGGCAAGTATATAAGTGAATATTTTTATAAACTTATTCATGTCAACAAAAAATTATTTTTTAAAATTCAGGTTGTATGGAATTCCTGCTTCGGTAGATATTTCACCAACAGCTGCGCCTTTACCTATCATAGCTG
>CAZQIQ010000050.1:11728-26900 GCA_964593835.1 uncultured Chitinophagaceae bacterium
TTTGTTTTAATAGCATCTTCAATCCAGAAATCAACTCTAGAACCATCTCCATAATTGTCGACATATCCCCATGGAAAACCAACACTGGTTTCAATCGCTCCTATCTCCATAGTACTTGCCAGCCGGGTTCCTGTAAGCGTATAATAGTCCTCAGCAATGAACATAGGAAAATAATAAGGCTGGGAATGGTATCCATTATAATCCACGGAACCTGTGTTACCCATATTATCCGACCATAACACATTCATTTTAGGTTCAGAAGGTTTATAATAAGTAATAGCATAACGAAGTTTAGTTTCAGGTTTACCCGCTTCACTTCCTTTTAATTCATACCAGGTATCATCGGGTTCACCATTACCATTTTCATCCTGCATCACCCACACTATACCCGGTTCACTCCATCCTGCGAAAGCATTGCCATCAATTCTAAGGTCTGCTTTGTTCTCAGCGTTTTCTACACTATGATCAAATCCCACTATATAATAACCTCCATAAGCTCCTATATACGGCATACTTCCAGTACTTACGCTATTCTTAAAATTCTGAAGAACAGTTGCCCTGTTAGTTCCAATATTGTAATTAATAAACTGACCGGGTGCCGGTATAAAATCAAATCCAAGACTTGCATATTCTTTACTCGAACCATTCTGTGGTCTGAAATGAGTTCCTTCAATATCCGCACAGGTCACTTTCACTTTAGCAATGGCATTTGTTACTTTGTCTTTTACTTCTATAAGATATTCCCCTTTTATGGTAGGACTAAAAGTAAAATATTCACCGTCAGAAGATTGTATTGTTCCATCAACAGACCATTCTAATGAGGGAGAAGATATATTTTCTACAACGGGAGCCAGCACCAGACTTTTTCCAAGTGAAACGCTCATGGTACGTAAAGCTTCTATATTACTGGTAACCCTGTATTGTCCATTATCAAAATATAATCCAGGCAAAGGCGCAGGCAACACAGTTAAAGTTATTGTCACAAGATCTTCACCATCTTCCGTTGATACTTTTACACTGAGCTTTCTCTGTCCGATTTCATGCTGCAAAAATTTAAAAGTGCTGTCAGAACCAACCTCTGCTCCATCTAACTTCCAGGAATAAGTTGCTGAATCTGCATAATCGGCAGTAGCTTTAAGCTCTACTTCATTACCAGACCAGGCTATTAAACTTGTATTCATCGTAATGACCGGGGGCAACTTATTCAAAACAGAAACTTTCACCTGCTCTTCACCCGAACCATTTTCCGCATCTACTCTAAATGTTAAAAAATAATCACCGGCTTTTGCAGTGTCAAAAACATAATATAGTTCTGTAGAAACAATTTTACCATCGAGTTTCCAACTGTAAACAGGCCGGACAGCATTTTCTACAAAAACTTCAAGAGTAACAGATTTGCCTGACTTTGTTTTATACTCATTCTCGGTCGTATTAAACCGGATAGTCAGCGGCTTTAGAGTTTGCTCTTCAATGTCTTTTTTACAACCGGCTATCTGTAACAATAGCATCCAGGTGCATATCCACTTTAGATATTTCATATTTATGATCATGTTTTATTTTTATTCAGAAAGTTTTGTTCGGGTAAATACAATATGTGCAGGAATATCTCCTGTTTCTACATCCCATTTATATGTACCATCAGGAGAAAAACAATACAATCGGCCTGGTGATACATAATCCTTAGCATCTGTAACAAATATTTCTTTTGTTTCAGGATTAATCGATAAACCATATGGAATGTTTATTTGCTTATCAATATTTCCTTTAATAAAATTTCGGGTAACTACCTGCTGGGATTGAGTATTGATAATTGCATAACTGATAGTATTCGTATTGGTTACATAGCTCCATTCGGTGCTGTATAAATAAAGAGAATCTCCACTGAGTATCATATTACTATTCGGAATATTCAGTACATCACTAACACGATCGTTTTTATCTATAATATAGGTCTTGGATCGAATGCTATTATAATCTCCTCTGGAACTCACATAAATATTATCATAATTATCTTTTTCCAATCGGTGTAAATTGATACCTACTGTTATCTTTTTTATTTGAGTGAAAGATTCAAGATCGATAACAGAAACAGTGTTATCATAATGAGGCACTCTATACCCCCCCGAATTAGCCACATATAGTTTATTATTTCTGATGGTCATCTCTTCCGGCTGATAACCCACCGATACAGTATCCATTACTTCAAACGTAGCCGTATCTATCTTAGCTATATAACCCTGACGGGCATTAGGATCAATCACCACCGGACCTGCATACGAGCTCACATAGGCAAAACCTTTATCAAAAATGATATAACGGCAATTGGGAACAGAAATACTTCCTATATGTCTGGCCGTTTTTAAATCCAGCACTTCAATCAGATTAGATACATTGATAACTGCATAAATACGATTACCATATATCTGTATATCGTTTCCTACATCTCCGAGTTCTTTTGTGATTTGAGGATTACGGGAAGGAAAAATATTTTTAAAATATGTACCTGATTCATAATCGAAATAATCCAGAGAAGCTTTATTGCTTCCCATATTTCCTTCATTCAACAAATAAAATCCTTTAACAGTACCCGTATCACCGGGAGTTAATTCAGTAGGTGTTGGAGGAATGATAGTATCATCTTTTCTACAACTATTAAAGATGAACAATATCAATACTATATAACTAATTTTTCTCATCATTGGTTTTTTACAAAACAGTGAACTGAATAGTTGCTTTGATATTTGTCCCCGGCATTGGATACCATTGAACCACTTCATATTGTTGATTAAATAAATTGTTTACTGAAAACATTATATTGACCGGCGTTTGTTTTACTAACAACTGTTTTGAAACAGATACATCATGTGTGTACCAGGATTTCGAATAGTTTTCGGGAATATTGGCTACTGCTTCAAATCTTTCTCCTGTATAAATAAAACTGTATTGGAGCAGCCAATTTTTATATTGGGAAGAAATAATAACAGAGCCGCTATGCAGTGGTATATACGGAATTTGGCCTCCGTAATAAGGGTCTGTTCTATCTGTCATATCCTGTGCTTTTTGATAAGTATAACTTATGCGCGAGTCAATGAACAAGGATTTAATTTTCCATTTTAGCAGTGCGGAAAAATCAAGCCCTCTGATTTCTGTATACCCTAAATTCACCATTGTCCATCGAAACTGATTAGAAGTGGGCATTGCAATGATTTTATTATGCACCTGATTAAAATAAGCATCTGCCTGAAAATGCAGTTGAGTTAAAAAATCGAGAGAAAGATTTTTGGTATAGACGGATCCAATATTATACTGCTGGGTATACTCAGGATCAAGGTACCTGTTACCAATAAATGTATAATAAAGATCATTCATGGTTGGCATTCGGAATATGTCTTTATAAAATGCCCGTATTTGTACATCCTGTTTGACGAATGGCTTCCATGATAAAACTACAGATGGTGTAAGTTCTTGTTTATCATTAGCCGATCTATTCGAAACTTTAGCTGATTCATGTACAATTGTACCTAAAAGTGAAGCCTGAATTTGCCATCTTTTGTATGTGTACGCAGAAGAAAATGCAATGAGATTAGTAAAACGTCTTGGGTAAACAAAATCATACAGATCAGCATTTAACTTATTATAGATGCCATCAACAGAAAGATTAAAAGTCAAATGAGGATTCACTGCAAAAAATTGCGCAACGGAAGCATACCACTCGTGTTGATGATATCGGTTATCTATATACATTGTACTGATATCTAACCGTGGGTCTGAAATATAATGAAGATAATCGTATGCATATTTTGCATTTACCATCAGAGTATAATGTTTGCCAAAATCCTTTTGCAATGATGATTGCATAAAAATATTGTCATCCCACTGACGATCCTGATTAGGAAATTTTCCAGGCAGCTCTCTTACAGATGCACCCGGATAACCGCGAGCTGATTTATACCAATACAATTTCGATTTCCAGGAACCATCTTTTATCTTCCCAAATATGCCAGCCTCTAAACGGAGAGCTTTCACATCTCCATTTCTGCGCACTTCAGTGGTATCATATCCATTGTGTTTGCTGTAACTGAATTTATATTTACCTGAAGTATTTAATATTTCACTATTTAATGAAAAACTTAATTGCCGATTAATTTTATGTTCCCATATAAAAGAAGGATTAACTGTACCAAATGAACCTGCTCTTATGGTTACTGCTAAATTATTTTTAGATAAAGAATCAAATCGCGGCATTTTGGTTGTGATATATACTGCGCTGGCAGTAGAATAATCACGAGCCGTTTGTAATAAATTACTTTTTTGACCATTGTATAATGAAACAGCCTCTACGTTGTCGAGTGAAAAACGACCTAAATCAACCAAACCATTTTGCGCATTGCCAATCTGCATGCCATCATAAAAAATACCAGTATGATGAGATCCCAGGCTTCTTACATTAATAGTTTTTAATCCGCCAATACCACCATAATCTTTTATCTGTAGTCCTGAAAAATAACGTAACGCATCTGCTACCGAATACACACTCAATTGCTGAAGGGTTTTGCCTGTTAAACTTTGCACAGGGACTATTGACAATTTTTTTTTATCAGCAACCACTAATACAGAATCCAATGAAGCAATATTCAACGATTTATCCTGAGCGTAACCTACCGTCAACGCAATCATCATTACGAACCATAAAAAAAAACCTCTAAAATCCTTATACAGCATACTAGTCATTAAGCAGCCATAAGGGAAAGACACTCATCTTTACCTAGTGCAGAGCACCTATACAGTAATAAAACTGAATTCAGTATTGATCTACTATGCTTTTTTTCCCCGAAAGCTTCGTATTATGTTGTTACAGGCAGGTCTCCTGGCTCTTCTCGAACAATAAACCTTCCCATTTATTACTAAACAGTGGTTATAACAAGTATTGTTCTTATTAAGAAGTTACAGTTGCGGGACAGCTCCGGATTTACACCGGATTCCCATTTAATCTTTACTTATAGTGTATAAGCGAAGAACCAATAACGCCGCAAATATAGGGAATTACTTTAATTGAAAATATTTCTCCCGGAAGAATCAAATCAACAAAACTCAATAATTATTCCAAGTGCCAGCGATATTTCATAAAAAGGAACATTATAACATGTTTGATAAATAAATTAAGTAGTAAGATCGTTTTCCTGAAACCAGAAAGAATTATACAATCGGATAAATATTCCAAAAAGCCCTTCAAATAAAAGATATTTACCACACTCTTGAGAATAACCCCTGCATCACCTAACAATAAAAGTATGTTTATAAGTTTAAAAAATTAAAGGAGTTATTAAAACGAAAATTCCTCCTATACAAATTAGTCGAATAAATAAGTCTATAAATTTATTTAGGATCTATTAATAAAAACGCCATCGCAACTATCTCTATATACCAATCAAAAAACAAAAGTGCACAAAAGTATTTTAAAAAGCATGTACCTTATTTAATAAATAAATTCCTATTCAAAAAGTTAGCTAAATAAATATGTGTATAAATTTATTTAGGATCTATTAATAAAAACGCCATCGCAACTATCTCTATATACCAATCAAAAAAATGAAAGTGCATAAAAGTATTTTAAAAAGCATGTGCCTTATTTAACAAAGAAATCCTCTTCAAGAAGTTAGCTAAATAAATATGTGTATAAAACTATTTAGGATCTATTAAGAAAAACACTATCGCAAATATCTCTATATACCAATCAAAAAATGAAAGTGCATAAAAGTATTTTAAAAAGCATGTAACTTATTTAACAAAGAAATACGCTTCAAAAAATTAGCTAAATAAATATGTGTATAAAGCTATTTAGAGCGACTTCTGAATCGGATAAGTAAAACATTCTTATGCATACTCCAATATAAAAAAGAGTGTATATCATAATGGATATACACTCTCCCAACTTAACAAAAGGATTGCCTGGTTTTCAATGTATTCTTTGAAAGGAGTCGGATTTTATTTAGTCAATTTTTTTTCAGCCAGTAGTGTACCATCTATGCGGGATTTTATTTTAGCAAATGCTATATCTCTTGAAGTAGATAGATCATCAGCAAAAGGAGAAAAACCACAGTCATCAGTTGTACCTATTTGATGAACAGGCAAAATTTCTGCAGCCTCCAGGATCAGATCACGTACCGATTCAGGCGTTTCTATTGCAGGATCAAGAACATTTGTTACTCCTAAAAATATCCGTTGACCAGGCCTTATGGTATCTTTTATTGCGCTGAGAACAGTTTGTTTATCTTTTTCTGCAGCATATTCAAGATAAAAATTACCTGCATTTAGCTTAAACAAATAAGGCAATAACATGGTATAATCAATATCAGCACTATGCGTTGAATCATGATCACCACCCGGACAACTATGTACACCGATCAGTTTTTTTTCTTCCTCAGTAAAACGATCTAATACCTGATTATTTAAATCAATAAAAGCCTTTAATAAATTTCCCGAAGGATCAATCTTTAATGCCAGTCTCGCTTCCGTAAAATCTATTTGCACATTGTATACACCTGTACTAAAGCAGGTTCTAATATCTTTTTCAGCTTCGTTAATAAGATCATCAATAAATTTTTCTCTACTATATCCCTCTATTCCTTCCTGAGGATATATCAGGCTAATTGCTGAGGCTGATATCACAGCCTGCTTTATTGGCGATGAAGTGAGTGTTTTAGCTTTCTTTAAATAAGAAGAGGCATATGATTGATAATAAAAAGGGCCGCTGTTGAGTTTAGGCAACTGTCGTGTATGTCCGTCAGCAAAAGGAATAACAACACCATCACCACTCAACGATGGCAATCCATGAATAGGATAAGTAGCAAAACTGGGTTTTGTTTGTTCTCCATCCGTAATTACAGGAGATCCGGTTTCTTCAAATCTGTTGATAGTATCCATCAGTGCCATATCAAATAGTTTTGAAAGCTCTGATTCTTTTATCTCTTTTTTTGCGAAAGATGCCATCGCATCGATAAGATATTTCGGACGTGGAACACTACCAATAGGTTCTGTAGGAATTCTCATATAGCAATATTTATAAAATGAAAAATAAAATACAATTATAATGTATATACATTAAGAATACATTTAGTGAATAATCACTTCAATTATTTATATTAACTAAAATAACAGGTTTTAACTTTATATAATTGGGAATACAGATCGGAGATACATATATCATCTGAACTCTGTTTTGCGTTGAACTCAATAACAAGTGCTATTCTGTATCCAGTGTTATGAACATATTCCTTCCGGAGGAGGATTCAATATTTTAATATATGGAGCGTCAAAAAAAGGACAAATCCGGGAATTATAGTTGCGAGTACACTTCAAAGCAATATCAATACCTGCGTATTCTGTATAATTTAAATATTCAGTAGCATGTTGAATCTTTTTTAAGGAAGGTACATTATCTTTTCCCTCCACAGGAATAGCGACTGCATGCTCGGTGTACTTATTCAGACTATTAGATAAACCTGTTTTAACCTTATGCGGTATACACAATAAGAATAATGTGTCGCTTTGCACTTTTCTTTTCACATACTTATAATGTATACCATCAATATCTATTTCGCCATCCACTCTTGTATACCCAAATTCATTCACATAAGGTATATCTAATCTAACTTTAATCTCAAGCAATTCATCCTCTCTGTAGCTATTGTCGTTGAGCTGTTGTTCTATTTTATTATCCGACCATACAAAAGAATACTGAAAAAACACATAATACCCTGCAACATTGAACAGATAAATCGAAAACAATATGATTCCAATTATTTTTTTCAGGTGATAATTTTTTATGAATATAAAACTTTTAAATAACGCAGGAAGAAATGTTCAGACATTAAAAAATCACCTGTAAGCATAGCTGCTGAAAATCATATTCGAATTGATAGATCACGCACTGGCAATACATTATTGATAATATGAAATCACAGTAACGTTCTTACAGTAATCAGTATGGTATATAGAAAACAATACCATTATTGTTCACTTAAAAAATTTCCACCTAATGAAATAATAAATCGGATATCTGTTTTAAAGAATGTTAGAAATAACGCAGAAACTATGGATACTTACCTTACTTAAAATGCAAAACTCCCATTTCAGTAAAAAAATTCCCGGTGAGAGACAATTTTCGACATATAACAAGTACGAATACATTGCATATCAGACATTTATCACTTTGGCATGCATTTAGCCTATTCAGCTTCGGTTTTTCATAGGATATTGGATTTAAACAACGGCCTGGATGTCTATCCGGGCTTTTTTATTTAAGAGCGCTGATTTGATGTAATGCTGGTTGCTCATATCACATTTTCGATTACTCATTCTTTATTTTATTCAAAGAGAAAGTATATTTATCCTTCAGGTCATAAACAGGCAGATATTTATATGAAGCAATTACACGAAGATTGGGTAGTGGTCATTATAGGTTTCGCGATGATAGCTTTAGCTATATTCGGATTTAACCCGGTCGCTCCGCAGTACTCCTGGGGAAGCGCTACAGATTTAACCACTTCTATATTTACATCACAAAACATTCACCTCCTTTTTGTTCAGTTTGTATTTTTTTTAGTCATGACAATAGCAGGGGCACTATTATCAGGCAAACCAATACGGTCCTTTTTGATTGTATTTCCTCTCATTTTCAGCATTGCTGTAGCGGCACTCCTTCTGGCAGGAAACAAACAGATCAAATCATTTAATCTGGAAGCTGTCATTTTTAGTCTGACGTTAGGCTTGATGATAGGTAACTTTTTTAAACTTCCTGATTGGTTCAGGTCGGCACTTTCTACAGAGATGTTCGTAAAAATCGGATTGGTCATTTTAGGGACTTCAATTTTGTTTAATGATATTCTGAAAGCAGGATCTTATGGTCTGTTACAGGCTTTAATAGTAGTTATTTCCGTATGGTATTTTGCCTATTGGATTTGCAGGAAACTAAAAATTGATCAGGAAATGACGATGATGATTTCGAGCGCTGTGTCTATCTGTGGAGTTTCAGCGGCCATAGCTACTGCAGGTGCTATTAAGGGTGATACTAAAAAACTTTCGTATGTTATATCGTTGGTATTAATCACAGCCATTCCAATGATGATAGGTATGCCTTACCTCGCTCAATGGATGGGTTTATCACAAGAAGTAACTGGTGCCTGGCTGGGTGGAAGTATTGATACTACCGGTGCAGTTGTAGCTTCCGGCACTTTGGTTGGAGAGGAAGCGCTGAAAATCAGCACGATTGTAAAATTCTCACAGAATGTTATGCTTGGAATAGCTGCTTTTGCGATTTCTGTTTACTGGACTGTCAAAGGTCATCATTCATCACCAACCCAAAAAGATGATACTGGATTAAAAGTGATTTGGGAAAGATTTCCAAAGTTTGTATTAGGTTTTGTAGGGGCATCGTTACTATTTTCTTTTTTTGTATCACAGGAAACAATAACCGCTACAAAATCAAATTTAAAAAATATACAAAACCTCTGGTTCGTTCTTGCTTTTACGAGTATCGGATTAGAAACCAACTTCAGAGATCTTCTTCATCAGAACAATCGCAAACCTTTATATGGTTTTTTAATTGCACAGTGCTTTAATATAATAGTAACTCTCGTAGTAGCCTATTTCCTTTTTGGGAACAGATAATTTTAAAAGCAATAAAAAATTACAGAGTCAAAGGTGATGAGGTTGACCGATCAACAGCAACTGAATGATATAGAAGAAAAATAACTAATAAAGACGGAACTTGTTGAAATGAATTGATTTGACGATGGTAACGATCTAGCGTTAATAAAAATCAGATAAGGTTGATGATAGTAACGATACAGCGATAAAACAAAACTGAGAAGATTGATGATGAGATGATCATCCCATGAACACTACCTCACAATTATCACTCTCAATCAAAAAAATCTTCCAGAGAAGCAAAATAATTATTATTCCACCCCTCTACTATATCATCATAATCTTCATCTGGAATTCCAGAATGTCTTAACTCAAGCGAGGTACCATCTTTTACACTATGTAAAATAATAGTAACAATAGAAGGTTGAGGCTGTTCTCCAAAATACCATTCCTGAACAATTTTTTTATTGGGAATGAATTCCAGATTTTTTCCAACAATGCTATCTCCCCATAATGAAAACTCTGAACCAGGTTCAGTATTCATCGTTGCCGCCTCTCCGGTCCACAACTGTATAGTAGCAGGGTTAGTCAGCGTAATATACAACTGCTCAGGCGAGGCGTTGAACTGATAATACTTTTTGTATGTTTTCAATGATGTAGATTTTACGATTAAGATAGGTAAAGACTCCGGATCGCTAATAAGGTATTAGTAAAATAATCAGCAGAAACACCTATTTAGCAAAACAATCCTTTCAATTATCCTTCCTGAACAGTCGCTTATATATACTTTTGGGTGTGGCTGCAAGAAAGGCTCTTCTATATGGACTACAAATCTCTTCTTATAAAATATATGAATTATCTCCAGCATCTGGAAGAAACTGTTTTTCTGGAGTTGGCAAATGGTCCCTTTAGTCCCAACATTCATTTTACCTCTGAAGAAATGAATATCCTCAGAGAAATTGAAAATCAGGTACAATCGAATTCATCAGGCTTTAAAGAGGAATCTCCAGAAATCGAGCCCGATAGCATAAGCCATCAACAGCAGTAAAAGAATCATTCCTACCATTTGAGCATATTCCAGGAACTTTTCACCTGGTTTACGTCCGGTGATCATTTCGTATAATGTAAATATAACATGCCCACCATCCAATGCAGGGATGGGAAGAATATTCATAAACGCCAGAACAATACTTAACAAGGCTGTCATTCCCCAGAAACGCTCCCAATCCCATTCAGCGCCAAACATATTGCCAATACTGATAAAACTTCCGAGCGATTCGCTGGCTTTAACCTCTTTGGAAGTAAACAGCAGTTTAAAGTTTTTAACGTTTGCTTCCAGAGTTTTCCATCCTTTTTTCACTCCGGCGGGTAAAGAGGCAAAGAAAGAATATTGTTTTTTCTCGAATGTTAACAGCTTATCTGGACTAACGGGCCTCATATTAATATTAGCCTTATCGTCGGTGATCATTCCTACTTCAGTAGTATCACCGTTTCTGATAACAGTCAGATTAACTTCGCTATTCTTTAGATTTTTCTTCAGATTAAAGAACTCGTAGAATGAGTGAAAAGGAATACCATTCAATGCAATGAGTGTATCTCCTTTTTGCAAAACGCCATTGGTGAATTTTGCTTTATCTGTAAAAATTGAATCTACTACAGCAGGAAACGCGGGGCGTGCAAGTGGTTCACCTTTTGAAGTGATCAACGAACGAATAGAACCTTCGGGCACATTTAACGTTACCAGTTCTCCGTTTCTTTTTACTTCAATTGTTTTTGCCTCATTCAGTATAAAATCTCCTGCAAGCGAATTAAAATTAGTCAGCTCCTGCCCATTTACTCCTATGATATGGTCACCATTTCTTATACCCACTTTCTGACCTATGCTATCAACATATACGCCGTAAGACATATTCTTTACAGGAAGATATTCTTCTCCCCATTTGAACAACATCATCGCGAATATGAAAAAACCCAACAGCAGATTGACAGTAACACCACCAATCATGATAATCAGTCTTTGCCAGGCAGGTTTACTTCTGAATTCCCATGGTTGAGGTGGCTTTTTCATTTGCTCCTTGTCCATACTCTCATCGATCATACCGGCTATTTTTACATAACCACCCAGTGGAAGCCAGCCAATACCGTAAACGGTTTCTCCTATTTTCTTTTTAAACAATGAAAAATAAGGATCGAAGAAGAGATAAAATTTTTCAACACGGCATTTAAACCATTTGGCAGGTAAAAAATGTCCTAATTCGTGTAGTACCACCAGTATGGAAAGTGAAAGCACTAATTGTCCGGCTTTAATACCTACTGTGGCCCAATCTATAGCTAATAATGTCATATAAGAGTCGTCAAAGTTGGCAAATATCCGTTATTCACGGGATAGTTAGCAAAGTATTACCAAAATCATAACTTAATAAGGGAAGCGGCAAAGTTCCTTGCTTCACCATCACTTTCATAATATTCTTCCAATGTTGGATGTTTAATAAAAGGTATTTTTTGCATAGTGCGTTCTATCACATCCGTCATATCCAGAAAGCCTACCCGGTTTCGTAGAAACGCATATACTGCAATTTCATTAGCAGCATTAAGAACACAGGGTAGATTTCCTCCTTTGTATAACGCTTCTGTTGCCAATGTAAGATTTCTGAATGTTTTAGTATCCGGATCCTCAAATGTTAGCTGGCTAGGTTTGCGAAAATCGTAGCGCGGAAAGTTGCTGGACAAACGATGCGGAAAAGCTATAGCATATTGAATCGGCAATTTCATATCGGGTAGTCCCATTTGCGCTTTCATACTACCATCTTCAAACTGAACGATACTATGTATGATGCTTTGAGGATGCACAAGTACCTGCACCTGATCTGGCTCAAGATTGAATAACCATCTGGCTTCAATCATTTCCAGTCCTTTATTCATTAATGTAGCAGAATCAATAGTAATTTTCGCTCCCATCGACCAGTTAGGATGTTGCAACGCATGGTCACGTTTAACATTCACCAGATAGTTTGGTTTCTTTCCGATAAATGGTCCACCTGAAGCGGTTAATATAACTTTTTCAACACGGTTACGGGTCTCTCCTACCAGGCATTGAAATATAGCAGAATGTTCAGAATCGATGGGAATAATCGGAGCTGTATTTTCCACCGCTTTTTGCATGACTATATCTCCCGCTACGACAAGTGTTTCTTTATTGGCCAGTCCAACAGACCTTCCGCTATTAATGGCCTGTAGCGTTGGTTTTAGTCCTGCAAATCCGACAATTGCAGCCACCATCATATCGTACAGATCAGTTGCTGCGGCTTCCGTTAATGCATCTTCTCCACCTAAAACCTTAATGCCTTTTTGGGCCAGTGCATCTTTTACTTTATTGTATTTTTTTTCATCACCAATAACTACCAGTTGCGGCTGAAACGCCAAAGCCTGTTCAATCAATAACGTTTCATTGTTTTGAGCTGTTAATATTTCCGCCGAAAAAAGATCTGGATGTGCAGCAATCACCTCAAGTGCCTGAGTTCCGATAGAGCCGGTCGATCCAAATATTGCCAATCGTTTTTTCATCCGTTATGAATAATTTTTCAATGATCGGATGAATGCATCATAATGTTTGTATTCATCCGCTATTTAATGTTTTTGCTCACCGGCTGCACATTTGCCTGACGGCATATGTCAATCCGTTTTTTAAATATTTATTAGTTCCTGAAGTAACCGGCTTCATGAGCATCTCTTTAAAGATAGTCACGACAGGATTTTTTAATTGTCAAAGTTTTTTTATTTCCGGAACTATATGTTACGAATCAGGTTATGTTTGATTTTTGAAAATTATTTTAAAGTAAATCGTCTGTTCACAGATGAAGAAAGTTAAAGAACTTTCTGATAATGCAGAGTGTAAAGCTGATATTATTCGGCAAACTGCTGTAATTTTTCTGCTATTTTTCTGTCATTACTTAACCGAGGAACCTTATTTTGTCCTCCTAACTTACCGATTGATTTCATATAATCGATAAATCCGTTTTTCCTGATCGGCCGGATATTTAGTGGGGCGAGGATGTTTCCTGCTATCAGATCATCATAATAAATATTCTTGTTTCTAAGATTATTATTCACTTTTTCCGCAAACTGTGTCAAGTCATGTGGCTTGTTTTCAAACTCAATAAACCACTCATGGTAAGAAGCCGGTTCTCCGATACGGGGAGCGACGGTAAACTCTGTAATCTGCACATTCTCTTCATCCGCAGCTTTCATTAAACTATACTCCACTTCTTCCCCAATAACATGTTCTCCAAAAGCGGAAATAAAATGTTTAATCCTTCCTGTTACCACCAGCCGGTAAGGATCAGTAGATACAAACCTTACTGTATCACCAATATTATAACCCCATAAACCCGCATTATTATTAATGATCAGTGCATAGTTTTCACCCACTTTAACGTCTTTCAGACTTAATCTTTCAGGTTGATCATTAAATATTTCCGATGCACGGATAAATTCAAAATAGATACCGGAATCCGTATTTAATAAAAGTCCTTCAGCATCCTGTGAATCCTGAAAAGCCATAAAACCTTCAGATGCCGGAAATGTTTCAATAGAAGCTATAGGTGCTCCAATGCTTTCCATTATTCTGGCTTTATAGGGCTCGAAATTTACACCACCATGAACAATCACTGAAAGATTGGGAAATATGTCTTTTATCTTTTTACCTGTTTTTTCAACCATTCTATCATAATACATCTGCATCCAGGGAGGAATACCACTGATCAATGTCATATCCTGATTTATTGTTTCCTCTACAATCTTATCCAGTTTGGTTTCCCAATCTTCAATACAATTGGTTTCATATGAAGGCAATTGATTACGACGCAGGTAATTTGGTATATGATGGTTTACGATACCACTAAGCCTGCCTGTTGGCACACCGCCAATTCTTTCCAGTTCAGGCGATCCGGATAAAAAGATCATCTTTCCCCCGGTAAAACGTGTGTTACCTGATTCGGCAATATAAGACAGCAACGCATTACGTGCAGTATTAATATGATTAGATATGGAATCTTTACTGATAGGAATATATTTAATACCGCTAGTGGTTCCGGAGGTTTTGGCAAAGTATATAGGCATGCCTTTCCATAACACATTATGCTTACCTTCCTTAATCCGGTCTATATATCGCTTAAAATGTTCATAATCACGAACAGGTACAGCCTCACGAAACTCTTTATGTCCGTGAATATCCTTGAAGTGGTGTTCCTTGCCAAACTCAGTCATTCTGCCTGTCTTCAGCAGTTCCTTGAGGATAGTTTCCTGGTCCTCAATGGCTGTAGCCATTCCTTTTCTTATACCTTTATATATATAGCTGGCAAATGGTTTCGCCAGAAGCGTTTTTATATTCATAACAGACTTTCAGGGCCAAACAACAAACCTACGTCAAAACAAACAAGAAAAAAACGCTTAAAAATGTTTAAAATATCCATAAAGAACCTACCTTTGCACTCCTAATTTTTGGAATCATGTTTGCAATAGTAAA
>CAZQIQ010000051.1:0-7923 GCA_964593835.1 uncultured Chitinophagaceae bacterium
TTATAGTATCATAAAAAAGACGGAAAACACTGTCTCCGTCATTCTGATAATTTTTTGCAGCATTAATACCACCTTGCGCAGCAATACTATGCGCGCGACGGGGACTATCCTGAAAACAAAAAGCTTTCACTTTATATCCCAGTTCACCCAGTGCAGCAGCAGCAGAAGCTCCGGCAAGACCCGTTCCCACTATGATTATTTCCAGTTTGCGTTTATTCGCCGGGTTAACAAGATTAACATGACCTTTATAATCGTTCCATTTATTTTCTAAAGAACCGGCGGGTATTTGTGAATTCAACATTGAATAGTAAAATTTTTTGTTTGATAATGCTTAACCTATCCATTCCAGATATATGGCGATGGGCATCATGGCGAACACAAAAGGAACGATGATGGAAAATGCTACTCCTACTGAATGAATAAGCGCTAAATAACGTTTGTTATGAACGCCGAGTGTTCTGAAAGCACTTTGAAAACCATGCAAAAGATGATAGGCTAAAGAGATACAGCCTATTACATAGAGAATTACTATAAAAGGATTAGAAAAGACATTGACCATTTCCTGGAAAAGATTATGGTAGTTAGTGCCTTCTACCTCTTCCAAACCTGTAACTCTTGAAGGAACCCAAAAATGAGCAATATGCATTACCAGAAACATTAATAATAACGTTCCGAGTAATCCCATTGAACGGCTGTACCATTTGCTGCCACGGTTACCAAGGTTTACTTTATACCCCTGACCTCTTTTGGCTCTGTTTTTAATTTCTAATAATAATCCCTGGATAGCATGAAGCAGTATACCTGCGAACAGTCCTATCTCTAGACTACGTACTACATAAGATGTTGCCATGAAATGCGCGGCCCTGTTGAACATATCACCGTTGTCATTCGGATCAAACAGAGGCAAATCATTAAAAATACAAGCATTAATACCAACGTGGATAATCAGGAAAGAGATAAGAAAAATTCCTGTAAGAGACATAACGAATTTCTTGCCTACTGATGATGTAAAGAAGTCGGACCATTTCATCTGGTTATAAAAGTTTTGTTTGGTCAGTGAGAACCTTGCCCTGGCCAGGTTTGTTTATTAAACTAAAATCGAGATGCAAAAATAACGCAGCAATGTGATACTGCAAATTCCCTATCTTAGCCCGATAAAATCATCTTAATGAAACAAGAAGAGGATTTCGAGGCTAACCTGGCAGGAGAAGAAGGAAAATCAGAAGAAACCAGGAGCAGTTGGTTCAAACGTATTAAGAAAGGAATTTTAACGAGCACTGCTGAGAAAAAGGAAATACCTGAAGGGTTATGGAGCAAATGTCCTGATTGCGGTTATATATGCACCGTAATGGATTTACGTGAAAGTTTATTCGTATGTCCCAAATGCAATTATCACCATCGAATTGGCAGCGCTGAATATTTCGACATCATATTCGATAATAATCAATATGATATTATGTTCGAAAATATCAGATCACGCGATTTTTTGGAGTTCACTGATCTTAAGTCATACCAGAAAAGACTGGAAGAAACATGGTCTAAAACTGATATTACCGATTCTATCAGGGTAGCAGCCGGAAAAACAAATGAACAAAAGCTCGTCATAGGGTGTATGGACTTTGAATTTATAGGTGGTTCGCTGGGGAGTGTGATGGGTGAACGAATAGCACGGGCTGTTGATTATTGTTTAGCAAATAAAACGCCATTGCTGATTATTTGTAAGTCGGGAGGAGCGCGTATGATGGAAAGTGCATTTTCTTTAATGCAACTGGCTAAAGTGTCCGGTAAACTTTCTCTTTTAACGAATGCAAAAATTCCTTACATATCTTTGCTTACAGATCCCTCATTTGGTGGAATATCTGCCTCATTCGGGATGCTGGGAGATCTTAATATAGCAGAACCCGGAGCATTAATCGGCTTTGCCGGACCACGTGTAATCAGGGAAACGATAAAAAAAGATCTGCCGGAAGGTTTTCAACGCAGTGAATTTTTACTTGAGCATGGATTCCTCGATTTTATCGTCGACAGAAAAGAGCTTAAGGAAAAATTATCTACTGTTCTGCGTTTGTTCGAAAACTAAGATGAACTACATAGATTATGGCTGATATCAGGAACAGGCAAGCTGGTTTTGAGTATTTCATAGAAGATAAATATGATGCGGGGATGGTATTGACCGGAACTGAAATAAAATCTCTCCGGGAAGGAAAAGCAAGTTTTAATGATAGCTTCTGTATCATCCATAACGGAGAAATGTTTATCCGCAGTTTACATATCGCTTCCTATAGTCATGGCACATCAAGTAACCATGACCCTGTAAGAGAACGAAAATTACTGTTAAATAAGAGAGAATTAAGAAAAATAGCCGCACGAATTAAAGAGAAAGGCATAACTGTTGTTCCATTAAGAATATTTTTCTCTGAAAAAGGATTAGCCAAAATCCAGATTGGTCTGGGTAAAGGCAAAAAGTTGTATGATAAGCGGGAAACAATCCGCCAGCGTGACAATCAGAGAGAGATGAAAAAATTTTATTGAATGAGAACATTCAGAATAGTAATGCTTTTAATGGCTATGACAGGCAATCACGCCATAGCAGCGCAATCCATAGCGGGTTCGTGGTATGGAAAAGCTGATGTGTTAGTGAAGGGTAACAGCAGTAATTACTTAACAGAGTTTATTCTGAAACAAAAAGGAAATGAAGTAGAAGGAATCTTTGGTTATTATTTTAAAGATAGTTACCAGAGTTTTTTTGTACGCGGTGGATATAACACCCAAACAAGAGAGATAAATATAAAAAATCTACCGCTGTTATTTTATGGCGCTTCCAGCCGATCGGATATTGAATGCCCTATGCATTTTTCAGGAATATTGATGGTATCAAAAGTAAGTAGTTCTATCAAAGGCAGTTTTTATACTGACCCAAAGTATAAATATACATGTCCCGATCTCAGAGTTAATTTAACAAGAGATGATAAAGAAAATTCGGACAGTGTAATGAAAGCCGGCATTGTAGGCCGTCAATTCTGGCAGCCTCAGGAAGATGATTATGTCGTTAACGGATACAGTTTAAAAACTTCAGACACTATACCGCTCATTAAGCACGAGTATATGGCATCTGCAAGTGTTGTTAACGCAGCTTTACAGACGGGCAATCAAACTAATGAAGAATTGCAGTCGGCATTTGCTCAAAGAAATAACATCTATGAGAAAAATGTTATTGTAGTGAGCAGCGATTCCATTCTGGTAAGTTTTTATGATAACGGAGATATTGATGATGATACCATAAGCGTTTTCTTAAATAAACGTCCCATTCTTATTGGAAAAGGTTTAACCAGCAGAGCATTAAACATATATATTGGCCTTGACTCATCAGTTGAAGTAAATGAGCTCACTATGTTTGCTGATAACTTAGGAAAATACCCTCCCAACACAGCATTGATGGTCATCAGTGACGGTGATCTTCGTTATGAAGTTTATCTTTCAGCCAGTCTTAAACAGAACGCGAGCGTAAGATTACGGAAAGCAAAGAAAAATTACTAATACTCTCTTATCCATTGTGTATTTCTGTGAATAATTAGTGCACAACTAAGAATTTCTGCCACTCAATCTGCTATTGATTCTTATATATTTGCTTGCCTACCTAAAATAAAGCATGCCGTGAGATTAAAGAGTTTAGAAATAAAAGGATTTAAAAGTTTTGCTGACAAAACAGTAGTCAACTTCGACGACAATATCACTGGTATTGTGGGCCCTAACGGATGCGGAAAAAGTAATATTATTGATAGTATTCGCTGGGTGATCGGAGAACAAAAAATAAGTCAGTTAAGATCTGAAAATCTGGAAAGCCTTGTTTTTAATGGTTCGAAAACAAGATCTGCCAGCGGATTGGCAGAAGTGAGTCTTACGTTTGAAAACACCCGTAACCTGCTTCCTACTGAATTCAACACAGTCACTATCACCAGGAAGTTCTATAAAACGGGAGAATCAGAGTATCGACTTAATGATGTAACCTGCCGCTTACGCGATATACAGAATCTATTTATGGATACTGGTGTGAGTACTGACTCATATGCTATCATCGAACTGGGAATGGTAGATGATATCATTAAAGACAAAGAAAACAGCAGACGTAGAATGCTGGAGCAGGCCGCGGGGATTACCATTTATAAAACCCGTAAAAAAGAAGCGCGTAATAAATTGGAAGCTACGGAACAAGATCTGGCTCGTATAGAAGATTTATTATTCGAAATAAACAACCAGTTAAAGAGCCTCGAAAACCAGGCTAAAAAAGCGGAAAAGTATTACGAGATTAAAAAGGACTACAGAGAGCTGAGCATTGAACTGGCAAAAGCTTCTCTGGAAGGATTTAACATCACTTATAAAGAGCTTACGCAACAATCGGAAGCAGAAACGGATAGAAAAGTTCAGTTAGAAGCAACCATTGCTACAGAAGAAGCGCAGATTGAACAGGAAAAAGTGGCTTTCATCGAAAAAGAAAGAGCGCTACAGTCCATGCAGCATGAGTTTAACGATTTGCTGCAAAAACTTCGTACAAAAGAAAATGAGAAGAATTTAGCAGCTCAGCGCCTGAATTTTCTGCAGGAAAAAGAAACCAGTTTACAAGAATTCTTATCCCGTAGTGAGGTACAGCTAAAAGGATTGGATGAAAGTATATCTTTTACACAGTTACAGGTAGTAGAAGAAAAAAACAAACTTGAAGGCCTGGAAGAACAATTGGAACAGTATAAAGAGGGTGTTGAAGAAAAGAGACAGGTTTTTGATAATAAACGTTCTGGTATTGATGGATTAAGAAGTGAGCATATTGCCGTTCAGCGTAATCAGTTTGACGCAGAAAAAAAAGTAGCTGTTGCAGATACTTCTATCCAGAATTTACAGACTGCAATAGATCGGATAGAAGAAGAAAGGGAAGCCAGATCAAGTCAGCTTAAACAGTTGGAAGAAGAAAGATTTATCAAAGAAGAGGAGCTGGAAAATAGAAAAACTGATTTACAGCAATTGCAGGAGCAGCATGAAAAAACGAAAGAACAGATTCTGCAAACACAATCAGCCGTTGAAGAACTTCGTCAGCAATTAGCTGAAGAAAACCGTAAGCTGGATGCAAAAAAGAATGAGCATGATTTGCTGAAAAGTCTGATTGATTCCATGGAAGGATATCCTGAAAGTGTGAAATTTCTTCATAATAATCAGGCGTGGAACCACACAGCCCCTATCCTTTCCGACATTATATACGTGAAAGAAGGATATCGTGCAGCTGTTGAGAATGTGCTCGAACCTTTCCTCAATTATTACGTTGTAAACAACCTTCAGGAAGGATTACAGGCTGTTCATTTGCTTGACGAAAATAAAAAAGGTAAAGCCAATTTCTTTTTATTAGACAAGTTGAATAGCTCACCTGTTCATGAGCCACACCAACCTCAGGATACTATTCCCGTAATGGATGTTATAGAAGTAGATCCTCAGTATCTAAAACTTGCAGAGCATCTTTTAGGTAATGTATATATAGCAGAAAACGAAAATGCACTGAATAACAGTAATGGATCTGTTGTTCTGGAGAAGACAGGAAAATATGTAAAGGGTAAATATTCTTTAACAGGTGGAAGTGTTGGTATTTTTGAAGGTAAAAAAATAGGCCGTGCTAAAAATCTTGAAAAACTTCGCCATGATATTTCAGCACAGGATATCATCGTTCAGGACTTAAAAACACTTATTCAGACTAAACATAACGAAGTTATCGGCTATAATGAGCAGCTAAAAGAACATGCTATTAAGCAGGCTCAGCAGGATATAAATAACCTTACTAATCAGGTATTTGCTTTACATAATAAAATTGAAAATGTTCACGGGTTGCAGCATAGTTCTCTCAATCGTTTGGAGGAAATGCAACAGCAACTTGATGCTACACGCTCATCTATTGAGGGTACACGTAATGAATGGAATAGCCTGGTAAGTTTATTAAATGAGTTAAAAGAAAAATTAAGGATTGAAGAAGACGATTATAGAATAGCCGAGAAAACCTATAATGAAGCTTTTGCGGCATTTAACGAATTTAATCTTCAGGTTACTCGTCAGCAAAGCCGTATCAATAGCCTGGTGCAGGAAGAAGAATTTAAACGCAATCAGCTTGTTGATCTTAAACAGCAGGTGGATATCAATGCATCGCAATTAAAACAAACCACTGAAAGTATTAGTGAAAGTTCAGATGTACTTACTGCAGCTGAAACAGCGCTGACAGATCTGCTTCGAAAGAAAGAAGAAGAAGAAAAAGTGTTAAATGAAGCTGATCAGGCATATTATAATTTGCGTAATACACTTAGCGAAAAAGAAAGTGAGCTTAGGATTAAAGTCAAGAATAAAGACCAGATTGAACATTTACTCTCTGAAATAAAAGACAGATTAAATGAGCTGAAATTACAGCTGGCAGGAATGAAAGAGAGACTTAATGTAGAATTCAAAATAGAATTAGACGATATCATTGATCAGGCCAGAACTTCAGAAACACCGGTAGAAGAACTGCAGGAGAAAGCTGATAAGATGAAAAAACGCCTTGAAAATCTTGGCGAAGTTAATCCAACAGCTATAGAAGCATTTCAGGAAATGAAAAAACGATATGAATTTATCGTAGAACAAAAAAATGATCTGGTAGATGCCAAGCAAAATCTTTTGCAAACAATAGAAGAAGTAGAGGCGACCGCTAACCAGCAGTTCCTGGATACTTTTAATAAAGTGAGAGAGAATTTTCAGAAAGTATTTAAAGCCTTGTTTACTGAAGATGATATGGCGGACATGATACTGGAAAACCCTGAAAATCTTGCTGAAACAGGTATTGATATTATCGCAAAGCCAAAAGGCAAACGACCTTCATCTATTACTCAGTTGAGTGGTGGAGAAAAAACACTTACCGCTACGGCTTTATTATTTTCTATCTACCTGATCAAGCCCGCTCCCTTCTGTATTCTCGACGAAGTAGATGCTCCGTTAGATGATGCCAACGTTGGCAAATTCACTCATATGATCAGAAAGTTCAGTGAAGAAAGTCAGTTTATTATCGTTACCCATAACAAAATGACCATGAGCGCTGTGGATGTGATTTATGGTGTAACCATGCAGGAGCCCGGTGTTAGTAAGCTTGTGCCCGTAGACTTCAGAGGGCTTAATTAATTTGTAAGACTAACCTTGACATATAGGAAAAACCCGGCTGATGTTTCTACATCAGCCGAAATTTTTTATACCTGTTTATACGTGAACCATTCTAAGTCGTTATATATCAATTTCACTTCACCTGATACTTTATAAGTTATTTAGACAGGTATTATTATGTTACTCCTATCTGACTGCCTGTTTTATTGCAATAAGCGTAGTAAATGCAGGATTTATCAAAATGTAAAAGTTATAGCATCAGGTCCTGCAGTAAGTAAATCGTCAATATTATCCCTACTCCCAATTAAAATGTATAAAAGAAATGGCGAAATACCAGAATGCGGTGAATGTTATCAAATGTTGTATTTTAAGAGAGCGTCTCAAAAGTAAGAGAAGTAAGAGAGACCCTCTTTTCATTTAGACACCTGATGGATACAGGTAAGTTGTTTAAAGCAATACTCAAGGCTTCGTTGTTTTTAGGACAGCCTCAAGCGTTTGATAGTGGAATATGTTGTTTTCAGCATGAAAACAACATATTTAATCAGGTTCTCCACTACCGTACCAGTTGCTCATGGGTAGTTGGGATTTGCCCTGTCCTGTGTAATTGCACAATAAAGATTGGTTTACTGTTTAAACCTGGCAATCCTTCCGTTATGACCAGCCAGAAATACTGCCTCTCCTTTTTTCTCTTTTTTACAGACGTTAAATCCGACGGATGAGATAGCGTTCCAGTTAATACCTCCATCATAGGAAATATCTACTCCATTT
>CAZQIQ010000051.1:7933-26202 GCA_964593835.1 uncultured Chitinophagaceae bacterium
CAGCTTCTATAACCATAAGGCTTATTCGAAGATTTTAACCATGTTTTACCACCATCCCTTGAAAATGTACAATTACCCTCTCTTAATGTATCGTTGGAAAAATCCCCACCTACAACAATAATATGTAGTTCTTTTTTGTCGACCAATGTTACAGCAATAGAATTTGCTCCCTGCGATTCTGTGCCTTGCAGTAGTGGTAAATCAAGTACCGCATCTTTGGTAAACAATCTTGAGTATCTGCCTCCCGTTACAAAATAATATTCATTATTTCCTGTCATTTTTATATTGGTACCACTGGCAGCAAAGCAGGCCTCTCCTTCCCTCGCTGTAGCAGAATGTTTTAATTCAGTCCAGCTCTCTCCACCATTATTTGTTTTAGCTATAAAAAATTTTCCTTTAATCGGATCACCTACTACCATACCCTGGCGTGCATTGTAAAAAAACATGGCATCCAGAAACATTCCCTCTGTATTATTCTCATATACTTTTTGCCAGCTTTGACCCGCATTAACTGTTTTAAGCATTACAGCAGGTTTTCCGGCGGCCATGATAATGGCAGTCTTACTATCTATTGCTTCTATATCGCGAAAATCACGGTCTTCATATCCGTTAACAGTTTGCCATGACCAATTTCTACCACCATCAGTACTCAATGCCACAGTTCCTTTACTTCCACTTGTCCATATCACATGCTGCGATACTACACTAAGTCCCCTAAGCGAAACGCCGGGTTTTTCTACAAGTACCTCAACCTCCTGTGCGTATACACCGGATAATAATAAAATATTCCAAACAAAAGAAGTGATGATGAATTGTATTTTTCCTACCTGCATGATAGTAATTTGTGCAAAACCATAAAAAAGTACAATTACTGAAATAAATTTGATCCGGCAATAATACCTCCTGAAGGAAGTTTTATATCTTGATTGTGATAATAAAAATAAGAGATGTTTGAATCATTTGAAATAATATCTGTTACTGCTATAATATCTTATTTTATTCCCCTGCTGTTGGTCGCAATAAGAAATCTGTGGAATGACAGGTTTTTTTTACTGTTCGCTATATATTGGGCTTACGGTGGCATCGTCAACCTAACCGACATTATTCCTCAGATACCGGAAGATATATACATACGTATTGGCGTAATATATAATATGACCGATATTCCCTTTATTCTTACTATTCTCTATTACACTACCAAGTCTATTTTCATACGCAAATATCTTTCAACAGCTATTGCGCTGTCTTTTGCTGTACAGATTATTGGTATTGTTTTAAATAAAGGATTTAACTACGATGCGCTTAAATACAGTTTAGGTTTAGGAATCGTTTTGGTATTGATACCAGTAATCTGGGAAATCATAAGATATCTGCAGAAAGTAGAACATACCAATAAGCAAAATGCTAAAATATTTGTATACGCTGCTATCTTGTTTGAATATGCCACATTTATTGTGATATATATATTCGATTATTTTATAGAATCAAAAAATCCGCAGGATAATTTTTTAATCTATTATATTTCTTCTATAATAGCGCTGTTGATGGCTTCGTATGGTTTTATTTTTTTCAAAAAATACCAAAGAGTAAACCTAAGTTATATTCCTGTTAAGGATTAATAATTGCAAAGGCTTTTTCACTTACATATGGTCCACCAGGATGTTTAGCTGTATAATCAAGATTAATCCAATATTGGCCGTTCTCTTCATGAAAAAAGATATTTCCTCTTATTTCTTTACTGAAAAGATGAATGATGGCCGTATTAAATTTTTCAAAATTGGCTTCGTCGCCGCAAAATATTTCAGGATACAGATGTCCCTGAGTAAGTACCATTCTGGAGTGCACGCCAATAGCTTTCATAGCAGAAACCATAAGAATACTATGATCGTCACAATCCCCTCCTAACCCATTTAGAATAGTTTCACGCGGTGTGGCAAAGTATTCGTCACGCTGTGAATCGGAAACATATTTAAATGAACTGTTGATTGTTTTAAACAGCGATAAAGCCCTCACCATTGGTCCGTATTTGGCATAATATTCATCAAAATATTGTAGTGATGCATGTACAGCAAAATTGCGAACAACAGAATCACGATGGTCAACTTTCGATTTTAACCCCTTTACTGTTCTTTCCAGAGGACCTTCAAAAAAGGAAGGCATAATAATCAAATCGGTTTCTTTCTGTTCTTTTTTACCCCAGTTGCTTTTAACCATCACCTGATAATCATTAATCACTGTAGTAAACCCTTTTCCTGTAGTAAAAGAATTATACAATATAATAACGACAAACATGACTAAAACAGGTACAACCAGGGAATGAAATAACCTGAATAACACGAACACAAAAAGACCTGCAAGTATGGTTGATACCAGCAGGTCAAAATTCCATGATCCTAACATTATCGGCGGAATATACCTGTTAATAACAGGTGCCAGCGGCAGGATGGTCAATCCCCCAAGTAAAAAGATTATTACTTTTTTAAGGTTACGGTATTTGTCTTTCGCCTTCAGCATATATAGGTTATGCTTAATGACGTAAAATTGTACCAGTTTTTTGACTAATAACTGTTAATTCTTTTTCGATATGTTGAGTTTAACAGTTTAAACTATACTGTCTCATTCATCATCTTCTTCCTCATAGTTATAAGCATCCTTATTATAAAGTGTTTGCCACTCTTTTACCGCTTCATCACTTAAAAGCTCTATAATATCAAATATTGGATCTGTTTTTTTCTTCCATCCCAGTAGTTCTTCTTCTCCATATTCAGTGACAAAAATACAATGATCAGATTCCATCGTAATCTGGATCAGTTGAATTGGTGAGTCTTCTTTTTCCTGAATAAGATAATAGCACCCTGTTTCGAGCAAAGCATACGAATACATACAAAAACGACTTTTAAATGTTAAAAGAAGATATCTAAAACTTATGGGTTAGTCTAAAATCCTATCAAAAACCTAAACGGCAGTTGAAGGATGGATTGTAAAGGGTTAGTGAGCAGAATTTAAAGGTTGCCGTAAGCAGCAACTGGTCAAAAGTAAGGAATTCCGGGAAAATCTTTGCTTATATTTGCGAGGGTTCTTATACCCCTATATAAATCAATCTATTACACCTATGGCAGAAAAACAGAATATGTTTGACTATACCGAAGAAAGCATTAAATCGCTCGACTGGAAAGAGCATATACGGCTTCGTCCGGGTATGTATATTGGTAAACTCGGAGACGGTTCCAGCCCGGATGACGGTATTTATGTGCTTATTAAAGAGGTGATAGACAACTGTATAGATGAACATACAATGGGTTATGGTAAGCAGGTCGATATTACCATTGAGGATAAAACAGTGATGATCCGGGACTATGGACGTGGTATTCCTCTTGGTAAGGTGGTGGACGTTGTAAGCAAGATCAATACCGGTGCTAAGTATGACAGTAAAGCCTTTCAGAAAAGTGTTGGATTAAACGGTGTGGGTACAAAAGCGGTCAATGCGCTGAGCAATTATTTTAAGGTTACCGCCTATCGGGAAGGAAAAGAAAAGACTGCTGAATTTGAACGTGGGGTACTCACTAAGGAATATAAAGAAACGAAGACCAGTGAGCAAAATGGTACAATGGTTACGTTTATTCCTGATCATACCATATTTAAAAACTTCCATTTCATTCATGAATATCTGGATGGTCAGTTATGGAATTATTGTTATCTCAACGCCGGATTAATTATTAGTCTGAATGGGAAAAAATACGTGAGTAAAAATGGGTTATTAGATCTTTTACAACGTAAAACAAACGAAGATGAACTCAGGTATCCGGTCATTCATCTGAAGGGAGAAGATATAGAAGTTGCTATTACTCATGAAAATCAGTATGGTGAAGAATATTATTCGTTTGTAAACGGTCAGTATACTACACAGGGAGGAACGCATCTGGCTGCCTTCAGAGAAGGATTTGTGAAGACGATAAGGGAGTTCTATAAAAAGGATTATGACGCTACAGATATAAGAGGGAGCATTTGTGCAGCCATTTCCGTTCGTGTACAGGAACCTGTTTTTGAGAGTCAGACAAAAACAAAACTCGGCTCACAAAACGTATATGAAGGTGGTCCATCGATGAAGAATTTCATTGGTGATTTTTTGTCTAAAGAACTCGACAATTTTCTTCATCGCAATCCTGGTACTGCTGATGCGTTAAAAAAACGTATAGAACAAAGTGAAAGAGAAAGAAAAGAGCTTGCAGGTATCAAAAAACTGGCAAACGAGCGTGCCAAAAAAGCGAATGTTCACAATCGCAAGCTGAGAGATTGCAGATATCATTTTAATGATGAGCCATCAGGTAAGGATAAAGAAAAAATAATAGAAAAACAGAAAGAAACAACCATTTTTATCACTGAAGGAGATTCGGCAAGCGGATCTATTACTAAAGCCAGGGATGTAGAAACGCAGGCTGTTTTCAGCTTACGCGGTAAGCCTCTCAACTGCTTCGGAATGACCAAAAAAGTGGTTTATGAAAATGAGGAATTTAATCTGTTGCAGCATGCTTTGAATATTGAAGAATCTTATGAAGGTTTGAGATATAATAATATCATTATTGCTACAGATGCTGATGTTGACGGTATGCATATCCGGTTATTACTGATGACTTTCTTCTTGCAATTCTTTCCCGATCTTGTTAAGAACAGGCATGTTTATATACTTGAAACGCCGCTATTCAGAGTGAGAAATAAACAGGAAACTATTTACTGTTATGATGAAGGTGAAAAGCAGGCGGCAGTTAAAAAATTAGGCAACAAACCGGAAATAACCAGATTTAAAGGATTAGGAGAAATTTCTCCTGATGAGTTTGCAAGATTTATTGGTCCTGAAATGCGCAAAGAGCCGGTTATCATTGAGCAGGGTGAACATATTCAGCAGTTGCTCGAATACTATATGGGTAAAAACACTATGCAACGGCAGGAGTTTATTATCGACAATCTAAAAGTGGAATTAGATCCGGTTGAAGAAGAACAAAAAATCGCTGTTTAATATGTTATTGTATCAGGATGCTACTATAGAAGATTTACCACTGATTGTAGAGATATACAATTCGACTATCAGTAGCAGAATGGTTACCGCAGATACAGAACCCGTCACCATTGAAAGTCGCCTGAACTGGTTTCATGAGCACCATCCGTTAACCCGTCCATTGTGGGTAGTGAGTGATAATAACGATGCTGTAGGATGGGTAAGTTATCAATCTTTTTATGGCCGGCCAGCGTATAAGGGAACAGCAGAAATAAGTATCTATCTGAATGAACAGCACAGAGGCAAAAAATACGGAGAACAGATTCTCGAGTATGTGATAGATAAATGTCCACAATTAGAGATTAAAACCTTATTAGGATTTATTTTTGGTCATAATGAACCAAGTCTCCGGTTATTTTATAAAAAAGGCTTTGCCGATTGGGGCAAATTTCCCCGAGTGGCAGAAATGGATGGAATAGAAAGAGATTTAATTATTGTTGGAAAAAGAATTTATAATTAATGATTCATATAGTTTTTCAGGAACCAGACGTTGCAGTATTGCAACAAGCCATAGCATTAGACAATTCTTTACAGGGTGAAATTGTATTAATACGCGATGATTTTGCGGTAGGTCCCATTAAAGATATTTATACAGAAGAAGGTATTGCCTTAAGAAAAAACTGGTGGAGAGATGTATTGACAGGTACAGATCTTGAAGCTAAAGTTGATGATGGAACTGTGGATGACAATAAAACGGCTGCTGAATTAAAAACCAAATTAGATAATGATGAGGAAGAGATTCTGTGGATTTGGGCGGCACAAAATAAACATGATGTTAGTGGCTATTACTGGCTGATGAGTCAGTTGAAAGATTATCAGGGAAAAATATTTATTCTTTACCTGAATAATCTTCCGTTTTTTAATGAAAAAGGCAGCATATTTTATCCCGATAGATTATCAACAATTCCGGCTAAAGAATTTCTTAAAGCAAAAAAACTCGCGCGTCCTATTACGCTTAGTGAATTCGAGGTAGATCCTGATGAATGGAAAAAGCTGGCGGATCAAAATAAATATGTCCGTTTATTGGAAGGTGGTAAAAAACTTGTTCAGCACGATGAAGACTTTTATGATGAAGAATTGAAAAAATATGTTCCAGCTGAATTTGTAAAAGCAGGAAAGATTATACATCAGTTTTTAGCCAAAGCCAAACACACAACAGGCGATATGTTTTTGTTATGGCGATTAAAGCACATGTTACAGTCGCCAGATGAATTTGAGGTGCAGGGAAATATTAAAGGATTAAAAGATTTCGAAATAAAAAAGAAAGTGGTCGCTATAACAGAATAAATTATGTCTCAAAAATCTGATCTCACACAATTAAACAGCGATTCAGGTATAACAGGGCAATATAAAACCTGGTTTCTTGATTACGCTTCCTATGTAATACTCGAAAGAGCCGTTCCCGCAATAGAAGACGGACTTAAACCTGTTCAGCGACGTATCCTTCATGCTATGAAGGAAATGGATGACGGACGATTTAATAAGGTGGCCAACATTATTGGTCAGAGTATGCAATATCATCCTCATGGAGATGCCAGTATAGGAGATGCACTTGTGAATCTGGGTCAGAAAGATTTGCTGGTGGAAACGCAGGGAAACTGGGGGGATGTGCGTACAGGTGATGATGCTGCTGCTGCCCGTTATATAGAAGCTCGTTTATCAAAATTCGCATTAGAAGTTGCCTTTAATGACAAAACCACCGAATGGCAGTTAAGTTATGATGGCAGGAAAAACGAGCCTATTACACTTCCCATGAAATTTCCTTTGCTGCTGGCACAGGGAGCAGAAGGAATTGCTGTTGGATTAGCCACTAAAATATTGCCACATAATTTCTGCGAATTAATTGAAGCTTCAATTAAACATCTAAGAGGTAAAAAATTTGAACTGTTCCCCGATTTTCAAACCGGTGGAATGGCCGATGCGAGTAATTACAATGAAGGAAAACGTGGAGGAAAAATACGTGTCCGATCAATTATTGAAGAACTGGATAAAAAAACATTAGTCATCAGAGATGTTCCATACGGTGTAACCACTACACAGTTAATGGATTCTATTGTTAAGGCTAATGATCTCGGAAAAATTAAAATTAAAAAAGTTGTTGACAATACTGCAGCTGCAGTGGAAATCATCATAGATCTGGCACCGGGTATATCACCTGATATTACCATTGATGCACTTTATGCTTTTACGGATTGTGAAGTAAGCATCTCTCCTAATGCCTGTGTGATTGTTGATAATAAACCTAAGTTTTTAGGTGTACAGGAATTGCTAAAAACTTCCGTCGACAATACAAAGGAACTCCTCAGAAAAGAACTGGAAATCAGATTAAAGGAATTGCAGGATAAGCTTCATTATACTTCTCTTGAGAAAATATTTTTTGAAGAAAAAATATATAAGGAACTGGAGAAAAAACATGAAAGCTGGGAAAAAGTACTCACGGCTATCAGTAATGCATTTGCTCCTTTTACCAAACAGCTAAAAAGAGATGTTACCAGGGAAGATATTCTTAAACTGACAGAAAAACCAGTTCGAAGAATTTATCGTCTGGATATCGACGAACTGATCAAACAAATTAAAGGACTGGAAGCTGATATCAAACAGGTAAAACATAATCTGGCTAATCTTATTGATTATGCCATAGATTATTATGATAACCTGCTCAAAAAATATGGCAAAGGCAGAGAAAGAAAAACGCAGCTTAAGCCATTTGAAGCTATACAGGCTAAGCAGGTAGCTATTGCCAATGTAAAGTTATATGTGAACAAGGCAGATGGTTTTATTGGTACAGGATTAAAAAAAGACGAATATATTACTGACTGTTCCGATCTGGATGACGTGATTGCTTTTACCAGAAGTGGAAAAATGAAAGTAGTCAGGGTGGCCGATAAAGTATTTATCGGAAAAGATATTATACATGTAGCCCTCTTTAAAAAGAATGATGAGCGTACAACATATAATATGATTTACCTGGACGGAAAATCCGGAATGAGTTATGCGAAAAGATTTAATGTTACCGGGATAACTCGCGAAAAAGAATATGACCTTACCAAAGGATCAGAAAAAAGCGAAGTTCATTATTTTTCGGTTAACCCTAACGGTGAAGCTGAAGTCGTAAAAATCCTTCTTAATCCTGGTTCGACAGCACGTAATAAAGAGCTTATCTTTTATTTCGAGGAAATGGAGATAAAAAACAGGGGAAGTCAGGGTAATCAGGTTACAAAATATCCTATTAAATCCGTTAAACTGAAAGAAGCAGGAAGAGCCACGCTCAGTGGAATAAAGTTATGGTTTGATGATAGTTTTGGCAGACTCAATGAAGATGAAAAAGGCGAGTATCTGGGTAGTTTTGAAACTGAAGATAAAATACTCGTGATGTATACCGATGGTACCTATGAAATAAGGGGAACTGAATTGACACAGCGTTTTGATGCCGAGAAAATTATTGATATCCAGCTTTTTGATCCGGAAAAAACAATTACAGCTGTGTATCTGGATAATGAAAAAATGCAATTCAATGCTAAACGTTTTAAAATAGAAACGACCACAATAAACACCAAGTTTAGTTTTATAAGAGAGGGTGAAGGTAATTATGTGGAAGCTGTGACTACAGAAGAAAATCCTGTAATCATTATTCATTCGGGACGTGGTGCACAGGCAAAAACCCAGAAAGTAAAACTTGCCGGTTTGGTTGAAGTCATGGGATGGAAAGCTGTGGGTGCAAAACTATTTGATTACAACAAAAGTGTTAATATGGAATGGGAAGTGAAAAAATCAAAATCGAATAATCAGCAGGAATTGTTTTAAGTAGTATATTTAGTCAAATTCATTCCATATAAAATCCACGTTAGCATGAAAAAATTCCTGGTTCCGACTGATTTCTCTGAAACAGCCAAAAATGCAGCGAGATATGCTGTTGAAATGGCTGCTAATGATCCGTCAGTTACGATTGTTTTGTACAACATTTTTGACAGCATTGCTGTTGGCACAGATGGTTCTCTTTTAACCGAGACTGACGAGGATAGAAGAAGAGTGTTAAATCAGGCTTTATCCAATCTGGAAATTGAGTTACATCAATACTCTTCTGTTAAGATTGAATATGTAGCCGAAGAAGGCAGCAACCTTGTCGACAGTATTGAAAGATATGTAAGATACCATGACATCGATCTTGTTGTAATGGGCATTACCGGGGCTACTAGACTTGAGCAGATCCTCATTGGCAGCAATGCTTTAAATATGGCTCGTCAGGCTGTTTGTCCGGTGATAATCGTTCCCCCGAAAGCAAAATTCAAAAAGATAGAAAATGTTCTTTTTGCCAGTGATTTCAGAAATGTAAGAACTACCACTCCCCTGTCTCCTATCAAAAGAATTCTGGACATATTCAATCCCAAGCTCCATATTGTTAATGTGGATTCCGAACACTATGTAGAGTTATCGAGTGAGTACAAAACAGAGCGTAATCATCTCGAGAGTATGTTTGCGGCTTATCGTCCGGAGTTTTATTTTATCAGAATGTTTGACTTTATAGAAGCTATCAGCACATTTTCAGTGGATCATAAAATAGACCTTATTATTACGGTACCACGAAAACACTCATTCTTAAAAAGCTTTTACAAAACCAGTCATACAAAAAAACTGGCCTATCATAGTCACATACCCGTAATAGCCGTGCATGAGTAATTTAAATTAAAAGCATTCATATAAATAACCTAAGCTGCATCAAATTATGGTGCAGCTTTTTTTATGTAGAAATCAGACCAGAGTTTATCATTGCGGACAACTACATACACCTGTAATAATTGTGAGGAAGTATTTTCGATCAGAAGCACATAAAAAACTTTCTGAGCTACATCAAATTATGGTGCAGTTTTTTTATGTGGAAATCGTATCATTGCGGAAACTTCCATATACCTATAATAACCGTGAGGGAGTAATTTTAATCAGAAGCACATAAAAGCATCCTAAGCTACATCAAATTATGGTGCAGTTTTTTTATGTGGAAATCGTATCATTGCGGAAACTTCCATATACCTATAATAACCGTGAGGGAGTAATTTTAATCAGAAGCACATAAAAGCATCCTAAGCTACATCAAATTATGGTGCAGTTTTTTTATGTGGAAATCAGACCAGTGTTTATCATTGCGGAAACTTCCATACACCTATAATAACTGTGAGGAAGTATTTTCGATCAGAAGCACATAAAAAACTTTCTGAGCTACATCAAATACCATGAAGTTTTTTTTAGTGAAGCCGGACCTGAGTTTATTGAGATTACTACTGCAAATATCAGTAACAGCTATACATGAGTATTTTCAATTAGAAAGACTTGTAAGAACATTTTTTAGCTACATTAAACATAGCGCAGCTTTTATGGGGAAAGCAGATGTTCGTATCTCAGAGCTGACAATTACATATGTATCAAAAACAGCCATCATAATATTTAAATACTAATGGGGCTTAGTATTTGACTCTGATTCATTCAAAGGACCTGTAGTACTGGATTTGCTAAATAATCATAACTACCTGTAATCGGGAGCTATACGAGTAAGAGAATTAATCTTCCCATTCCATAAGACCCTATCGCTTTAGCGATTATACAGTAGCAGATTTGTCTTTCTCTATTTTAAAAAACCAGTAAAACCATCTCTTTCGATAAGTCTGTTCAGGTTTAATTTTATAATGAGCACCTCTGTTATCTTATTCAGGTATGTGTCATTTACACGATCAGTATAAACACCTATTAAAGCATAGACAAACCTATTACCGAGTAATAAATGCATCTGTTGTTGATTAAATATTATCCAATCCTAGTAGTAATTTGAATGAGAAGAAAATTCTTCTGGTTTCCAAAGCAGGAAACACTTTCCGGATGCCTAACGATATAGAAATATGAAAAAATTACAGATTGTTATTATTTTGCTCCTGTTCTATAATATTTCTTTTTCACAATGCGTACTACCTGTCAGTATTCCCGATATAGAATGTACTACAGGTACAGCATTGACAGATAATGCAACCATAAATGCCGGGCAGACCTATTCTTTTAATAGTGCAAGTGGCAGTTTTTCCAATATCAATTTAAATGGCGGTACATTGGTACTTTGCGGAACGGCCACAATTTCCAATGTTAATCATAATGGTGGAACACTTTTGATTAAACCCGGTGCAAACATTACTTTTTCCGGCTCTTACAATATAGGTGGCAATCACCATTACTTCTTTAACCTTGGGACTGTGAGATTTGAAAATAGCGTACAAGTGCAGAATAGTAATCAGTTTGTGTATAATGGTCTGGGTGCTTCGTTAACTGTGAGCGGACAAATGGTGTTCTTAAATAATGGAACGTTTGTTAATTACGGTACCACCTATGCCAATAGTATAGTTGTGAATGGCTCCAATATTAATATTTGTATGGGTCCGGGAGCTGTAAGTGTTACTGAGTCGATAGTAAGTAATGGAGATCCTAATCATGTTATAGTTCCGTCCGGGACTGCTTGTGTAAGCTACACCCATCAGTTTACGGGAAACACGCCTATCAGTAACACCCCTGCCTTAAAAATATGTCAGGTAAGCGGCGCTGATAATCCTTCAAGTGTTGTGGTAGGCGGTGCGACTTTGGTAACGGGCTGTAACTCGTGTCATATAGCACTTCCCGTAAAACTATCAGTTTTTTCCGGAGAGAGAATAGGGGAAACTGTTCGTTTATTTTGGAAGACAGCGATCGAAGACAATCTTTCTCATTTCGTCATTGAGCAAAGTGCAGATGGACGGGTATTTAAACCAGCAGGACAGGTATCTGCCCGTAATCTTCCTGCGGAGTATAGTTATAGCCTTCATTCGGACAAACTTTATTTTAGATTAAAAATGATAGATCAGGATGGAATGGTTACCATTTCTAATATGATAGCTATATCCACAAGTACAGAAGAGAGTTTAAAAGTGTTTTCCAATCCGGTTTTAAATAATGATTTGCGAATTGCTGTTCAGTCTTCCGTAAATGAACATACTGAAGTGGCAATACTCGATATGGTAGGAAGGGTTTTGCAAAGCCAAAAAGTAAATCTAAGTAAGGGTAAAAATCAATTAATGTTTGACGTTTCAAGTCTTTCAACGGGAGTATACCACTTTCGGATTTACAATAAATACCGCTATAAGATAGTTTCTTTTGTTAAATCCTGAAGGGTTTCCTGGTGGTTGTTTTCAAAGCTATCCAATAGTTTTTCAAATTACCACTAAACAGAATACGGTCGTAAATACAATTGCTTAGGGTGTAGTATCTTATCATGACACACCATATTTTTCCGCTATCTCCAACCAAACCGCAGCAACCTCTTTATTTAAATCTGTACCTATCCCATAATAATAACATCTTCCAACTTCATACACCGACTGCTTATCGCCAAGTAAAGCAGCCTTTAAATAATGTAAGAATGCTTTGTTTAAGTCTTGCAAAACACCTGTTCCTTTTTCATAACAAATGCCCAAATCAAATAATGCATTTTGATTTCCATTTTCAGATGCTTTTATAAGATATTCAACTCCTGTATGTACATCCTTAACCACATGCTTTCCAAACAAATACCAGGTTGCCAGTGCATATTGAGCTTTATCATTATTGAGTAATGAAGACTTTTTTAATAGTTCAAAAGTCTCTTGGTTATTGTTTTTTTTACTTCTCGCCAATTGTAAAGCCTTATAATAAAGTCCATCTCCTTTTGCCATAGTTTATGTTACTAATTATAACTGGTTCACACTTATGTTAACTTATCCTGTTAAATTCCATCATCTATAACCCTCGCAGTAGTATGTACTATATATAATATTAAAATCGATAAATTTAAGTTGCATATTTTAAAATTTCGTCTTTTAATCTTAATTGAATAACATAATATCATTTAGGGTAAATTAACAATAATCCATGTTCAAAATAACTCAGCTAAACTTATTTAATTCTTCTTTTAGCTATTGTATTAAATAAAACTCTCCGCAAATTAAGCATTATCCGATTCATAGCAGTTATCATAAAACTTATTATTGGCACATATAATAATGAAAATAGAAATTCTTTAATTCCGTAAATAGGTGTATTATTAAAATACACAACAGAAACGTTAAAGAAAGACTGTGCTGCCATTGCCAATCCGAAACATGTAGTATAAAATCGGATTCCTGAATGAAAAAGGACTTAGCTCCATCATTTTATTAATTATAGCTAATAGTATACGTCCTAAATTAACACTTAAAAAATAATATAAGATTATTAAATCTAAAGCTTACTTAAGACCATAATACTTGCCACCTTTTGACATATCTTTAAGCATAATCTTATAGTTTTTTTTCCCATGTAGCGATCCTAATTCAGCTGAATTTTTATACAACTTTAAGGCCCGCTGGAGATTTCTTTGACAACCTTGTCCTGTTTCATAAAGATGGGCCAAGTTATTATATGCTTCTGCATGGCCACCTTTAGAAGCCTTAGTATACCAATAAATACATTTCTTCGGATTATATTTTGGATTAGGCATGCCTAGGAAACTAATATTTTCATACTGTTGTCCTAAATCATATTGAGCTTCAAGGTGACCACTATAAGCGGACTCTCTTAATAAGGATAAATATTTTTTATATAAATTCCGTTTTTTGCATACGGATAACAAGCTAGTATGTTCTGATATTTTTTTATATACATACAATGCTGCATTATAAGCATTAGTTCCTTTCATGTTTTCATACGAATTGACATTTTCACATAATAATATTTAATAAAACAGCACCGTTCAAACCATGTAAGCAGTCACAACATCATTTAAAAAACGCCATTTTCCACACTTAAATCACATAGATTAGCATTAGGTATGGGTGCAGTTTCTTTGATACACGTCAGTGGTTGCTGGTATTGGATGATTTATGTGCATAATCAATAGGCATCTATATTGAGAATAGTGCTAACAAGTATCTTGATAAGTCTGTTTTTTTCTGCTGTACCTGAATCATTTTTTCATTGCTTTACGATGACCCATAGCTCATTTTTAGATAACGTATCTGGATTGAAGTACGCTATAGCTAAGTAAATAAATTTATCAATAAATATTCCAAATACAAATAAAACAAGAATATCTAAAACAATTTAGGTGCATTTTAGCTTAATAATACTTAATAAAAATAGTATCGTTAAAATCATATAGGACATTACAGCTACAGTGCCATTCTTTCCCTTCCATCTTTCATTATTACTAATCTTTTCAACTATTAATTTATATTTTTCATTTACAACGAAAAAAAAATTTAATAAGCTAAATATTGATAATATAATAAATATTTGTAAAATCAAAGGCAACTGAATACTCTCTGAATTCTGTATAAGACATTTGTAATATGCTATAAAAGAAAATAAATTAAATGAAACAAAAACTGTAAGAATAGCAACAGCTTTAAAAGCGTATGCATTCATATTATTTGTATTTCCTATAATTTTAGAAAAATAGAAAAACTTATAAAAAAATACGTATACAAAAAATTTCATCTTAAACTATTTTATTCCGGTCCCCAATAAAGTCGGGAAATACCATATATTATAGCTACTGCTGCAACAGTTGTTGCAGCAACAATTCCTGCCACGCCTACGGCCGTATCAAGGCCATGAACAACTGCCGCAGAAGTCTTACCATTTTTAATATCCTCAGCTGTTCTTACTCCTGAATAGACAGTACCAACAACTGCTATTTTTGTCAATATTTTCGAAGCTGGCTTTGCTAAATTTCCTAAATCTTCTGCAGAATTAACTCCATATTGTAATGCTGCATCAATTCCTGCTGCTTCCAACCCAACAACACTTACGTAATTATCAATTTCTTCAGGAACAACACTTTTAGGAGGATCATTTTGCTCATTTTCAGCAGCCTTTTTCTCTTTCCCACCACCACCATTATCATCATCTGATGCTAGTTGCTGAGCTTTAATTGACGTTACGAATTGTTTCGCGTCCTTACCATACAAAGTAACGGAATTAATACTTCCCTTAGAGTTATTCTTAGTCAATAGGTCACTCCTTCGACCATTAGTGAAATCATCAAAACCCTCTTCCTCTGATAGGTTTAAACCCTACTAATTTATACCATTAACCAAACAACCATGTAAATATATTATTGGGATTAAACAGAAAGACAAATCCTGTTAAGAAATATGCAAGCACCATACTAAAAACAAACAACTTCTGTGGCCTAAAATGATATTTATAAAAAAGAGTTAAAAACACTACAATCGAAATTGGAGCAATCAAATAGGATATACTCCAAAAATATGTGAGGGTATTGATTATCTTTTCAAGACCTAAAGACCGTGCTTCTTCGTTTTCAGTTTCAGGAACATGGCCTAAAATAAAACAAGCTCTGATATAAAGCAGCCCAATCGAAATCCAAGTAATTAGCAAGAAGTATATCATTGCTCTTAAAGTTAAGGCTAGTATTTTCATCCTTTATTTTTTTATAGTATTGGGAGGTAGAATTAATGTGCCTTTAGGATTTGCAAGTGTTGCGAAATTGTGATCAGGCGGTGTTGTATTTCCATATTTTCTTCCTACTAACGGGCCTAGAGTATTTCCCATAAAAGATAAGTTATGTTATTTGGGCTGACTTTTCCATTTGCATCCACGCTTACTGCTCCACCAGATGGAATTCTGTAAATTTGTCCTGGTTTTGTCGCAGAGGTTACAATTCCATCAGCCTTAGTATACAAATCAGTATTGGGCGCTATTGGATGAGCTCGATTAAGGTTTGGGTTTAACAAACCACTCGTTATGGAGTGGTTTGTTAAATGTATTGTATTCGAATGACATTCTTTTCGAAACAGTATTGATACATCGTTTTAAATCTTGCTAATTGATGCAATTACCACCTTTATTCTATTATTAAATCTTTGAGCTGGGTAATGTTTTCATCTGTAATCTCAGGAGACTTTAATATTTCCCATCCCCGCTGCACAGATCCCCATTTTATTTTATCCATATTCATGTTATACCATTTTTTTGCGCTTAACAAATCGGTTTTATCAAAATTTGGATAACCAGTATAAGATTGAAAATTAATATTCTTTCCAGACAAAAAACTAATTAAATAAATAAAAGCACTTTCATCAATGGAAAAAGATTTTCCATTATCGATAGTAGCTTCAAGATGAGAAAAATGATATTTAAAGAAAGAAGAGACATTTTGTGAATTATCTAAAGCTTTTCTTTGTGAATTGCAGCTAAACATAATTCCAACAATAAATATTATGATGTATTTTAAAAAGCGCGTAAATATTCTAGTCATTATTGTCTAATCGTTTTAGATTATTATTCTCTTGTACAAGTGTTACATTTCTTTGCTCCTTAGTACTGAGATTTGTTACTTTGATTACAGGATTTCCTTTTTCATCCTGTGTCGATATCGGGCTTCTCACAGTTCTATTTATCCGATTCTCTGCATTAGTTGCTAATGCATGTGCTTCATTTACACATCTTCCCTTAGCTTGTATTTCGTATTGTTCTTTTATTTCATGCCCTAAGGCTCTCGCCTTGGTTAAATATGCCCCTTCATCACCAAATTTATTTATATCATCCACGTCAATTTTACCACTAGAAACATCCCCAATTAATACGTTACGATCGCTTTCAACAGCTGTAATTTTAGTCGTATTCGGATCATCAATTGCTTTGTCCAATATTTCCTTAAATATTTTCTGACTTCCTGTCATTTCACTAGTCTTATCCGATTGTGACAGCGTTAGCTTACCCGTTTTATCATCAACATTTGCAGTAAAATGTCCACCAGTACCTTATGACCCTGGAGGAGGAGGAAGATCCTTTTCCGGTATTTTGAGGTCAAATTGAAATGGTTTAGATGGAGCATTAGGGTGCCTCTCAACATTAGCATCAACATATTCTTTCTTTCCTGATCATTTGCATCACTAGGCAGATCAGTAGCAAGAACATCTTGTTTACCAGTTTAGAGAAGCTATCAAATTCGGTGGTTTCTTTTGTTACAATTTATTTGTATGGAAAAAGTTTGTCACTAATTTTAAAGACAAATTCGCTTGCTAAAAGCCAATCAACTTCAGATATAACATCATCGGTAATTTCTTTACAATCTATTAAAGAACCAATATTCTCAATTTTATCAATAAATACAACTTCAAAATCTAATTCGTCTAAACCTAAAGAGACTATCTTGAGAGCATCATTTATGTTTTCAGATTTTACAATAATATTAGCCCAAGCTCCTTTGTAACTGATACTATCAGTCGAACCTTCTAAATCTATTAAATCAGCAAATGCAAAGTCTTCTTTAGCTTTTAAATTAACAAACGCCAACCAAAAGTCGCTATATTTTTTATGCTTCATTATTAATTTGAATTTCTTTTTGATGAACGATTTTCATAATGCACATTGTCCTTTCCTTTCATTTTTTCCCCATCTTTAGTTGAATGATAATGCGTTTTTTGCCCCTTATCGCTTGAGTGCTTGACTGGGCTTGTGTTTGATTTTGGATTATTCCTTGCTGCATCTTTAGCTTCCTTTAATGTTGGTTTACTGACCGTATGTATTTTAGGTTTACCGCTCGGGCCCAATTGACTTTTAGGAATACCCTTTTCTACTGATTCTTGAAGATTTTTTGCTTTAGAACCATCAATGGCTTTCTCAATAGTCTTAACGTGTTTCCCAACTTTCCCAACCTTACCCAAGTCTCCTATTATAGGAACAACACCTAAGCCACTTAAAATTGCACTTCCATAATTACCTTGCTTAGCTTCTAAAGTTGCTGCTGCAACATCAGCTACACCAGTTGGGTCAACTATACCGACTATATCTAAAGCGGCTATTAGTACATCGTCTCCCTGTAAAGTATAATTACCTCCTAAATCTCCGACAACACTTCCTACGTTAACATCAACATCAATCAAATCGGTTACTATGGTAATACTCGAATTACTCTTCCCACGTAAAATGATATCCGATGGTGCTTGTCCATCCGGATCAATAAATCTTATTGGATTATTGACTGCGTAGTTGTAAGGACTCCATCTTCTGTATTGTTCGCTCAGCGGATCTACCTGATGCCACCTCCCTATCTGTGCATCATACATTCTCGCTCCGTAATCATACCAGTCTAACCCACTGCCATCACTGAACTGTTGTTCCTGTTTTTCTTTGCCGTTGTACAAAAACCGGTTAGATAGTT
>CAZQIQ010000052.1:0-25055 GCA_964593835.1 uncultured Chitinophagaceae bacterium
ATAGGATTACAAAACGTTACATTCGAATTTGGCGCAAGAGTAATTGTAAGAAACGCCACCTGGCATCTTAATCCGGGCGAAAGAATTGGCTTGATCGGTTACAACGGTACGGGTAAATCAACATTATTAAAGGTTCTTGTAGGACAGTACACACCCAGTGTTGGTAGTGTGGAAAAAAGTAAAGAAACCACCATCGGATATCTGCACCAGGATCTTCTCAGTTTTGACACCAACAGCAGTATTACGGAAGTAGCGATGGAGGCTTTCGAAAAAGTGATGGCTCTTCAGAAAGAACAGGCTGAACTGGAAAAAATTCTGGAAACAAAAGAGGACGAAAAACTCCTATCACGCTACATGGACGTTCTGCATGAAATTGATGTGCTGGATGGATATGACGTAAGATATAAGGTTGAAGAAGTATTACACGGATTAGGATTTAGTGATGAACAATTAGACAAACCCTATAAACAGTTCAGCGGAGGCTGGAGAATGAGAGTGCTGCTGGCTAAAATGATTCTTCAAAATCCGGATGTATTATTACTGGATGAACCTACCAATCACCTGGATCTTCCTTCTATAGAATGGCTGGAAAAATATCTGCTTAACTACAAAGGAAGTGTGGTTATAGTGAGTCACGATAAGTTTTTCCTGGACAGGATGGTGAATAAAATCGTAGAACTTTACCAACAGGAACTGCATATTTATGTGGGGAATTACAGCTACTACGAACAGGAAAAAGCGATCCGTATAGAAATGCAGAAACGCGCTTATGAAAATCAGCAGGATTACATAAGACAGCAGGAAAGATTTATAGAACGTTTTAAAGCAAAAGCATCAAAAGCAGCACAGGCGCAGAGTGTGCAAAAACTACTGGATAAAGTTGAGCGGATTGAAGATGTTAATCTGGAAAGACCCAATATGCGCATTAACTTCAGCGTAGGAAAAGAACCGGGACGCGTGCTGGTGCAGCTTAAAGGAGTTTCCAAATCCTTTGGAAACTTACAGATACTTAATAATGCTTCTGCAACGATTGACAGAGGTGATAAGATTGCCCTTATCGGAGCAAATGGAAAAGGGAAATCCACTTTATTAAGAATAGTAGCCGGTAGTGAAGCTATTGAGGGTGAAAGGATATGGGGACATAATGTAGTAGAAAGTTTTTACGCACAACATCAGTTGGAATCTCTTGATATTAACAATACGTTGCTGCAAGAAATGAATGAATCCGGCGCCGGAAAAACAGAACTTGAATACAGAAGTTTATTAGGTGCATTTTTGTTTGGAGGAGATGATGTTGACAAAAAAATAAAAATTCTCAGCGGAGGAGAAAAAGCCAGGGTTGCTCTTGCCAAAACAATCGTGAGTAAAGCCAACTTTCTTATGTTGGACGAACCCACCAACCATCTGGATATCCATTCGGTAGAACTACTCGTAGAAGCATTAAATAAATATGATGGCACGTTAATACTTGTGAGTCATGATCGTTATTTTATCTCAAAGGCTGCCAATAAAATATGGGAAATAGTGGATGGCGAAATCAAAGAATTTAAAGGAACATATGCTGAATGGGTAGAATGGAAAGAAAGAATGGAATCGCGTCCAACATCTAATTCCACCATAAAAAAAGAAGAAAAAATAAAGGAGAAGCCTGTCGTTGTTGAAGAAAAGATAGCACCTGCAATAAATAAAGACGTAAAAAAAGAATTACAGAAACAGCAAAAACGTTTTCAGCAATTAGAAGAAGATATTGCCAGACTAAAATCGCAGAAGTCATCGCTTGAGCTTTCTCTCGTTTCGCAGGAAGTGTACAGCGATAAAAAAAAGTATCTTGATGCAGAAACTTCCTATAAAAAAATATCTTCCGAACTCGAACAGATGAATAAAGAATATGAAATAGTCTTTGAAAAAATTGTGGAACTGGAAAAATGAGATGTGCATATTACATATCAATTGTTCTCTTGATCCTTATTCATTTAAGCTCTCCTTTTTTTTTACAGGCACAGGAACAGAAACCCAAGATCGGGTTAACGCTTAGCGGTGGTGGCGCTAAGGGTCTTGCGCATATAGGTATCCTTAAAGCCATTGATTCGGCCGGCATTAAAATAGATTATATAACCGGCACGAGCATGGGGAGTATAGTAGGCGGATTATATGCTGTTGGTTATTCAGGTGCTGATATAGAAGAAATAGCCAGAAAAATAGACTGGAATATTTTATTGTCCAACCAGTCTTCTTTACAAGCCATCGTGATGCAGGAGAAGGATGAATATTCAAAATATGCTATTGAACTTCCCTGGGTAAATAATGGTTTCAGATTACCCTCTGGAGTGGTAGAAGGCGAAGAGCTTTGGCTCAAATTTGCTGAAATGTTTTTTCCTGTTTACAACATCAAAGATTTTAACCGCTTCAGCATTCCTTTTAAATCTGTCAGCACCGATTTAGCTACCGCTCAGGCCGTAATATCAGATAGTGGTGAAATTGTCACTGCGCTAAGATCAAGTATGGCCATACCTTCCGTTTTCACAGCGATAGATCATAATGGCAAGAAACTGGTAGACGGAGGAATCGTCAGCAATTTTCCTGTACAGGAAGTGAAAAAAATGGGAGCAGAATATGTGATTGGCAGTCGCGTGGCAATGGGTTTACAACCAAAAGAAAAACTGGATAATCCTATTAAAATATTAATGCAGATAGCTTTTTTTAAGGAAGCCGTGAGCAGTAATGAAGATATCAAACTATGTGATATCTATATTCCTATGCCACTTGAAAATTATACAGCAGCCAGTTTTTCAAAAGCAGACGAAATACTTGAATTTGGTATAGAAGAAGGAAGAAGATTATATCCAACATTTAAAAAACTGGCCGATTCGTTACAACATATTTATGGAAATGAATATGTGCAGGAAAACAGACTTCCTGTAGTAGATTCTGTATTTATTTCAGCTATACATATTAAAGGTCTGGATAATACCACTAAAAGTTTTTTTGAACATATGATGGGTTTTGAAGCAGGAAGGTATTATACACAAGCCAAACTGGCGCGAATGGTAAGAAGGGTTTTTGGAACACGTTATTATAATCGTATTATATATTCTCTTGATCCATTAAAAAAAGATTCAGCGAATATAGTTTTTGATGTCGTTGAGAACCCCACAACTTTTACCAAACTGGGTATTCACTATAATAATTTCACAGGTATCAGCCTTATCGGCAACCTGACAGCGCGCAACTTTTTTCTTCCCCATTCAAGAAGTCTGGTTACAGTAAATATTGGAGAAAATTTTCGTACCCGTGCCGAACACCTTCAATACCTGGGAAGAGGAAAAAACGTAGCGCTGCAGTTGGGTATTCAGTATGATAAAATAGACGTGAATACCTATAGTAATTTCAGAAAGGATGGCGTGTACGGATTGCAGGTATTTAAAGCTGATTCCCGACTGGAATATTCTGCTAACAGAAAATTTGTCGTTGGTATAGGTACGCGCTTTGAATGGCTTCACTATAAACCGGGATTACAATCCGTGTTTGAAGTAAGAGGTAAAAATGATTTCATCACTTCTTACGCTTTTTTTGGAGTGAATACACTTAATAAAAATATTTACCCATCACGAGGATTAAAAATAGAAGGAGAATTCGGAAAGATATATAAACAAAAACCGGAAGCAAGGTTTTATTCAAATGGTGAATTAATACCGGATATAGATTCGATAGGAATATCCTTTAATGATTATTACCGCGCCATTCTAAATGCAGAAGGGTATCTGGCATTCACCAATAAACTCACAGGAACAGCAATGTTTCAAAGTGGTATCAGTTTCAGATATAATCAAAGCATATTGAATGAGTTTAATATAGGCGGTCTTAATAAAACATTCCGTAATCAGATACTTTTTGCCGGACTGGAAGAAAACTCTCTGCACTCTGCAAGTGTAGCCACACTTCAATTGGGATTGCGATATGAATTATATAACAACTTTTACATTAATTGGAAATCGAATGCATTGATCAAAGATTTTAGTCCGAATAATCTCACTTCAACTGCCGATTTTTATTCCGGTCACGCCATTGGATTTGCTTACAATTTTGCTCTGGGCCCCTTGGAAATAAGCGCCATGTACTGTGATCAGTCAAGAAGAATCAGATCCTATATTAATCTGGGTATCGCTTTCTGATAAAAATAAAGAGAGATATTTTCATCAATACCTCTCCTATCTTCCACCATTTAAAAATTGGCTTCATCAGCGCTTGGCCCATAGCTTCCGGGAATAGGAATATCTAATAGCCTCAGACACACACCCAACTGAGCACGGTGATGAACAATCTGGCAAAAGCTTGTCCTTATCAGTTCGTACCTGGTACAAACAAGAAAAATATTTTCACCATTTCTTAATGTCCATTTTTCATTTAGCATTTTATGTTCATCTGCCTTTTCCAATGCTTTTATACCTTTTTCAAAAGATCTTTCATGATAAGCCAGCAACTCTTCGTTGGTATGAAATGATTCAGGAGCATATGGCTGCTGACTAAAATCCAGTTCATCTGTGTGAATCGCCATATCTACCCAGCCTGGTAAATCTGCAATATGACCAGTAAGGTCTACCAGCTTCATACTTTTGGAGTGAGGTTGCCAGTTCAATTTTTCCATTGGCACTCTTGCTAACATTTTGCGAGTAGTGACCGCCTCATTCTGCATTTCAGTGATCAGCAGTTGAATAAGTGTTGACATAATTGTGTGTTTTTGATAAAACAAAACAACAACCGGGTAGTGACAACCCTATGTCAACAGCAAAAGAATAATATAAAATATATTACAATCTCTTCTGAACGGCCTCGGCCAGCGCTGACACTCTGAGACGCAAAGATTCAGGCTCTATAATATGAGCATGATCTCCCATCATTATAAACCAACGGGCAAAACCTTCCAGTGAAGAAGTTAAAAAACTCATCTCAAGTTCCTCACCCACCATCTTTTCTTCTACATAACCCATATAATATTTCTGTGAACCTATATACGGCCAAGCCCTTTTTTCAACACGTATTTTAACCCTAATCAGCTCATTATCGGTAAACCGATTTTCTATATATTCCTTTAATGGAGGATGTTTTCTCTTTTGGAATTCATCGCCAAGCAACATATCTGTTACTCTGTCAAATCTGAACTGACGATAATCTTTTCGCATCAGGCAATAAGCAATCAGATACCAGTTATGCTCCATGTAGAAAATACCAACGGGTTCAACATTTCTTTGATTATTCTCATTTCTTGAAGACGTAAAATAGTGAATAGACAATATTTTGTTTGAGGCAATAGCTGATAATATAAGTTCCGTGTAATTACCCTCAACAGGAGTCCGGCCTTTTAATTTAACCACTTCTATCTGCTGATCAATCTGTTCTAACATATCTTTTTCTGTAACCCTGAGTACGGCCCTAACCTTATACATTGCCGACTGGAAATTTTTACTGTTAGCTGAATCTGTAAATTTTTCCACCAGCTTTTCAGCGGTCAGGAAAGCCATTGCTTCTTCTTTAGTGAATTGAACGGGAGGCAAACGATACCCTTCCATTAAAGTATACCCTGCACCAGCCTCCCCTATAACAGGTACACCAGCTTCTTCAAGCGTTTTGATATCTCTGTAAATTGTTCTTAGACTTACTCCAAAGCGATCAGCTATCTGCTGGGCTTTTACCAGCTTTTTAGATTGTAGTTGCACCAAAATCGCAGACACGCGGTCAATTCTGTTCATTCCTTATCAGACCTTTTATGCTTCAACTTAATTATTAATTCCTGTATTATTCCTAAAAATATAAGAAGTGATGGAAGTTACTGATATAACAACCTACATTGATATGACTATGCCAACAATGAACTGATAACCACTGTTATATAAAATCAGAAAAAATTATCAATCCTGATATATCCGGCGCTAACGTTCATGCTGTCTTAGCGCAAAACCTTATCTTCGCTCAACTTTTTTATGCATGAAGGTTCTTATTAAACAAGCCCGGATCATTGATCCCTCGTCGCCGCATCACAATACCATTCAGGATATATTTATCGAAGAAGGGATTATTACTACTATCGCTGGCAGTATACATTCTGCAGCCGACCAAATCATTGAAGAAAATGGACTACATGTGTCTATAGGTTGGATGGATATTTTCACTAATATTCCTGACCCAGGTTATGAACACAAAGAAACACTTGAATCAGGAGCGATTGCAGCGGCAGCAGGTGGGTTTACTGATATTTTTGTTATTCCTAACACTAAACCTGTTGTTGATAATAAATCACAGGTTGAATATATCAAAAACCGCTCGGGACTGGCTGCGAAACTCCATCCTATCGGCGCAATATCAAAAGCAACAGAAGGAAAAGATCTGGCTGAAATGTATGATATGCTCCATAGCGGAGCCGTTGCTTTCAGCGACGGCACAAAACCAATGCAATCAGCAGGTATTTTATTGAAAGCCCTTCAATATGTAAAAGCATTTGACGGAGTGATTATTCAGATACCAGACGACAAAACTGTAGGTCAGCATGGTTTGGTGAATGAAGGAATAATGAGCACAAAACTGGGCTTAGCTGGTAAACCTTTAATGGCAGAAGAGTTATTGGTGGCAAGAGATATTAAACTGGCGCGGTATGCAGAGTCCAAACTTCATTTTACCGGAGTTACTTCTCCAAAATCATTAACTTATATTCAAAGAGCAAAAGAAACCGGAATCAATATTACCTGTTCAACCACTCCGTATCATTTATTTTTTAATGATGAGGCTCTTGTTGACTACGACACTAACTTCAAAGTATATCCTCCGATACGTTCCTCAGCAGAACAAACAGCTTTGCAAAAAGCTGTTGAGGATGGAACTATTGATTGTATCACTTCACATCATACACCACAGGATTATGATAGTAAAGTGCTTGAATTTGAATATGCAAAAAATGGCATCACAGGACTGGAAACATGTTACGCAGTGCTTAAAACCGTTCTGCCTTCTGTTGAAGAACTGAAATGGGTGGAGTTATTATCTATTAACCCGAGAAAAATATTTGGATTACCACAACCTTCCATTCAAGTGAACGAAGAGGCCTGCCTGACCATTTTTAATCCTGATGAGCAAACTATTGTTACTCAATCATTTTTCAGATCAAAATCGTCTAATTCTCCCTTTATTGGTAAAACATTAAAAGGAAAAGTCAACGGTACAATAAGAGGAAAAAAAATATTCATTAATTAAAAATATAGCCATGGAAACAGGTCCATCGACAAAACAAAATATTGGCATGACATACGGACTGATTGCCGGGTTGATCATGATTGTTATCACATTGGTTCAGTATATAGGTGGACTAAAATTGTTTATGAGTCCTATAATGGGATCTGTAAGCTATCTTGTTTTGATTACAGTAGCTGTTCTTGCAGCGCTTAAACTAAGAAAACAACAGGAAGGTTTTCTGGAATTTGGTGAAGCGTTAAAAGTGACTTTCACTGTTTTTGCATTGGCGCTTTTTCTGCAAACCATATTCGCCTACGTTCTTTTTAATTTTATTGATGTTCCCTTTAAGGAAGCACTTACTGTAGAATCACTCAATAAAACAGAGCAATGGATGCGCAAGATGGGCACACCTGAAGCTCAGATTGAAAAAGCATTGGAAAGTCAACAGGGAAAAGATCCTTTTTCTATAGGACTCGTATTACTTGGCTATGGTACAACCTGCATCGCTGCTTTTATATTCTGTCTACTGATATCTCTTATTGTACGCAAGAAGAAACCCGCTTTCAATAATATTTAATTTTAATTAGATGGACGTATCCGTTGTGGTGCCCTTATTTAATGAAGAAGAATCTCTACCGGAATTATGTGCGTGGATAGAAAAAGTAGTAGTAGCTCATCAGCTTACTTATGAAATAATATTGGTAGATGATGGCAGCACCGATGATTCATGGGAAGTGATTGAAAAACTATCTTCTCAAAATGGCAATATTAAAGGGGTTAAATTTCAACGTAACTACGGAAAGTCAGCAGCATTAAATGAGGGTTTTAAAAATGCTGAAGGAGAAGTGGTGATTACAATGGATGCAGATCTGCAGGATAGTCCGGATGAAATCCCTTCACTCCGCAAAATGATACTGGAAGACAATTACGATCTGGTGAGCGGATGGAAAAAAAGAAGGCATGATCCCATCAGCAAAACCATTCCTTCTAAATTTTTTAACTGGGTTACGACAAAAACAACTGGGATTAAACTTCACGACTTTAACTGTGGTCTAAAAGCCTATAAATTAAAAGTTGTAAAAAATATTGAAGTGTATGGCGAAATGCACAGATATATTCCTGTCATAGCAAAATGGACTGGCTATACACGTATAGGTGAAAAAGTAGTGGAACACCGCGCGCGCAAATATGGCACTTCCAAATTTGGTGTGGAACGATTTATTAAAGGTTTTCTCGATCTTGCCTCTATACTGTTTGTGGGCAGATTTGGTAAAAGGCCTATGCATTTTTTTGGTTCATGGGGAACGCTGTTTTTTATTTTCGGGTTTACCATTTTTCTGTATCTCACTATTTCAAAATTTTTCTTTGATAAAACCGGGCTTACCCAACGACCATTATTCTTTTTCGCTATTCTTGCTATGATCATTGGAACACAATTATTTCTTACGGGATTCCTGGCAGAAATGATGGCGCGTAACTCCTCTAGCAGAAATTTTTATTTAGTTGAAAAGAAGTTACGGTGTTAAAAAAAATTGTCATCATAGGACCTGCATGGCCATTACGAGGTGGACTGGCAACATTCGACCAGCGATTGGCCAAACAGTTCAATGACGAAGGTTTTGACTGTTCTATTTTTTCATTCTCATTGCAGTATCCTTCTTTTTTATTTCCCGGAACCACTCAATACTCTTCCGATCCAGCACCTGAAAATCTAAAGATTCATTCTGTTATTAATGCTGTTAATCCCCTTAACTGGATAAAAACAGGTAACAAACTAAAAAAACTACAGCCTGATATTATAGTTGTTAGATACTGGCTTCCCTTTATGGGTCCTGCATTGGGAACTATTCTCCGAAGAGTGAGAGGTAATAAACATACACGTGTTATTGCCATAACTGATAATGTTATTCCTCATGAAAAAAGACCGGGAGACACCGCATTTACTAAATACTTTCTGGGATCATGTGATGCTTTTATTGCCATGAGTGAAAAAGTAATGGATGATTTAAAAAAATTTATTCAGCATAAACCCACTCTTCAGGTACGTCATCCGCTTTATGATAATTTTGGTTCAGCATTAAGCAAAGAAGATGCCTGCAAAAAACTGCACATAAACAGTAATGACAAAATCGTTTTGTTTTTTGGCTTCATAAGAAATTATAAGGGATTGGATATTCTGTTAAGAGCGATGAAGATAGTCACTGAAAAAACAAAAGATATCAAACTGCTTGTTGCAGGCGAATTTTATGAAGATGAAAAACCTTATCAGGAACTGATTGATTCACTGAAAATACGTGAAGCATTAATTCTTCGCACTTCATTTATTCCCGATAATGAAGTACGATATTATTTATGTGCTGCTGATGTAGTAGTGCAACCCTATCGAAATGCTACCCAAAGCGGGGTAACTCCTCTTGCCTATCATTTTGAGAAACCTATGATAGTTACCAATGTAGGTAGTTTACCGTCAATGGTTCCTCATCACGAAGTAGGGCTGGTTACATCTCCCGATCCACAGGCTATTGCAAATGCCATCGAGGAATACTTTGAATTAGGCGAAAATTATTTTATTCCTCATCTTCGCAGAGAAAAAATCAAGTACTCCTGGAACAGGATGACCAAATCGATTCTAAAACTGGCCAATGATATACAGAAGTAAGGCGCCCTTAAGGATTGGTCTTGCCGGCGGCGGTACAGATGTTAGTCCTTATTGTGACCTATACGGTGGCGCAATTTTGAACGCTACCATTTCCCTTAATGCTTACGCTAATATTGAACCTATTGATGAAAACGCTATTATACTTCATGCAGTAGATCGTAAAGAAGAAAAACGCTATGAATGGACAAATGAATTACCCATTGATGGTCATTTGGATTTACTTAAAGGTGTATACAATCATATTCAAAAAACGTATGGCGTTCCCTTATCTGGTTTTAAGCTGAGTACTTTCGTTGATGCACCGGCAGGCTCCGGTTTAGGAACTTCATCAACACTGGTAGTGGCCGTAATAGGAGCTTTTGCAGAAATGCTAAGACTTCCTCTTGGTGAATATGACATTGCCCAAATGGCATATACTATTGAACGCAAAGAGCTCAATATGGCCGGAGGCAGACAGGACCAGTATGCGGCAACATTTGGCGGTGTTAATTATATGGAGTTTTTTGCTGATGAGAAGGTAATAGTTAATCCTCTTAGAATAAAACAGCAATATCTTTTTGAACTCGAAAACAATTTACTGCTATACTATACCAGCACAAGCAGGGAATCGGCAAAAATTATCGAAAAACAAAGTCAGAATGTAAAGGACAAGCAGGGAAAGTCTATAGAAGCCATGCATCAGTTAAAATATCAGGCACAGATGATGAAAGAAGCCTTATTAAAAGGCCGGGTGCATGAAATAGGTGAAATTCTGGATTTTGGTTTTACACAAAAAAGGGCAATGGCCGAAGGCATTTCTAATTCCTTAATGGAAGATATTTATGAATCAGCCAGAAAAGCAGGCGCTTCGGGAGGAAAAATTTCCGGTGCAGGCGGAGGCGGCTTCATGATTTTTTATTGTCCCGCCAATACAAAATTTACTGTAATGGAATCTTTAGCCGCTTTTGGAGGATATTGTAAAAACTACCAGTTTGTTGATCACGGACTTACCACCTGGACCATTTAAATTCAATGACTATGAACGACAAAATAAAAAAGATTATTTCCGATTCTATTGCAGTAAAAACAGCTTTACTCAATGATGATGAAATGCTGAATAAACTTCAGCAGATAGCCGATATGATGGTAAATGCTTTGCAAAAAGACGGCAGAATTTATTTTTGCGGCAACGGAGGAAGTGCAGCTGATGCTCAACATCTTGCTGCAGAGTTTTCCGGACGTTTTTATACCGATCGCCGGGCATTACCTTCAGAAGCTTTACACTGTAATACTTCCTATCTGACAGCAGTAGCGAATGATTACAGTTTTGATGTAATTTATGCCAGACTGATTGATGGCATAGGGAACAAAGGTGACTTTCTGGTTGGCTTATCTACATCGGGCAATTCAGCCAATATTGTCAAGGCTTTTGAAACTGCCAGACAAAAAAATATTATCACAGTAGGATTTACCGGTAAAAATGGCGGTAAGATGAAGGAGCTTTCTGATTTTCTTATAAATGTTCCATCAACTGATACACCAAGAATTCAGGAATCTCATATCATGTTAGGACATATTATTTGTCAGCTTGTAGAGGAGCAATTTTTTAAAGCATGATTACTGAAGCGATCATATTAGCAGGAGGATTTGGCACACGTTTACAATCAGCTGTACCCGATGTACCTAAAGTAATGGCTCCTGTTGCAGGCAAACCCTTTCTGGAATATGTGATCAATTATTATCAGCAGCAAGGCATCCAGTCTTTTATTTTTTCCTTAGGGTATAAATATGAATTAATACAATCGTTCATTAATAATAAATTCCCTTCTCTCTCCTATCAGTTTTCTGTTGAAGAAGAACCATTAGGTACAGGTGGTGCAGTAAAAAAAGCAGCATCATTAACAAAAAATGAAGATATATTATTGATGAATGGAGATACAATGTTTAAAATAGATGTGACTGAAATATCCTTTTTTCATGAACAGCATGCAGCAGACTGTACCCTATCTCTAAAACCTATGCTACAATCAGATAGATATGGAGTGGTAGAAACCGATCATACTAATCGTATTTTGTCTTTTAAAGAAAAAAAATATTACGAAAATAGCAGTATTAACGGAGGAGTATATGCGCTTCATATTCCGTCCTTTCTCCAACTCAATCTTCCAAACAAATTTTCATTTGAAAAAGATTACCTGGAAAAATATTATCTGGAACTTCTTTTTTACGGTGTTGAACAGCAAGGTTATTTTATCGATATAGGCATTCCCGAAGACTATCAAAAAGCCAATATAGATCTCAGTACATGATTTTAATGATTTGTTATTAATCACCATAAATTAAATTCGATATCTTTCTACCGCTAAACGCTGACAAAAAAACAATCAGCTTAATTTTCTACTTACGCTATTAGTTTATGCTTGATCTTACATTAATAAATAAACATTGGACATTATTTCTGGATCGCGATGGAGTTATCAATCATGATCTAGCTCCTTATACGCTGCATAAAAGCCAGTTTACCTTTTACAGAGGGGTGACGGATGCCCTGAAAATTTTTAATGACATTTTTTTGCATATTCTTATTGCTACTAATCAGCGTGGGGTAGCAAAAAAGCTAATGACGGAACAGGATCTCCATGATATTCATGATTATATGCTTGAAGAAATTAAACGCACGGGAGGTCGTATTGATAAGATTTTTTATTGCACCGCTATGAATGATGATGCTCCATGCAGAAAACCTAATCCGGGTATGGCCAAAGAGGCTATGAAAATTTTCCCTTTTATTAAACCTGATCAATCTATCATGGTAGGCAATAATATCAGCGATATGCAATTTGGGAAAAATGCCGGAATGCATACGGTACTATTAACCACGACGGGCACTAATGTTAAACTACCTCATCCCCTCGTAGACAAACAATATGATTCTTTAATAACATTCGCGCAAGACATTCTGGCTTCAGTAAAAGCCTAAAACTTTACCAACTGATTCTATTATTTAATTCTATATATTAACGTTCTCCCTTCCTCCAAAGAATGATAATTTATACACTATAATTATTCTTACAAGCGACTATTAAGGTCTTCCGTATTTTTAGATTAAGGCTACAAAAATAATGTGCTTTTGTAAGTTTCACTTTAAACAAAAGTGATCTGGTTTCTCTTTTACTATATGTGAATCACATTACGGATGAGCATAAAGAATAAGAAATAATAGTATTATCTCCTGTATATTCCACTGCTATCATTGCAAATAAAGAAAAAGAATTACCTTATGTATCCATTCTATTACTATCATTAATAAAACAATATGCAACTAGGTAAATTGATATGAGGGATAAATAAACAAAAATATTCATACCCGGTAATATTTCCGGTTAGAGCGAGCAATTGAAAAAAAATGATTTCAGTGACCAACAATATTTCAACCCTATTTTGAATGAATATTTGTGTTCATCCGTCGAGAAAATTTCAGCTCACATAAATTCCTATACTCATGCTGTAAAAGGGCAAAATAATAAAACGCTTTTATCCACTCTATATGTTTCTAAAGTGTCAGGTATTTATCTATATATAAATACCGACCGTTTCTGTGAGAGTAATAAAACTATAGCATTAGGATGCTCATTAAGAGAGCATAATCTATACAATGAGTAGTTGTAACTTACCTAAAACCATCAGCAAAAGATCCTGATTGGCGAAGTTCAATGTATTGCTTAAAACCAAGAATATCCTCTTTCACCAAACGCTTAAATACCGGGTTAAACAATCTGGCTACACCAGCTCCTATATTACCAGCAGGCGGATGGTAAATAATCGTCACTCTTATTTCAGTTCCATGCCCTCCCAATGCGTCATAAAATTCAATTTTCCCTGCATTATATAGGCTGGAGTCTTCGATTGACTTCCAGGCAAGCAGTTTACCCGGTTCATCTTTTACGATTACTGCATCCCAGCTGATAGAAACGGGACTTCCTTCGGGAATCTTTACTTCCCAATGGGAAGTTGTTTTTGATGTTTCTGTAACATTCTTCAGATGTTTCATAAAACGGGGAAGCGTTCCCAGATTTCTCCAGGCGGAATATACTTCCATTCTGGGTTTATTGACTTTAAGCGTAGTACGAAAATTTACTGTTTCATTTCTCGTTCCATCCACGTGCAACTTAGCGTAAAGGGGACAATACCCTGCAGCGCCTCTAAAAGCCATTCCAGCTCCTACCAGTACCCTGAATATTGAACGAACGGGTGTTTTTTTAAAATTTGTGATGCCACTGTAGACAAGCAAAGCTCCTGCGCCAACAGATACCCCTCTTTCAAAATTGCTAATGTTGGGAGCCAGCCATTCTGAGCGATCCTCGCGCTGATATTTTTCTATTGTGTCCATCATCGATTTTTTTGAATATTACAGCATAAACCTTGCTAACAAATATTTATGGATAACTTGTTTAAATTTGTAGAATACAATTCTATTCTACTATAGTATTGAGTATTAATATACCCATCATTGCTATGATAAAACTTAACCGTTACCTGATACTTGGACTGGGCCTTTTTATAGGCGTTTCATCACATTCCCAATCCACCGTACAAGCATTAAAGATAAAAGAAGATTCTTTAAAAATCTTCGCCGACAGTATGATTAATGCTTATCATACGGAGGACAGGTTCAGGTCTGACAGTAATTTTGTTAAAGTGCTGGTCAGGGCGCTCAAAACAAAAAACTCCTTTCATTATCCTTTTGATTCTTTAAAAACGGTGTCAAGGCTGTATGCACCGGATAGTAGTTTCAGGATATTTACCTGGCAACTTAAAAAGGATGAGTATATGTTTTTGCAGAAGGGCGCCATTCAGATCAACACACCCACCGGTGAGTTAAAATTGTTTCCACTATTTGATTATTCCATGTTTACCTCCAGACCGTTGGATTCGGCAAGGTCTGCACAAAACTGGATTGGGGCTATTTATTATAGGATCGTTCAAAAAGAATACAAAGGAAAAAAATATTACACTCTTCTTGGTTTTGATGATTTTAGTATAAGCAGTAACAAAAAGTGGTTGGAAGTGTTATCCTTTAATCAAAAAGGGGAACCAGTATTTGGAGGATCGTTTATTTCTTTTAAAAACGACACAACGTCAAGACCCGTTCAGTCGAGATTTAACATAGAGTATAAAAAAGAGGCCAACACCTTATTCAATTATGATCCGGATCTTGACCTTATTGTATTTGATCATCTCATTTCAGAAACAGATGAGCCCGATAGAAAAAGCACATACATTCCTGATGGCAGTCACGAAGCATTTAAATGGGAAAATGGTCAGTGGGTGCATATATACAAAGTCTTTGATTTTGCGTTGGAGGATGGACAATTTCCAATAGACAATCAACTGCGTGACGAGCAGGGCAATATCAATGAAAAAAAATTAGAAGAAGCCTCGCAGCGCAATATGGAAAGAGAAAGAGAAAAAAAGAAGTGAAGGATGAAAGTTATTATTTATGGTACGTGAAGAAGCGTTTTGTCTTCTGCTATAAAATTCGAGTAATCTGACAATTGATACTTTGCCAAGTTATTTAAGTTAAAGATTACAGCCTGAGGCATTTGTTGCAATGGTGGTTGGAAGTAGGATTAATTTCCCAATCAGATTATGCATTAAGATCGTTTTATTGAGTAGGGCTGAAATGGCTGGCTTTGAATAACCTAATATGTAGCTTATACAAGATATTTTCGTCAAAGTGCCAAGTAGGAATTATTGAAGCATGAATTTTTAATACTGTTCATTGATTTGGCCAGTTAACACAATCTGTTCAAGCCTGGTGACAAGCTGTATAAGCGTGAAGCCAATAACTATTGAATATTATCACACCCTAGTTAACCATTAATCATTACATATTCCCCTCAATCCTTTTCGGTAATATGCGTTGTGTCAGGCATATTCTTTCTTTTAGTAGTACTGCCTTTTTCGGATGGCTCGCTGGTTGTAGAACGGCTGTCAGGCGCATTCTCTTTTTTTACACAAGCATCATCTATTTCCTGTCTGATGTGATGCGCAAATATGCTATCAGTATATAGAGGATGTTGATCAACATCCAATACGTCCTTGCGTACCGGACTATCGGCTCTGTCTTTCTTCAATGTAGAAGGAATATTTTGAAGTGGGTCCAAGCGTTCGTCGTTTTTTTGCATATTCATCAATTTAGCCAAACTAACAAAAAAATGATGCCAGCTTCATTTACATAACTTTTGCTGAGGCTAAGTTGGAATATTAAGTTAATGTTCACATTTTTATGTGGCTATTGCCTTGTACTTATTGCACTTATTGACTGAGGTAATTTATTATCAACAAATAGGCAGTATGCCTTTTTTCTTATGTATAGCTTCCATATTATTTTCTTTAATAAAAAAGAAGTGATTAGAACCAGGAGGCTGTTCCAATTGGCGCAACCTCCTGGTATTATGTGAAGAATTGGTTACCTGATTACACTTATTTTTTTCATTTCTGTTGTATTGTCTTTAATTAATCTTAAGAACAATGTTCCTGTCGCCTTGTTATTAAGATTGATTTTTTCAAGGTGAGAACCATTACCTACCAATGTTTTGGTCATAAGTATTCTGCCTTGTACATCTGTTAATACCATGGTAGCTTTTTTACCTCTTTCCAGGTAGAAGGAAGTTTCAAAATTACCATTAGATGGATTGGGGAATACAGTCAATGCTTTTTGAGTATTGTCATTTTCTATTGGTGATAATACTGCAGGAGACCCTGTGCACCCATTGATGTTTTTAGGCGAATTATATAGTTCGAAGCTACATCCCTGAACTTTAAACGTGAGCCAGTGACTACCGCCATTTCTGAGTGCAGAAGGTACTGGAATATTGAAACCATGGTTACCATTACCCATTCCATTATTCAATAAATCTTGTCTGAAATTATCAGCAAGAATATTTGATTGTACTAGCGTATTGCTACTATACAACTCAATACGGATAGGTGTATTGGGCTGTGTTTCATCCCATGCCCATCCTGAAAGTGTGCTACAGTTGGCTATATCAAAGTGTCCTGATACGCTATTGCAGTTAACTGTACCACCAGTCACTACAGTAATACTGTGTGTTGCAGTTTTATTGGAACAACCGGATTTAGAAGCGGTAACTGTATAGGTATAGTTGCCAGGTGTTGCTGAAGCGTTGAATGTAACAGAACTACTACTACCGCTAATGCCATGGCCGCTCCATGCATAGCTTACGCCACTGCAATCGGGACCTGTGCAAGTTGAACTGAGTGTAACCGAAGTACTGGCGGTAACATTGCCGGTAGGGCCTGAAGCGCTGATATTAAAGTTGCAGTTTGTAGGAGCCAGTTCAAAATATACTGCTCCATCAGGCATTGTACCCTGTACATATCCGGTAGGTACCGTAATACCACTAGGGAAACTCAAGCCGTCCCATCCGGTATCACCCGCACCCAAACAAGATTTTTGTACTGGTCCATTTGTCCAGCTGACATCACCTCTCTGCACAAAATTATCACCCCGAGGGAAGTGGCGGTCTACATTAGGTGTAGTAGGTACTACTACCACTACAGCCCATTTCGGTTGTCCATTAATGGTAAACTGGCGGGTTTGTACCTGCAAGCTGTTCCATGTGCCCACTACTCCTTTTTCAGTGAAGTTGCAGGGGTTGCTTCCGCCATTATCTACAGTAACAGTACGTGTAGCTGTTTTATTGGAGCAACTGGATTTGGAAGCAGTTACCGTATAGGTATAAGTGCCGGGTGTAGCCGGAGCGTTAAAGGTTACGGAGTTACCGCTGCCGCTGATACCGTGGCCACTCCATGCATATGAAACACCTGTACATGCACCGGTGCAGGAAGAACCTAGTGTTACCGAGCTGCTTGGTGCAACATTACCGGAAGGTCCGGTGGTGCTGATGGTAAATGCGCATGGGTCAGCCGGATTGACCACATTGACTGTGACAGTTGCTGTTTTATTAGAACAACTGGATTTAGAAGCTGTAACTGTGTATGTATAGCTACCAGCTGTAGCAGGAGCATTAAATGTAACAGAACTACCGCTACCACTGATGCCATGGCCGCTCCAGGAATATGTTACGCCTGTGCATTGGCTGCCTGTACAAGATGAATTTAAAGTAACAGATGCATTAGTATTCACATTACCGGAAGGTCCGGATGCGCCAACGGTAAATGTGCAGGGATCCACCGGTGTGCAGCTCCATATATTTTGCCAATAACCATCATCTATCATTCTAAGTGATACAGGCGTATTATCAGTTACTGACCAATTATCTCCATTTAAAACATTTTTCCATGAATTATGGAAAAGATTGTCACCTGTAAAAGAAGTTGGAAAAATATTCACGGTAGTGGCGGGTGTTTGTCTGGCCGGAGGTGTATAAGGCACATCAATATAATTAGCTCTCACTAGTGCCAGGGCCGGCTTTAGTGTTTCAATTGCATTATCCCAGTAATGCATGGAAATATTAATGTAATCAATACCATGCTTATATAATCGGGGGAACCACTCTTCTGCCATACCAGGGATAATATTTTGATGTGGTACCCAGGGTTCACCCATGCCCAAATCAACCGGATCGACGTCCATTGCTGCAATTTTGTTCGGATTGGTACTCTTAATGATATCGGTAGCCATTACTTTTTGGGAAAATGTGTGAACGTCATCTCCGGGAGTACCAAAAATGCCATCGTATTCCTGCAATATCATTGGCAATGATGAACCATGGAAGTGGATTAAGTTTCCTTGCATCCCCCCAAAGTCTGAACTATAATACAATACCTTTAAGTTGCTGTTTTTTGACTTTACAATGTCTCTGAATCCTTTATAAAATCTTTGAATTCCCCATGAACCAAAACGGTGAAATTCTCTTCCGTGCTCGTCATTCCAATTAGAATAATGACTTCCGTATTGACCTGCTAAAGGTGCGTTAGAGATGTTATGTGTATTGCCATTCCAGGTCACCGTAGATTGACCCGGATAACGACAGGGAAGATATTCTGTTCTCCATGCATTGGTCGCCCAGGAATCGTGCATAGCTACGGTATGCAGTCCTGAAATAGGGTCTTTAGCATAAGGTTGTCCAAATTCTTCAGCGTTTCCATTACCTGCAACTACGTACAGGATGCGGTTGTGATAATCAGAAATTTGATTAAGGGCATCGGAAACGAAATTGTAGAATTTGCTTCTAACACGTTCATTATACAATGAAGGGGCGCGATAGAAATGGTCACCTGAAATTTGACCAGTGTGCGTGCGAGCTAGATCTGCATCTGAAGCCCAGGAATTTGGATTAGCCGTAAAATTCCAGTCTACCTGATAGGGAAAATGAAGCGCAATTTTCATCGTATTATTATTCAACGATAAAGCGGCTTCTACGGCTTGTCTGAATCTGGCACGCTGGTAATTGCCTTCTGTGGGTTCATAAATTGGCCAGTCCACATACATCCGGAAAGCCGTTACACTGGCATTCTGGCCATTGTGGGTGATGTTCGCAAATTTTTGCAAGTAATGCCATTGTGCTAAACCATTAGGATGGTTAGGGTCGGTGGTAAGACCGTAACCGGTACCCACCAATACTAATTCTTTGGTGTTTTGTGCTGCTAAATAATTGGATAAAATTAATAGCATTAAAAGAGAGAGGATAAAATTTTTCATGACAAAGCTTTTCGTGTGAAGGAAAAAAATGCTGATATAAAGTAGAAGAAATTTAAAAAATGTACTATGCTGGACTGTTCCTGGCCATTTACCAATTTTTTCATATCAAATTGTAAATGAATTAAATATAATTCCGAGTACAAACATTGATAGGATTAAATAATTATTTTTTTATTTCTTATAAATGTTATATATACACTTAAAGTTTTTTATATGTAATATTATTTGAGACTTACACCGCTACAAATGCATAGTCAATCCCGGTTAAAAGTGAAAAAATGGAATAAAAAAGCTAACATGAATACATTCATTCTTATTACAAAATCAGTCAACCTTTATTAAGGCAAAGCATAAAAAAACCACTCCTAAGAGTGGTTGGGGAAAGGCCTTCGCCACCTATGCTAAAAGTCTTTGATAAGTTTTAAAATTAATTCTTTTGGCAATTTTAAATCTTTGCGTTTTTTTTCAAATTCACTTTTGCTTAATGGACCAATTAGATTTTTTTCCTCAGAATTAGATACTTTATTTTTAAAAGGAATAATAAAATAGTTAATTACATCATTATCTATTTTACCAGAATCTTCAGGATGTTGCTGAACAATTAAATAGCTTTCATTATAATCAATAGCAAGTACTTTTGGCTTAATTATGCCTACGAAGTATTCTCCATCCAGAAAATAAACCCCAAATGAATTACTATCATCAGGGCTTGCCTTTAGGTAGTAATTATTAGTTAATTTTAATTCTGTTTGGTTACAAGCAGTAATAAACAAAAGTATAATTGACCAGATTAATAGTTTCATTTCAGCCTTTCGGGATTTATAGGTTCGGTAAAAATATAAGTCTGTTTAGTTGTAAAGAAATTAAGCCAACTAGGAGTTGCTCCATACATCAATGATTGAAAACTAGTAACATTAGTAATAGTATAAGTAAGAACCTTGCCATTACTGGAAATTGAAAAATCATGAGTACTACCAATAAATTGTTCAATTGGATCTATCCCTGCTTTTAACAAACCAGTAAGACCAAAATTGCCTCCTCCTAATCGAGTTTTACCAGCAAAATTGGTCAAACCGTCATTCGTTGTTTTTTTTCCCGATTTGACTGCCGAATACCAATATTCACGGGCTTCGTCTACAATTCGTGAATTCATCAAGGCTCCAGAAACTCTATCATTATTGAACGTTTCATCATTTCCAAACCAAAATGCCCAACCGGCAGTCATTCGAATTGCTGTTCAAGCATTAGACAGCCAGTTATCAGAATCCTTCGGGCATGTTGGACAATTTTTAGTATTTTCTTCCTTTGTTTTACTGTCGTCCGTGTTTCCTTTTCCACCACCATTTCCTCCACCTCCTCCATTTTCTTGTGGATTATAAAAATAATCCACGCCCCCCATCAATCGCTCATTGGTTTCTTTCATCAATGCATTATAAGCTATTTTAACTGATAGGTTTAATTATCATACGTATTGACTATTTTCCCTTTCCCTCCTATGCGAATCTCATAGGGAAGATTAAGGTGATTGTAGAGTATAGAGGTGATGCCTTTGTTCTTGTCAAGGATTAAATTGCCATTGACATCATAAGTTATGAAATCAGTGACGATCAAAAAGCGTAATGTGTTCCTGAACGATTTTCCCAAATCAGTCAATGTATGTAGGAAGATGATCGGACGCTATGAGCGCAGAGAAGTAATGCCCTCTATTGAAGTGGCTAAAAAAATGCTGATGCACTCAAAGTTAGCCTCGATTTTCTGATAGAAACTCGCCAAGCTCGTTAAAGTCTATTTTACCAATGTTGGTAAAAGTAAAAGAAAAGCATCGGTACCGACTGGCTATATTCTTAACCTTGTTACCAAAGCTTAGAGAGTCACTACTGATTTTTTGAGGAGTAGAACCATGCAAGGTAAATCTGTTGAAGCTATTGATGAAGAATCATTATTACAGTTCCGTAAAATTGAAAAACTAGCCACAGACAAAAGAAACTCGTTAAAGAGTTCTTAAATACCTTCATATTCAATATATATATCGGACGTTATGAGAAGCGTGGAGCTATTCCTTCTTCTGATGTTCTCGCTAAACTGGCTGAGGCGCTCAATACTACTACGGATTTTTTAATGCATGGCTCTTTGCAGGATAAGGCCACATCGCATATCTCAGATAATGAACTGCTCTCCTTATTTAGATCTGTAGAAAAAAATAAGTCATGAAGATAAAAATTGTATCAAAACCATGATTGATGCACTAGTCACTAAAAGACAATTACAACAACTCGCCCAGTAAATAAAGCCCAGTTGCAACCGGGCTTTATTGTTTTAATTTTTTATTGTTATTATAATTTCCCAGGACGGAAAAAAGCTACAGCAAAAATTGATAAAAATGAGATAGCAATATACATAGAAACAATAATATTACCTTTTATTCTCTTAGAATTGCTTTCTTTAATATACTTCTCAATCAGTGCATCCGTACGACTTTTATTGTAATAAATATAGGCTATCCCTACCAGTAATAAAACAAGAACAATTGCTAATTTTTTATTTAAAAAGAAGTATGCCATTACGCCCACTTTTGCCAGAAAAGCATTTATAACTAAAATATTTACGCTTATCAATGCAGCAAAATAAAACGGTGTAATAAACTGAGGTACATCTTTCAGTGAACCTTTTAATGTTGCTTGGTATAACTTATAATATAAATAATTGAACATACTTTAATCATTTTCCATCAAGCCTATTATATAAATCATCTCCCCAAATCACGTCAGCTATACCTATTCCAAGAGCAATGCCCCATCCAACTCCTGGAATAAATGCTGCGCCAGCTGCAACAGCCTGAACAGTAACTCTTGCAGCATTGCCTTTAGTAGGATTATCGATAAGCTGGGCTGTGGCATATACACCATTAACAAGAGCCGCAGCGGTTCCTATTCCCCTAGCTATACCACTGGCAACTTTTAAATTTTTTCCTAAATCTTCTGCAGCACCTATACCCTTCGTAAGTCCTGCATCAATCAATGCAGCTTCAGTGCCTATTGCTGTTGCATGGCCATTAATTTTTTCTAACAAATTGCCAGAACCACCTGCCACCGCACCAGCTACATCAATTTCAGGTTCGCTATTCGCCAGATCAACCTTTGTAACACTAGGTTTTCCATCTCCGGCTTTTGTTACTGATCCGTCAGCATTAAGATAATATCCTGTACGCTTATCTCCTTCATTAACATAAGCATTGTCAACTGTACTTTCCTTTCCTGCATATTCTGCACTAGATCCTCCCTGACTTTTTACAAAAGCTTCCGCTGATTGTTGATCTTTCACACTTGGATCAAAAGTAGCTATTGCCGGAAGTTCGGACGCTTTGTTGTAGAAATTTTGTTGAGGTTGAAGTGTAAAAGTCCCATTATAATTGCTTTTTACGTATTAGAAAACAAGGGATAGGGTAACTACATAAAACCAGTCACAAGGTTTATTCCGAATAAACCCCACTTCTTTTTGAAGGCTAAATAGATGGAAGTACCAAAAATAGCAGAAAGGATAATATTGTAAAGTATATAAACGGATTTTGATTGATAAATAGAAATTTTGCTGAAATAGTCGCTTCCAAAAGGGTAAGCACTATTCGAAGACATAACGCTTATCAGTTCAATTACATTAAATAAAATTACAGCTATAGGAATAGCAGAAGCAATAACAGCCAATAGCACTTCTTTTGTTTTCATTATTATGGAACTCGTTTTAATTGGTTCGTTGAACTATTAGCAACCTTTATTTTTAGATCTTTCGGATAAATTACTTGCAAATACACTTTATCATTTCCTGTTTTATTAGTTAAAATAGCGTTCGCCAAAGTGCCAATATTATTACCGCAATCTATACATCCGCGACTTCCCCACTTACTTCCGCCGTGCAAATACATATCACTTCTGTTGGTGTTCACATTCTCAAGATTTAATTTCCACCTGTAAGTTCCCCATGAATTAGTTCCACCCGGCCATAATCCTCTCCCTACTTTAGCCCCAGTTTTTTGCGCTCCTGATAAATTATTCCATTTTTGAGTTCCGCTTTCATTTACGCCCTCGTTGAAAGGTGACTTTGTTATTGAATATAACCCTTCGGGTATTGGACCTATATTTGACTTAGCTTGCCTACCTGCTGAATAATCAAAAGTCAGGTCAGTTGCAGGCATAAAAGTATAGGCTCCATTTCCCACTAATGTAAGACCACCACCACCTTCAATAGGTTTGCCAGAAACAGCATCAAATGTTTGAGAACTCACTCCTAATTGTCCTTCATCATTTGCAGATTGAGTGTAATAAGTGATAGTTTCACCATTAAATACTAAAAGTTCTGACCCAAGATTTCTCCACGTATCTTCACTTCCTTTTAGGCTTACTTTTTCCCCTTGCTTACCCTGTGTATCTCGCCACTCAATAAGCCCCGTTTCTTCATTCCTAAACCAATCTTCGCCATCTGGATCTGTCCTTATGATTGGATTACCATCAACATAATTATATGGTGTAGATGAAAAATATTTTCCAGCCATTGGATCCACACTATGCCACCTCCCGATCTGCCCATCATACATCCTCGCGCCGTAATCATACCACTCTAATCCACTGCCATTACTAAACTCTTTATTCTGTAATTCCTTGCCGTTGTACAGATACTTGTTCCCCATCTTACCCAATGCCTGAGAACTTATCCCATTCATCGTTAAACCAAACGGATAATAATCGCCAACCCTATTTTAATGGCCCTCCGATTTTCGGGGAACCCCATTGTATATCACTCAAAGAACTGCTTAACAGTACCTAAAGTAGGATTTTCTTTTTTATTCACGGCATATTTGGATTTCCAATGGTGTTCATGAGAACGCTTCGCTTAGTTCAATTGAAAGAAAAAAAGTAGGGGGCCGTTAGGCCCCTTACTTTTTACTGATATGGTTTTTCTCCCCAGTCCCTATAAATCATCTCATTGGTACAGTAGCCGCAGCAGCAGCTGTATTTTTCCTGGTGATCATGATAAATGGTAGACGGTGAGTGATAAAAACGGCGGTCACATTTATCGCATAGGAAGCTGCCGTAATCGGCGCCTAACCTGTTTTGCATGAACCACATTTCGTAAGTGTGCTGATGATCTGTTGCTTTCATAAATAATTATTTTAAAAGAAAAAAAAGAGAAAAAAAGAAAGCAGATCCTCAGCCGCCGCTTGTTCATAGCCAAAAGGCAACGGAATAAATGCGTGGAGTACTGTCGCTGATTTTATTAATGCAGCTCGTGCAGGATATGTCGATCCGTATATATTTTGTCGCTTTATGCCGGAAGCTTTTGGCCGCTGGGCTCATGTATTCGTTCGGCTTTATTGTGCAGCTGATGAGGCGGCTAACTTTGCTGTTCTTTTTTTTATCGCTGTTCCATCAGGATTAAACAGGCACGCTACTTTTCTATGTAATCAATGATATAACAGATACGGTCACTCGCTATCAGGAAGCGTGACGGCTG
>CAZQIQ010000053.1:0-9148 GCA_964593835.1 uncultured Chitinophagaceae bacterium
AACAGAATCCGGCTTACGAGGTTGTAGTTTTATTTATCTCATTCATTATTATCATAATACAAAGCCGATTATTTCGATCATCCAGGCTATTCCCAGATGAACTAGGAGTCCGCCCCAGATAGAATGCGTTCTATACACAATGGCTCCCAATACAATTCCACCAAAATAAGAACTAATACATTCCATCAGCGGTTTTCCAAAATGAATAACACAGTAGAAAAATGCCATTGGGAGAATAATACTTTTACCTAAATATTTAGTGAAAGCAATGATTATAAATCCCCTGAAAAACAGTTCGATAGTAAAAAAATCAATTCCATAGCAAAATTCAAAAAACAATATTTTGTACCAGGAAAAAGCTGAAGGATCTCCTACTATCTGAAGGCGTGGATAAACTGACTGAAAATCGGGTGTGATGCCCACCATCAACAAAAACGGAAGCATCAACAATAACAAAACATAATATGGTTTTAACCGGAGATTATTAAGACTTGTACCAAAATATGGTTTTTGATAACCACCTAAATAGCCTATACCAAATACAAATAATGAAACGATCAATGCTTTTAAGGGCCATTGAAGGGCTGTAATAAAATATTTGTCACTTAGCTCCGGCAGCACATCCCCGGCTCGTACACTCACTTTCAATGCAAATATGACCGGAGTGATCAATAAAAGAAAATAGAAAAAAGCGGAACGAGGCAAACGCTCTTTGCTTAGAAACATGTTTAGCATACAAATACCAGAAAAAACAAAGATGTAAAACAATCCTGAGCGTACAAGCCTGACCATAAAAGAAGGATGGTGTAGCATCCAGCTATTTATATCAAAAGTGTAGTTAACTACGATTAATACACTAATTATCAGAGAGATAATCGAAAATGAAAAAATCTTTAAGGAATAAATGTATGATTGTAGGTATCCGAAAAAGCGGATCATGAAGTGATAAATCTTGATTTCATCTTATCCATCAACCTGGTGTCGATCATTTTTTGTGCCAGCCTGATCATGTTAGTGAATGCTTTGGCGTGAGAGATACCATGACCAATGATTACAGGTTTAGCTACTCCCAAAACCGGAGTGCCCCCATAATTTTCAAAATTAAACCGATCGAGATATTCGTTATGGATTTGTTTTTCCTGAGTAATATCGTAGAATGATTCAGCCAGCTTTAATACGATATTGCCAGTAAAACCTTCACAAACCATTACATCGGCCTTATCTTTAAAAATATCACGCCCCTCAATGTTGCCGATGAAATTAATATCCTTGTTTTCTTTCAGAAGTGTATAGGTCGTTTGAGCAAGTATATTTCCTTTGCCTTCTTCCTCACCTATATTGATTAATCCAACGCGCGGATTATCAATACCTGATATGTATTGGGCATACAGAGAACCCAATAAAGCAAACTGATTAAGATGTTCGGGTTTACAATCCGCATTTAGACCTACGTCTAATAACAATCCTGTACTACCGTTGTCTTTAGGGATAATAGTGGAGATGGAAGGTCTGAGTACTCCATCAATAGCTTTTATACTATACAGCGCACCAACTAACATAGCGCCGGTATTTCCAGCGCTAATAAAAGCATCCACCTTACCGGAGGCTAATAAATGAAATCCAACAGCAATAGAAGATTGTTGTTTTTCTTTCAATGCTTTAGTAGGATGCTCATGCATACCTATTACCTGCGAAGCATGTAATACACGGATGTTGGTATTATCGACTATATCGTTTTCAGCCAAAAGAATAGCTATCTGTTCCTCATTTCCAATGAGGAACAAGTTAATATTGGCATTCTGTTCATGTAAGAATGCCGCTACGCCTTTAACTGCTTCCGATGGTGCAAAATCACCACCCATTACGTCCAGGGCGATATTCATCGGTCGATAATTACGTGAGGATTACTTACTGTACAGGAGACTTTTCTGCTACAACTTTTCCTTTGTAGTAGAGTTTACCTTCGCTAACGTGTGCGCGATGGCGAACATGAATTTCTCCTGTTGTAGAATCTTTACTCAACGTAATTACTTCAGCCTTGTAGTGAGTTCTTCTTTTTGCACTCCTCTGTTGGGAATGTCTTCTTTTGGGATTAGGCATAAATCAAATTTTATGTCTATATTATCAAATTAATTATCTAAATTCTTAAACTTTTCCAGGCCTTTCCAAACAGGATTGGCTATTTTTTTTCCATCCGGTTCAAGCTTGGCAAGTTTTTTCAGTACTTCCTGATTACATCCTGATTCTCCATTTTCTTTTCTTCTACACATTCTCTGCATAGGAATACTCAGATTAACGAATTCATATATCCAGTCCGCTATATGTAAATGACTCTCTCCTTTCGAAATGTAATAAATATCAGGATCATCTTCCTGGTTATTCATCATCTCAGGATCATCTACCATCTTCACCACTATATTAAATTCATCCCAAAGATCCAGCGGCAAAACATTTCCACATCTGTCACAACTTACATTCAACTTACCCCCTATCTCAAACTTCAACAGCATAAAGCCATTTTTTCTATCCAATGTAAGTTTTATGTTCGCAATGCAATGATCAAAATCCTGCTCCTGGTAATCTTCAAAGAACTTATCATCAACTGAATACTCAAATTCATGGATACCCGGTTTCAATCCCACAAACGCAATATCATAATTTCTTCTACTGCTCATGAATACCCCGTTTAAAGAGTTTGCAAAGGTAATGTAAAAAACTGGATGTCTACCACTTAATTTCGTAAATAACAGGCCATTTTTTCCCAGTGATGAAAGTCTTGCCGGTAATACTGTCATAAGCAATCCCATTAAGCTCATCTGCCTGGGGAAAACGCGATTTTATTTCGCTCACCTGTTTGGAAAAGTCGAATCTACCCACAACATGACCTGTTGACGGGTCAATTTTTAAAATATAGGGGGTCATCCAGTGATTAGCATAAATATATCCGTCAATATATTCCAACTCATTGATATTGGCCACATAACCATTATTATCCTGCACAGCCACCATTTTCACAAAATTTAGAGAGTCGGGAGTAAGATAATAGAGATTATTGCTACCCGTACTCATAATGAGATGCTCGCCGTCATTGGTGATTCCCCACCCTTCACTTTTATAGGTAAACTCGCTGAGTTTTTTGAAATTTTTGGCATCATAGACAAATCCTTTTTTAGTCTGATAAGTGAGTTGATAAATTTTATCATTCATGAATGTGATCCCTTCTCCAAAATAAGTGTTCCCTAGATCAATCTTTTTATTGACTTTTCCGTTTTTTAAATCTACTTCTCCTATCCAGGTGCCATTATTGACTGGAAAATCAGGCGAGCCTGTGGCTTCATACAGTTTGCCTTCATAAAATGAAAATCCTTGTGTAAAGGCTAATGTATCATGAGGATATTCATTAACTATCTGGAAGCTAAGGTTTACCGGAGCAGCCACTAATGGCAAATCATCGTTGTCTGAATTGTCCTGTGTATCCTGACTGCCGCATGCTATAAACAAAAAACTTATAACAAAAAAAACATATATCTTGTGAATCATGCAGTAAATAAAGGATAATTTTTCAACAGGAGCTTGCATTACTGGTTAAAAATTTATTTTTTTACAGTTCTATTAGTTCTCCAATTTCCTGTTGATGACCGCTATCCACCTTTGGAAAGCCAACACAAATGTGCTGGCATGCGGATTACACTATTAATATTATGTAGTTTTTTATTGATTCACCCTTTTGTTCTGGCCCAGAAATCAGTCAGTGGAAAAGTGATTACTATACCTGTTGTTGTTCACGTTGTATACAATCAATCTATTCAAAACATCAGCAACGAACAGATTAACTCTCAAATTGAAGTGCTGAACCAGGATTACAGGAAAAAAAATACCGACATCAAAAATATTCCTGCTTCATTTAGAAATGTGGCAGCCGATGCATTGATTGAATTTAAATTAGCGCAGGTAGATCCGAACGGATTAGCCACAGAGGGAATTGTGAGAAAGAGAACAAATGTGCAGGTATTTGATCTGGATGATAAAATCAAATCGAGTGTTAAAGGCGGAAGTGATGGCTGGAATCGCGATGAATATCTTAATATATGGGTAGGTAATCTACAATCAGGAATACTTGGCTATGCAAGCGATCCCGGCTGTACACCGGCAAAAGATGGTGTAGTTATCCATTTTAATGTTTTTGGCACTACCGGTAATGTTCGTTCACCATACAATAAGGGCCGCACTACCGTTCATGAGATAGGTCACTGGCTCGGACTAAAACATATCTGGGGTGATGCATCCTGTGGAGACGATGGCGTTGATGATACGCCTGTTCAACACGGTCCCACTCGTGGTTGTCCTTCAGGTGTTATTAATTCCTGTTCTAATAATGCATCAGGCAGTATGTATATGAACTTTATGGATTTTACCAATGATGATTGTGTAAATATGTTTACGATAGGTCAGGTTAATAAAATGCATGAATTATTTCAAAAGGACGGGTTAAGGTCTGTTTTATTATCATCTGATAAAGTAACTGCTGAAGAACAAAACAATATTATTCAACCCTCCTCCCTATCAGTCTATCCCAATCCTGCTATACATACCATCACCATTCATTTTGGTGAAAACAAAATATCAGTAAAAGACGTTTCCATTTACAATCACCTCGGGCAACTTTGTAAAAAAACACGAACCAATCAATCAAAAATCGTTGTTGCAATCAATGACCTGAAAAACGGAATATATTATATTTCAACAGGAGATAATAAAACTTATAAGTTTATTAAAACGCACTGATTCTCTAGCGTACGGAGTGTTTAAAATCCTGTGCAACAATATCGGGTACAAAAGGTTTTGCATCACCATTATTCCTGATAACATCTCTTACTAACGTAGAAGCCACCGAAGTATATTGAGGTAAACAAGTCAAGAAAATGGTTTCAATATTATTATCCAGACTACGATTCATATCAGCGATTGCTTTTTCATATTCGAAATCACTTACATATCTGATTCCGCGAACAATAAATTTTGCGCCAACTTTTTCGCAACAATCAACCGTTAATCCTTCGTAGACAAGTGTGGAAACTTTTGGCTCATTCTTATACAATTCTTTTATCCATTTTAGTCGTATTTCTTCGGAGAACATAGATATTTTATTGGCGTTCCTACCGATACCGATTACCAGCTTATCAAAAAGCGGTAGCGCTCTTTGTATAATATCTATATGACCAATGGTAATAGGATCAAATGTTCCCGGAAATAATGCAATGCGCATGCTAATCAGATTAAGAGTTATTACAAAGATTCTGACTGACCCGATAGCAAGTATAGTACTGCCATGCGCACTGCCAGACCGTTTTCCACCTGTTGTAAGATAATGGATTGTTTGCTATCAGCCACGTCGCTGTCAATCTCCACCCCTCTGTTAATTGGTCCGGGATGCATAATGACGATATCCTTATTAAGACTATCCAGCAACTGCTTACTAATACCGTAAGCAATATTATATTCCCGCAAAGAAGAAAACAAAACCTGATTCTGACGTTCAAGTTGTATACGAAGCACATTAGCTACGTCACACCATTCAAGGGCTTTCTTTAAATTATATTCAACACGTACATCAAAAGCTTCCTGAAGATATTTTGGAATTAAAGTAGGCGGCCCTGCTATAGTCACTTCTGCACCCATTTTTTTAAGCAAATACATATTGCTCATAGCCACTCTTGAGTGCATAATATCACCGATAATAGCCACCTTTTTACCTTCCAGTCCACCGAGTTTTTCAGTTATAGAAAAAGCATCGAGCAAGCCCTGAGTAGGATGTTCGTTTATTCCGTCGCCGGCATTAACAATAGCTACGCCTATATTTTTTGCTTTGAATTGTTTAGCCAGAAAATGAGGGGCCCCTGTTGCACTATGTCTCATTACAATCATATCTACCTTCATTGAAAGGATATTATTGACAGTATCGAGTAAGGTTTCCCCTTTTGACACAGACGAGCTGCTAGCTGTAAAATTAATTGTATCAGCGCTAAGCCTTTTTTCAGCTAATTCAAAAGAAATTCTCGTGCGGGTAGAATTTTCAAAAAACAGATTAAGAATAGAATAATCACGTAATGCAGGAACCTTTTTTACAGGTCTTTGCAAAACTTCCTTAAACTGAACGGCTGTATTTAATATGAGTTGTATATCACCGGGAGTAAGATCCCTAATACCTAGTAAGTGTTTTACTGAAAGTTGCATTTCAGGCTGCAAAGTTAAACGATTAAAAGAAACTATACAAAATCAATTCCCCTCAAGCAGCACAACCTCCTGCTGATTGTCGCGCGAGTTCCAGAAGACCTTTACTCTCTGCGAAATAATTGAATCTATTGTCTTACCCACATAATCCGGTTGAATAGGAAGCTGACGGCTAAACCGACGATCGATCAGTGCACAAAGCTCCACCTTTAGAGGTCGCCCGAAATCCATTAAAGCATCCAGTGCTGCTCTGATAGTACGTCCGGTATGTAACACATCATCAATTAGCACAACATTTTTATTCTCTACGGTAAACGGAATTTTAGTTTGATTAGGAACATGTATTTCATTCCTGATATCATCCCTGTAAAAGGTTATATCCAGTATACCATATCTGATCAATGAAGGATCTACTATCTGCTTTAACTCCTCCACTAACTGATCTGATAAAAAGACACCTCTTGGTTGTATACCAATAATCACTGTGTTCTCCAGTTTGGGATGATTTTCCACAATCTGGTGAGCAAGCCTTTTAATGGTAATAGCCAGTTGCTGTTCGTTTAGGACTGTTTTCAATCAGTAGTTTTTGTAAAAGTAAGAAAGAAGAAGCAAAACTGTTTTGTCGAAATTGAGAATGAATGAATGAACTCAATAATTACACGCTAATAGTTCCGCAATCTTTAAAATGATATTTTAAAGTGTCATTTTAATATAACAGTGAGCATCTCCTTAATACTGAACTGCTAGTTCACATTACCTGCTAAAAAACACCTCCTTTTCCATGCAAAACTTAGGTGTTTGGTTATAAACAAACATTTAATCGAAACTTATTTTTCAAATTCAGGTCCGGGACTTAATAGTGATAAGATAAAATAACATTGCTAAAATTATCATGACATGAACTCTGTCCCCACTTAATTAACAACAACGCTATTGATATATTATAAAAAGAAGAGTGATAAGATTAAAAGTCCTGCACAGTGTAAAATTAATCTATCAAATGCGAATATTTTTTCTGCAACAAATGTTATTGAATCCAGCTATTCTTCTATGTTAAAATATCGGGCTTTCACATAATGCCAATTAGATATAGCATTTATTATCTAACAGGTGATAATATTTTGAAATAATTGATTAAGTGTAGAATATTAAGACGGAATAATAGCCTCCAGTTTGCTTATGTTTTCCCTACTGACCATTAAGTATCAATAATAATTAAAAGCTTAATAAAACAATCAATTCCTTAACACCCTGTTCACAATAAAAACAGATGAAATGTTAGTTTTTTTGAAGAAATAGAGTGTGATGTAAACAAAAATGAATTTCATTGGTTACCCAAATAAAGAGTGTGTGAACTAAAAGATATTGTGAAGACTCTGTTGATTGTATACATCAAAATATACTCTTTCAGATTACTCAAATGCAAAAGAGAGGAAGTATCAAAAGTATTTTGAACAGCCCGAGAATCGCATAAACGTAAACTCTCTCTAAGCTGTACCTGAATAAAAAGAGGCTGTATCGACATTTTTTGATACAACCTCTCTTTATAAATAATAAAATAAGCTTATTAATTGGCAGAGCTAAATTTGTAGAATACTCCTAGTTGGAATACGCTGTTTTTAATTTTATCACTGTCTTCAGGTATTGCACTTAAACCTAAATTATAGCGAATGTTTGCTCCAACATTCGGTGTAAATTGATATCCAGCACCGAATGCCCATGAGAAGTCTGTTGATTTGTACCATTCTTTGCCATCAATTGATTCACCACCTGCTTTAAGTTTTGCAGACATCAGGAAACCAATCTGAGGTCCTGTTTCAGCAAAAAATCCTTCAGCTATAACATATTTAGCTAAAACTGGAATGTTTAGATAACTTAAGTTAAGCTTAGCGTCTCCAATTTCTCCCCCATCAGCTTTTGAACCCTGTAATGAATACAATAATTCGGGTTTAACAGCAAAGCTTTCTGTAACAGGAATTTCAGCAAATGCACCTACGTTAAAGCCAATTTTGGATTTAGACTCATCTCCAACATCGGAACCAACCAAATTAGCCAGGTTAAGGCCAGCTTTAGCACCAAATTGTACCTGAGCACTTGCGCCATAAAAAGAAGCGGCTAGGAAAAAGGATAAAAAGAGTTTTTTCATGTTTAATGATTATTTTATTGCAGCAAATGTATAATGTAAATCCTTCAAATACAAGTGCTTTAACAAAAAATTCGATTACACTTAAATGGTAGTAAGCCGGTTAATTATTGCTCCTCCAGAAATAAATATTTATAATCAGCAGGTGGGTTAAATGTTTCTTTAATTGTTCGCGGACTTAACCATCTGTATAAATTAAGTATTGATCCTGCTTTATCATTCGTACCACTTGCTCTTGCACCACCGAATGGCTGCTGACCTACAACAGCGCCTGTAGGTTTATCATTAATGTAAAAATTACCAGCCGCATTGCGTAATTTTACGATAGCCATTTCTACAGCCTCTCTGTCAGTTGAAAGAATAGATCCTGTTAACGCATATGGAGAAGTTTTATCAACCAATGTTAATGTTTCTTCAAACTGTTCTTCATCATAAATATATATTGTTAACACAGGACCGAATATTTCCTCACACTTAGTCACATAATTAGGATCAGTTGTTTCTATGATTGTTGGTTGAATAAAATATCCTTTAGACTTATCAGTTTTTCCACCAGCAATTATCTTCGCTTTTTTACTTTTTTTAACGTCGTTAATATACTTACTGATTTTATCAAAACTTTTTTCATCAATGACTGCATTAATAAAGTTTGTAAAATCTTCCACTGTGCCCATTGCAAAACTCTCAACACCTTTAATTAATTTCTCTTTCACCGCTGAGGCAATGTTTGATGGAATATACGCACGTGAAGCTGCAGAACATTTTTGTCCCTGA
>CAZQIQ010000053.1:9158-24609 GCA_964593835.1 uncultured Chitinophagaceae bacterium
CCCTGAAATTCAAAAGCCCCCCTTAATAATGCCGTAGCTACAATGTCAGGATCGGCTGTTTTATGAGCAATTACAAAATCTTTTCCACCTGTCTCACCAACAATTCGCGGATAAGTGCGATAACGATGGATATTACTACCGATCGTCTTCCACATTTCATTAAATACTCCTGTAGAACCTGTAAAATGCACTCCGGCAAAATCTTTATGCTGAAAACATACTTCTCCCATTACAGGACCATCAACATATATAAGATTAATTACACCATCTGGTAAACCTGCTTCTTTTAGTATGCGCATAAACATTTGCGCGCTGTATACCTGTGTGTTTGCAGGTTTCCATATTACAACGTTTCCGCACATCGCTGCTGAAGTAGGAAGATTTCCTCCTATAGCTGTAAAATTAAATGGAGTAATGGCTAATACAAATCCTTCCAGCGGACGATACTCCATCCTGTTATGAATTCCCGAAGCGCTGATAGGTTGTTGTTGATATATTTCACTTAAGAAATGAACATTAAATCTTAGAAAGTCGATGAGCTCGCATGCGCTATCTATTTCCGCCTGGTAAGCATTTTTGCTTTGTCCCAACATCGTTGTGGCATTAATATGATAACGATATTTTGTTGCGAGAAGATCAGCCGCTTTTAAAAAAATATTAGCTCTGTTTTCCCAGCTCAAAGCGGCCCAGGCATCCTTCGCTGCGAGAGCAGCTTCAATGGCATGATTAACATGAGTTGCATCACCCATATGAAATTTTCCAAGCAGATGACTGGTTTCATGTGGAGGTTTTATGTCTACGGTATTTCCAGTTCTTATTTCTTTTCCGCCAATATACATGGGTATATCAGCCTGTTGGGATTTAAGTGCTGTTAATACTTTTTTTAGTAATTCTTTTTCCTTAGAACCTGGTCCATAATTGAGTACAGGTTCGTTTTGTGGCATTGGGTAAGCAAAATCTCCAAAGTGCATAAGTGTAGTTCATTTTATGATAAGAAGTATAAGCCTTGATTGATCCGAATAAAACTCGTTTTATCAACTATAGAAAGACGCTGTATATATTACCATGAAATGAATACTCTCTTATGCATTCTTGTATTCATTCACCCTAAACAGCATTTTCTTTTTCTGTCATCAGATAAGCTTTAATAAATCCATCCAGTTCTCCATCCATTACCGGTTGTACGTTTCCCACTTCATAATCTGTTCTATGATCTTTAATCATTTTATACGGATGAAAAACATAAGATCTTATCTGCGATCCCCACTCAATTTTTTTCTTTTTACTATTTACAGCATCCTTTAGTTCATTTCTTTTTCTAAGCTCTTCTTCGTACAAACGGCTCTTCAACATTGTCATCGCTTTTTCGCGATTACCTAATTGTGAACGTTCAGTTTGACAAACGACTACTATTCCTGTTGGAATATGTGTCAGCATTACCTTGGTCTCTACTTTATTTACGTTTTGTCCACCTGCTCCCCCACTTCTTGCCGTTTCCATTTTCACATCTGCATCTTTCACTTCAATATTAATAGTATCATCCACTAATGGATATACAAATATGGAAGAAAAAGATGTATGCCTCCTTGCATTACTATCAAAAGGTGAAATACGCACCAGTCTGTGAACACCACTTTCTGCTTTAAGAAAACCATAGGCAAAAGGTCCGTCGAATTGTAGTGTTGCCATTTTTATACCAGCACCATCACCCCAGACCCAATCAAGTTCTGTTACTTTCCAACCCTGCTTTTCCCCATACATCCTATACATACGGGCTAGCATCTCTGCCCAATCCTGGCTTTCAGTTCCACCAGCACCAGAGTTGATCTGTAAAACTGCCGGCAATTCATCTTCGGGCTGGTTAAGCGTGCTTTTGAATTCTGCTTCTTCTAACTGATCAAGGGCTTGTTGATAAGATTGTTGCGTTTCTTCTTCAGAAGCTTCTCCTGCTTTCCAGAAATCGTATAAAACAGCAAAATCCTCTACGGCAGTTTCTACATACTCATACAGTTTAACCCAATATTCATTGAGTTTGAGATTTTTGAGAATTTCTGTGGCGCGTTTATTATCCTCCCAAAAACCGGGAGATAATGATAATTGTTTATCCTGGTCTATTTTGTTACGTCTGTCATCGACGTCAAAGAAACCTCCTCAGGACAACAATGCGGTCCCTCATATATTTCAATTGATCTTGTGTCATGGTGCGAATATAATAAAAAGAGGGTGTATCAGTATTTTGATACACCCTCTTTTATCATAAAACCTTTATTAAAATTAATAATCCATTCCGCCCATACCAGGTGCACCACCAGGATGAACATGAGCTTCTTCTTTCTTAGGCTTATCTGAAATCACACATTCAGTGGTTAACAGCATACCTGCAATTGAAGCTGCATTTTCCAATGCTACACGGCTCACTTTAGTCGGATCAATAACACCTGCTTTAAACAGATTTTCATAGTTTTCAGTGCGAGCGTTAAATCCGAAATCAGCTTTACCTTCTTTAATTTTTTGTACTACTATAGAACCATCAATACCAGCGTTAGCTGTTAAAGTACGAATAGGTTCTTCCAGAGCGCGACGTATAATCTGGATACCAGTTTGCTCATCGCTTATCTGACCTTTTGATTTGCCAGTTTCTAAAGCAGCAATAGCACGGATATAAGCTACACCACCACCAGGCACGATACCTTCTTCAACAGCAGCTCTTGTTGCATGCAATGCATCATCAACACGATCTTTTTTCTCTTTCATTTCAACTTCTGTTGCAGCACCTACATAAAGTACAGCCACACCGCCAGCTAATTTAGCCAGGCGTTCCTGTAATTTTTCACGATCGTAATCAGAAGTAGTATTTTCAACCTGAGCTTTAATCTGATTTACTCTTGCAGTGATATCGGCTTTTTTACCTTTACCGCCTACAACTGTTGTATTATCTTTATCTATAGTGATAGATGCAGCCTGGCCTAAAGAAGATACATCTGCAGCTTCCAATTTATGTCCGAGTTCTTCACTAATCACAGTACCACCGGTAAGAATAGCAATATCAGTCAGCATTTCCTTTCTTCTATCACCAAATCCCGGAGCTTTAACTGCAGCAACTTTAAGCGTGCCACGTAATTTATTAACAACAAGTGTTGCCAGTGCTTCTCCTTCCAGATCTTCAGAAATAATTACTAAAGGACGACCGCTTTGCGCAACTTTTTCAAGAATATGCAGAATGTCTTTCATAGCGCTGATCTTTTTGTCATAGATCAGGATGTAAGGATTCTGTAATTCAACTTCCATTTTTTCGCTGTTAGTAACGAAATAAGCAGAAAGATATCCTCTGTCAAATTGCATACCCTCAACTACATCTACTGTAGTATCAGTACCTTTTGCTTCCTCAACAGTGATTACTCCCTCTTTACCTACTTTACCAAAAGCTTCAGCAATGAGTTTACCAATTGTTTCATCATTATTAGCAGAGATAGTAGCTACCTGCTGAATTTTCTTACTGTCGCTTCCTACAGTCTGGCTCTGAGAACGAAGATTTGCCACAACAGTAGCTACAGCTTTATCTATTCCGCGTTTAAGATCCATTGGATTAGCGCCAGCTGCTACCATTTTAAGTCCTTCTGCAATGATAGACTGAGCAAGAACGGTTGCAGTTGTAGTTCCATCTCCTGCGATATCCGCAGTTTTAGAAGCTACTTCCTTTACCATCTGAGCACCCATATTTTCTATAGGATCTTCCAGTTCAATTTCTTTAGCAACGGTAACACCATCTTTAGTGATGGCAGGAGCGCCAAATTTTTTCTCCAATACTACATTACGGCCTTTTGGACCAAGAGTAACTTTTACAGCATTGGCCAGCACATCAACGCCTTTTTTCATTTTGTTGCGGGCGTCAATATCGAAATATAATTGTTTTGCCATGGTATGGTTAATTGTTTAAGTTTCTTAAAAAGAAATTACACTAAATAATAATTAAACTATAGCGAGAATATCGCTTTCTCTCATAATCAACAGGTCGTCAGCGCCGATCTGGATTTCAGTACCTGCATATTTACCGTACAGAACGGTATCGCCAATTTTTACAGTAACCGGCTCATCTTTTTTCCCAGGTCCTGCAGCGACAACCGTTCCACGCTGAGGTTTTTCTTTAGCTGTGTCCGGAATAATGATGCCACCTGAAGTTTTTTCTTCTGCTTGAGCTGGTTTAACAATTACCCTGTCATGTAGTGGGGTAACTTTTAACTTATTAGCCATAGTTTGAGCAATTTTTAATTATGCGATTTTTTATTTTGTTTAGATATGCTACCGGGCAGTAGCGCGCGCAAAGGTATACGAATTCCGTACCAAACAAGATTTAAAGTCATTTTTTCAGTTTTGTACGTGATGATGGCAGTAACAATGTACATGATTGACAAATCGTCAAGTTGTTTGTCAATTTTGAAATTCATTATTCCATTTGTAATTATCCAAAACTTTCTATTAGTTTTGCGCCCGAAAGTAAGCTCTTAATAATATGATTAGCAGGCGAAATATCAGGGTGAAAGTAATGCAGACATTATATAGTATTGAAACCCTCGAAACTCCAATGGCCTCCGGTGATAGTACTAAAATGTTGAAGAAACATTTTGACCAAAGCAGATCTTTAATGGTGTACCTGACATATTTTCTGACAGAAGTGGCTCGCTATGCAGAAACTGATGCCAAAAACAGAGCTTCCAAATATATCCCTTCGGAAAAAGACCTTCAGGTTAATATTAAAATTGCGGGTAATGAATTATTATGGAAAATACTTGAACTACCCTCTTTTATACAAGCACTAAAAGAAGATAAGCCACATCTTATAAATGATACTGAATTAACCAGAAAAGTATATATAGAACTTACCCAATCAGAAAAATATCAGCAGTATATTAATATACCCTCCCGTGATAAAAGAAGTGAAAAGGAAATTCTTGAATATATTCTTTATGACATCATGTTATCGGGAGAAAATTTCCTGTTTTTTCTGGAGGAAAAATTTCCAAATTGGGACGATGATGTGGAAATGGTACAAACACTATTAACCAATCTCTTATCAAAAACTTCATCCTTTGATTTTAATGAGTTGATCGGATCAGAAAAATGGTTATTTGCGAGAGAATTACTCAGAACATCAATAGATAAAAAAGAAGTGGCATTGGATTATATCCGACCCAAATTAAAAAACTGGGACGCAGAAAGAATTGCCGTACTGGATATGATTCTGATGAGGATGGGTGTTTGTGAATTTATCTTTTTTGAAACCATTCCTCCGAAAGTAACGATCAACGAATACATTGATCTGGCAAAAGATTACAGTACTCAACAAAGTGGTCAGTTTATTAATGGTATTCTGGATAATATCCATAAAGACCTGGTAAAGGATAACAAAATGCATAAAGTATCCTTTAAATAGTTCGTATTGCCTCTCATTGGTTAGATTTGCAAAAAAGTCAGCATGAGCAGAATTAGTTTTTTCATTCCCTTATTAATAGTTCTACTTGCCGCATGTAGCGGAAATGACCAATCAACATTGGATAGTAAAGGAACGATTGCTACGGAGAAACAATACACCACCATTGAATGGATTGACTCTTCCAGAAACTATGGCAATATCAATGAAGGCCAGAAACTGGCTATTTCTTTCAGGTTTAAAAACTCAGGCACAAAACCACTTATTATAGAATCTGTACAACCAGCCTGCGGCTGTACGGTAGCCGATTATCCTAAAAAACCGCTTGCCCCTGGAGAAGAAGGGGAAATTACGGGAGAATTTGATAGTAAAGACCGTGAAGGATTACAACATAAAGACTTAACCGTTACCTCAAATACTACACCGGCCGTTCATTCGGTGTCTTTTGATGTTAACGTCATCAAGAAACAATAAGTTTTTCAATTTTCATTTTAATCAAGAATAACACAATGACACTTTCAGCAATTTTTTTACAAGCCGGTTCTGCATCAGCTTATCCGCAGATGATTTTATTAGTGGGAATGGTGCTGGTTTTCTGGCTATTTATGATCCGTCCGCAACAAAGAAAAGCCAAAGCCGCCAAGCAGTTTCAGGAAAACATGCAGAAAGGTGATAAAATAGTAACTATAGCAGGTATACATGGTGTGGTGAATAAAGTGAATGAAGATGGTACCATTCAGGTAGAAACCAGTCCGGGTAGTTACCTGAAAATTGAAAAAAGTGCTATTTCCATGGAGTGGACAAGTGCAATCAATAAGACAGCTACTGCCAAAGCATAATGTATGCCGTTACGCATTGGCATAACAGGAGGAATTGGTTCAGGTAAAACAACTATAGCCCGCATATTTGAAGTGTTGGGCATTCCTGTATATTATGCTGACGATGCCGCTAAAAGAATTATGAACGAAGATGAGCAGTTAAAATCTGCTATCATGCATCATTTTGGCAAAGAAACCTATACTGACGGTAAGCTTAACCGTCAGTATCTAGGTAATATAGTTTTTAAAGACAAAAAGCAACTCTCCATATTAAACGCCCTGGTACATCCTGCAACCATCCGCAATTCAAAAGCATGGATGCAGAAACAAAAAACTTCTTATGCCTTACGCGAAGCAGCGCTCATCTTTGAAAGCGGAGTACAGGGGGAGTTAGACTATATCATTGGCGTTTCCGCCCCTTATGAGCTTCGCATACAAAGGGCAATGAAGCGCGATCTGTTATCCCGTGAACAGGTTTTAGAAAGAATGGACCGACAGATTAATGAAACCATTAAAATGCGGCTTTGTGATTATGTAATTATCAATGACGAAAAAAAACCTGTGTTGCCACAGGTATTAGCATTACATAAAACTTTATTGGAAAAGACATCGGATACCGCAAAAAAATAATTTTCTCATAAAGTCTGCTTTGCAGGCATTATAGATCATTTTCCCCTCGATGAAGCTGTATCAAAAGGTCTATACAAGCTTTTTTATTCGGATATCTAATATCTAATGAAGATGATTTCGTTTAGGTGATTCTCAGACCCTTCAGAACACTTTTGATACTTCCTCTTGCTTTAGTAATAACAGTATTTAATAATTAACAAAAGCGCATTACCTCAATTGCTATTTATCTCAATAGATTTAATAATAATACCCAAAACATATTGATGTATGTTCCGGGTATTACTAGTATAAAACAAGATCAATTTTATTTTATCATTGATTGGTGAAAATCATCTTACGGAAATTGTATTTACCGACTCGATTATTTCAACTTGCTCATCGCATCAATAATTCTTGTCAACCCACCTTCAATTTTATCCATACTATTAGCAAAAGAAAGACGAATACAATTAGGCTCTCCGAATGCTCTTCCTGTTACGGTAGATACATGAGCTTTATTTAGCAGATACATGCAAAGATCATCTGCATTTTCTATTTTATCTTCTCCGGTTGATTTTCCGAAATAATAGGATACATCAGGGAATACATAAAAAGCACCATCCGGTTCAGAAAGTTTAACTCCCGGAATTTGTTTCAGCAATTCAATTACTCTTTTTTTCCTTAGTTTGAATTCATCAAGCATTTTCCAGGTACTGTCCAGTGAGGAAGTCAATGCCGTAATTGCAGCTCGCTGTGTTACTGCAGTAGCTCCACTCGTCATCTGACCCTGCAATTTTTCACATGCTTTTACTACAGTAGGGTGTGCTGCTATAAATCCAAGGCGATACCCGGTCATCGCAAACCCCTTACTTAATCCATTAACGATAATGATCCTGTCCTTCAGTTCAGGAAACTGGGCAATACTTTCGTGTTTCCCAACATAATTAATGTATTCGTAAATCTCATCCGAAATAATAAATACCTGCGGATGTTTTTTAAATACTTCAGCCAAAGCCGCTAATTCTTGCTGACTATACACTCCACCTGTTGGGTTAGAGGGCGAAGAAAACATGAACAATTTTGTTTTTGGCGTTAAAGCAGCTTCCAGTTCTGCCGGAGTGATCTTATAATCGTTTTCTATGGAGGTTTTTACCAGCTTTACGGTTCCTTCAGCAATCTTCACGATTTCAGAATAGGTAACCCAATAAGGAGTAGGAATAACCACTTCATCCCCTGTATCTACAATAGCCATTACTACGTTGGCGAGACTTTGTTTCGCACCTGTAGAAACAATAATATTTTCAGGTTTATAGTCCAGGTTGTTATCCCGTTTAAATTTAAGACAAACAGCTTCGCGCAGTTCGGGATACCCTGCTACCGGCGGATAATGACTCCAGTTATCTTTTACAGCCTTTATTGCTGCTTCTTTGATATGCTCAGGAGTATCAAAATCAGGTTCTCCAAGACTAAGATCGATCACATCGATGCCCTGGCTTCTAAGTTCACGGCCCAGTTTGGCCATTTTCAGTGTTTCAGGCTCGCTGAAACGATCTAAACGGGAAGATAAGTCCATTGCGTTGGTTGCTTTTTTTTGAGATGCAAATGTATCCTATCTTCGCAAACTCAAAAAAATAAACTAAACCTCCAATGAGAGCACTGGTTAGCATTTTTACTGCTTTATTGATTCTGATATCCTTGTACCAGCTTTCGTTCACATTTTTTGTGAACAAACATGAGAAGGCTATGGCTCAAAAAGCATTAACACAGACCAAAGCTGCATTCCCGGGTGATAACATTGCCCTTACCAAAGGAAAAGTCAGCTCATCAGACACGGCCGTAGAAGCCTATTATGCACAACGCTATGAAAAACTTCTTGACTCGACCAAGGATACCAAGATATCCTGGTGGGGCCAGACCTATCAGGAAGCAAAAGAAAATGAGCTTTTATTAGGATTAGACCTTCAGGGTGGCATCAACGTTACGTTGGATGTTGCACTTGATGGTTTAATAAAAGGTTTAGCGAATAATCCGAAAGACCCATCGTTATTAAAGGCTATTGAGGAAGCGCAGAAGCGCAAACTCAGTAGCGATGAAAACTTTATAACACTTTTCGGAGCGGCTTATGCTGCAAATAACCCGGATGGTAAACTGGCTCCCTTATTTGCCAATCCTACCCGTAACAAACAAATAGGTGTTAATTCATCCAACCAGCAGGTGCTGGACTATATACGCACTCAGGCTAATGCGGCCATGCATCAGACTTTTCAGGTACTTACAAAACGTATCGACAAGTTTGGCGTAGCACAACCCAATATCAGTCTTGATGAAAACAAAGGAATTATCACCGTTGAGTTAGCAGGAGCTACTGATCCTGAAAGAGTGAGAAGATTTCTTCAGTCAACTGCTAACCTGCAGTTTTATGAAGTATTTACATTGACTGATCAGTCAATGGTGACGTCTTTACAAAACGCTGACAAATCCCTGGAAACATATTTATATGGCGCTGATGGAAAAGGAGGCACTGAGGTTAATGCCAGTCAGACCGACTCTACTTCCTTCCTGACGGATAGTGCCAGAAGAGCAAATCAGGCTAATCCTTTATTCAGAGTATTAATGCCTAATATAGATCAGTCAGGGCAGCCTTACGGATCATCAATAGGGCGATCACTCATTAAGGATACGTCTTTAGTGAATCAATATTTATCCAATCCGGCTGTTACTTCTTCCCTACCGCCGAATGTAAAACTTGCATGGGGCAAGCAGGAAAGAGACCAGGAAGGAAAACTCCTTAGTTTTCTGGACCTGTATGCTCTGCAAACCATTCCTGGTAAAGAAGGAGCGCTAATTGAAGGAAATGCGATTGAAACAGCAGATCAGGGCTTCGATCCTATGACCAACGAAGTTATAGTATCGATGAGCATGAATAATGCAGGAGCAAGAACATGGTCACAGATGACAGAAAGATCTGCCCGCGAAAAAAGACCTATTGCTATTGTACTTGATGATATAGTGTACTCAGCTCCGGTAGCCAGTGAGAAAATTGATGGAGGTAGCTCCAGGATTACTATGGGCAGAGGTTCTAAAGGTGGTAACACACAATTGGTAGTAACCGAAGCACAGGATCTTGCCAATATATTAAAAGCTGGTAAGCTTGATGCTCCTGCGCGTATTGTTCAGGATCAGGTGGTAGGACCAACATTAGGAGAAGATGCCGTAAACGGTGGTATAATGTCGTTTACCATTTCTTTCGGTGTAATATTCCTTCTGATGCTTGTCTATTATAATACCGGTGGTATTATCGCCAACATAGCACTTATCCTCAATATATTGTTTACTATCGGTATACTCAGTACATTGGGCGCTACCCTTACTGCTGCAGGTATCGCAGGTCTTGTACTTACCATTGGTATGGCGGTAGACACTAACGTACTTATTTTTGAACGTATCAAAGATGAGCTGGGCAGAGGTGTAACGCACGAACAGGCTGTCAAATTTGGTTACAGAAGATCCTTACCTCCAGTGTTGGATGCTCATATCACATCCATGATTACTGCTATTATTCTTTACATATACGGTTTAGGACCTGTTCTTGGATTTGCAACAACGCAAATATTAGGATTAACACTATCTCTTTTCACCGGTATACTTGTATCAAGACTAATAACAGATTTATATACAACTAAAACACGTCATCTGAATTATTTTACTTCCCTCTCGCGAAGAATATTCAGAAATGCTAACTATAACTTCACCAAATACAGAAAGATCGCTTATGGCATCTCTGTTGTCATTTTTGCACTAGGTATTGGTTCATTCTTTAACGGATTTAGAGAAGGGGTTGAGTTTAGCGGTGGAAGAAGTTTTGTGATCAAATTCGACAAACAACATGAATCTGAATCTATCAGAACTGCTCTTGAGGCGGTTTTTGATGAATCTCCTACCGTTAAAACATACGGAAGAGAAGGTAATCAGTTTGATATTACGACTGATTATATGATCAACGAAGAAAGCCGTGCTGCTGATACAGCTGTATTAGATGCATTGTATACCGGATTAAAACCTTTGCTGCCTGCAGATGTTAGCAAAGAAAAATTCTCTACTCAATACGTACAGGGATCCAAAAGAGTTGACCCCACTATCTCCGATGACCTTAAAACAGGAGCAAAATGGGCCACATTCTGGTCAGTGTTGCTCATCTCTATTTATATCTTCATCCGTTTCCGCGACTGGAGATATTCTATGGGTACGATCGTATCACTGTTGCATGACGTAATGGTTACCTTAATAGTCTTTTCGTTTTTCAAAGACATCGTTCCTTTCCCTCTCGAAATAGATCAGCATTTTATTGCCGCTATTTTGACTGTAATCGGATTCTCGATGAATGATACTGTAGTTGTGTATGACAGGATACGTGAATACAGTCATAATAATTTAGGAGGAAGCCGAGAGTCTATTATTAATAATGCGATCAATCATACACTCAGCAGGACAATCATGACTTCGTTCACTGTCTTCCTTACTATTCTGGTATTATTCCTGGTAGGTGGTGAAGTAACAAAAGGTTTTGCTTTCGCTATGCTGATAGGTGTAATTACAGGTACCTACTCTTCTATTTTTGTAGCTGCTCCAATCCTGGTGGATTTTGGCAAAAACAAACCATTAGGAGATGCTTCTGCAGTTGCATCTGCCAATAAAACCGATAAAAAGCCTGCTACATTAACTAAGTAATATAGGCAGCAATATATAAAAAGAGGGTGTCTCAAAAGTAAGGGACACCCTCTTTTTATTCGGATATCTGATGGAGACAGGTAGTCGTTTAAGCGATTCTCAAAAGCCTCCTTTATTTTTGGAACAGCTTCTTTTCTTATGTGGATAGCGGAGTAGATAGCTTTTGTTTACGCTATTTTCCCCTTTACCATACTTTTGTATTTACCTGGTTAATTTTACAGTTTTATCAGCTTAAAGACGTACAGTATATTTGTATGATGAAATTCCTCTCCATTATACTCAGCAGTTTTAAAATGGCCCTGGAGGAATTTCGGTCTAATAAGCTTCGCACATTTCTTTCGCTTTTTGGTGTAACCATCGGTATTTTCTGTATTATTAGTGTTCTGTCCACTGTATCCAGTTTAGAACATGCGATACAAAAAGATATTAAAGCATTAGGCACAAACACCGTTTACATTGATAAATGGGAGTATGCGAATGATAATGATTACCCTTGGTGGAAATATGTAAATCGTCCTGAACCTAAATTTTCAGAAGTAAAAATTCTTAAGGAAAAAGTTCCCTCCCTTAAAAACGCAGCCTTCATGGTAGAAATCAGAAATACCGTGGAGTATGATAATTCTGTACTTGACAATGTGCAGTATTATGGTGTTTCGGAGGAATTTTTTAATATTCAACCACTGGAAATAAGCATAGGGAGATCATTACAACCCAGGGATTACGATCAATCCACTAACTCTATCCTTATTGGCGATGAAGTGGCCAGACAATTATTTGGGAAACCCGAAAATGCTATTAACCAGCAGGTCAAATTGAAAAGCGGAAACATTGCCGTAATTATCGGATTGATTAAAAAGCAGGGAAAAAGCATTATGGAAATGTGGAATTTTGATAATTCCATAATCATGACCAATAGTCGATTAACCAAATTAACAGAAGAAAAATGGGCCTCTCCTAAAATAATAGTCCAGGGCAGCGAAAATGTTTCTATGCCTATCCTACTTGATGAATTAACCGGAGCCATGCGATCTTTAAGAAAATTAAAACCAGCTCAGCAGGATAATTTCACCCTTAACGATATCGATTCATTTAGCAAATTCATTTCTGATTTATCAGGGTATGTTAATCAGGGTGGTTGGGCAATAGCGGCATTATCCCTTGTTGTAGGCATGTTTGGCGTAGCGAATATTATGTTTGTTACCGTTCGGGAAAGAACGCCTCAAATAGGGCTTAAAAAGGCCTTAGGCGCCAAAAGCTCTACTATTCTCACGGAGTTTTTATTGGAATCCGCTTTTTTATGTGTGTTAGGAGGACTGGTAGGTCTATTATTGGTGTTTATTCTAACTAAAATATTTTCAGCAGTAGCAGGATTTAACCTGTTTATTTCAGTGGACATCATGTTACTGGCTATCGGTATTTGTATTGTAGTAGGTGTATTAGCCGGGATAGCCCCGGCATCGATGGCTGCTAAAATGAACCCTGTTGTAGCTATAAGATCAAAATAAAATGAGTGTAAATATTCTTGCCATAGAATCTTCATGTGATGAAACTGCAGCAGCGGTGTGTAGTGATGGTAAAATCATCAGTAACATAATTGCCAGTCAGGCTGTTCATGCTCAGTACGGTGGTGTGGTACCGGAACTGGCATCAAGAGCGCATATGCAACACATTGTTCCGGTAGTAGACGCAGCGCTTAAGCAATCAGGTTTATCTATTCAGTCACTCGATGCCATTGCATTTACAAAAGCGCCCGGATTAATAGGCTCTTTACTGGTTGGTGCTCAGTTTGCGAAATCTTTATCGCTGGCTTTAAACATTCCCCTGATAGGAGTACATCATATGCAGGCACATGTTCTGGCTAATCTCATTGATGATCCGGTTCCTGCATTTCCGTTTTTATGTTTAACAGTTAGTGGCGGACATACACAGATCGTACAATGTGAATCACCTTCCCGGTTAACAGTAATCGGAGAAACTATTGATGACGCAGCCGGAGAAGCCTTTGATAAATCGGCTAAAATATTAGGTCTTCCCTACCCTGGCGGCCCTTTAATTGATAAATATGCAAAGGAGGGAAATCCATTACGCTTCAAATTTCCAGAACCTCAGATTCCTGATCTCAACTTCAGTTTTAGTGGTCTTAAAACAGCCATTCTTTATTTTGTCAGAGATCATGAAGAAAAAGAACCTGAATTTCTTCAAAAAAATATTCATGATGTGTGTGCATCAATTCAGCAGCGAATTATTTCTATCTTATTAAATAAACTAAAAAAAGCATCGCTGAAAACAGGTATTAAAAACATATGTATTGCCGGTGGAGTGTCTGCTAATTCAGGGTTAAGAAAATCATTAACAGAAATGGGCGAGAAAGAAAACTGGCAAACATTTATTCCCAGGTTTGAATACTGCACAGATAATGCCGCCATGATTGCTATTACCGGCTATTATCAGTTTCTATCAAAACAATATGACGATTTATCTGTTACAGTAAGTGCGCGTGCCGAATGGTAATCAATCAATACCTGCATAATCATTTAGATAAGTATAATTTTCAGTAATCCGGCCGTTTTTAACCATTGTTGCTCTGTCAATCACATTTGACCCATTGCTGATTAAATCGCCCAGGATATATTTCAGTAATTGCTCTCCGAAATACCTTGAAGCATCTCTCGGTAATTCATTGGGTAAATTGCCTACTGCCATCATATCAACAGAGGATTCCAGATAGGGTGCTGTTTTTGTAAAAACCTTTTTGTCCACTCCATATACCGGATCTTCTATAGGTGTATCACCCAGATTACAGGGTACTGATCCATTTTTATCGTCAGTAATATCTGCAATTGTTTGTATGGCAAAATCATTTTCGGCTAAATGATTCAACTCAAACAAACGCGGCATTTTATCATCCCAGTAAATACCATTCATCAGAATATCTGTCACCTTGGTATAAGGATAAAACAAACATTTATAGCGCTCCGGATGATGATGAAAATCCTCTCTGTTATAACTTCCTCCGCCTATAGGTGCATACAGATCGGCTCCTTTTAATTGGGTAAATACAGGATAAGCAAATTTTTTAGATAAGAATTCATCGGGATCTACTTCTACTACTTCTAAAAGATTCATGATTTCCAGAATTCCATGTGCAACGCGACCTGAACCTGTGATAACTACTTTAATCGGAGGTAGCTTCAATCCAAAATAAGTATGAATAAGCTCTCTGAAACTTCTTTGCTTATACACTCTCCCTAAAGAAAAATGGCCCGTTCTTGTACCGTAGCACATAATACCATTATGCGCACCCACTACCCCGGCAAAGAAACCAAAACCCAATATCCGCTGACCGTCATCGTGTTCCATACATTCATAGTCAATAAGCGTTATTTGTTTTTTAAGGATGGTTTTAAAAAGTTCCTGATTATATAGCTGCTGCTTTTTAGTATGGGAAAAAAACAAATATTTTTTACCGGGTATCAGCAGTTCTTTATTCACTTCTTTTATTCCAAATAGTATATCACAGTCACTCACCTCTTCTTTGACTTCTATTCCTGCTATGGAGTATTCCCTGTCGGAATAACATCTGTCCGGAGAGGACTGTACAATGATTTTAACCTGAGGAAAATGCTGCTGTATCCATTTACATTGTGAGGGTATAAAAGCAACGCGGTTATCGGCAGGGATTTTTGTTTCGCGGATCAATCCAATTTTGATCATGAGGTAGTGGTTATGCATACGAAGTTACCGATCAGTCAGGTGAAATTTGAGCAAAATATAATGCCGGATTTTAATGATATTTTCCTTAATATTGCGTCCCGTTTCCAATGCCCAGATGGCGGAACTGGTAGACGCGCTAGACTCAAAATCTGGT
>CAZQIQ010000054.1:0-15499 GCA_964593835.1 uncultured Chitinophagaceae bacterium
TTAACTCATCAAGACCAAGGATGGCAATAATATCCTGAAGTTCTTTATAACGTTGAAGTATAAGCTTAACGTTATTAGCACAATTATAATGCGCATCTCCAACAATCAATGGAGTAAGAATTCTGGAAGTAGAATCCAATGGATCCACTGCAGGATAAATACCAAGGTCAGCGATCTTACGGCTTAACACTGTAGTAGCATCAAGGTGAGCAAACGTTGTTGCCGGTGCAGGGTCAGTAAGGTCATCAGCAGGAACATATACAGCCTGAACAGACGTAATAGATCCATTCTTTGTAGAAGTAATTCTTTCCTGCATTACTCCCATTTCTGTAGCCAGTGTAGGCTGATAACCCACAGCAGAAGGCATACGTCCCAAAAGGGCCGACACTTCAGAACCAGCCTGAGTAAAACGGAAAATGTTATCCACAAAGAAAAGAATATCACGACCTTGCCCCTGACCATCACCATCACGGTAATATTCAGCAATAGTAAGACCACTTAACGCCACGCGAGCACGTGCTCCGGGTGGTTCATTCATCTGACCAAAAACGAAAGTAGCTTTAGAATCTTTTAATTCTTCCAGATTAACCTTGCTAAGATCCCATCCGCCTTCTTCCATACTGTGCTTGAAATCATCGCCGTATTTCATGATACCGGCTTCAATCATTTCACGCATTAGGTCGTTTCCTTCACGCGTTCTTTCTCCTACTCCAGCAAATACAGATAGACCACTATACGCTTTCGCAATATTATTAATAAGTTCCTGGATCAATACAGTTTTACCCACACCAGCACCTCCAAAGAGACCAATTTTACCACCTTTCGCGTATGGCTCAATAAGGTCAATTACTTTGATACCAGTATATAGAACTTCAGTTGAAGTACTTAAATTTTCGAAAGCAGGGGGTTTACTATGAATTGGACGGCCATTTACCTTAGATACTGCTGGCAAACCATCGATAGGATCACCAGTTACATTAAAGAGACGTCCTTTGATACCTTCACCGGTAGGCATAGCAATGGCAACACCCGTATCCACTACCTTAGTGCCGCGAACAAGCCCTTCTGTTCCATCCATGGCTATACAACGCACGCTATCTTCTCCAAGATGCTGCTGTGCTTCTAACACCAACTTCTCTCCGTTGGGCTTTGTTAATTCCAACGCATTATAAATTTCCGGAAGTTTACCTTCGAACTGCACATCTACAACCGCACCGATGATTTGTTTGATCTTACCAACGTTTGGCATATTACTGTTTGGTTTAACTTTAGTTTTGCGGGTGCAAAGGTAAGCCCGGACGGGCAATCTTGAGCATTCCTGTAAAAAAATTACTAGTATCGAAACCTTTTTGTTTAAAAACCGGATAAACAAGATAAAAAGAGCAACAAAATTCCATAGGAAACACATCTTTTAAGAGAGATATTATATTTGCTAACATGCAACTGACAGAAGTTACCAACCGCTCATTAGCCAATCAATTTATAGAGGTTAACGTATTGATCAACAGAAATGATGCTAATTATATTCGTCCGCTTGATAAAGACATTGACGGTATTTTTGACCCTCGCAATAATAAAGCCCTCAGACATGCTGAAATAACAAGATGGATTTTAACAAATGATCAGGGAGATCTCATAGGCAGAATCGCAGCTTTTGTAAATAAAAAGTATAAAAACAAGGGAGATGAAGGACCGGTGGGCGGAATTGGCTTTTTTGATTGCATACAAAATCAGGAAGCGGCTGAAATGTTATTTGACGTAGCTAAACACTGGCTTATGCAGAGAGGTATGACGGCTATGGACGGACCCATCAATTGCGGAGAAAGAGACAGGTGGTGGGGGCTATTGGTAGAAGGTTTTATCCCACCCCCTTTCGGCATGAACTACAATCCCCCTTATTATCAAAAGCTATTTGAAGATTATGGTTTTAAAAACTTTTACAATCAAATATGTTTTTCTTTAAAAGTAAGCGACAGATTACAGGAAAAAATATATAATCGTCACAATAATATTTCTCAAAATCCTGCTATCAGAGCCGAACATATTAACAAAAATAACCTGGTAAAATATGCATCAGACTTTGCCACAGTTTATAATAAAGCGTGGGCAGGTCACGATGGACTTAAAGAAATAAAAAAAGAGATTGTTACGAAGATGTTCGAAACAATGAAAGCCGTAATGGATGAAAAAGTTGTCTGGTTTGTATACCATCAGGATGAACCAATTGCCATGTGGGTCAATCTTCCAGATATTAACCAATGGTTTAAGCATTTGAATGGTAAATTTAACTTAGCCGCCAAGCTAAAATTTCTCTGGCTTAAGAAAACAAAAAAATGCACAAAATTTACGGGTCTTGTGTTTGGCATTGTTCCCGAATGGCAAGGTAAGGGTATTGACGCCTACATGATCGTTGAGGCGGCCAAAGTTATTCAACATAAAACTGCATATGTGGATTTTGAATTGCAATGGATAGGCGAATGGAATCCCAAAATGATCAATTTAGCAGAAAGTCTCGGATCGTACAGAAGCCGTAAACTTATTACCTATCGTTACCTTTTTGACCGGACAAAAGAGTTTAAAGAACATCCGGTGCTGAAATAGTTTACTTCTTTAACTTGCAGCCATGGACAAATTCATTGTTTCGGCCAGAAAATATCGTCCGCAGGCTTTTGACACAGTGGTGGGGCAGGCACACATTACTACTACCCTAAAAAATGCTATAAAAAATCAGCAGCTCGCACATGCTTTTTTATTTTGTGGACCAAGAGGAGTAGGAAAAACCACTTGCGCCAGAATACTGGCTAAAACCATTAATTGTGAAAACCAGCAACCTGATGGGGAAGCTTGTAATACCTGTCATTCATGTACTTCATTTAACGATGGCACTTCATTAAATATCCATGAGCTGGATGCTGCCAGTAATAATTCGGTCGATGATATAAGAAGCTTAGTCGATCAGGTACGTTTTGCGCCCCAGGCAGGGAAGTATAAAGTTTATATAATAGATGAGGTGCATATGCTGAGTTCTTCTGCATTTAATGCATTTCTTAAAACACTTGAGGAACCACCACCCTATGCAATTTTTATTCTGGCGACTACTGAAAAACACAAAATACTTCCTACAATTCTAAGTCGCTGTCAGATATTTGATTTCAAACGTATAACTACTAGCGATACGGTAGAGCACCTTGAGAAAATCACCCAAAAAGAACATATTACTGCAGAAAAACCTGCTCTTCATGTTATTGCTCAGAAAAGTGAAGGATGTATGCGCGATGCGCTTTCCATTCTTGATAAAATTGTCAGTTTTACAAATGGAGAGGTCAGCTATAGCCACACACTGGAACACCTGAATATACTGGACGAAGACTATTATTTCAGATTGATCAACAATATGCTTTCACAAGATCTTGCAGAATCAATGCTGTTGTTTGACGATATCAACAGCAAAGGCTTCGATGAAGAATTAGTCTTGAACGGGTTTTCCGAATTTATTCGCAACCTTCTTATTTGCAAAGATGAAAGAACCGCTACTTTATTAGATGTAGTTGAAAACTTTAAAGACAAGTATAAAAGTACTGCTCAAAAAATGAGCTCAGGGTATCTGATTAGTGCATTAAACATTCTTAATGAAACTGAAATAAGTTTTAAAGCTGCAAGAAACAAACGTCTTCACATAGAATTAGCTATCATCCGACTAACATACTTATTACAAGCTTTGGAACTTGTAAGTAACAATGATGGTCTCGGTAAAAAAAAAATAACTGAATCCGCTAAGCCCGTTGCTTTCAAGAAAATCCAACCCTTAAAACTATCATCAAAATCTGAGAAAAAACCGGAATCAAAGCATACTGCCAGTGACGAAGAAAACTCTATAAAGAATACATCGGCTTCATTACATATAGATGATAAAGTCAATCCGTCCAGGGACACTCCTGTTGTTTCCGGTAATAAAGCATCCCAGAAAGCTAGCGAAACGGCAAAAAGTTTACCTACCGGTCTTGGGCGCAACCAATTAGACAAACTACGCAGGCAGATAGCAGAGGAAGTAAATGGACAAACGGAAAAACGTCAAGTACCCCTTTCAAAAGATAAACTGACGGAGGCATGGCAACAATTTGCCGATAAACTTAGGGAGAACAAAAACCCGGCCGTCCAAAGTTTTGAACTCGCTGTGCTAGAAATATTAAGTGAGAACAGCTTTGAGGTAATGGCAAATAATAACCTTGAGCAAAAATTTATCGAACAGGAAAAAAGAGTCGTTTCTGAGTATTTACAAGAATTTTTTGGCGATAAAACGCTTCATTTTAGCGTGAAGGTGAGTGAAAAACCTGTAGAATTTGTAGAAACTGATAAAACATTATCTAAAAAAGACCAGTATTTATTGATGATTAAAGAATTTCCTATCATAAAAGAACTAAAAGACGGATTAAAGCTTGAACTCGATTATTGATTTTTAACTAATTTCACCCCTCAAATTGAATATTTTATTATGGCTGAAGTGATATTAATGCCCCGTTTGAGCGACACGATGACCGAAGGTGTGATTGCGGAATGGCATAAAAAGGTAGGCGATACTGTAAAAAAAGGTGATCTGCTGGCAGAAGTAGAAACCGATAAGGCAACTATGGAACTAGAGAGTTATAAAGACGGTGTTCTACTCCATATCGGAACCGATAAAGGCGGCAAACTACAGGTAAATGATTTATTAGCCATTATTGGTGAAAAAGGTGAAGATGTTAGTTCACTGATCAAGGAGAATGGTGGAGGCGCTACATCTTCCGAAACAAATAACAATAAAGAATCAAAACCTTCTGATAAAAAAGAAAAATCAGAAGAAAAAACTTCATCTAAAGGCAGCGATAGCCCTTCAGTAGATATTTCAAAAATGGATGAAGTGATCCTGATGCCCAGGCTAAGTGATACCATGACCGAAGGTGTAATTGCCTCCTGGCATAAAAATGTAGGTGATGCAGTAAAAAAAGGAGATATCCTGGCTGACATCGAAACCGACAAGGCAACCATGGAGCTGGAAAGTTATAAAGAAGGAAAACTACTTCATATAGGCGCTCAGGCAGGTGAAAAAATAGCAGTAAATGATCTGTTGGCTATTATAGGTGGTGATAATGTTGATGTGGATACAATTGTCAATGCCTCTAAATCCTCGGGATCAGCTCCACAGAAGGAAAATGGAAAAAAAGCAGATAAAGAAATAGTTGAACCGGCAGATTCCAATGCTGAACAGCTGGCTGTTGAATCAACTTCGAGAGAAGCTGTATCTAAACAATCATCAGGAAGTGGTAAGAGTGCAGGAAACAGCGATGGACGAATCAAAGCCTCTCCTCTGGCTAAAAAACTGGCGGAAGAAAAAGGTATTGATATTAGTGAGGTAGAAGGTTCTGGTGATAATGGAAGAATTACCAAAAAGGATATAGATTCTTACACACCGGCGAAAAAGGATGGCGGACAAAAAACCGCTCAACCATCAGCCCTATCGAAGGGACCCGTTGGAGAAGTTAGCTTTGAGGAAGTTCCTGTTTCTCAGATGCGTAAAGTGATTGCTAAAAGACTGGCTGAAAGTAAATTTTCCGCACCTCACTTTTATCTTACCATGTCCATCGACATGGATAAAGCGGTAGCCAGCCGTGAGAAAATAAATGAAGTATCTCCGGTAAAAATATCCTTTAATGATATGGTGTTGAAGGCTTGTGCTTTGGCATTAAAACAACATCCTAAAGTCAATAGCAGCTGGTTGGGAGATAAGATCAGATACAATCATCATGTCAACATAGGAGTAGCTGTTGCGGTAGAAGAAGGACTATTAGTTCCGGTAGTACGTTTTGCCGACCTGAAATCTCTTTCGCAGATTGCAGGCGAAGTAAAGGAATACGCGAAGAAAGCAAAAGACAAAAAGCTTCAGCCAGCAGATTGGGAAGGCAATACTTTTACGATTTCTAATCTGGGCATGTTCGGTATTGATGAATTTACGGCTATCATTAATCCTCCTGATGCCTGTATACTGGCAATTGGCGCTATTCAAAAAATACCGGTAGTTAAAGAGGGTAATGTAGTTCCCGGAAATGTTATGAAAGTAACATTAAGCTGTGATCATAGAGTAGTAGATGGAGCAAGCGGAGCTGCATTTTTGCAAACTCTTCAGCAATTACTGGAAGAACCGTTAAGGATGCTTGTATAATCATACAAAGTATTCCTTTAGGTAATATCCTTCCAGTCGGTAGTAACAACATAGCTTATAGCCTGACAAAGTTCCTCAAATCTGTTAGGCTTGGTAAGAAAATAGGCAGCACCAAGATCTGAAGTTTCATCTATATCTTTTTTCTCTGAAGATGTAGAATAAATAATCACAGGAATCGCGCTCAACCGCGGTTCCTTTTTTAATGCCGCTAAGCATTGTTTACCGTTTACACGAGGAAGATTAAGGTCAAGAAATATTATATGAGGTAACTCATTGGATTCATTACCCAATATCAAAAATGCTTCTTCACAGTTTGATGCCACCAGGCATTTTATTGAATTATCAACCTCACTAACCGCTTCAATAAACAACTCCTGGTCATCAGCATCATCATCCACTATCAAAAATGTTCGATTACTATTCATGTCTTATGCTGCAATATGAAGATTTTTCCAGAATGCACAAAAAGGAGGCTTCTGAGCCATTGACAAAACAAGAAAAATTGATAAACTTTACGCAAAATCCATCTGATGAAATTCCTCATCTGCTTTCTGTTCACCTGTTCAACATTTTTTTTATTAGTTTCCTGTAACAAAATCATAGAAGATAAACAGAAGGATCTGTTTATAGAGAGCATGACTGAAGGCAAATGGTATATCCATTCCTATATGGAGGGTACTATTCACATTACAGAACAATTTGACGGGTTCATCTTTCAGTTTTATAAAAATGGTACTGTTACAGGTTCTCTGGGAGATGAAATAAAACAAGGAAGCTGGCAGGGAGATATCAGTAATTATTCTATCACTTCTCATTTTTCTGAAAATCCACTGGGCAAACTCAATGGATCATGGAGAATTATTGATGCTTCTTCACAATTTGTTCGTGCCGAAATGATATCGCCTTCCGGAAAAATTATCCTGGAATTAAAAAAAGCATAGCCTATCTTATATTTTTTCGCATATCCTTTATTGTTTTAACGTTATCAAACAAATCAAAATGATAAATCTTATAAGGTCATTTTTAAAAATTAACAGTAATCCGGCCTGAGATTTAGTTTTTTTCATATATATTGAGTGAAAGTCTGAATTAACAAATCGCCGCAAGGCTTTACCTATGAGGTTTTTGTACACACTTTGTTTTTTATTATTCTTGTCTCCGACACTGACATGGGCGCAATCAACGCCACAGTCGGATAGAAGTGATATGGGCAAGGTGGTAAAATTTTATCCTAATCCAGCTACCTCAATTATTAATTTCGACTTTCAAAAAGACTACGACAAATCCCACAACTTACAGATTTACAGCTTCTTAGGAAAGAAAGTATACGAACTTAACAATGTTTCTCCCAAATCTGTTATTAACCTCAACAACTTCTACAGAGGTGTATATATTTTTCAACTTCGTGACCGAAACGGTAGAATTATTGACTCCGGAAAGTTTCAGGTATCCAAATAAATGACATCTTGGCTTTAAAAAACCATTGGCAACATTATTGACAAACTTACCTTTGCCGTCAATTTTTTAACCAATGGAAGAAAAAGCAATGCAGGAAGAGCAAAATCTTAACGAAAGCCATGACATTCAGGAAACTATTGACAATAATCCTGACATTCATTCAGTATCTCCGGAAGAAAATAGTGACAATCAGATTGCTGCACTTCAGCAAGAGATCATTGAATTAAAAGATAAAATTCTAAGGCAGGCTGCCGAGTTCGATAATTTTCGTAAAAGAGCCGCCCGTGAGCGCTTGGAAACTATTCAAACAGCGGGAAAAGAAATTATTTCTTCACTCTTACCAGTTATAGATGATAGCGAACGCGCAGCAAAACAACTTGATTCAGCTCAGGATATTACAGCGTTAAAAGAGGGTTTAAACCTGGTCTTTGGAAAGCTTAAATCAATTTTACAGTCGAAGGGATTAAAACCAATGGAAAGCATAGGTCAGGAATTTAACCCTGAATTCCATGAGGCTATCACAGAAATACCTTCTCCTACAGAAGATGGTAAAGGAAAAATAGTTGACGAAATAGAAAAGGGATATTACCTGAACGATAAGATTATTCGATTTGCAAAGGTTATAGTGGGTAAATAAAGCTAAAAATTACCATGTCAAAAAGAGACTACTACGAAATATTAGGTGTATCAAAATCTTCTAGTCAGGACGAGATTAAAAAAGCTTACCGCAAGGTGGCTATGCAGTTCCACCCTGATAGAAACCCCGGGGATAAGGCAGCTGAAGAAAAATTTAAAGAAGCAGCTGAAGCTTATGAAATTTTAAGTGACGCTGATAAAAAAGCTCAGTATGATCGTTTCGGTCATGCTGGTATGCGGGGTAGCGCAGGTGGTGGTGGACAGCATTACAGTAACATGGAAGATATCTTCAGTCAGTTTGGAGATATCTTTGGAGATAGTGGATTTGAAAGTTTTTTTGGAGGAGGGAGACGTTCCTCAGCCGGAGGAAGAACCAGAGGAACGAGAGGCAGCAATCTGCGTGTTAAAATCAAATTAACCTACGAAGAAATCGCTAAAGGTGTTAATAAACAGATTAAGGTTAAAAAGTACATATCATGTAACACCTGTAGTGGTAGCGGTGCGAAAGATAAAAACAGTGTACAAACTTGTAATACCTGTGGAGGTAGCGGTCAGGTGCGGAAAGTGACCAATACATTCCTTGGTCAGATGCAAACAGTGACGACTTGTCCAACATGTAATGGAGAAGGTAGTACAATTACACATAAGTGTAGTGTATGTAAAGGGGAAGGGAGAGTATATGGAGAAGAAACAGTTTCTATAGATATACCTGCCGGAGTACAGGAGGGCATGCAACTCAGTGCTGGCGGCAAAGGAAACGCTGGAGAACGTGGCGGTCCTAATGGCGATCTTATTATCTTAATTGAAGAGGAACCACATAAGGAGCTCCATAGGGATGGCATTAATGTTGGTCACGAACTTTATATATCATTCCCTCAAGCAGTATTTGGCACACAGGTAGAAGTTCCCACTATTGATGGTCGGGCAAAGATAAAAATTCCCCCCGGCACACAAAGTGGACGAATATTCAGGCTTAAAGGAAAAGGATTTCCATCAATTAATAGCTATGAAAAAGGAGATCAATTAATTTCCGTAAACATATGGACTCCACAAACTCTCAGCGCTGAAGAAAAATCTGCATTAGAAAAAATAAGTGAATCACCGAACTTCCAGCCACAACCTGAAAAGTCGGACAAAAACTTTTTTGACAAAGTAAGGGAAATGTTCAATTAAGCAGTTTGGTATAAAACAGAGTAGAACTCTGAAAAATTCTCTGGCTCATTGTCCGGTTTTTCGAGACTCACAGACCTTTTCTTTTTTGATAAGATATCTATCGCCTTCGTTAGAGAGGTAGAATCTCTATTATTAAACAAAACGGTTCCCTCGGGACGTTTGGTCACATCGGAAGCCACAACTGGTTTATTAAAATGTAATCCTTCACGAACAGTAAGTGCATCTCCATCAGTATTCGTTGGACGAAGAATGATATCTGTTTCCAGAATCAATTTTATAAAAGAAATCTGAGACTGATGCAGATAAAAGATATCCTCAAGATTGTTTTCTTTTATTCTGTTGACATACTCAGTTACATTCAAATCACCATTAGGGTCGCTAATAACATATATAAATGCAACTTTTCTTCCCATTGCCCTCAATCGGATAGCACTATCTATACACAAATCCAGTCCATAAAGATCTACTCCATTATGCGATTTTAATCTCCACGCATTTGCAGCGGCAACCTGAAAACCCTGTTTTTTCTTTTCTTTTACCCAATCAAGGATCTTGGCCGGAAGCGCAGACTCCTTTTCCAGTACAGGGGGAAGAAAGGCTTCTTTTATTACTACTTTATTAGTCAGCTTTAGCCTCTGGTGTATTTCTATACCTACGGCAATAGTTACATGAGGTAAACTATATACCCAGCCATCTATTAACTTCCAGAAAGAGCTGGTAGCCGTATAGGAATGAATCGTGAAGATCGTTCTCTTTCCTAAAATCCTTGACAATAAAATATGTATGTATTTTAACACCCTGATTCCGCTGTGAATATGTATAATATCGCAGGCTATCATCATCTTCAGGTATTTCAGAAGAGGAAACTTACGGATATTTACAATTCCAGCTTTTACCTGGCGTGATTCATCCAGAAGAAAAACGTCAAAATCTTTGCTTAATAAATGTGCAAGACGGGTCAAATGTATACTCACTCCTCCAACAGGAGGAGGTACCGGACCAACCATTAAGACTTTTACTTTCCTCATTATCATTAATTTACAGTCAATTCAATATATTGAACTATATACAAACATAATAACGCATCATTCACACTGATAATTATAGTGACACCCAATTAAGATAATAAATTAAAGTAAAAACCCTGTCAGGATTGACAGGGTGTAACCAAAACTAACTGCTAATATTCTTACGAAACCCATTTAATAGATTAAGTTATTAAATCTCTTCTATTGATATACCCGTATAAATACGGTATTTTCAATACGTTGATGAAATATATCCCCACTCTTCAATCTCCTATAGCTATTCTATATATGTGACTTTTACAAAAAGCCCGTCAGCATTACATTTCCATTGGTCTTAATTTAAAAATATCTGTGGCATATTTTTTCCTATCAATAACAAGGCATTTATTTATCATCCTTAAAGTATTCAATGATGCAACCAACGAAAGAACATCCAGAGAAAATAAGAAAAAAACGTATTGAACAACATATAAAAGACGTTAAATTCTCTGAACAAATAACAGTTCAGGTATCTTCTTCAAAACCTAGAAAACCTCTACGAATAAATTACGTTATTAAAGATCTACCGCTGTATTAACTTTTATTGTTTAAAGCTATTTAAGGCGTTATCGAGATATCCATCTAGATAGTCAGTATTTATTTAACCATTAATTTAGCGATAAGAGAAAATTCACCTTACTTCTGTGTATTGTTTTTCTCGCACAGTTTCTTCAAACAGAATAGAGACCTGGTTTAAAAACATGATCGTAAAGTAATAATCTATCGGGGTAACGATATACTATTTATAACAATTCATACATAGCACATTGAGCCTTCTATGATGTTAACAATTTTGAATTGAACCTTGTGTACACAGTTTATAATCTATAAAGATTAACCCAATCTCTGGAAATCCTTAAAAATTATTTTTTATAAGCAGTTCAATAATCTTTTCAAAATCCTCTGGGATTACTATTATATTCTTCAAGAGCTTTTTCAAGACAGTCCATAGCTTTATCTATTTCTTCTTTATGTAGAACATAAGCGAGCCTCACTTCATCCTTACCTAATCCCTTTGTTGCATAAAAGCCTGTGGCCGGCGCCATCATAACTGTTTGCTCTTTATATGAAAAAGATTCTAGTATCCACTGACAAAATTTATCTGTATCATCAATTGGTAACTTAGCGATAGCATAGAATGCACCTCCGGGATTAGGACAATATACACCAGTCATGTTATTTAAACGGTCTACCATCAAATCACGTCTTTGGCGATACTCTTCTTTAATTGCATCAAAATAATCAGCAGGGAGATCAACAGCCGCTTCTCCAAGTATTTGAGCAAAAGATGGTGGGCTAAGTCGTGCCTGGGCAAACTTCATTACAGTATCTTTAAGCTGCTGATTTTTAGTAATAAATGCACCTATTCTTGCTCCACATGCACTATATCTTTTAGAAATGGTATCTAATAAAACAACATTTTCTTCAACATCCTTCAGTTGCATAGCGCTGAAGTGAGTTCCTGTATAGCAAAATTCCCTGTAAGCTTCATCAGAAAAAAGATAGAGGTTGTGTTTAAGCGCTAATTGCTTTAAAATTTCCAACTCTTCTTTACTGTATAAATATCCAGTCGGGTTATTAGGGTTACATATAATAATTGCTCTTGTCTTATCTGTAATAGCTTTTTCTAATTCTTCAATAGGTGGGAGAGCAAAACCCGTATCAATTGTTGAGGTAACAGTTTTAATAGTTATTCCGGCTTCTATGGCAAAGCCGTTATAATTAGCATAAAAAGGTTCGGGGCAAATGACTTCATCACCGACATCCAAACAAGCCATAAAGGCAAAAACTATAGCTTCTGATCCACCTGTGGTGATGATAATATCATTATGACCGATATTTATACTCTTCGAAGTATAATACTCCACCAGTTTTTTTCGATAACTTTCATTACCAGCACTGTGGCTGTATTCCAGTACTCTAAAATCTGATTTCCTGACAGCCTCTAGAATATGAGGAGGAGTTTCAATATCAGGTTGACCAATATTTAAATGATAAACCTTAATTCCTCTTTTTTTTGCGGCTTCAGCAAACGGAACGAGTTTGCGAATGGGAGAGGCAGGCATATCTACCCCTCGTAAGCTTATTTGTGGCATTTAGCAAAGATATAATCTTTACATACTTTTTTCCTACTTCGAAAAGGATTCCCCAGCTAATACTTCCCCTTTTATAGTAAGCTGCGTAGGCAAGTCATAACCTGCAAACTTTACGGTAATCTGTTTTGTGAAAGCACCGGGAGCAGCAGCATTAAAACCTGCTTTAATTTTTTCTGTTTTGCCTTTAGCAACAGGTGCCTGTGGCCAGGTAGGTGTAGTACAGCCGCAAGATGCCGTAGCATTTTCAACAACAACAGGTTTTGCTCCGGTATTCGTAAATTCAAAATCGTAGGTTACCGGAACACCTTGTTTGATTTTTCCAAAATCATGCACCAACTCTTTGAATTTCACTACTTCATCAGCACTTTTACCCTGCTGAGCAAATAATCCAGAAGACAAAAACAATACAACAAATGCTAAAATGATATTTTTCATATTTAAAAGATAAAATTTGACAATTGGATAATTCTTTTATTTACAATACTACAAACAAAGAAGTGTTTAGCGGAGCAGAAGTTGCAGGAGCAGGATAAACATTTCCTTTAATAGATAAGGTAGTTTTCTGATCCTGATTATATACAATCGTAATATTTTTTACAAACTCTCCTTCCGCAGCAGCATTAAAACCGACTTTTATAACTGAAGATGCTCCCGGAGCTATTGGAGCTTTAGTCCATTCAGGAGTAGTGCATCCACATGACACTTCAACATTTACTAAATAAAGGGGTTTTTGAGTAGTGTTGACCACTTCAAAGCCATGCGTTACTGGCTTACCCTGAGGAATTGTACCAAAATCAAACATCGTTTGTTTTAGTAATAAACCCTCTTCTTTTTGTTTTTGGCTATACACATTCGCTACAAAAAAACTGAGGAATAAGTAGAAAAGGAGTGATCGTTTCATGGCCTACAAAATTAAAATTATAAACGGATGAGAAGGTAATTAATTTTAATTGATTGTCCATGTTTGAATTTTTTTAACGATTCCATTCGTTCTTTTTTGAACGTTCAAATGCTTGAAGTAATCCTTTTATTTATCTATAATACAATAGTTCGGCTAAACTACCGGAATTAAAGCGGATTTACTGATAAGTAAAAATGCTTAGGTTTGCGGCATGGAACATGTTGAAAACACACCTTCAACTGCTACAGACAAGTTGTCTTTCAATCACTTCCGTGAAGAAGTGCTGCAAGATTATAAAGTTTGCTGCGAAAGCCGCGAGGCGAGCCTATTGGGTCGCAAAGAAGTTCTTACCGGTAAAGCTAAGTTTGGAATTTTTGGTGATGGAAAGGAAGTAGTGCAGGTAGCGGCGGCCAAATTTTTTCAGAATGGAGATTTTTTATCGGGTTATTATCGCGATCAAACATTTGCCTTTGCCACTGAACAAGCTACCATAGAAGAGTTTTTTTCTCAGTTATATGCAGATGCTGATCCCGTTCATGAACCTCATAGTGGTGGAAGACAAATGAACGCTCATTTTGCTACGCCAAACAGAAATCAGGAAGGTAACTGGCTCGACCTTGTTAATAGGAAAAATATTGCTGCAGGATTAGCTCCCACAGCAGGACAGATTCCCCGTTCCATTGGGTTTGCGCTTGCTTCAAAACTATTTAGGGATAATAAGGAATTGGCCGAGTTTGATCATTTGAGTAAAAATGGAAATGAAGTTTGTTTTGCAACTATTGGAGATGCTTCTACTTCAGAAGGGCACTTTTGGGAAGTTGTTAACGCTGCAGGTGTTAAGCAAGTACCGCTAGCAATATTTGTTTGGGATGACGGTTATGGAATTTCTGTTCCTAAAGAGATACAAACAACAAAAGGTTCTATTTCAGAAGCATTAAAAGGATTTCTGAAGAAGGATCATACAAATGGTATTAACATCTATAGAGTTAAAGCCTGGGATTATGCAGGAATGTGCGAAGTATTTGAGGAAGCCATTCAAAATACACGTGAAACCCATATACCAGTCTTGTTTCATGTTGAAGAAGTGACCCAACCCCAGGGACATTCAACTTCTGGAAGCCACGAACGTTATAAAAGTCAGGAACGCCTGGAATGGGAAAGAGAGTGGGATGCTAATAAAAAATTCAGAGAATGGATTCTTGCCAATGCTTTAGCTACGGAGGAAGAATTAAATGAAATAGAATTAAGGGCAAAAGATTTTATTAAAAACAGCAGACAATTAGCCTGGAATAAATATAATGAAGCGCTGCAGGTTAAAATAAAAAAAGCTATTGCCATTATTGATGAACTAATTAACAATAATCTTGATATAAATGGTGAGATTACTATTGCAAAAAAAGAATTAAAAAGTAATCGTGAAGCCCATATAAGAGATATTCTGAAATCATTGCATACTGCAATACTGGTGACGGGTGACTCATTGCAAACCGAAGAACTCAGAAATTATTATCAGGAATTAAAAACCGAGGGCTATTCTACTTATGGTTCTCATCTTTATGATGAATCTCCTAAAAGTCCTTTGTTGATTAATACAACACCGTTACAGTACACTTCCGAATCGCCTTCCTATAACGGATACGAAATACTGAATAAGTATTTCGACGAATTATTCACTACCAATCCCCTTGTTGTTGCTTTTGGTGAGGACGTAGGTAAAATCGGGGACGTCAATCAGGGTTTTGCAGGTTTGCAGGCAAAGCATGGAAATAATAGAATATTTGATACAGGAATAAGGGAGATAACCATTGTAGGTCAGGCTATCGGACTCTCTATGAGAGGGCTTAAACCTATAGCTGAAATTCAGTATTTGGACTATATTTTATATGGATTACAAACACTGAGTGATGACGCAGCCTGCATGCATTGGCGCACAAGAGGTAAACAAAGCTGCCCTTTTATTATTCGCTCAAGA
>CAZQIQ010000054.1:15509-23772 GCA_964593835.1 uncultured Chitinophagaceae bacterium
ATCGTCTTGAAGGAATATGGCATAGCGGCTCCCCGATGGGATTGATGTTACATTCACTTCGGGGTTTCCACATTTGTGTACCCAGAAACATGGTTCAGGCAGCCGGAATGTACAATACTTTACTGAGTGGCAATGACCCTGCAATAATTGTAGAAGCTTTAAACGGCTATAGATTAAAAGAAAAATTTCCTGAAAATATCCTTGGCTATACAGTTGCATTGGGAGAACCGGAAATATTAAAAGAAGGAAATGATGTAACCATTGTATCTTATGGTTCTACTCTCAGGATTATCGAAGAAGCTACAATCATTCTTGAGAAATATGGTATTAGCTGTGAGATTATTGATGTGCAAACTTTACTTCCTTTTGACAGACCACAAACCATCCTGTCTTCTTTAAAAAAGACGAATAAGATTGTATTTATAGATGAGGATGTTCCTGGTGGAGCTGCAGCATATATGTTTAATATCGTTATGGAGCAGCAGGGGGGGTATCGCCACCTGGACGTTGCACCCAGAACCATTACTGGTAAGGCGCATCGTCCAAGTTACGGTAGCGATGGTGATTATTTTAGCAAACCTAATTGCGAAGAAATCATCTCTGTCATTATGGAAATGATGCGTGAATAGATCACGTGAATTATCTTTTCTTATTGCAAGTTGTGGAATACTTTTTGGACATCTTCATCCTGCTCTAATTTATCAACCAATTTGAGCACTTCCTGAGCATGCTCCTCAGGAAGGTCCACTGTAGTAGAAGGTATCCATTCTACCTCTGCACTTATAGAAGTCAGATTTTTCTCTTCAAGAGCTTTCTGCATATTTCCAAAATCACTAAACCCAGTACGTAAGACCAAAACGGTTTCTCCATTCTCTCCTGTTCCATCTCCCATTTCTTCCAGACCATTGTCAATGAGTTCAAGTTCCAGTTCTTCAGGATTAATCCCTTCGGGCTTTAACTTAAATACTCCCATTTTTTTAAATTGAAAACTTACACTCCCACTGGTTCCTAAAGCTCCATTTCCTTTATTAAAATGTGAGCGAACATTCGCAACAGTTCTTGTTGGGTTATCGGTTGCAGTTTCTATCAGTATAGCCACACCATGAGGACCATATCCTTCATAAAGCACCTCTTCATAATTAGCCATTTCTTTACCATTGGCTCTTTTGATCGCTGCTTCAATACGGTCCTTGGGCATATTCACACTTCTGGCATTCTGAATACACCTTCTCAATGCAGAGTTGGCATCCGGATCAGGGCCACCGGCTTTAACAGCTATAACGATATCTTTACCGATGCGCGAAAACTGTTTCGCCATCTTATCCCACCTGGCAAACATGGTGGCCTTTCTGACCTCAAATATTCTACCCATAAGAATTACAATTTGGAAATAGATCTGTTTTTTAAAAATCGCTGCAAATAAAAAACAATATGTAAAATTGAAAAAATGATTGAGAAATAAAACAATACTGTATCTGTAGGATCCATCTGATGATGAATGATTGATACGATAATGAGTGCTGCGATCAAAGCAATTCCACATAGAGAAACTATTCTATATGATTGTGCATGTGTTGATGACGTATGATCTGACAACTTACTATGTTTAATACCGTATACAAGATATAAGTCAAAACCAAGCACCATCCATAATATCAATCTGATCCATGTATCAAGTGGAAGAAATACCATCATAAAAAGACAGGTAATTATACCCAGGATAGGAATTAAAGGCACTAATGGTGTTTTAAATGCGCGAGGAGCATCTGGTTGTTTAACTCTTAACACCCACACACCCAGGCAAACAAGAATAAAAGCAAATAAAGTTCCTATGCTGGTCATCTCTCCTACTACTCTTGCTGGAATGAAAGCAGCAAACGTACTTACCAATATCATGAATACAAGATTAGACTTTGCTGGTGTTCTGTATTTGGGATGTACACTATGAAATACAGACGGAAGCAAACCATCCTTACTCATAGAAAAGAAAACTCTTGATTGTCCTAATAACATTACAAGAATTACAGAAGCATATCCTGCAAGGATCGAAACAACAATGGCGCGGTTAAGCCATGGATAATCAGGATGCAAAGCACCGCTGGAATCAGTCGTGCCCATATGTTCGATCGCAACTGCTACCGGTGCAATCCCATCCTGACCAGCGAAAGATCTGAAGCTGGTGACACCTGTCATAACATGTGCAAACAGAATATACAGGATGGTGCAGATAACCAGCGATCCAAGAATTCCCCATGGCATATCTCTTTTAGGATTTTTTGCCTCCTGAGCTGCTGTGGAAACTGCATCAAAGCCTATATAGGCAAAGAATACAATAGCTGCGGCCCTGATAATTCCACTGAACCCATACTCTCCGAAAGTACCTGTATTATCAGGAATATAAGGAACATAATTATCATTATTAATATACTGCCATCCCAGGAAGATAAAAATCAGTACTACTGAAACTTTCAGTGCAACTATAACATTGTTCACTTTAGCACTTTCTCCTGTCCCCCTGATTAGCAATAAACTCATCAATACTATAATAAAAACTGCAGGAAGATTAATAACTCCTCCATCCCATGGTCCTGCAGTAAGAGAAGTAGGTAAATGAATATCAAATCCTTCAAGAAATTTGACCAGGTAGCGACTCCAGCTAATGCCTACTGTAGCAGCACCTACCGCATATTCAAGTACCAGATCCCAACCTATTATCCATGCAATAAATTCACCCATTGTAGCATATGAATAAGTATAAGCACTTCCCGCTACAGGAATCATAGAGGCGAACTCTGCATAACAAAGTCCCGCGAAAGCACAGCCCAAGGCTGCTACCATAAACGAAAGAGTAATAGCAGGACCTGCATTATTGGCGGCAGCTCCTCCTGTAATAGAAAAAAGTCCGGCACCAATAATGGCGCCGATTCCCAATGCAATTAATGCCCAAGGTCCAAGTGTTTTTTTTAATCCTTTCTCACTTTCAGAAGCCTCAGCGATGAGAACATTAAGTGGTTTCTTTGCAAATAAACTCATAAGCTAAAATGATAATATAGGTTTAAACGATGTAAGCAAATAAAAAAACGAGGCGGTAAGATATATATTATCTTGCAGAATTATCATCAACTTCTGAATGAAAAAAGGAAACAAACTAACATTTTACATCATTATCGCCTTAGTGGCGGGAACCATTGTTGGTTTCATATTAAACAAAAATGTTACACAGGAAGAAATCCCTGTGTACGCTGATTATTTTTCATTACCTGCAGATATTTTTCTAAGGCTTATAAAAATGATCGTTGCACCACTCGTTTTTTTCACTCTTGTCGTCGGAGTTGCCAAATTAGGAAATATTAAATCTGTTGGACGCATCGGTGGTAAAACGCTTTTATGGTTCCTGAGCGCTTCGTTTTTAAGTCTGATACTTGGACTTCTACTCGTTAATATTTTTAAGCCAGGATTATCCATGAACCTCCCACTACCTGACGTTAATGCAGACAGTGGTGTAACTAAAACCGCTCTTAGTTTAAGAGAGTTTTTATATCATGTTTTTCCTACCAGTGTAATTGACGCCATGGCAAAGAATGAAATATTACAAATCGTTGTATTTTCCTTATTCTTTGGCGTGGCCACAGCCGCAATCGGAGAAGCAGGATTAATTGTTGTTAAAGCTTTTGATGCTATAGCACATATTATTCTTAAGGTAACTGCATATGTTATGAATTTTGCCCCACTGGCCGTATTTGGTGCCATGACGGCTGTAATTGCCAAACAGGGGTTAGGTATTCTTAAAACCTATTCTATATTTATCTCAGAATTTTATTTAGGATTGTTGATTTTATGGTTATTACTCATTGCAGCGGGTTCCATTTTTATAAAAAAGCGAATATTTGAACTCGTTAGCAGAATCAAAGAGCCTGTTTTATTGGCTTTTACCACCTCCAGCAGTGAAGCCGCCTTTCCTAAAACCATGGAAGAACTTGAAAAATTCGGCTGTAAAAATAAAATAGTAAGTTTTGTTTTGCCGTTAGGATATTCGTTTAATTTGGACGGGAGCATGATGTATATGACATTTGCATCGCTGTTCATTGCACAGTCTTATAATATTGACCTTTCTTTGAGCACTCAAATCAGTATGTTACTGGTTTTGATGCTTACCAGCAAAGGCATAGCAGGCGTTCCGAGAGCATCGCTGGTAGTAATAGCGGGTACTTTGAACACATTTAATATACCCGAAGCAGGGCTCGCTCTGTTATTAGGTATTGACCCTCTGCTTGATATGGGAAGAAGTGCAACAAATGTAGTAGGAAATAGCGTAGCTACTGCAGTTGTTAGTAAATGGGAAAACGCGCTTGAAAATTAAACTTATTATGTTTTTATTAGATGCATTTACCTGGTCTCAATTATTACAACCGCAATTTTATATCGATAATGGCGGACTTTGGCTGGTTTTATTTATAATTTTTGCTGAAACAGGGTTGTTTGCCGGATTCTTTTTACCTGGTGACTCTCTGCTGTTTGTTTCCGGAATCTTCAGTACACAATTAGCTGCTACATTTTACGACACAGGCAGTGACTTTTTCAATCTTTTATTGGTGATTGCATTAACATCTGTTGCAGGGATTTTAGGAAATACTGTTGGTTACTGGTTTGGGCGCCGTATTGGACCTGCCATGTATACATGGAAAGACAGGTTGCTGTTCAAGCAACGTTACCTGCACCAGGCCAAAGAGTTTTATGATCAGCACGGTGGTGGAGCGATAGTATTTGCGCGTTTCTTACCCGTTATCCGAACTTTTGCGCCTATAATAGCAGGTATTGTTAATATGGACAGAAAAAAATTCGGATTTTATAATGTAACAGGTTGTATTGCCTGGACGACTTCTATGCTTGCAGGAGGTCATTACCTGCAAAAATTTTTCCTCGACACTTTCAATTATGATCTAAAAGAGCATCTTGAGATTATAGTATTGATTATAGTATTGGTGACAACCGCCCCTGTTCTTTACAAGATTTTGTTTAGTAAAAAGAAAGACCCTGCAGAACCCCTTAATTCATCAGAATAATGAATCAAAAAAAGTACGGAATACTTTCTGTACCTGTTGTGGTAGCTGCACTGGGATATTTTGTAGATATCTACGATTTACTGCTTTTTACTATCGTTAGAGAACCTAGTCTGCGATCATTACAAATTGAAGACGCCCATATGATTGCTGCCAGCACAAAAATCATCAACTGGCAGATGATAGGACTATTGTTAGGTGGTATAATATGGGGTGTTATGGGGGATAAGCGAGGACGTCTTAGCGTACTTTTTGGCTCAATTCTTTTGTATTCCGTAGCAAATTTTCTTACTGGATTCGTCACAAATATCGATCAATATGCCTGGGCTCGTTTTGTTGCAGGACTTGGACTTGCAGGCGAACTTGGTGCAGGCATTACTCTTGTAAGTGAACTGTTACCCAAAAACAAACGAGGTATTGGCACTTCATTGGTCGCAGGCATAGGTTTGTTCGGAGCTGTATTCGCCTATTTCACATTTCAATTAACAGGAGAAGACTGGAGACTTTGTTATAAAATTGGGGGAGCACTTGGTATCGTTTTATTAGTGTTAAGAATAAGTGTAGCAGAAAGTGGAATGTTTAAAGAAGTAAAAACAAAAGGAAATATTGTTCGCGGAAACTTCCTGATGTTCTTTACAAATACTGAAAGATTCAAGAAATATATTCTGGCTATTCTTATTGGATTACCCACTTGGTTTGTAATCGGAATACTTGTTAATTACAGTAATCGTTTTGCTAATGCATTGTATGGAGAGAATGCCATTGATAGCGGAAGATCAATCATGTATGCATATGCAGCGATAGCTGTAGGTGATATTGTTATTGGTTTTGTCAGTCAGTATTTTAAAAGCAGAAAAAAAGCTTTGTACGTTTTTTACGGGCTGACCATAGTATCAGGGATTTTATTTTTCAGTCCGTTGAATAATAATGATACTTCCATGTATATTATTTGTGCAGCCCTGGGTTTTAGCACTGGTTTCTGGGCCATATTTGTTACCATTGGAGCAGAACAATTCGGAACAAACCTTCGTGCCACGGCGGCTACCACAATTCCTAATATGGTGAGAGGAGCGCTTCCTTTATTAAATATCTTATTTAAAGATATCCTTCAGGACAAACTCACCTGGAATATTATTCAGGCTGGAATTGCAACCGGAATAATAGCTATGTCAATTACATTAGTAGCAGCTTATTTTACAAAAGAAACTTTTCATAAAGACTTAAATTATGTTGAGAAATGAGACTTTCACGTAAAATAATTGCACATCAGGAAACTGTTTGGTGTTCAATCGGGTTATTCAAAAAACAAAAAACAGAAGGATGAAATTCCTGGTGATCCGTTTTTCTTCTATAGGAGATATCGTTTTAGCGTCTCCTGTAATCAGGTGCCTGAAAAAACAAGTAATTACCGCCGAAGTTCATTTCTTAACTAAATCCTCCTTTAAAACAGTTACAGAAGCTAACCCTTATATCGATAAGTTTCATTATTATGACAATAACATAGGAGAGCTACTGCACACGTTGAAAAAAGAAAACTTTGATTATATCATTGATCTTCATAACAATTTTCGCTCGAATAAAATTAAACGTGTTTTAAAAGTACAATCATACACTATTGATAAACTTTCCCTTGAAAAACTTCTGCTTACTAAGTTGCGTGTAAACATTATGCCACGGCGACATATCAGCTTGCGGAGTATGGATACCGTTGCAGCGTTTGGAGTACAATACGACAATGAGGGTCTTGATTATTTTATTGCTAAGGACGGAAAAATTACAGAATCAGATATTCCGGCCTCTCATCACTCAGGATATATTGCGTTGGTGATTGGAGCTTCTTATCCAACTAAAAAACTACCAGTACATAAATTGATTGAATTATGTTCAAATATTGACCACCCTATTATTCTTGTTGGAGGCAAAGAAGATAATGAAATTGGTCAACAAGTTGCTTCGTCAGACGATTCTGGAAAAATTTATAATGCTTGCGGAAAATTTAGTTTACATGAATCTGCAGATATTGTAAAACGTTCCAAGCTGGTTATTTCTCATGATACGGGTTTGCAATATATTGCTGCAGCCTACAATAAACCTATCCTGGCTATCTGGGGCAGTACCTCACCCTTGCTTGACGTTGAGCCTATATATAATAACAATATTACACTGCATGAAAATATCATTCGACAGCCTAAACTCCGTTGTCAGCCATGTAGTAAATATGGCAATAAAAAATGTCCATTAGGTCATTTTAAATGCATGAACCAAATGGACATTAATGATATAGTAAGAAAAGTTAATCGCTTATTAGGCAGGTAATGTACTTAATACATCATTCATACTTCTCACTGCATCTGCGCTCTTATTAAACAATTCCTGTTCTTCTGCGCTAAGATTAAAATCAAGAATTTTTTCCCAACCATTCTTTCCAATAATTACGGGCACACCCAAACAAATATCTTTTTGTCCGTATTCTCCCTCAAGCTTTACACAGGCGCTAAATAGTTTTTTCTCATCACGTATAATAGCTTCTACCATAGCTGCACTTGCAGCACCAGGAGCATACCATGCAGAAGTACCGATAAGTTTAGTCAATGTAGCTCCCCCCACCATAGTATCTTTTATAATCTGATCCTGTTGCCCAGCGCTCAAGAACTTAGTTACCGGCACACTATTCCAGGTAGCAAACCTAATAAGAGGTATCATAGTAGTGTCACCATGTCCTCCTATAACCAGTGCATTTAAATCAGCCGGACTAGCACCGAGGTGCTGGCTAAGCTGGTACTTAAATCTGGAACTATCTAATGCACCACCCATACCAATAATTCTATTCTTAGGTAATCCTGTTGCCTGAAGAGCGAGATATGTCATAGTATCCATAGGATTACTTACAACAAGCAAAATAGCGTCTGGAGAATATTTAAGAATATTTTCTGCTACCCCTCTAACGATACCTGCATTTACTCCTATTAATTCTTCACGGGTCATTCCGGGTTTACGCGGCAGACCTGAAGTAATTACCACCACACTACTGCCGGCAGTTTTCGCATAATCATTCGTTGATCCGGTTATTTTGGTATCAAAACCTAATAAAGCCGCGGTTTGCATCATGTCCTGAGCTTTTCCTTCGGCAACACCTTCTTTAATATCAAGTAATACTAGTTCTGTAGCCAGTTCTTTTCTGGCAATATTATCGGCTGTAGTTG
>CAZQIQ010000055.1:0-23669 GCA_964593835.1 uncultured Chitinophagaceae bacterium
ATGCTGGTGACAGATAATTTCTCCCTTCTTTTTATGGCAGTAATGTTTGTTGCCACACTCTTGTATTTTTTATTATCAGGAAGAGATATTGAAAAAGTAGGTACTGACGTAGCTGATTATTACGCACTGCTCTTTTTCATTCTTGCCGGAGTAGGTATTGCTTCTTCATTTAACACACTGTTGTTACTGTTTCTGGGTATAGAAATAATTTCTATACCGTTATACATTCTTACGGGTAGTGATAAACGCAATCTTAAAAGTAATGAAGCATCCCTGAAATATTTTTTAATGGGAGCATTTTCAACAGGATTAATGTTGATGGGAATTGCACTTGTATATGGAGCTAAAGGAAGTTTTAATCTGGATATTATCGGAGAATTGAATAAAGAAGATATTTCCTCAAATTTATATACAGCAGGATTGTTATTGCTTATGTTTTCTATGGCGTTTAAAGTTTCTGCTGCACCTTTTCATTTCTGGACCCCTGATGTGTACGACGGAGCGCCCACCGTATTCACTTCCTTTATGGCTACCATAGTAAAAGCTGCTGCTTTTTTTGCTTTTATAAGATTGTTTAAACACGGTTTTGCTGAAAGTCATGGTCAGTGGCAGGTAATCGTTTCTATTATTACTGCTGCAACTTTAATCATAGGTAATATCACTGCATTATTCCAGCAGAGTGTAAAAAGAATGCTGGCCTATTCCAGTATTGCACAGGCCGGATTCATGATGTTTGCAATAGTGGCCTTAAATGGCATAGCAATGGAGGGACTTATTTACTATGCAGCTGCATATTGCCTTGCTACAATTGGTGTTTTTGCGGTGTTGGTGAGAATGAAAGATTACACCTTTGAAGGGTTTAATGGTTTGGCAAAACACTATCCGGTGCTTGCTGCTGTTGTTACAGTTTTTATGCTTTCACTGGCTGGTATTCCAGCTACTGCCGGATTTATGGGTAAGTTTTACATGCTGACGGCTGCGATGAGTAACGGTAAACTCTTCTGGCTGGTAATTGTAGGTATTTTATGTGCGGCAATTAGTGTATACTATTACTTCAGGGTTATTCAGGCTATGTATTTTAAGGAGGGCGAAAAACAGGAAATCTCTACCACTGCTGGTTTTAATATTTTGCTTATCGCTGCTGCTGTAGGTATTGTTTTATTGGGACTGTTTCCTCACTGGCTGATTGATAAAATGTATTATTTCTTTTAACGGACTGCTTTTCTGTAATCTTTTTGGCATTGGCTTATTTCCTGTGTAACGAGTCGTTTATTTTCTTTACAGTTAAGACTGTATGTTAAATAAATATGTACTGACAGATTTGTTATGATGGACATACTATTACGATAAATAAGAATGGTTGCCGGCAAGAAAAATAACAGCTTTTCTTAACTAATTATTTTATAAATAATTACACGCTAATATTTAACTAAAGTGCTGGTTAATGGGTGGGCGTTTTCAATTCAATCCTCAGGTGACCTGTTTTTTCAAAGATTATCTGCGATACGATATGTATATAAAATCTTCTTCTTTCTGAACAAGAATAACGTATGATTTTCCTGGCTACCTCAAATTGTTTTATATAAGACTCATTTCTTTTAATGAGTAACGAGCTACTGTTCATCAAAAACGGTATGGTATTATTTAAAAATGCCCGATCGCGAGTTATTAGAACACATAATCAAAGGGTTGCAAGTATTAGGGATAAGTAAGATACGGAGCATTCTTTTGCTTAATTTGCATTAATGAATTTCAAGGATAATATCCTGTTGGCTTATCAAACAGTAAAAGCGAATCGTCTGCGAACAATACTGACGGTAGCCATTATTGCTTTTGGTATTATGGCATTGGTAGGTATCAGCACTGCTATTACTGCTATGCAACAAAAATTCATGGAGAGTTTCTCTTCGATGGGTGCAAATGGTTTTAGTATTAGATTTAAAGAACCTCAGTTTCGTTTTGAGACAAATTCAGGACAGGTTACCAAACAGAAAAAAGGTCAGCGGAAAGAAAAAAGATCAAATATTGGAAAACGTGTTACGCGAGAGCAGGCAGAACAATTCAAAAAGAACTTTAATTTTCCTGCGGCGGTCTGTATAAATTTATTCGGTTCACGCGATGCTGTAGTTTCTTATCAAAGTAAAAAGTCAAATCCTACAACCAGAGTATATGGAAGTGATGAAAACTTTATAGAACTCAACGGCTTTAAATTAGCGAATGGCAGACCATTAAATGATCTTGATATTTCCAGCGGTAGAAATGTATGCCTGGTAGGTAGTGAGATTGTCAAAAAGTTTTTTAATAATAATCCTGAAGAACCACTTGATAAGATCATTAAGGTGAATAATATTCCATATCGAATTATTGGAACACTTACCGAAAAAGGATCCTCATTAGGTTTTAGCTGGGATAATACTGTAATTGTTTCTTATAAAAATGCACAACGTTTTTTTAATGCAAATCCCAATGCCTCTTTTAACATACAGATAAAAGTTAACGATATAAAATACATGGAGCCTGCTATAGGCGAGGCAACCGGATTATTCAGATCAATCAGAAAATTAAATACTACAGAAACGGATAATTTTATTATTGATAAAAGTGACAGTTTTGTAGAAATGTTATTGAATCAGTTGTCATATTTAACAGGCGCAGCTATTATTATTGGATTTATTACACTTACCGGTGCCGCTATCGGATTGATGAATATCATGCTTGTTGCAGTTACCGAACGCACAAAAGAAATCGGATTAATTAAAGCAATAGGAGGGAAACAGGCTAATGTGCGTATTCAGTTTTTACTGGAAGCAATCATCATCAGTCTGTTTGGTGCGCTCTTTGGTGTTTTTTTAGGAGTTGTTCTTGGTAATATAATTACCTTATTATTAAATACAGGATTTGTAATTCCATGGAACTGGGTTTTTCTCGGAATTATTATTTGCTCAATTGTTGGATTGCTGGCAGGCCTTTATCCCGCTTTTAAAGCTTCAAGATTAAATCCTATAGAAGCGCTGCGTTACGAGTAATTATTATCATTCCAACAAGCTATACTTTTTTCTATTACACGAATAATATCATTCTGTAAATAAGAATAATATTATTCATGATATGTATGTGAAATTATCACGGTTCATAGAGCCCTTATATTAGATTTCCGGATCTGAATGGAATTACCAGTTGTTGGTCAGTAAGTGTATTAAATATACAGCCCCGATAAGTTAATAAAAGATCCAATTTTTAATTAATGATCCGTATTGCAAATGAATGATTAAGACTTTTAATACTTATTTATTTTTTATCAAATGCTTCATCAATTCTTTCTCTCAAATCAATTAAATGATACCGACTCATATTATCAGCAAATCCGGGTAATGCTGAATTGATTTCCTGTCTTAATGATCGTAGAGTGGCTTTGGCTACAGATACGATATCGGATTTTTTTGTATCCTGCACTGGTCCTAAAGAAATCATAAGCATAATGCCCCCGGTTGAACTTTGAGTGGATCCTTTAGATAGTGCAATCATTCGGTCAATAAAAGATTTTTGCAGATTTCTTCTGTAATTATCTATTGTTTTTTTTGATGTGAGCTCGGACCATATTCCTTTTTTAAGATCGCTGATAAACTCATCTATTTTATAAGCATTTTTATCGCGGTTAGCGGATGATATTATTCTTTGCAAACGTTGTGTCGTTAATAAGCTTGCTAATACATTATCCTGTAATCCTGTAATACGATCAGTTGTAGGTGCTGTAATTAAATCGAGAATATTTTTATCCAGTAACCAATCAGGTGTTTGAAATAACTGGGTATGTAAAAACCTTACAGCTTCTTTTTGTATAGACTTAGGTGTGATGGTGTATACAGTGCCTTTTTGATCAGTAGTTTTTGCATCTGTATAAATACCACCGACATTCATAGCAGCATGATTCATGTATCTCGTAAACTGAGCGATTACTTCGTTATATATCTTATCCAGTTTTTTATAATCTTCACCTGCTGTTTTTGTCCACTCATTTAATTGTGGAACAATTCTCTTCAGATTTTTTATGCCATATGCACCGGCTTTCATCGCATTATCGCCAAGGTCTTCTGTTTGTGCACGCGGATCCATTCCATTGCTTTGAATAAAACGTAAACGGGGATTATCTGCTTTAGTTTTTATCCATTTATTCAATAATTCTTTTTCTTCTTTTTCAGATTTTCCGGGGAATATTTTATAGCCATACTCAATAGCCCAATAATCATAATCACCGATACGTGGAAAAATTCCTTTTCTTGATATATTATCTTCAGGCTGAGCTACATAATTAAAACGTGCATAATCCATAATAGAAGCACTGTGTCCGTTAGCTTCTACCCATTTTTTGTCTCTTAATTTTTCCACCGGAGTGGCGCTTGATGAACCCATATTATGTGGCAGTCCGAGTGTATGACCTACTTCATGTGAGGATACAAATCGAATGAGTTGTCCCATTAGCTCATCACTGAAATGAGGTTTCCGGGCTCCTGTATCAATGGCGCCTGCCTGGATCATATACCATGAATACACTAATTGCATAATATTATGATACCAGTTGATATGAGATTCCAGAATTTCACCGGTTCGTGGGTCATGGATATGGGGGCCACTGGCATTAGGAATATCTGAAGGTTTATACACTATAGCGCTATAACGGGCATCTTCCAGGCTCCATGTTGAGTCTTCTTCATAAGTGGGAGCTTCTTTAGCCAGTATTGCATTTTTAAATCCAACTTTTTCGAATACCGCTTGCCAGTCGTTCACACCCTGTATAAGGTATGGAACCCATTTTTTAGGAGTAGCAGGATCAATATAAAAAACAATTGGTTTAGACGGTTCTACCCGTTCACCACGGGAATATTTTTCCATATCCTCTGGCTTGGGTTCAAGTCGCCAGCGGGTAATCAGGCTAACATCTTTTACACCCTGAGGGTCAGCGTCAAAATCAGTGAAGGAAGTGGTAAAATAGGGAACACGCTGATCATAATATCGCGGCTTCATAGGGTTGGCGGGTAATAATATCATTGAACTGTTTAATTCGAAAGTAGACAGTCCTCCTCCGGAAGAAGGGGCTGGCATCATTCCTGCAACAGGTGGTTGACCAGTATTACGGCCATAGGTTTTTACAGTTCGGATTTCAACATTCATCGGATAGCTCCTGATATCATCTATATATGATTTGTCGTTTTGCAGACCTCCTAATTTAAGGGCTGCTTTGGACGAAGGGGCAAAAAAGAAAATCTCGGTATCGGCAGCTAATATGTCTGTTACATCTATTACAGATGCGGTACTATCTTCTGAATAAGCTTTGATGTCGAAAGCTGCCGATATGGGTTGAATATTTGAATTCATCACCGATTTATACATATCGCCGGCAGTATCCCTGGCATATACTGTATAGGATATATTACGGAGAAAAAACTTATGATTGGGGCCTTTCTCAAACCTGATAACATTTTGATTGATTTCATCGCCAGCAAATCCTAAAAATCCGGCGCGCGTATTAATAGGTGCTTTGGAAATGCGATTAACTATAAGAATATCACGATTTAATAAAGAATCATTAATCTCAAAAAACCATCGTTGATCCACCTTATGAACATAAAAAAATCCCTTTTTCGTAAGTGCTTTATTATTATTAATGATTTCTTTGTAGGGCTTTGGTCCCGTTTTTGGAGGAGCCGGAGCTGTTAATTGAACGGTTTTAGAAGTATCCCTGGGTGCAGGAATATTTTTTTTCTTTTGACCCTGTGCTTCAAATATGGTAAAACATAATACACATATTAGCGGCAATAAATATGTATGGTTCATTGGTAAAATTTCTAATCTCTTTATTAATATAATATTAATGGCGGACGAAGATAATGAAATTGGAAAACCATGTACTTTTAGCGTTGCACATTTGATAATTGTTTATATTGTGTGCCCTTAGAAGAAGCTTTTAATTTTTATCTCTTATACTAAAAACAAACAAATCATGGCTGAGACAAGACCAACTGCATCAGTTGTTTCAAAGAGTAGCACATCTGTTCAACCTGTCAAAAAGAGTAATGCTGTTTCATGGATAGCTCCAATAGCTTGCGTAATAGGGGGCTATGTAATCTGGAGATTTATTTTAGGTAATCCGGCAAATTTTGAAAACCCGGATCCAGCCGGTGGCTTCTGGCCTCATCACTTAGGACCGAAGGGTGGGTTGATAAAAATGTATGAAGGTGGTATTGTGGTACCTGTTTTGATTTCCAACTTGTTAATTGTTATTGTATTTGCAATAGAACGTTTTTTAACAATTAGCAAAGCGACAGGTTCTGGAAATGTAGCCGAATTCATTCGTCGTGTTCAATATCATCTTGCGAATAAAAATGTTGATCAGGCCATTGCTGAATGCGACAAACAAAGGGGAAGTGTAGGCAATGTTATGAAAGCCGGTCTTCGCAAATACAAAGAAATGATTACCACAACAGAATTAGATACAGATCAGAAGGTATTAAATATTCAAAAAGAAATTGAGGAAGCTACAGCTTTGGAATTACCTATGCTGGAAAAGAACCTAGTATTTCTTTCCACTCTTGCATCTGTAGCTACCCTTATTGGTCTTTTCGGTACAGTATTAGGAATGATTACTTCATTCTCTGCCCTTGGAGCTGAAGGTGGTGGTAATGCTGCTGCAGAACTTTCCCGTGGTATCTCTGAAGCGTTGTATAATACCGCTTTAGGTATCGGTACTTCTGCTTTGGCGATCATATTCTATAATATGTTTACTACCAGAATAGATTCTATCACTTATGGTATTGATGAGTCTGGATTTACTTTAACACAGAGCTTCGCCAGTTTGTATAAATAAGCGAATCGTCCGGCTTTATTATGAGCCGGAAAAAAAATCCATATTTTATTTATGGAATCCTGTTAAAAAGTAATCTTAACATCAACAAATAATCTAATCATGGGAAGAGCAAAGTTGCCTCGAAAGAGTACCAATGTGGATATGACCGCTATGTGTGATGTGGCATTCCTTCTCTTGTCGTTTTTTATTCTCACAACAAAGTTTAAACCAGATGAAGCATTGGCTGTAACAACACCGTCTTCTGTATCTACCAAAGTGGCGGAACAAAAGGATGTTGTGTTGATTACCATAGATAAAGAAGGAAAGGTTTATTTCTCTGTTTCTGACGACGCGCAGGAAGAAAAAGAAGCTATCATCGAATCAGTTGACCAGGCGAGAAATTTGGGATTAAGTCCTGAAGAGAAAAAGCGTTTTACTTATGCCGGTTCATATGTAGGCGTTTCTTTTAATCAGTTAAAATCATATTTGCAGCTAAACAGTGAACAGGCCAAAGGCGTAAGTATGTCTGGCATCCCTATCGGGGATAGTATCAATAATGAACTGACTGTCTGGGTGCGTGCAGCCACCTCTGCTTTTCAGGGGACTAAAATGAACCTTATGGTAAAAGGAGATGGTGAGTCTAAATATCCGTCCTTCAAAGGTGTGGTTGATGCATTTAAAAAGAATGAACAATTAAAATTTCAGCTCATTACTGACCAGGAAGGTGTTCCGGAAGGAACTGATTTACATAAGACAACAGGTGCCGGTAAATCACCCGCATAAGTTTAATTATTTAACAACTTAAAAGCTATTTAATATGGCAGAGATAGATACCTCGGGTGGGGGTGGACATAAGAAAGGGCCTGGTGTCAAGAAGGGCAAAAAACTGTCTACTCGCGTAGATCTAACCCCAATGGTGGATCTGGGATTCCTGCTTATTACTTTCTTCATATTCACAACAACCATGAGCCAGCCAACGGCCATGAGGTTGTTCCTTCCGAAGGATACAGAAAAACCTGAGGAACAGAATAAGATTAAGGAATCAGCAGCCCTGAGTATTCTACTGGGGAAAAACAATGTGATATATTATTATGAAGGCACTTTGCAGCCGGATGGTTCTAATTTTCAGACCTCCAACTACAAAGAAGTTCGTCAGATAATTATTGATAAAAAACGCAGCACTAATCCTGATGATTTTATGGTGCTCATAAAACCATCTTCAGAAGCAACGTACAGAAATACTGTTGATCTGCTGGATGAAATGACCATTAATGAAGTGAAGCGTTATGCAATGCTTGATCTTTTTGATGTCGAAAAAGAACTGATTGCAAAAACTGAAGGTGGCGGAGCCACACCTGCTCAGCAGTAATGGTTAATTAATTAAAAATTTCTAAACATGGAAGCTAATAAAATATTATCCGCCGATATTCTCGACATAGTATTTGAGGGGAGGAATAAGGAATACGGTGCCTATGAGCTTAGAAAAAGTTACACAAAAAGACTTTTTCTCGCGCTGGCTTCGATGGTAGGTCTGTTTGTTTTATTGCTGGTAGGTTATCTGGTCGCCAACAATCTAAAACCTTCAGATGATGCAAAAGCCATCGTAGTACAGGAAGTACAGCTCGAAGAAATCAAACAGCAAAAAGAGGAAGAGCCACCACCTCCACCTCCTCCTGCACCGCCGCCACCACCAAAAGTGGAAGTAGCAAAATTCACTCCTCCTGTTATCGTTAAAGATGAAGAGGTAAAGGAAGACGAAAGACCTCCTGAAGTGGAAAAGCTGGAAGAGACTAAAATTGACGTATTTAACCAGGAAGGTGTTAAGGATGAAGGTATCGTTGCTCCACCGGTAGATGATGGTAAGGGAGTAGTGGAAGCGCCTAAACGTGATGAAACTGATTACGACCAGACTTTTACTAAGGTGGAAATTGAATCTTCTTATCCCGGTGGACCAGGAGCATGGGCTCGTTACCTGAATAAAACATTAAGGTATCCACAGGAAGCACAGGATAATGAAATTCAGGGTCCCGTAGTTGTTCAGTTCATTGTTGACAGAGCAGGAACTGTAACTGATGTAGAAGCGATTAGTGGTCCTATGGAGTTACGCGACGAAGCTGTGAGAGTAATTAAAAGAAGTGGTAAATGGACACCTGCAGTTCAAAACGGACGTCAGGTTAAATCCTACAAAAAACAGCCTATTGTTTTCAGGCTTGAAACACAATAATTGATTTTAATTTCTATAAAACAGGGTGTATCAGATTTTTGGTACACCCTGTTTTTATTTATATAGGTTATCTAAAACGCTTTTATTTACGATAAGCTATCTATCTAAAACTCTTTTCATAATTTATTTCTTCTAAAAGTGATATCACACTAAAAATGAAAGAATTCATTTCTTACTATTTTCTTCATTATAGTAGTTGACCCTGCTATTAAATTACTGAATATAAGAAGCTGTTATTTTTATTCAATGATCATCGAGAAGTTCGGAAAACATTTCCTATCTGTTTCATTGAGCTACATTTATTAAATACATTCCCCGAATCACTATAGTGTTCAGGCACGATACTATTGACTATTTTTGTGGTTATGGCTGTTGTTTATTCGTGGGACGATACTATTGTAGCGCTGGCTACTCCTCCTGGTGTGGGTGCAATAGGTGTTATCCGTATTAGCGGACCTTTATCGTTTGATATTACTAATCAATTATTTCCTTCAAAAGATATTACTCTTCAGCAATCGCATACCATACATGTTGGTTATTTAAAACATAATAATGATGTGCTGGATGAAGTAGTGATTTCTTTATTTCGTAATCCGCGTTCCTATACGGGTGAAGATGTTGTGGAAATATCCTGTCACGGTTCGCCTTATATTCAGCAGCAGATCATTGATGTTATTCTATTATCAGGTGCGCGATTAGCCAGGCCTGGTGAATTTACTTTGCGTGCTTATCTCAATGGAAAAATTGATTTAACGCAGGCAGAAGCTGTGGCCGATTTAATTGCATCGGGAACAAAAGCATCCCGTGATAATGCCTTACACGCTATGCGTGGTGGATTTTCTAAAGTGCTGGCTGATTTGCGTGAGCAGATGATCAAATTTTCTGCATTAATAGAATTAGAACTTGATTTTTCTCAGGAGGATGTAGAGTTTGCTGATCGCACGCAATTTTATGCATTATTAAGAAATGCTTCTGCTATTACGCATAGCTTAATGGAATCATTTGCCTATGGCAACGTAATAAAAAATGGAGTAAGGGTAGCTATTGTTGGAAAGCCTAATGCTGGAAAAAGTACTTTATTAAATAATTTATTAAATGAAAACAGGGCGATAGTCAGTGATATTGCAGGAACAACAAGAGATACAATAGAAGAAGTATTAAATATAAAAGGCATTTTATTCAGATTAATAGATACGGCTGGTATTCGTGAGCATACGGCTGATATTATTGAGCAGGTGGGCATGCAAAAAACGTTTCAGAAAATTCAGGAGGCTGAAATTGTTTTATATGTTTTTGATGTACAGCAGACCAGCGTTGAAGAGTTGGAGGAGTTTTTACAGCAGGTCAAACATATTCCGGTTTTATTAATTGCCAACAAAATCGATATTATCGGAGAGCAACATGCGAGGGAAAAATTTAATGCTCTTAATTCCTCTAACGTTAACAATAACATAGACAAAAGTACATCATCGTCTGATGATGTACTCGCAGTGCAATCATCTATTTCAGCAGCTCATCAAACTGTTGAAATTAATCAACCTCTTGAACGTAATAAAGCTATTGATCATAATGAATCTTATCCATCTAATGAACCTATTCACCCCATTTCGCATCCAATTATTTTTACCTCTGCGCGTAATGACAATCAGCTAGAACAATTAAAAGAAACTTTATTTTCGTTGTCCGTTACCGGTAGTTCATCAGGTAGTGATACAATAATTACCAATGCCCGACATTACGAAGCCCTTCGCCTTGTCCATTCATCCATTCAGGATATCATCAATGGATTAGACAACAACCTTCCCGGCGACCTCCTGTCTTTGGACATTCGTCGTTGTTTAAGTTATCTCTCTGACATCACTGGCGGTGACATCACCACCGAAGACCAACTGGATTATATATTTAGTAAGTTTTGTATTGGAAAATAAACGGCCCACATTATACGCAGATTCTCTGCGAGTTAGATGCTTGTCGTGATGCAATTACTTGCCCTTTTTATGCCTTTATTTACCTTTAGTCGAAGGATTCTTGTCACTATTTGGTCAGTAGGTTTGGGATTAGTGACCAATGCAAATTTTGTGTAGATTACTAAATCTTGGAATGCAATATTTGAACACTATATTACAAGATAAATGGACCTTCGCATGAAAAAAATACTTTCCTTTAAGCATTGGCAGCTTTTCCTTTTAATTGTCATCTGTGGAGCTTTCGTGGCTCCGACACCTGTGGGTGAAATAATAAATGCTATCGCCATGGTTACCTTCTCTACTTGGCTCTACTCAGTCGGATATTATGGCGAATTAAAATTGAGAAATTGGGGGATTTCAAATAAAAATCTTTCCCTGTTTCGCTTTAATATAATATTGGTTGCCGCATTATGTTTGGTGTCATTGTTGCTGCCCAAAGATTTTGTAGCATCAACTAATGATGATTTCAGTGTTGGTACTGTGCTGCTTGTTCTCTTTGGTTTTTATGTATTTTTTGCTGCTATTCAAGCCATAGTATTTGTTAGTAAAACATTGGCAGCCTTGGAAAAACATAAGGCGGTTGTATTTGATGATTATTTTACAAATCTCATTTTATTTGTATTCTTTTTTGTTGGAGTATGGATTTTCCAGCCTAAGATTAATAGGTTATTAGGGGAAGGTCAAGAAGAAGAAATCTTTCTGGTAGATCAAACTTAACTTTTCTGTTACTTCAGACGTAACGCTGATATACATTTTTGAGAGCTACGTGTATTAAGGACAGCATTAGTTGCCTTTATTGTGGTTATTTTTGCCTTTAGTATACGGATTCTTGTCACTATTTGGTCAGTAGGTTTGGGAGTAGTGACCAAATACATAGTGCAGCTGGTGGTTGGGATAAAAGTTGTACATTATAGTTTGATATGCGTTTAGTTTTGATTTTCTTATTAGGGATGTTTCTTTCACAAGACATGAAAGCAAGTCCTCAAAGTCCAGACTATTTGATTTATGGAACCGACACTTTTTCGATATACTTTCTGCCTTTACACCACCTAGATAGCTCAACGCTACAAACATTCTTTGTCAACTTAGATTTAGAAGCATCTGATTTTTACAGGTCGGTAAATTTATGGAGAGGATATCAAGCTTATTGGCGGCTCGTTAATGATAGTCTGTTTTTAGTAGGTTTAAAAGGATTTGACAATGCCGGTCGGCTCTTTCAGTCAACGTTTCCTCGCAACTATAAAAATGGGACGGTGTTCGCATATTGGTTCTCGGATGACCTAGCTGTGGGTAAAAGCAAAATGCTCAAATGGGATGGGATTTTTGCCCGAACTTATTTTAACGAAGAACTCTTTAAATTCCAAAACGGACTGTTGATGGAGCAGGTTGCCATTAACAATTACGTACATATAAAAAATGGGATCTCGAGGATCGACGAAAATCGTCCCAACGTTATAAGAAAGATATTTAGACAAATTAGTAAGCTCAATTGGACCATGCTATCTGAATGTGATTGCGATGATCGCTACTTGATTACTGTTGATGAGCAAGGTAAGATTGGTGACATCACCTTAATACCATATACTGATAATACGGACACTGCACAAATGGAAGTAGAAAATAATCAAATCTGTATCACCGAATTCAAGAGAATACTTAAGAAAATGCAATTCGATATTGTAACATGGAATGGTCGCCCCTTTAGGGAGAATTATCGACTTGAGTTGTTTTACTCCAACAAGAACAAGTTAGAGAACTGGACAGATTGACGTTTGCAAATCAGTTTCCTGCGAGTTAGATGCTTTTCGTGGTGCAATTACTTGTCTTTTTTATGCGTTTATTTACCTTTAGTCGACACTTTCTTGTCACTATTTGGTCAATAGGTTTGGGATTAGTGACCATGTTGTTATTTCCCCCAGTTTTGACTAAAGTCAAGTAAAATTTTCTTCATATATCTTATTATAATTATTTACTTATATTCGTATATAGTTAGTAGTGAACCTCTCCGGTTTGTAGATGTAAGCCTTATCCATTCCTTTGCTAATACCAATTTTGTTTTTCGATCGTAGTTTTTGTCGTGTGGATTTATTATTTGGTAGCATTTTGAAGCGGTGTCATTATTGAAATGCAAGTGGGTATTTCTAATAAATGTAGCTATTCAAGTAATCGGTACGAAGCTAGCAGTCTATTTAAGTTTAATTGTAAATACTTAACATGAAGGTCTTTATTTCGCACAGCAGTAATGATAAAAAGTTTGTAAGAACACTTAAAAGAGATCTACAGGAAAATGGTGTAGATACATTTTTAGACGAGGATACATTGGAAATCGGTGATTCACTTAAGGAGCGGTTAGATATGGAGCTAGACAAGTGTTCGCATTTCATGATTATATTGACACCTTCTTCCGTTAATTCAAATTGGGTAAAATATGAACTAGATAAGGCTAATAAGATGTTTCTCGAAAAGCTTTTGAAAAAGATTATACCTATAAAATATCGGGATTGTGATATTCCTGTAGAATTATCTAAATTACTTTACGAGGATTTATCGAAGGAGATTGTTTTTAGTGATGGAGATTATATCAAATTTGCAAGTGACGGGTATCCGAATTTTTTGATTAAATTAATTAAAACATTAGGTACTACAGACAAAAAACTTTCTTTGAAAGATAAAAGTGATTTAAAAAAAGACGTTACAGAAAGCGAGGAGAGGGTAGAGAAATCATTTAATAAGACCTTTAGGTCTTCTCACAAGATAATTAAATACAAAAATGCTAATGCTGCGAATTATTACAAACAACGAATTAAGAATAGAAATCACAAGTTAAAACTAAAAATGGACGATTTAAAGCCAATTCTGCTACCCCCAATTTATCAGAATATTTTTTCAAACCTTGAGTATGGTGATATTATAATATTGAGAACAAGCGACGATAAAACTGATCAAGGGCACTTTGCTGGCTTTAGAAGTGAAGATGGAATCACTCTTTTTCATTCAATTAGAAAAACCTTAAATATTACTCCGGGACTGTTTTACCGATTTGATGTAGACATAAAATCAAGGACATTTACGAAACTAGATACAATACAATAGACAGCCTACGTTTCATGCTCATTTTCTGCGAGTTTTAGGAAAGCGAAAGTTGTCTTTTTATGATTGTTTTTGTTTTAATACACAGATTCTTATCACTGTTTGTCAGGTTTTGCATTAGTGACCGTGTAGATTTTGCTTTATAGATATCTAATCTTAACTTGTTTAGATTAACAAAATTATAAACAAGGTTTGCAATATCAATCTATAAAGTGTATTAACTAGTAAAAGCTTCAAATAGTTAAAAGTTGGTAGTAATATTATGGCATCTGAACATTTACAAGAACTCATTAAAGAATTTAGACAGAGAATTGAAAACGATCATATTCAATTTCATAAAGAATACGGGCAGCAGCAAACATTTAGATATATTGATGACTTTATTAAATCCGAAAATCGTTCGAATTTAGAAAAGGTCTTCTTCTTGATTCTTCATCAATATCCTGGGGATAATAAAAGCTACATTGTCCGACCAAGTGAGATGGTTTTAATACCAGATATCTATGATATGAGTTACCCAGGTATTGAATATGAAATAGATTTTGCACTATATGGAGGGTCAGTCGATAATCCAGTTAAAGTTGCAATTGAATGTGACGGTATTCGCTCGCATGGTGAAAAACACAATAATAAAGACAGACGGAAAAATGTAAACCTTCAGGCAGCTGGCTGGATTGTTATAAGATTCGGTTCAAGAGAGATTCATAGCGAGTTAAAGAAATTCAGTGAAGATAATTTATATATTTCCGATTTTATTAGCAGTATCGAAAACACTATTCGGCAAAAGCTTCGATTAATAGATCACCACACATACATAAATCCTGAATATAGAAGTAAATTAACAGGTTACAAATGGGATTTTGTAACCTGTATTAATTGTAGGGAATCTCAATTGGATATACTTAATCATAAAACAATAAAATGCCGTCATTGTAAAACAAAATTCAAAAGAGTTATTCATCCTAATGAGAAAATTAAATATGATTCTAATGGTATATTATATTTCAGTGACTAATAAATACGATTGAAATACTATTGGTTGTATAAATTAATTTTTAATAGGATGATGATGTATACAAGTAATAAATTTAATAACACGGAAATGAATAGGCTTAGTAAAATTTCATATAAAAATGAAATTGATTATTATACAAATGAGAATAATATTACGAACCAAAAACTAGTACAAGAGACTATTCAATATTTTCATTCAGGTGATGGTGCACGACTTTTTAAGCCTCTGGATTTCTAAATCTTTTAGAAAAGCAGAATCAGTTTGTAAAAGACAATATTGCTGATACTAATGAAGTGGTTAATCATTTAAGGGCTCTAACTTTAGAAGAAATTGAAAGTCATATCTTATTGGGATTTCTCTTTAAGTGGTATGGGGATATCCTGTAAGCAATTTAGAAGCAGATTATGATAGAATATTAAAGGCAATCCAAAAAGAGTTCTTAGCATTTGAGCGAGAGGCCTTAAAATTCACAAGCTTAAAAATTCTTGTAAAGATAGATCGATTAATATAAACTGAAACTTTTTGAAGAAAAATAAAAATAAAAGCAAAGGCAAAGCCGCCGAGAAACAAAAGCAAAACACTAATACATCCTATTCACAAAATGATCAGACAAATCGGTCCAGTAGCGTCATTCAAATAACTCCCCTGCCTGAAATCAGTCGAGATCAGAAGTCGAGTAATAAATGGTTATTATTTACTTGTATCATAGGCGCACTAGTTGCAGTCAGTTTATTTGTAATAAAGGAGTATCGTGATAATAAGAAGTATTTAATGGAAAACAATCCAGTTTTAGAAATAATAAATCCGAAAATCAGTCAATTGGAGGAAAACAAACCGATAAAATTTCAATATCTCTTACTTGCTAGGGGCGGGCGAGTAAAAGTGACCGATGGTAATTTTGCTTGGGGAATAGCTTCATCGGATATAGTTCGACCTTGGGAGCAATGGGAGCCTTTTAAAGTATTTACTGACTTTCCTTTTTATATCACTGATAGTCCAGCAAAATTCATGACAATTCAGGGTGACGATAAAACAGGTATTATGAATGCTTTCAGTATTTTTGCCTTGAATGAGAGCAATGCCAACGCATATGTACTCGGCGAATATACGTATATAGTTGAGGTGACAGGAATTAAAAAACGTTTCAAATTCGTTATTAAGCTAACTAATGACGGTTCATATAAAAATGAAATAATTGAGAATGTCTTGATTGAATAACAGGTCTTTACAATTATTTACAACGTTTATACCTGGCAAAACCTCTTTTGGAACCATTACTCATGATGCTTTTACCAACACGTAACACAAGTATCAATCATATTACTACATTAGTCGGAAACAGTATCCTACACATCCATCTGTCTGAAAAGCATTTGTTGATCCCTGTTAGTGGGGTTTGTAAAATCTCTCTCAGATACTTTTTTAATCAGATCAGGATTTTACGAAATCTTATGATTCGTACGAATCTTACAAATCGTATCGTAGTATCAATAAAGCTGGAACTAAGAAATAGTTGTTTATAAATAATAAATATTTATATATATTATAACCATTCCTCTCTTGGTTTACACTTATTATCAAAATACGAAAGTAAGATTCATAAGATTTGTACGATTCGTACGAAATGAATGATCAAATGAGTAACTAACTTTATTCAATAGGTTTGCATCTCTAATAATGAAATCAATCAATTAACTTTCAATTTTAGTACCGCCTCAAGCGCTTCCTCCAACTGCCGATAAAACCAAACAATATTATTTCTGTTTCGGCTATCTTCAAAAACATCGTTATCAGTTGTTATGGCTACTTCAACCAGATCCCAAAGATGCTGCCTGATTTCACAAAGCTTATAAGCGATAAAGAAGTTCTTAATAACGGTTTCAGGATCTTCATCGCCTAGACGAATAAGCTGATTAAATATTTCAGGATGATCTTTGAAGTGAGACATGGGTTAGTATTTGACTGTACTATCCAAACAGGGCGAATACTGGCAAAAAATATTATTCAAGATATAAGGAAGACAGTACAAACTATAACGATTGAAACAGGCAGTGTTTCTAGTAATAGTGAACCGGACCTAAACCTCTTAGAATCGCACGAATTGTTGATGTAGCTTACTATATAGGGGAACACGATTTTTTCTAGGTTTTATAACAGGGTAACTGCGCATTGATTTTCGGAATAACAAAGGAATAATCTTCATAAACGGTTTAAACTTCTTTTAAAAAGAAACTACTAGACTCTTGAATATAACCTGAAAATCGTCGTATTAATCCGGTCATTTTCTATATCTAAAAGTAACCTACTGACGTGATTCAAAAAAAAACCCGCATTTAATGCGGAAACTGTTGGCTGATCGGAAAGTACTGAGGAAAGTTATGGCATAAATCATAACCAAAATCAGTAAACGAAATGAAGATCTATTTAAGAATTAATAAAGGTCAGCTATCACCTGAAAACGAAAAGAAAGGCAAGGTTCGCAAAAACAGTATTTATCTTGAATGCCATCCCGGAAACGGTCAGAAACGCAAATTCGATTTTCTAAAACTATACGTTTACGATAAACCGAAAACCAACTTAGAGAAAGAACATAATAAGGAAACCATGAAGCTTGCGGAATCTATCCGGGCTAAAAGAATTCTGGACGCTCAATCATCAGCACATGGTTTTGTTAGCAGTGTTAGAGGCTCTATCGGATTTCTCGTATTCTTTAAACAGCTTGTTGATAAGAAATACGATTCAACAGGAAATCATGGAAACTGGATGAGTACTTACAGGCATTTGCAAGATTTTATGAAAGGAGACGATATTAATCTTGAAAATGTAGATGAAAGATTCCTTGAATCATTCAAAGACTATCTGCTAAGTTGTGATACGAGAAAGAGCTTAGGTAGAACTAAGCTGCATCAGAACTCCATACTTTCTTATTTCAACAAAGTAAGGGCTGCCGTGAAAGAAGCGTATCAATCCAGAATGATCAGAGAAAATCCAGTGACAAGAGTGAAACCTGTAAAATCAAAAGAAACCCATCGGGAATTTCTGACGTTTGAAGAGTTACAATTATTAGCTAATACCGACTGCGAACTACCGCTTCTGAAGAAGGCCTTTCTGTTTAGTGCGCTTACTGGATTACGTTGGTCTGATGTAAAAGGTTTGGCCTGGAGCAATATTAAACACAGCGAGAAAGACGGCTGGTCTATTCAGTTTACTCAAAAGAAAACAAAGGGAGCGGAGATACTACCGGTATCTGAACAAGCCATCAAGATATTAGGTACAAAGTCAGAAGACGGAGAGGCAATATTCAAGAGGCTGGATTATAGCGCTTGGAATAATTTGAAGCTAAGGGAATGGGTCATGGCTGCCGGAATTACTAAGAAGATCACTTTCCATTGTGCCAGACATAGTTTTGCGACCCTTCAGCTAACTATAGGAACGGATATCTATACTGTATCGAAATTGCTTGGGCACAGACACCTGAAAACTACCGAGATATATGGAAAAGTTATAGATAAAAAGAAGATTGATGCTGCTAACAAAATACCACTTCTTATTTAACTTTGGAAAATAACAACTAATCTTATGCGAAATAATATGAGCGACAAAATAGTTGATGATAAAGATTTCAAAAATCTATTTGATTACATCGAGAATTCTTTAGGTGGTATGGGGATTGAATCAAAAATAAATGACTTTATTGACAAATTTGAAAAAGCTAATTCAGCTCTTATACCTGATTTGTTAGAACTCATGGAAAGGAGGTATGGAAGGATTATAGAACGAAGTGGTTTAGATGTTGACTTAATACAACAGGATATAACTAATTTTTCAGATCTATTAGAAAAAAAACCATCGTCAGATGAGTTAAAAGCACTGCGAATTCAATATGCTTATAGTTATCTCTTATTCATTAGTGAATCAATACCAACGTTCGATTTATGCAATTGGTCGGAAGAATGTCTACGACGATTGTATGAATTGCTTAAAAAGGATAAATGGATCAATGATAATAGTAGCTTTGATGAATTTGCAGTGTTTTTTAACTCTACGCATCAGTATAAAAGAAATACTGTTTCCGCAAAAATTGTATGGTTAAAGGAATATGGTGGAAAACCTTTTACTAAAGGATTAGTATTTATGTTAAGGCTGATCTGTATTAAAAGCAAAATGGGAGCAAATAAAGAGTTTGCTAAGAGAATTACAGATGCTTTCAAGGGGATAAATCAAGAGTTTAGCTTTGATAATGTTGAGAAACTTATCTCTACGACTTCACTTTTTACAGATAAGACAAAACCATCGGCCTTGCTTAAGTCGTTGAAAAGATTGATGGAAAAAGCTTTAAGTATTCAAATAGCTAGCCCATTGCCATAGGGAATAGATTTTCTTGTAATTCTCTATGACCTCTTTCTAGCTTTGTTCCCGTGCGAGATTTCGCATACCGCGGATAACAAAGACTGGGCCCAGTTTTATAATTTATTACAACATGCACACTAACATTCTCAATGAATTGAGAAGGATAAGTCTATTGCTTGGACTCAAAAAGGAAGTGTTGACAATGGAAGAGTTTTGTCTTTATGCTGGTATATCAAAAAATTACGTCTACCGGCTTACAGCATCTGGAAAAATTAAGTTTTATCGACCGTTTGGTAAAATGATTTACTTCAGATTGGATGAAGTTGTCGACTTCCTTAGCAGCAATGAAAAAATAACGTTACAAAGTAGGCACGATTTAGCCAACAATTATTTACTCAAATCAAAAGAAGCTTAATATGAAAAATATATTTTTTTCTATTCTATGGGAAGGCAGTTTATTAAATACACCTTGCTCATTAGAACGCCTTGCAGAAGGTTTAAAAAGTGATAAAACGAAGAGACGTGATGCTTACATTAGAAAACTGCATCAAAAAAAATATAGTCACAATGGGTTAAAAAGAAGACTTCCCTCCATTATGGTTGGAGGAAGATTTGTAAACTCTACAGAATTAGACCTAATTGAATACTCGCAAATTGTGTGTTTGGAGTTCAAGAGTATTGATATGAATGGATATCGAGCTGAGAATAGCGTGAAAAAATGTCCATATACTCTGTTCTCTTTTAAGTTTGACCCTAGTCGTCATAGATATGTGTTTGTACGCGTCAATAGCGGACTTGAGCATCATAAACTCGCTTGCCAGCAAGTAAAAGATTATTATGAGAATCTTATCGGTCTTACATGCGTTTCTTCAGAAAAAATCGATACACAAATTGTAATGCCTTATGACACCAAATATTATTTGAATACTGATTCGGTATTATTTAATGTAGATTTTGAAAATCTTGATAGAGGCGAGGTGCCAGATAATACCAATGTAAAACATGAGATATTACCTATTGTAGCCTTACCTAAGGCAAGTTAAAATATGACGACAGGGAGTTCTAAATTACCAACTCCCTGTTGCTTACTTTTTATTTTTATAACAAAAATTATAAGATGAACGATACATTAATATATGTTGATTTCAAGAAATTGCTTGAGGTAACTAGTAGGGGATTGGATATATACAAAATGATTTTGCCAGATCTTGAGCCTATTGATGATAATAGATTTAAGAATACTCATAACCCTTTCTATTGTGATAAAAATGCAGCTCTTAGTGTATACTTAAAAGAAGAAATATGGCAGCATAACGATTTTGGTGATCCCGATTACGCTGGAGATGCAATTGATATGGCAGCCTTACATTATGATCTAGACAGAAAAAAAGATTTTAAAAAACTATTATGTAAGATAGTTGAGGATCTTCATATTGATCCTCAAAAGGTGTCTGCTAATAATGATTGGATATATGGTAAAAGTGAACCTTTTATTGATCCTAATCTGTGGTATGATACAGAAGCTTTGGATCTGGCTTATTCCTATTTTAAAGATTATGGGATTTCTAGGAATATACTCTTTAAGTATGGTGTTCGAGGTATTCGATATTACTGTATGATGGATATTGGGGGTAATATAAGCAAAAGATGGCTTGGTAAAGATGATTTAGCTATAGCTTACCATGATATCAATCATACAAAGGAGTATAGGCCTTACGCCGAGAGGTCACAGAAGTTTAGGTATATTGGAATTAAACCTAAAGAGTTTGTTTTTGGCGAGGGACAAATACTTACTAATATTCGTAAAACAAAAGAGTATGATAGAGATATATTGATTATTACTGGGGGAGAAAAGGATGTCCTCACACTTGTATCCTTGGGTTATGATGCAATTAGTTTAAACAGTGAAACAGCAGATATACCTGCTCAATTGCATGAAGGATTATTTCAAATTTATAAAAGAGTAATAGTACTATATGATATTGATGATACAGGTAAGTGTCAATCTCGCAAATTATGTATAAAATACAATTTACATCTTTGCTTATTACCTGATGTATTGCTACAAAGTAATGGTAAAGATGTTTCAGATTATCTCAAGGCTGGTTTAGATATAGACTTGTTACGTAAATCTATAGAGGATGCAAAAATTGTTAGTGATGATACTGTGGAGGATCAATATTCTAATGAAAAATCATCTTCTGAACAAAACGCAAATGTCAGAGCTGGTACCCCTTTTTTACCTGATGAAGTATATGATCTGATTCCTCAATACATTAAAGGAATTACTAGAGAATTTGACCGTCCGAGAGAAAAAGATGCTGTATTACTCTCTTCATTATGTGTTATAAGTTCATGTTTGCCCAAAATTAAGGGTGTGTATGATAGGAAATTGGTAGGTTGTAATTTCAATTTATTTATTACAGCATCAGCATCAGCCGGTAAAGGGGCTATGACCTGGAGTCGTTTATTAGGTCGTGACATTTCAGTCCATTTAGGTGAAAAATTTAAGTCTGATTATCGTAAATACGAACTCCAACTTGCTGAATATATCGAGAACAAAAAAAATGACCCTACAGCAACTCCACCTGAAGAGCCTCAACAACCTCGGCTTTATATTCCAACAGATTCGTCTTCTACAGTCGTGAGCGAACTCTTAGCTGCCAACAAGTCCTTTGGGATTATTTTCGATAGCGAAGGGGATACATTGTCCTCCATTTTAAAAAACGACTGGGCTGATTATTCAACTACTATCCGAAAAGCATTTCATCATGAACCTATCTCTTACGCTAGACGGTTAAATAAAGAGTTTCGGGAAGTTGAAACACCACATTTAAGTGTGCTGTTAAGTGGAACAAGAAATCAGGTATCCAATCTTATTGACAGTGTTGAGAACGGACTGTTCAGTAGATTTTTATTTTATGATTTTGAAGATGATTTGCAATGGAAGGATTGTTTTGGTAATGGTGATGAAACGACACAGAAAGTTTTTGAGCAAACTAGCTTTGCATTATATGGTATTTGGAAGTTGGCGGAGAAAAGTAAGGTAACAACTATATTACTTGATGATGAACAAAAGACGTTTGTAAACAATTATTTCAGTAGGAAAATCAAACAAATGCATGATGTATTTGGAGATAATATTATTGGAAGTGTTAAGCGCACCTGTCTAATATTCTATCGTTTGACAATGATTTTGACGGCAATTTCGAAATATGAAGTCATGAATCTAACCGTGAATAAAATGCCTGATAGAATAATTGTCACTGAAGAATCTTTTCGGTGTGCTTATTTGATAGTGGATACGTTACTTAACCATCTTGAAATTATATTTACCAGACTACAGAAAAATGTTTCGGTATCGAAATTGAATTTTAAACAGCAGTCTTTGTATGCGGCTCTACCCGATTCTTTTAGTTGGGCGGATTTTATACATATTTCGGAACAAGAGGGTATAGCTTATAACACAGCTCAAAAATATCGAAGAGACTTTTTCAAGTTTAGATTATTGATAAGCCCTGCTCACGGTCTGTATAAAAAGGTATAATTTAGAGACTTTAGAAATCTTACAAATCGTATAGTGATATCGAAGAAGAGGTTAAAAAAAAATATAGGTGTACTTTTCGAACTTTTTCTGCTGCGTGTTACGGCTATACGATTTTATATTTCAGCGGGTTTTTACATCCACTAGTTCAGGTAGTGAAATCTTTAATGCCTGTGCAATAACAAAAAGGGTAGAGACAGTTGGATTGGTTTCCCCCCGTTCAATCCTTCCTATCTGGGAAAGGGGTATATCTGCTTCATTGGCAAGATCTTCCTGTGACATATTCTCTTTAAGCCGCAATTTGCGGATTTTAGAGCCAATGGCCTTTATCAGGGATTTGTTCTTGACATTAATCACATGACCAAGGTGCGGCTAAGAAAAGTTTTTGTTTGACGCATATATGCGTTATTTTTGTTTCATGACCCCTTATCAACCTATCTCCCTTGCCAGATACCGGCAACTTATTAGCAGTCTTCCCTTTCATGAACAGGCTTTTGAAACTAAAAGCACTACCTGGGAACGAGAATCCAAACAAAGTGAGTTGTTCAAAGATTTTCGTGAGAGACTTTTTCAGGATCGATCTTCAGTAAAACTCAGTCGAGCAGATGTATTTGAAGCAGCAGCTCGAAGTTTCTCTG
>CAZQIQ010000056.1:0-11695 GCA_964593835.1 uncultured Chitinophagaceae bacterium
CTATAGCAATTGCGTCCATATAACAAGATAACTACGAAAATAGATAGAAAAAAGGGATGACTGAAATGGATTTATTCATGTCATCATATTGAAATAAATTGTGACAGCTATACAGGCTTAACAAAAACAATCTATAAGAATGCTTTTATATACTATATAACCTGATTGTTAATAAAGCGGCCTACAATATCCACAGCCTCCAGTCTGGCGTTTGTAAGATCCTGATTTACAACAATATGATTAAAAGAGTGCTTAAATGATATTTCATAAGCCGCCTTGTTTACTCTGGCATTTAATGATTCTTCGGATTCTGTTCCTCTTTCCTTTAACCTCCTTTTTAACTCCTCTATTGATGGTGGCTCGATAAAAATCGAACATGTCTTGTCAGGGTATTGTTGTTGTACATGTATAGCACCCTTAACGTCAATGTCCAGTACAGGAATCTTTCCGTATTGCCAGATTCTTTCTATTTCAGATCGTAATGTTCCATAATATTTGCCTTCATAAACCATTTCCCACTCAATAAATTCATTATTCTGAATCTTTTGCTTAAAATCTTCAGGGCTTATAAAATAATAATCCCTGCCATCAATTTCATTACTTCGGGGTTTTCGGGTAGCAGCAGATACAGAAAAAGTTAACCTTGGAAAAGTACTCAACAGGTAAGTGGTTATTGAGGTTTTACCAGCTCCGGAAGGCGCTGTAATAATTAATATTTTATGTAATGATCTATCCAACTCTCTTTATTTCTGCTCCTAATTTTCTTAACCTTTCATCGATGTATTGGTACCCACGATCAATTTGCTCTATATTATGAATCGTACTCTTTCCTTCTGCACTTAGCGCTGCTATCAGCAACGCTACTCCTGCTCTTATATCCGGACTGCTCATTGTAATACCACGAAGTTTATGACCGCGACCAAGCCCTACAACAGCAGCGCGGTGAGGGTCACATAATATTATCTGGGCCCCCATTTCCATCAGTTTATCTACAAAAAAGAGGCGGCTTTCAAACATTTTCTGATGTATTAAAACAGATCCTCTAGCCTGAGTGGCCACAACCAGCACGATACTTAATAAATCCGGGGTAAAGCCAGGCCATGGATGATCGTATATTGTTAATATGGATCCGTCAAGAAAGGTTTGTATCTCATAATTTTCCTGTGACGGAACATAAATATCATCTCCCCGAATTTCCAATTGAATACCTAACTGCCTGAACTTATCAGGTATTACACCTAAATCACTAATCCCTGCATTCTTAATAGTGATTTCGCCCTGTGTCATGGCAGCCATCCCAATAAAAGATCCCACTTCAATCATATCCGGCAGTAAGCGATGTTCCGTACCTCCCAACTCACTCACTCCTTCAATGGTAACAAGATTACTGCCTACACCGGAAATTTTCGCACCCATCCTGTTCAGCATTTTACAAAGCTGCTGGATATATGGTTCGCAAGCTGCATTGTAAATAGTAGTTGTCCCTTCTGCAAGTACTGCAGCCATAATAATATTGGCCGTTCCCGTTACAGAGGGTTCATCCAGTAATAAATATGTTCCTTTTAACCTTGAAGCTGTAAGCTGAAAAAAACCATCAATACTGCTATATGAAAACGAAGCACCTAAACGCTCAAACCCTATAATATGAGTATCTAATCTTCTTCTGCCAATTTTATCTCCTCCCGGCTTAGGGATATATGCTTTTTTAAATCTTGACAACATCGGTCCTGCAGTCATAACAGAGCCCCTTAACCTTCCTCCTTTATTTCTGAAAGCTTCTGTCTCTAGAAAATCAACATTCACTTCATCTGACTGGAAGGCGCAGGTATTACGATCAATTCTGTCAATTTTCACTCCAATATCTTGCAGGAGTTCTATAAGAAGGTTTACATCAATAATATCAGGAATATTATGAATTGTTACCTTTTCTGACGTAAGCAGTACTGCACTTATAACTTGCAGTGCTTCATTTTTTGCGCCTTGGGGAATAATTTCACCCTTTAACTTTTTTCCCCCGGTTACTTCAAAAGATCGCATGGATAGTTATTGACGAAGCGTCACTTGAATCGTTTCTTATTGTTATTATACTTTCCTCCGCCGCCACCGCTGCGGTTATCGTTGTTACGGCCTCTGGACTGAAATTTCTGATTGCGCTTATTTCTGAAATCATTGAAATTGCGTCTGTCATTTCCTCCGGCCTCATTCTGACGAGGAGTTCTTACAAAAGGAGTGTTTGTAAATGCTAATTGCCCTTCTGTTATATTATTCAATTCACTCTGAATAGCATCATCATGAACTGTTTCTTTATGCCAATTACTATAGGCAAGTTTCATATAATAAGCAATAGCATTAGCAAAGCCTTGCTTTTTTTCTGGGTTTTCTTCTTTTAATGCCCTATTAATAACTCCTTCTATATTACGACCCAGATGAGCAAACTTTGGATACCTTTTTGGATAAGGTAAAGGTTTGGGTTTGGCTTTTAATGTTTCGCGTGTTGGAATAGGATACGGAGATTCCACATCCAACTTAAAGTCAGAGATTAAAAACAAATGATCCCATAATTTATGTCTGAAATCTTCAACATTTTTTAAATGTGGGTTGAGAAAGCCCATCAGTTCAATTACAGCATATGCATTTTTCTGGCGCGTTTCTTTATCCTCTATCTGTAGCAGATATTCAACCATCTTTTGAATGTGTCTGCCATACTCTCGCATAACCAGTGAATTTCTTTCTGTATTGTATTCCATATCCTCGAGTGTATACATAAAGACAAAAATAGGATATTGGGTATTATGTTGATATTTTATTTGGTGAATAGTATTTTTCCTGTAAATGAACGCTGTGTGCTAACCTGTGTGGCTTTGAGATAATAAATGCCTGGTGGAGGAGGGTCATTCAGTATCATTTGTACGTTATTAGTATTACTTGCCTTAACACGGTTAATATACACAATACGGCCAACCTGATTGGTTAACTGTATCTGATACTCTCCGCTCAAAGGAGTAGTAAAGTCGAGCGTTACGTTTCGAATGGCAGGGTTAGGATAAATAGTCATTCGCTCGTTGGCGCTCTCATTAAAACTGACAGATTTTATGATTGAGTACTTCTTCCCACCTGATTGTTTGACGCGGAAATAGAGTTTGCCGTTAGTAAATTTATTAGGGCTGTACTGATATAGGTATTTTGCTGTAGCACCATCAGTAGATTTAGGTCCTGTGCTTCCTGCATTTTTGAATGATTGCCCGTTTTCACTGACTTCGATTTCATAGATATTATTTTTGGATGCGTGTTCTGTCGTCCAGTTGAGCGACACATTTTTATTATCTATTAACGTAGCATTGAAGGTTTTAATATCTGCATTCATCGAAATACTTTCACAATAGGTATAGGTCAATTCAAATCTTAAAGTGTTTAACGGAGTAACCTCAAGGGTATAATGGTCGTTTCCCACTGCATATGTAGGAACTCCGGATGAGTAATAAAAAGTAACATTCCCTGATCCAAGGTAAGAAACCACATCAGTTGTGTTACCCTGATAAAGCACATTATTATATACAGTATCGCGAGGCGTTACAACAATATCCGGCCCGGAACCGGTATTTCCATCGCTCTCAGCTAATGGATATGGGCCATAGTTTTTCATGACAAGTCCTGTCACTTCTGGGTTAAGGCCAGGACCGTATAATGTATCAAAACGCACATATCTTATTGTATAATTAATAGGAATAGTAGCATTATTTTCTAATCTGAATCGAACAATACTTGTCAGGTAAATTCTGGCGTTTACACACATTAATGTGCCCATCCCAGGGTCAAACTGAGGAACACTAATTCCTGTAGGTATATTATTAGGAAAGATTGCCGTGTGAGTTTCTACATGCTGCATTGGAGCTGTTCCATTTTCACAAGCACACTGAGCAAGCGTTTTTTTGGGTAAAACAAACGCGAGAAAACAAAAAAACAATATGTACGGCACCTTCGGGTAACATTGGTTCATAGGTACTGATTTTACTTACGGTATCGGATTTGGATCAACAACAAAGCTACGCAGCACCAACCTCTGTTGCAAAGGACAATTACGAGTTTACAGATGGTATTTTTTCTGCAATTTTCCCCACTGAAACCGAAGTCCTACCTTTGCTCGCTATGCAATCAACTATTAAAATAAATGTGTCTCTGGACGATAAAAGGATGCCTGAGGATATTTCATGGTCTGCTACAGAAAGCACCATGGATGCCAGCAGGAAAGCTAAAGCGATGATTCTCGGATTTTGGGACGGAGCTGAAAAAACAGCTTTGCGTATTGATCTGTGGACGAAAGATATGATGGTGGACGAAATGACTGACTTCTTTTATCAGACGATTATGTCAATGGCAGACACCTATAGCCGTGCCACTAAAAACAAAGAGTTAGTAGGAGATATGAAACAGTTTGCCCAAGACTTCTACAAAAAGTTTCAGGAAGAACAGATCAAAAACAATAAACCCTGATTGAATATTTCCGGGATTGAACCCAACCTGTTATTTCAGTCGCACATAAAATATTAAATTTATCTATGGCTTTAGAACAAAATATAATGGCGGAACTTAAAACCGCAATGCTGGCTAAAAATGAAGCCGCCCTCCGTTCATTAAGAGCTATTAAAGCAGCTATCATTCTGGCTAAAACAGCAGAAGGCGCTGGTGGAGATCTTAAAGAAGAAGATGAAATTAAACTTCTGCAAAAATTAGTTAAACAAAGAAGGGATTCTTTGGATATCTATAAACAGCAAAACAGAGCCGATCTGGCAGCTAAAGAGCAGGAAGAAATCGATATAATTGAAAAGTTTCTACCTAAACAACTGTCTGGGGAAGAACTCAAAAATGAAATTTCTGCTATCATTTCAGAAAGTGGGGCTTCCTCACCAGCAGATATGGGCAAGGTTATGGGATTGGCAACAAAAAAGCTGGCGGGCAAGGCAGACGGTAAAGCCATTAGTGCAGTAGTGAAAGAATTACTATCTAAATAATGTACTGCCGCTCCTTTTGCAGAGGAATTTTAATAGTTATTGAATGATAGATGCACTATTTATTATTATGATGTCTGTTGCAGTATTTAAAGGATTACGCAATGGACTGATTGTTGCCATATTTTCCATAATTGGCTGGTTAGTAGGGATATATGCAGCAATAAAATTTTCGGATTCAGTAGGAGTATGGCTTCAATCTCATAGTGAAATCGATGGCAAATGGCTTTCAATGCTCGCTTTCATAATTATTTTCCTTATAGTCACTTTACTGGTAGGCCTTGGGGCAAGATTAATTAGCAAAAGTTTTGACCTGGCACTTATGGGCTGGTTAAACAGAATCGGAGGAATTTTTTTTTACGTACTTTTATATACATTGATTCTCAGCGTAATTATATATTTTGCAGATAAGGTTAAGCTGATAAACGAGGATACCATCGCCTCATCAAGAGTATACCCGGTTTTGCAGCCAATCATAATAAAATTAAATCAGTTACTTTAGTGGTAATTGACAGAAAGAAAGAAGAAACCGATGGATTTTCAGATAAAACAGGTAGATAAATTCAGCTTTATAGAAGAAGGAGAAGGAGAACCTCTGATTCTTTTGCATGGCTTATTTGGTGCGTTAAGCAATTTCGCTGACCTGATTGAGTATTTCAGGAAGCATAACAAAGTTATTGTGCCAATGTTGCCATTGTTCGACCTTGACCTTTTGCATACGACAGTTGGAGGACTTGAAAAATTTGTCCATAAGTTCATAGAAAAAATGGACTATAATAATATCCATCTGTTAGGCAATTCCTTAGGAGGTCATGTAGCCCTTCTTCATGTACTTAAGCACCCGGAAAGAATCAAGTCAATTATTCTAACCGGAAGTTCAGGCCTCTTTGAAAGCGGTATGGGTGACAGTTACCCAAAACGAGGAGATTACGAATACATAAAAAAGAAGACAGAAGTTACTTTTTACGATCCGGCAACAGCTACAAAAGAGCTTGTTGATGAAGTTTATGGCATTGTTAACAACCGCATTAAAGCTATAAAAATAATTGCTCTTGCTAAAAGCGCTATAAGAAACAACTTGGGAGAAGATATAAGCAAGATTACAAAACCAACCTTGCTTATATGGGGCAATAACGACGCTGTAACACCGCCCTTTGTTGGAAGAGAATTTAACAAATTGATGCCAGCCAGTGAGTTGCATTTTGTTGACAAATGTGGTCATGCACCTATGATGGAACGACCTGTTGAATTCAATCAAATTCTCCATAAATTTTTGACCAAACTGAACACGCCCGCAGCGGTTCTTTGATTCTTGCCGTCTATGGTTTAATTTATACGTAATTATCACATATAACTATGGATGTGTATGCTAAACAAAAATTTGATATCAACCTCCATACCTTCTGTTAAAACAACAGACACTGTTTTTCATGTTCTTGAGATGATGACAGATTCTTACGTAAAACAACTTCCGGTTGTTGGAGAAGATAAGTACCTGGGATTGGTTTTTGAGGATGACCTGGTAAATATAGAAGATGACACCATAGAAATCGACTCATTAATTCAGCACCTTTCAAAAGTTGCAGTGCAGGGAAATGTTCATTTTATTGATGCTGTCCAAACAGCCAATGACTATCATCTCACTCTTGTTCCTGTTATAGAGAAAGAAAATGACTTTATAGGAGTTATCTTGGTTGGAGATCTCCTTAGAAATCTGGGGAAAATATCCGGAACCAGCGAACCTGGCGGACTTATTGTTCTCGAAATGGATCAACGCAATTTCTCCTTTGCAGAAATCAGTAAACTAGTCGAAACCAACGATGCTCAAATTACTCAGCTAAACACTTTTTGGGATAATACGTCTGAATCTTTCGTGATCACTATTAAGATTAATAAGTTTGAAATCTCCGATATCGTCGCTACCTTTCAGAGGTATGACTATTTGGTAAAATATTATTTTGGAGAAGAATTGTACGAGAATGAGCTTAAAGACAATTACGACCATTTAATGAACTACCTCAGCATTTGAGATTACTGGATGCCATTATGGAAGAAATATTGTTGGTTATTTGCAATAACCTTAACTATGGGATTCTCCCTAAATGCGCAAAACACTTTTGTCGTAGGTGATATTGTTATAACTGGTAATAAAAAAACAAAACCACATATCATATTAAGAGAGTTACCTTTTAAATCTGGTGACTCCATTTCCCTTCCCACACTTGTTAATCATTTTGAACTTTCTCGCCAGCAACTTATTAATACCAGACTGTTTAACGAAGCAATCGTGGCTCTTAAATCTGTCCGCGGTCATATTGTTGATATTTCCATTGATGTAAAAGAAAGATGGTACATTTTTCCTTTGCCATATATCAGGCCTGTAGACAGAAATCTTTCCGAATGGGCAAAACAAGGATATGGAACAGACAGACTTAATTATGGGTTTAAGTTTACTCACTACAATTTTTCAGGAAGAAACGACAAACTCAGACTATGGTTAATCGCGGGCTATAGTAAGCAGATTCAATTTCAATATGATCAGCCTTACGCAGATGAAACATTAAAACATGGCTATAAGATCAGTTTTGGATATGCAGAGAACAAAGAAGTGAACTATGCCACAATTAATAACGAACAAATGTTTACTGATACGCTTGCCGGAGCAAAATCTTGGGCAGCAAGCGTTGAGTATAATTACAGACCCGGCTTAAGAACCTTTCACACACTTAGACTCGGATTTACTCATGCCAGATTTGATGAAAATATACTTACTCTTAATCCTAAATACTACAACAATGGCCGCAGCAATGTAGATATTCCGGAATTATCATACACGCTTAGACATTATAAACTTGATTATATTCCCTATCCGCTTTCGGGTTGGTCGGGGGAGGCTTCCATCCTCAGAAAAGGAATTTTTGATTACAGCAATATGTGGCAAATGACGGCCAAATATCAAAAAGCGGTGGACCTTGGCAAAAAATTCTATTTCAATTGGCAGACGATGGGACTGATAAGGTTTCCCTTTAACCAACCTTTTTACAACACTCAAATGTTTGGTTATGGAGATATGTTCCTTAGAGGACTGGAAAATTATGTTGTAGATGGTGTAGGAGGACTTTTATCACGTCAAACCTTCAGGCGGGAACTTATCCGCTTTAATATTCCCACATTTATTGGTTCAAAATCGCACGATAAAATCCCGTTCCGTATATATGTTAAGGCTTACGCTGACGCCGGATATGCCTATAATAAACGGTTTCCCGAAAATTCTCTTACCAACAAAATGATGTATACTACTGGTTTTGGAGTGGACGTAGTTACATTTTATGACTTTATTTTCAGGCTCGACTACTCCTTTAACCAGTTAGGTCAAAACGGACTATTTTTACACTTCAAGAACGAATTTTAAGCTAATTGAATGAAGGTAGCCATCTATAGCAGGGTAATTGACGCAGACCAACACGCAGACGTACACCAATTATTTGACGAATTGTTGAGAAATAATATTCGTTGCGTGATATATTATCCATTCATGGAAACGATAAAGTCAAGTTTTACTCAAATAAGTAATGCACAGGTATTTCATCGATCTGAAGATCTTGATGATTCCATAGATTTTGTTATCAGTTTAGGAGGAGACGGAACACTGCTTGATACAGTAACACTAGTTCGAAATAAAAATATTCCGGTACTGGGTATCAATTTTGGCAGGCTGGGCTTTTTGGCGGGGATAGGACGAAGAGAACTACAAATTGCCGTTCGGGCGCTTGTAAATAGTACCTATGTAGTGGACAAACGTTCCCTTGTTCACCTGGACGGAAATAAAGAGTTATTTGGTGGAACGCCTTATGGGCTCAACGAATTCGCCATCCACAAAACAGATACGTCGCCCATGATTAAAATACATACATATCTAAATGGCGAGTTTCTGAATACTTATTGGGCTGATGGTGTGATTGTTGCCACTCCCACCGGATCTACCGGTTATTCTCTAAGTTGCGGTGGTCCGATTGTTTTTCCGGATTCTTCCAGCTTCGTCATTACACCTGTTGCTCCTCATAACCTGAATGTTAGACCTATAATAGTTCCAGACAACAATATTATTTCATTTGAAGTTGAAGGTAGGGCCGACAGCTTTATCTGCGCACTCGATTCCAGGAAAGAAATTGTTGATAAAAAAATTCAGCTGGCAGTACGTCGCGAGTCCTTTGATATTAGCCTGATACGACTAAATGAAAACAATTTCCTGCAAACATTAAGAGAAAAGCTATCCTGGGGTCTGGATACCAGGAATTAACTGTTATTATGCAAGAAATAACCCATCATCACGTTATTGTTAATTATTAACTTGTGTCATGAAGAAAATCGTCTGTGCTTTTGTGGTTCTACTTTCTTTATTATTTGCCAAAACGTCTCTGGCACAATACGAAAGCACAGTTATGGATGGAGAGATTGGTTTTTCTGCAGGAGCAGCGCATTATTTCGGAGACCTTAACACTAAGGCAAGGTTAAACAGACTGAAACCTACCATCGGCGTATTCTTCCGTAAACAATTTAATAATTATGTAGCCTTAAGGCTTCATGCCCATTTTGCTCAGTTGGGTTATTCGGATATATATAATGATCATAATGAGTTTCAAAAAAGAAGAAATCTAAGTTTTAATACAAATGTTTTTGAATTAGCTCTTCAGGGCGATTTTAATTTTTTCCGATTTATTCCGGGCGACCCATACCATAGATTCACCCCTTACGTTACATTTGGCGTGGGTGTTTTCAGCTATGACCCCTATGCATATTATCGTGGACAAAAGGTTTTTTTAAGGCCATTGGGTACAGAAGGCCAGGGTAACCCTGCTTATCCGGATAGGAAGCCTTATAACTCCATGGCAATCTGTTTACCATTCGGAGTGGGAGTTAAATACGCACTCAATGAGCGAATGAATATTGGTTTGGAAATAGCTCACAGATTTACCAACACAGATTATATTGATGATGTTAGTAAAACTTATGTGGGTAATGATAAATTTCCTATTCAGTCAAATGGACAGGCATCAATTGCCGAACTTATGCAAGATCGCTCTTATGAACTCGGTCCTCCTATTGGGGTAGAAGGGCGTCAACGAGGTTTAGCCAACCAAAGAGATCAATATCTTTTTGCCGAAGTAACGTTCTCCTTTAATCTTACTTCCTATCGTTGTCCAACTGCGAACTAATTATCTTTCTTTTTGATAACAAAAGGTGTCTTTTAAAAGCTCTCATGTGAGTAAAAGTATTGTTACGTCTCATATCAAACTTAAACGGGTAGTTTTTTTCTTACCTTCGTGCCCCTAAAAATGGTTTTTCTGAAAGAGCAAATTGACATGAACAGGCTACCGTCTCACATTGCCATCATTATGGATGGAAATGGAAGGTGGGCAAAAGAAAAAGGCGAGGATCGTCTTTTTGGTCATTTTCATGGAGTTGAGAGCGTTAGAAATATTGTGGAAGGATGTGCAGAACTTGGCATTCAATATCTTACCCTCTATGCTTTTTCTACTGAAAACTGGAACAGACCGCAGAATGAAGTAGCAGGCCTTATGGAGCTGCTTGTTCAAACAATAAAACAGGAAACAGCAACGCTTAATAAGAACAATATTAAGCTTCATGTTATTGGCGATCTTTCAAAAATGCCGGCAAGCGCAATTCAGGAACTGGAAGAATCAAAAAAAATCACGGCTAATAACACCGGCTTAAACCTTATTATGGCCCTCAGTTATAGTAGCCGATGGGAAATCATTGAGGCCGTGAAAAAAATTGCTGAAACCGTCCAGGACAAAAAACTTGACCCTTCTACAATAAACGACGATTGTTTCCAACAGTACCTGTCCACCGCCAGTTTTCCGGATCCGGAACTCTTAATCAGGACAAGTGGAGAATTCAGAATAAGTAATTTTTTACTATATCAGATAGCCTATGCTGAGCTTCATTTTACAGATGTGCTATGGCCTGACTTCAGAAAGGATAATCTGTATGCCGCAATTGTAGATTATCAGTCGAGAGAACGCCGATTCGGTAAAACGAGTGAACAGATAATGGTTTAACAAAAAGTTTTAATAAATCCAACTAATTTGCCCATCAATAAAAATTCCGGAATGCAGTGGAAATTTATGACCAGTAAACTGTTACTGGCTCTTATGCTGTTTGTGGTTTCCACTGCTCAGGCACAAGAGTCTTTAGATACACTACCCACTTCTATTGACCCTAGGTTGTTAGAGCTCTCAACCTCCAGAGTACCACGAGAATACACGATATCCGGTATTAAAATCACCGGAACCAAGTATTTAGATGAACAATTACTGGTATCTATTGCCGGTATAAATGTGGGAGAAAAGGTGATGATTCCAGGAGGAGACAATTTTAGCAAGGCTATTACAAATCTCTGGAAACAAAACCTCTTTGCTAATGTGGGGATTTACTATACAAAAATAAATGGGGACGAGCTTGAAATTGAAATTAACGTAACAGAAAGACCAAGACTGTCAAAATTCATATTTAAGGGTGCCAGAAAAACCGATAGCGATGAGTTAACTAAAAAAGTAGGGCTTGTAAAGGGAAGAGTTGTTACTGAAAATACCAAACAAAGCGCTGTAATTGCGATTAAAAAATATTATGCCGAGAAAGGATATCATAATGTAAAAATTGACGTG
>CAZQIQ010000056.1:11705-22316 GCA_964593835.1 uncultured Chitinophagaceae bacterium
TGAGATCAACGATGCTACTAAAACGAATACCGTTACAGTAGTATTTAATGTTGACAGGGGTAACAAAGTGAAAGTAGATGAAATAAATTTTTATAATAATGATAATGTGAATGACCTGCGTCTGAAAAAGCAGATGAAGGGCACTAAAGAGATGACCAAAATCACTCTTTACCCCACTGTTGATACAAGCTCTTATGGCGAAAATCAAAAAACGACTTTTAAAGAATATGTGAAAGACCTGGGATTTCTTTCTCCAACAAAAACTAAAGAATTCCTTGACCCTTATTTCAGATTTAAACTTTTTAGTTCAGCAAAGTTTAATGAATCTAAGTTTGAGGAAGATCGGGAAAAAGTAATTCAATATTATAACTCATTGGGTTATCGCGATGCAAACATTGCAGAGTATAAAACCTATCCTAATAACAGGGGAAATCTGAACATAGATATTAAAGTAAACGAAGGCAATCAATACTATTTTGGAAACATCTCCTGGAAAGGAAACACAAAATACCCTGATTCTATTCTCAATCTCATTTTAGGTCTTAAAAAAGGTGATATATACAATGCTCAGACCCTCAATCGTAAAATAGGAAAAGAACTTACGCAGGAAGGTGGAGATATTAGCGGACTTTATCAGGATGATGGTTATTTATTTTTCCGTATCGAGCCAGTGGAAACAGCCGTATATAATGATACTATCGACTTCGAAATCAGAATAATGGAAGGTCCTCAGGCCACCATTAAAAATGTGACTATTTCTGGTAATGAAAAAACGAAGGAACATGTTGTTCGAAGGGAAATAAGAACTTTACCGGGCGAAAAATTCAGCAGATCAGATCTTATTCGTACACAGCGTGAAATTTCGCAGCTTGGTTATTTTAATCAGGAAAAGATCGGTATCAACCCTGTACCTAATCCTGATGATGGTACTGTGGATATTCAGTATACAGTTGAAGAAAAGTCCTCAGACCAGCTGGAGCTCTCAGCAGGATGGGGTGGTGGAATCGGGTTAACGGGAACACTCGGTGTTTCTTTTAATAACTTTTCCATTAATAATATCTGGAATAAAAAAGCCTGGGATCCGTTGCCGACTGGTGATGGCCAAAAGCTAAGTGTTCGTGTACAGTCGAACGGTAAAGCATTTCAGTCCTATAACTTTTCTTTTACAGAGCCTTGGCTAGGAGGAAAAAGGAGAAACTCTCTCACCTTTAGTCTCTACAAATCGGTTTTCAGAACTGGTGGTATAGGTGCTAACGGACAATATTTTTTCAGTGATACCAACAGGTTGAAAAACTTTGGCGCCTCTGTTTCTTTAGGAAAACAATTAAAATGGCCCGATGATTTTTTCACACTAGTATATTCTTTAAATTATACTCAGTATAAATTGCAGAATTATCCGCTGTTTACTACTGCTTTTAGAAATGGAGTTTCTAATAACGTAAACTTAAAAATAGCACTCAGCAGAAACTCTGCCGGACCCAATCCGATATTCCCTGTTTCAGGATCAAACTTCCTTTTAAGTGGGCAGTTTACACCACCTTATTCCTTAATTAATCCTAATATTTCGGTAGAGAATTCTTTTAAACTGCCGGAGTTTCATAAATGGCGGTTTAACGCAGAATGGTTTATTCCCATAGGTAGAGGTTATGGGGCTGACAAATCAAAACAATTTGTATTGAAAGCTGCTGCCAAGTATGGTTTTATGGGTAGATACAATAAGGATATAGAGTTTTCTCCGTTTGAGCGTTTCCAGGTGGGTGATGCAGGGCTAGCAAACGGAAACTTCATTTTGGGTTACGACATCATTGCCCATCGTGGCTATCCTGTTTATGAGAACTCTAATCCAAAAGTTAATCCTGATCAGCAGAATGCACGCCAGTTCTTTACTATGTTTAATAAGTATCAGCTGGAGCTGAGATTTCCGTTTACTACCAACCCCAGCAGTACCATCTACGGTATGGCCTGGTTTGAAGCCGCTAATGGATGGTATAACTATAAAGATTACAATCCGTTCCGTTTACGCCGAAGCGCCGGTTTGGGTATGCGATTTTTCCTTCCCATGTTCGGTTTGTTGGGATTTGATTACGGTGTAGGCTTCGATAGAATAACTCCGGGAGGAGGATTAAAAGATGCTTCACGCTTCACATTTATGCTCGGCTTTGAACCAGAATAGTTAATTTCCATCTTAAAAAATTTCATCTATGAGAAAGATCTTTATTGCTGCGTTTCTGATGATGGCCATCGCATTAAATGCCAATGCACAGCGCTATGCAATTATCGATACCAAATATATTCTTGATAAACTGGACGATTATAAAGATGCTCAGAAAGCGCTGGACGAATTCAGTATGCAATGGCAAAAAGAAATTGACCAAAAACAGGCTGAGCTTGACAGGATGTACAGAAACTATGAGGCTGAGCAAGTAATGCTCAGCGAAGAATTGAAAAGAAAAAGAGAAGACGAACTCTTCATGAGAGAAAAAGAAGTGAGAGATCTTCAACGCCAGCGTTTTGGATTTGAAGGGGACCTGTTCAAAAAACGTCAGGAACTCGTTAAACCTATACAGGACAAGGTATACACAGCTATTCAAAAGGTAGCTGTTAACAGACAGTATGACTTTATTTTAGATAAAAGTGAAGGAATTACAGTTATCTTTGCCGACCCAAAACTGGATCGTAGTGAAGATGTGTTAAAAGAACTGGGTGTTAAATAAATCCCAAACCGATTTACTTAATACAACGCCGATCTTGTATTTTTCAACTTTAAAATAGTTGCAGGGCAAATTAAGCCTGGCACCTAAACCAAAAATGAAACAAATGAAAAAGTTATTCGCTGCTACTTTAATTACTTTAGGAGCGCTTACCATTTCTGAATCAACTAATGCGCAAACTAAATTAGGTTACATTAGCACTGAAGATTTGGTCTCTTTAATGCCAGAAACAATTAAAGCCGATTCTAACCTCAAACAATTTCAGGAAGCTTTAATCCAGAATGCTCAGGATAAAGAATCTGCATTACAGGCTGCAATTGAAAAATTCAATAAAGATTCTGTTAACATGTCTTCTTCTGTTAAGGATGTAAAAAGAGCTGATCTACAGAAAATGTTGAGCGACCTGCAGTCAGAAAGTCAAAGAATTCAGCAACAACTTCAACAAAGACAAAACGAACTCATTACTCCTATCAATAAAAAAGCATTTGATGCTATCCAGGCCGTTGCTAAAGAAAGCGGTTATGCGTATGTTTTTGAAAAGGGAGCCCTATTAGTTGCGCCTCCTGCAGATGATGTTTTGCCATTAGTAGCCAAAAAACTGAACATTAAAATACCTTCAGCTAATACACCTGCTAATCAGCGTCCATCAGCACCGTCTAAATAATTAAACGTTTAATACGTTTTAGTAAAAGCCGTTCCGTAGATCCGGAGCGGTTTTTAATTTTTACCTTTATCTTATGATATTAAAAGGTCCGATTGGAATTTTTGATTCAGGTTATGGTGGTCTTACTGTAATGAAAGAAATTGTAAGAACATTACCTCAATATGACTATATATATCTGGGAGATAATGCAAGAGCTCCTTATGGGGATCGTTCTTTTGAAACTATTTACCGGTATACCCTGCAATGTGTAAAATGGTTTTTTGAGCAGAACTGCTCATTGGTTATCCTTGCCTGTAATACAGCTTCTGCAAAAGCCTTAAGAACAATTCAGCAGAAAGATCTTCCGCTTTTAGACCCTGCGCGAAGAGTACTTGGAGTAATCAGACCTACCACTGAAACAATTGGCACTTACTCAAATACAGGAGAAATAGGTATCCTGGCAACACAGGGAACGGTTCATTCTGCATCTTATACCATAGAAATTAAAAAGTTCTACCCGAACATTAAAGTAGCCCAGGAAGCTTGTCCAATGTGGGTACCATTGATTGAAAACAATGAACATAATAGTGAAGGAGCAGATTACTTTATCAAAAAAAACACAGAAGCCCTGCTGGCGAAGAACAGAAATATAGACACCGTGCTTCTTGCATGCACACACTATCCTCTTATTAAGAAGAAACTGGAGAAATATCTCCCATCACATATTAAAATCATTTCACAGGGAGAAATCGTAGCCAATAGTCTTAAAAAATATCTCGTTAATCATCCCGAAATAGAAGCGCGAATTACTCAACATAAGTCCCGTAAATTTTATACAACCGACTCAACGGAGGATTTTGATAATCATTCCGCTATTTTTTATAATGAAAAAATTGAATCAGCTTTTGTGAGTCTTCCTTAAGGTACAGGATCTTCACCATGCCCCCCCCAGGGATGACATCGGGAGATTCTTCTTACTGCAAGCCACCCACCTTTAAAAAGGCCGTGTTTCTTAAAAGCCTCAAGAGCATAATGAGAGCAAGTTGGCTTAAACCTGCATGAGGGTCCTAATAAGGGAGAAATAATCCACTGATACAGCTTGATGAGTACAACAAAGGGGAAAACAGCTATTTTACTAAGCAGTTTCATTCAATTGTTTTATCAGTTTAATAATGGCACCTTTCATTTTTTCCTTTACTTCCAAAAAATCAGGTAACTCCTTACTAACGTAAATAATAAAAAAAGCTATTTTTTTATTATTTGTAACAAGATATTCCTCTAAAATCTCTTTTTCCAGCCTATATCCCTCTCTTAATAATCGTTTAATCCGGTTACGTTGAACGGCTTTCTTAAAATTGCGAGAGCTTACACTAAATCCTACTTGTATAGACAATTCAGCAGCTTGTTCCAAATACACTATTCTTATAGGAAATGCCCCAATAGCCTTCCCTTTCCGGAATACTTCAGAAATGACAGTTCGGCTTTTAAGCCTTGATGATCCTGGTAACGAAAACTTGCTGATAAAAGTTATATTTTCCTATTATAACATTAAGTTGTAAAAATCGGTATATGATCTTAAAACAGGTTTATATTTCAACAGATATGCCTGTCAGATCAATTTTTCTGTCGGGCTTTTCATTTTGCCATGTTTTTTAATTGAACTTATGTTGCCAATAGAATATTTCGGCATTAACATCTAATGCTATTTCCGGCTTATCGTCATTTAAACCCTACATCATACTAACCCCAGATTAAGCACCCATGTTTCACATAAACAAAATTAGCCCCAAGTTGGGGCTAAAAATATAAATAGTTGATTATAAGCTAAATATTACACCTGAGCCTGTTAAAGGCGCATTTTCTCTACAGGTATTATTTCAGCTTACTTTCGTCAGAAACGGTCAGTTTCTTACGACCTTTTCTGCGACGAGCAGCCAACACTGCGCGACCATTTGCTGACTCCATACGCTTGCGAAAACCATGAACTGTTTTCCTGCGGCGCCTGTGTGGTTGAAATGTACGTTTCATCCCTTTAGTTTTTATTTTTTAATTCTTTGGTAGAGTCCTTTACATTTATGTCCTTATTAAAAGGAACTTTTCAGGCATCCTGTTCTCACTTTATCTTTTTAGACAAAAATCTCTTCCTGTCACTACACCACCCTTATTGTGAAAGGTCGGCAAAGGTAGTGCAAATAGCAACCGTTTCCAACATCTTTTTCACATTATTTCTAGTAGTTGTAACGAATTGCTTTCTAAAAGCTTGGCGCGTTGTTCATTCTCAATTCCTGTTCCTACCAAACCTCTACTATCGGAACGGATCAGCATCTTCATGAAACACAAGCCATAGGAAACGGCCTTCGGTTATGCCGACCATATATTTAAATGTTTCTTGTATAAAAGAGTCGTTCGTTTCTTAAACATAAACTAAGACTCTGTTCATTTCCTATGCCTATGATTTTAACTGTAGGGAAAGGTGATAATGTATATGAAACAAAAATCGTGAGCAATGTCCTTCGGCAATATCATGCACCAGAAGAAACGAACCTATGATGTGAGATGGTTTCTTAAATATGAATAATGATTGGGATTCCAGTCAATCGTGACCCTCTTCTCATATTCTCTACTGCTGTTGTGAGATCAATCTGTTTATCTTCGCTTTATGGCAAAGAAATTATTTCTGCTGGATGCGATGGCACTGGTTTTTCGGGCATATTATGCATTAATAAGAAACCCCAGGGTTACTTCAACCGGACGTAATACAAATGCACAGTTTGGTTTTACCAATACATTAGTTGATCTCCTGAATAACCAGAGACCCTCACATATGGCCGTTTGTTTTGATACGCATGCTCCGACCGAACGCCATATAGATTTTACAGATTATAAAGCAAACAGACAGGAAGCGCCAGAAGACATTTTAGCGGCAATTCCTGATATTAAAAAAATAATCGAAGGGTTTTGTATTCCTATTATCGAAGCCGATGGCTATGAGGCTGATGATGTTATTGGCACATTAAGTATACAGGCAGAAAAAGCCGGCTATGAAGTATATATGGTTACTCCCGACAAGGACTATGGTCAGCTGGTTACAGAGAATATACATATATATAAACCAGGTTACCAGGGAAGCGATGCTGAAATTATTACAACAAAAGAGGTTTGTGCAAAATGGAATATTAAAGAAGTTAGTCAGGTAATTGATATTTTGGGACTGATGGGTGATGCTGTAGATAATATTCCGGGAATTCCGGGAGTTGGTGAAAAAACAGCAGCCAAGTTGTTGGCTGAATATGGCACGTTAGAAAACGTACTTGCCAACTCAGATAATATTAAGGGGGCATTAGGAGAAAAAATTCGCAATGGAAAAGAATTAGCTGTTATCAGTAAAAAACTGGCAACTATTATTACAGATGTTCCTGTGAATTTTGATGAAGAAAATTTTCGCATAAAAGAATGTGATAAAACCATATTAAAAGAAATATTCACAGAACTGGAATTCCGAACAGTCGCTAAAAGAATTTTTGGTGAAGATATTGGCATTGCTACGGCTACAGCCAAAGGCCTCATCAATAAAGTGATTCCAGAAGGAGTTCAAACTGATTTGTTCGGAAATATTGTTGAACAGAAAACAGAAACTTCTTCAGCTGCAGAACAACAGTCCGCGTCTCTTTTACCTTCGGCAAAAAATATTCACAACACTCCACATGAATACATTGCAGTGGTGGGAGATGATGCAATCAAATCTTTTGTTGCTTTCTTAAATGAACAACCGGAAATCTGTTTTGATACAGAAACAACCGGAATAGATCCTAATGACTGTAAATTAGTAGGAATGAGCTTTTCTATTAAAGCAGGAGAAGCATGGTATATACCATTTCCTTCCAATGATCAGGATGAAACAGCGCGCCTTCTTACATTTTTTATTCCACTCTTTGATAACCCTTCTACTCATTGGGTTGGACATAATCTGAAATATGATATACTGGTTTTAAAATGGTATGGTTACAAATTGGGAGGATCCATATTTGATACGATGCTGGCACATTATGTAATTGATCCTGACGGAAAAAGAAGTATGGACCTGCTTAGTGCACAATACCTGGGTTATGAACCTGTTGCTATTGAAGAGTTAATTGGTAAAAAGGGGAAGTTGCAGGGAAACATGAAAGATGTTGAATTAGAAAAAATAAAAGATTATGCGGCAGAAGATGCAGATGTCACGCTTCAATTAAAATATGCACTGGCCCCATTACTTAAAGAAAAAGAAGTAGAAAAGGTTTTTTTTGAAGTAGAAAATCCACTCGTTCCTGTGCTTGCGAAGATGGAGTTCGAAGGCATAAAAGTAGACACAGGTTTTCTGCATGAATATTCCAAAGAGCTTGAGCATGACGCAAAACAAAGCGAAGAAAGCGTTTATCGTCAGGCAGGAATCCGCTTTAACCTTTCTTCTCCCAAACAATTGGGAGAAGTGTTGTTTGAAAAACTTAAACTGGATCCTAAGGCAAAAAAAACCAAAACTGGTCAATACGCTACCGGAGAAGACGTGCTACTTAAATTGGCACATTCTAATCAGATTGTAGATGATATACTTGCTTACAGGCAGCTCACAAAGCTAAAATCTACCTATGTAGACGCTCTGCCTCTTATGATCAATAAAAAAACAGGTAGGGTACACACCAGTTATGCTCAGGCAGTAGCAGTAACAGGTCGTTTGGCAAGCAATAATCCTAACCTGCAAAATATTCCTATCAGAACAGAAAGAGGACGGGAAATCAGAAAGGCATTCGTTCCCAGAAACGATGAGCATGTGTTACTGTCGGCAGATTATTCTCAAATAGAGCTCCGTATTGTTGCAGCTATCAGTGGTGATCAGGCTATGTGTGAAGCTTTTACAGAACGACGTGATATTCATACAGCAACTGCAGCCAAAGTTTATGGAGTTGCCGAAAATGAAGTAACAAAGGAAATGCGTTACAAAGCCAAAAGTGTGAATTTTGGTATTATATATGGACAAGGCGCTTTTGGCCTTGCAGATAATCTTGGTATCAGCAGAACGGAAGCCAAAGAGATTATAGACAATTACAAAAACCAGTTTAGCGGCATAAGGAAGTATATGGATGAAATGATCAATTTCGCTCGTGAAAACGGGTATGTTCAAACGCTGATGGGAAGAAAAAGATGGTTAAAAGATATTAATTCCGCCAACTTTACTGTTCGCGGTTTTGCAGAACGAAACGCAATCAATTCTCCAATACAGGGAACAGCTGCAGATATGATAAAAATGGCAATGATTCGTATACACGATGTATTTCATGAGCGTCGATTTAAATCTAAAATGGTGCTTCAGGTGCATGATGAATTAATCTTTGATGCTCATGCAGATGAAATTGATATCATTAAGCCAGTAATACTGGATTGTATGCAAAAGGCCATTGTTCTTCCTAATAATGTTCCCGTAGAAGCAGAAATCGGCAGTGGTAAAAACTGGCTTGAAGCTCACTAATGAAACCCTTATTAATATATTGTTATGATGCCTATTGTGGATGGTGTTACGGATTTAGCAGCGTAATCAAAAAAATTGCTGACGATTATTCTGATAAACTTGACTTCGATGTTTTTTCGGGAGGCATGATTCTGCCTGAAAAACCAGTTCACATTAATGCTACAGCTTCTTATATAAGCAAAGCTTATTTAACAGTGGAAGAAAGAACAGGCATGAAATTCGGACAGGATTATCTTTGGCACATATTTAATCCAGATGAGAGTGATTGGTTTCCACATTCGGAAAAACCGGCAATTGCACTATGTATTTTTAAAGAAATATACCCTGATAAGCAGGTTGATTTTGCCACAGACCTGCAATACGCTCTCCATTACGAAGGGCGAGATCTAACAGACAATGAGACATACAGGCATCTGCTGGAAAAATACAGTATTGAAAAAAATAATTTTTATCAAAAATTAGCAGACCCTATATATAAGGAGAAAGCTTATTACGAATTTGCATTAATAAAACAGTTAAACGTGACGGGGTTTCCTACAGTATTTATCCAGGTTGACGAAAAAAAATTTTATCTGATTGCCAGAGGATATACAGATTATCATACTGTTCAGCAGGCAATTGATAATATTCTTTATTCCATTACAAATGCCTCTTCGTCCTGATCAAAAACTAACAGAGATATTTTCCACTCAACAACAAAAAACTCCAGAGCTAATTCTACTTTTACACGACCTAAACTATTACCTGGCGGCAATAATTGAAAAGTGCTTGATACAAATCTTTTTTCTTCCGTGGGCGCTTCATAAGTACCACTCAGGATTAATGGTTTTTCACCTTCAATCTTTACAATGCTATTTTTAATCTGATTATATATTTCTTTATACTTTTTAGCGATCTCCTCAAAATCTTCCGATACCGCAGCTACGCATTTCCAACTATATACATCCTGTTCATCCGATGAGCTGTACCGAGTGACGATCGCCTGACTTGTTCCTGGAATCTGGACTTTTGAATCGTAATCCTCTGATTGAAAGTCGTTAGTAATCAGGCCACCCTTGATATTCTTAAACTTATGGGGATAGTCTCCAATAACTTTTTGTAAGGCCGTATGAGTGTGGTTGGTAAACACACTCTGCCCTAACAGACACGTGGGCAGGATAAGCAACAGTAATACGATCGGGCGTTTCATTACGGGGATTTGAATTAAAAATAAATTAAAAGCTTAACAATTTGATAGGGAAAATACTTCGTAACTTATGCACAATAAATTAACAACAAGATGCGTTGTTATCCACAAATTCAATAAAAACCAATTATAAAGCCTGTCAGAAATGCAAAAGAAATCAATGTATTATGATGTGAATCACACCAGAATATTCCGTAATCACTATAAAGGAAATAGTTTTGTTTCTCTTTTTAAGAATATATGGACGGTTTTAATGTTCGGAAATTCTCCAATTAGTCATTCTTCTCATAAAAGAAGAATTCATTAAATATTAATTAGTTTGTTGATGGTATAAGCCCCCTTAGCTTTTAGCAAGGGGGTTTTTTAGCTAAATAGATATTCCACATCCGCTTTAGTCAGACTCTTCACAAAGCCCTCATCGTCAGTAATCAAATCTTTCGCCAGCGACCTTTTCCTTTCTTGAAGCTGAAGTATCTTATCCTCGATCGTATCCTTACAAATCATTCTATAAGCCATAATGTTTTTAGTCTGACCGATTCTGTGTGTACGATCAATTGCCTGCTGTTCA
>CAZQIQ010000057.1:0-2721 GCA_964593835.1 uncultured Chitinophagaceae bacterium
GGGTTCCACCAGGGGTCTACAATATAAACGTAATCTGCTGCAGTAAGATTAAGACCTACTCCTCCTGCTTTTAAGGATATGAGAAAAACTCTGCAGTTTTCATCGTTTTGAAATCGCTGTATAGCTTTCTCCCGGTCTATAGCAGAGGTACTGCCATCAAAGTATTCGTGATCTACTTCCAGTTCCTTCAGCTTTTCTCTTATTAGAGCAAGCATTCCCAGAAACTGAGAAAAAACAAGCGCTTTATGGTTGCTAATATTCTCCGTTATTTCTCTTCCCAGCTCCTCAAGCTTGATACTGGTATTTGGAAACTTCTCGGCTTCATTAAGAATAGCCGGTGAATCACATATTTGTCTGAGCTTCATTAACCCTTGCAATATGGTGAGCTGTGAACGCCCAATACCTTGTGATTCAATTGTACCCAATATCTTATCTCTGAAATCGTTGCGATAAGCATCATAGATATCACGCTGCTCACTCGCAATATAAAATGGTTTCAACCTTTTCTGGAAGGTCTTTGGCCACCTGTTCTTTTGTTCTTCTTAAAATGAATGGGTATAATATTTTTCTGAGATGATCTTTTCTGTCCTGCTCTCCGAACTTATCAATAGGAATTGAAAACTCCTGTCTGAAAAATTCAATACTGCCAAGCATCCCGGGATTAAGAAAATTCATCTGGGCAAAAATATCAAAGGTATTATTCTGTAAAGGAGTACCACTCATACAAAGGCGGTGTTTTGCTTTTAAAAGACTAGCCGCTTTAGTTACTTTACTTGTAGGATTTTTTATTGCCTGAGATTCATCTAAAACCACATAATCAAATGGAATATCAACAAACAATTTAATGTCACTCCGCAAAGTTCCGTATGTAGTAATAATAATATCTTTTTCCTTTAGGAGATCTTTATTCTTCGTGCGATCACCGCCGTGATGAATGATATAAGAAAGTGTGGGTGTAAATTTTTTTATTTCATTTTCCCAGTTAAACATAAGCGTAGTTGGACAAACCACCAAAGCCGTCAGCTTACCTGTATCGTATCGATAATAATGAAGGTATGAAAGCGCCTGTACAGTTTTACCCAAACCCATATCGTCAGCAAGTATGCCCCCCCAACCAATTTCTTTCAGATAGTTTATCCAATGGAAACCATGTTGCTGGTATGGCCTTAAAACCGGCACAAGATGTTCGGGAACCGGAATCTCTTTTATTTTATTAAATAGCTTAAGCTGATCATATTTTTCTTCGAGCTGAACAACCAACTCCTCTTCGTTTCTTTCTTCATACAACTCGTCTATTACAGTCATATGATATTTGGATAACCTGAGCTGATCCTGCTTTCCTTCTCCCACTCTGAATAACAGAGAGTATTTTTTGATCCACTCCTCAGGAAGAATACCCAGTGTGCCGTCATTAAGTGGTACAAACTGTTGTCGGTTAGCCAAAGCTTTTTTAACATCAGCAATTGTTACTTTCTGATCGCCAAGAACAATATCAACACGAGCATCAAACCAGTCTGTATTACTGCTGATATGTATTTTAGTATGCGGTTTTGCCGTATTAAAACGAAAGTTTTTGAGCGCTTCATAGCCATATACCGGAACCTTCATTTCTTTCATGGCATCGACAAACAAAAAGAACCAATTGTTCTTTAATACATCGTTACCTTTTAACGCCAGCTGCTGACCGCCTTCGGGACGAATAAAATTAGAATGTAATAATTCGAGCCTGCTGATGAATTCGCTTTCTTTTTCTTTATCGCGATGAATAATCATCACTTTATCAGCAGCAGGAATTACTAAATCATCCTTTCCTCCTGCTTTAGTCTCGAAACCTTTGTAAGAGAAAATAGGTTGAAAAACCAGATAATCACCTTTTTCTTGCAACACAACCCTTTTTTCCGGATCACCTTCCCTTATTTCACTGATAATATTTTTATTGAACTCGACATGATAATCCTTTGTTAGCGGCAACACAAATTTTCTAAGTTGCTCAGGCCATTCCTCCTTATCAAAACTCAATTTACCTTTGGCAATAAACTTATCAACAAGATTAACATCTTCAATTTTCTCCCACTGAAACACAGTATCGTTATATAAAAAAACAAGACTTGATCCACACTGGTTTTCAGTAATATTTATTGGCTGATTGTTAATTTTTATCCATGCTTCTACTTCAATATTATTTTTGTTTTGTTTTACCTTAAAATAAGGAACCTGTGCTTCGCTTATTATTTCTAAAGGCTTAAGATTTTCTGTTTTAAAAACCTTGTTATTATTCAGGTAAAAAACAAATGGATTTTCAATATTTTCAAGAAACAGTTTTTTGATTTTAGGATGTAGATATTCAACAATCAAAGACTTTGTTTCTTCGGGAAGTGCATCATCTTCATGATGAATTATATTTTCCCAGATACCGCTAAACGGAGAGTTTCGGTTAAGATATTTTGTGATCTCGGTTTCCTGTAATTTTCTAATTGAAGGAAAAAGCTGCCTGTCCTTTTCAGGAAAAGAATCAATATTTACAAACTTAGAAAGATCCAGTTTGGTTACTTTTCCAATAAAACCATTATTAAGATCATTTGTTTCGCCACCAACAGCATCAATAGTAAATTGCGGATAAGCATTTGTATTGAAATTAAAAACAACACCTAACTGTTGGGTTACCTGAACAGCGCCATTGCTCTCGCCATTTACTTCCGGTGCAGTATCAATTGTTGTTGC
>CAZQIQ010000057.1:2731-21820 GCA_964593835.1 uncultured Chitinophagaceae bacterium
TGTTGCACTCGCACCTACAGGAGATTTTGAACGGGATAACTCCTGAGGATTTATTCTTTTAATACTTGTGTCAAGTACACGAAGAAAAGGTTTGCCATCCTTATAAGTAAATTCAAACTTACCTGTTAGGTCATCAGTCAAAGAATATCCATACAGCTCCAGAAGCTTATTTTTTTCTTTATCCCAATTTCTGATGGTATCAAAATAATAAGGACCGGAAGTATTTAATAACTGAAGAAGAACAATCACCTTAGGTAAACACAAAGGATGTTTTGTATCCTCATAATCACAACTGGTATCAAAATTCCTCTCCTCGTTTTTTCTGATGACAACCTTGTGTATTTTATCATCAATAGGAACAGAAGCTACAACCATTTCATCTTTTGCGGACTCTACAATTGCTTTTTTTCCTTCTCTAAGATAACTCTCAGCTTCATTATAAGCTTCTGGTGAACATAACAAACGGATTGTTTTCAGATCTATGATTTTCATCTTCACTACCGTGTGCCGCTGATCATAGTCTACCTGCTGGGATTTAAGAATATTCTTATCCAACATTTCCTGAAGCTGAATAAGAGATGCAGATTCATGTCTGCAGATGTCTCCCAGATTATAGGGACAAGTGCAGCGAACCGATAACGTCTTAGGGTCCTTAAATTTTTGGATCGTGACCCTGTAAAACGTACTATAGCTATCATCCTTGACACGGAAGGAAACGGAATCCAGTAATTCGTCAAATTCGACTAGTTCAACATACCCTATAGCATGTATTTTTTTGCCGCGTCGTATTACTTCATCAGTACCATTCGTATACACGTATTTGATAAGGTGGGGTAAAGCCATTCGATTGATTAAAATTGGACAATCTGCAAAAGTAAAGGAAAAAAACCGAGCTTTGAGCCTAGAAAAACTAATATATGAAGACCTTCTGTTTTTGTCTTTCATTATTGATAATCCTTCCCGGTGTGACGACCTATTCTCAGAAATTAAAAAAGGCCGACAGAATAATTCTTTCAAACCTGCAATCACATATTAAGCAGCTTAATTTGTCTGAGATGGAGTTCCGTAAAGCCGGAACTAGTGGAGAAAAACTTGCTTCAGATTATATAAGTAAATATTTAACTACCCTGGGATTTTCTCCTGCGTCCGGTATTACCGGAAGCTGGATACAACCTTTTGAAATAAAAGAAGGTAAAAAGATTCTCCCTGCTACTTCTCTTTCTATTAATGATCAGTCATTGACTCTTTATAATGATTATTTTCCACTTCCTTTTAGCGCCAGTCAAAAAGCAGAGGGAACTGTTGCAATAGCTCTAAGAGAAGAAGGACATCCTTGGTTCACAAGTCTTGATGACATTATTGAAGAAGAAATACTATCAGAAAAAGATATTGTGGAAATAATTTTCAACAAAACAAAACAGGCTGCAGGGAAAGGGGCTTCAGCATTAATTATTTATGATGTTTCTGGCAAAAGCCTGCAATTCGATTCACTTGACCATCATCCTCCGCTTGAAATTCCTGTAGTGTATCTTAAAAAAGAAGCTTTTTTTAAGTATTGTGCCGAAGAATCAGCCGTCGTTGATATTATATTAAATGTTAGTCTGACTGACATTAAAAAATTATCAGGCAATTTCATAGGATATGCAGATCATAAAGCAGACAGTACATTATTAATCTCCACTAACATTGGAAATGAAAATAATGTTGCTGCCTTATTGGAAATAGGCCGATTATTAAAATCCCGTCACTCAAAAAAATACAATTCTCTCTTCCTGATTAATTCTGCTGAAAAGAATGGAGCAACAGGAGCTTCGTATTTTCAGAACAATGCTCCTATTGATCTTACAACAGTTCACTATACATTAAACCTTGACACGCTGAATACAGAAGATAATAGTCAGCTTTCTATAATCAAAAAAAGCATGGAATTATTAAACAAGTAATATTAAAAAGAATTTTAATTTGCCTAAAACACTTTAATAATTATTTTTCACAGTAGGTTCAGAAATGATTTAATATTTATGTATACAAAATCAACCTTGCAAATGAATGATTTTGTATACTTCTTATTTACATTCAGCTCTTAACACATACAGCAATTAACTGTTCTCTAACAATGCAGAACCAAAAACATATTAATGAAATTAAAACTGGACATTGACGAGCTCTCAGAAGATTTTTTTCGTGACACACGGCTTGTAGGCATTGTTGCACCAATAAAAGATTATCAGTTCTGCTGGCAGTTAAACCAATTGTTTAATATAGATCTACGCAAAAACAATGACATTGAGATACAACTGAAAAGAAAAAACAGAGATTATTATTTCGCCATATTTCAATATGGCGAACAAGCTAATACCCTTACACATTATTTATATAATAATCAATTTGATGGTGAATATTTATTACCCGAGTTCAGGCATCTAGATTTTTTGTACCTGCTTAAAGGAGACATCGTTGCAGATGATTTCATAAACGAGTTAATGAATACTATCAAAAACATAATAGGGGTGCAACTGGTTATGGAGCTTGCTCATGATAAAATCAGGAACAAGGGGCACATGATCTTTTAATTTATCTGGGTTTAGAATTTGCATCGCTATCACCCCGGGCTGTAGAGTCACTAAATACATTTACATTTCTCTCTTTCTCAGCATCTGCTCCAACATTCATTATAGGATCATTCATGGAATCAATTCCTTTCTTTGATTTCTTATCGCCTTCTTGTTCCTTACAAGATCCAGATAAAATAGCTACGAATATAAAGGATGTAAAAAAAGCTTTCATCAGTATATAATTTTAATGTTTATAATCTGACATAGCGTTGTATTCACAACACTGTTAAAGTCTCTTTTTATATCAGAGAAATAATCATGCCGTGGCAGCGTAACAAGCATACGCAGCCTTTACATTTTTAATAAAAGCAAGGAGTTTTACAAACTACCCGTTCATGCTGGCCAGGAACTCCTGGTTGTCTTTTGTTCCGCGCATTCTTTTGAGCAATTCATGCATTGCTTCTTCAGTATTCATATCGCTGAGATACACTCTCAAAAGATTGATTCTTTGCAACACTTCTTTCTCGAGGAGCAAGTCATCGCGACGGGTAGACGACGCCGTAATATCGATGGCTGGGAAAATACGCTTATTTGCCAGTCGCCTGTCAAGCACCAGCTCCATATTACCTGTTCCCTTAAACTCTTCGAAAATCACTTCGTCCATTTTGGAACCCGTATCAATAAGTGCAGTAGCAAGTATAGTAAGAGATCCTCCATTTTCTATTTTTCTTGCCGCACCAAAAAACTGTTTAGGTTTTTGCATAGCGTTGGCCTCAACACCACCAGATAAAACTTTACCCGATGCTGGAGCGACTGTATTGTGAGCGCGAGCTAAACGAGTTATTGAATCTAATAATATCACCACATCATGTCCACATTCTACCAACCGTTTAGCCTTCTGAAGAGCAATGGCAGAAACCTTTACGTGTTTTTCTGCAGGCTCATCAAAAGTTGAAGCTATTACTTCTGCCTTTACGCTTCTTTCCATATCTGTTACCTCTTCTGGCCTTTCATCAATCAATACTACCATCAGATAACATTCAGGGTGGTTAGCAGCAATAGCATTAGCGACATCCTTTAATAACACCGTTTTTCCTACTTTAGGCTGGGCAACAATAAGACCACGCTGACCCTTTCCTATGGGAGTAAACAAATCCATCATCCTTGTACTATAACCATTGGCCGTAGTAAAAAGATTCAATTTTTCATAAGGAAAAAGCGGCGTAAGATAATCGAACGGAACACGATCACGTACATCTTCCGGGCTTTTACTATTAATATGCTCTACTTTAAGTAAAGCAAAATATTTTTCTCCTTCTTTTGGAGGTCTGACAGCACCATAAACAGTATCTCCTGTTTTTAAACCAAAGAGTTTTATCTGTGATGGAGAAACATATACATCATCGGGTGAACTCAGATAGTTGTAATCGCTACTCCTTAAAAAACCGTAACCATCAGGCATCATTTCAAGAACGCCTTCTCCCATAATCACCCCGTCGAATTCAATATTAAAAGCTTGTTCACGACGTTGTTGAAAAGGTCTGTTTAACGGTTCAGCTCCACCCGTTTGAGGTGGTGTGCTTCCCTGCTGTGGTTGTATCAACGGTAGCGGCTCCTGTTTTTCAGGTAAAACAGCGGCTTCCAGATTGTCTTCTACCAATTCAATATCCTCTTCTGACTCCTGCTCAATTACAGGTTCTTCTATTAATGGTCTTTGCACCTGTTTGTCCTGAACTTCTACTTTTTTCTTTCCCCTCTTGACAACACCGGATGGCTTGTCCTGCAATTTATTATCAGCAACTTTTTTCTTTGCTACTTCTTTTTTAGGTGAAGAAGGCGTGTCGCCACTTTCCACAACAGCTTCTTCGGTTGAGTTTGCCGTTGTGGCCTTAATAATTCTTTTTCGTTTGTTCTTGTCTTCCTGAGGCTGGTCTTTTACTTCACTGCCAACAACAGCCTGTTTATCAAGAACTTTATATATAAGATCTTGTTTATTTAATTTCTTTGCGTTTGGAATTTTAAGCTGCTCAGCAATATCAAGCAGTTCCGGAACGAGCATATCGTTCAATTGCAGAATATCGTACATAAAAAAACTTGAGAGTTTACCACTTGTCTAAAACCAATTATAGCTGGTTGAGAGTCTTATTGAATGAGTTAATTTGATTGGAAGGATTAGAAACTGATAAGTTATGAGAGTATTCACGGGAGACTAACCAGTTCAATTCCATCACAATAATACATTTAAATTATTATATGCAAAAAAAAAAATCCATTCTTTCTTCTCGCAATTTTACGGTCTAACAATCAGTCGCTCATTTTCATAGACCGGCAGAACATTAGCAACATCATTGGTTAAACAATATCTCAAGTCTTTCTCTAATCCGAAATTGGTTAATCGCTGATAATGAGTTGCGTTTTTAGCTTTCAGAAATGCGTAGACGTCCGGTTGTGCCGACAGATAAAGAGTTTCCGCAAGTCCGGATGAATCACAGTTTACAGAAAAATGCTCTTTAATTCTATTCATTACTGCTCCGGCAAACAAAGTGTCTTCGAGGTTAACCCGGTCCTTCCATCCGGAACAAGCCAGCACTACAGGCATTTGTTTTTTGACAAGATATTCTGAAACTGCGGTGATGTTGGGAAAGGATCCGGTTACAATATGGCTGGCGCCTCTGGCTAAAGCCATGTGTAACAGTTTAGTTCCGTTGGTCGTTGTTAATACTAATGTTTTGTCCTTAATAAAATCGCTGGAATACTCAAATGGGGAGTTACCATATTCAAGACCATCAGCAACCTTTCCATCCCGTTCACCTGCTGTAATGCCACATAAGGATTTGCCGAGGCTTATGCATTTCGCGATATCATCAACGGGCACTACCGATTGAGCGCCGTTATAAAGTGCTGTGGCTATTGTTGAAGTAGCGCGTAAAACATCTATAATTACTACTATCGTATTCTTAACGTCATATAAATCGAGAAGGGCAGGCGATAAAACCGTATGCAGGGAAGGTTTGGTACTCATGTTAATATTACTTTCCATTTTTCTGATTCAACATATCCACGAATTAATTCATTTCTTCTGTTAACCAAATTTTCAAGATATCCTTTAAGATAAAACCGTCCGAGTATTTTCCCCAAAAAATCTCTCGGCAACTCATAATCTATAATGTCAATTACAAATGTTCCGTTATCAGCTCTCTTGAAATAATGTTCGTGACGAAAACTTGTCATATCTCCTTTTACCTGCTCTTCAACGAAAGAATCAGGTTTTTTGATGGCCACAATCTTCAACATAGTTAATCTGGTCTTTCCACCAAGCTTACCCATAATGGAGATTGTTTCTCCAATATTAAGCTGATTAGTGGAAGCGGCAGCCGTCAGCTGCTCCTTTCTACCATGGAAAAGATTTTTATAAACAGCCAGGTGCCTTGACAAATCGAATATTCTTTCTGCCGGAGCGGTCATAAATGTAGTAAGGTGAATCCTGGCCATTCATATTAGTTTATTGAAAAGGAAATTTTACCACTTTGGCTTTCAATAAACGATCCCGAACCTCAATATTGATGATTGAGTCTACCCCCGCAAATTTTACATCAACATAACCCATACCTATTGCTTTGGCCAGACTAGGTGATTGTGTTCCTGAAGTTACTCTTCCTATTATATTATCACTATCGTCTTTTATTAAATAATCATGGCGGGGAATACCTTTGTCAATCATCTCAAACCCGACAAGCTTTTTTTGTAGGCCCTTTGATTTCTGTTCCTCAAATATAGCTGAAGAGGGAAATTGTTTAGTAAATTTTGTTACCCATCCCAACCCAGCTTCCATAGGAGAGGTTTTGTCATCAATATCGTTACCATATAAGCAATATCCCATTTCTAACCTGAGTGTATCTCTTGCTCCAAGCCCTATTGGTTTTAACCCTTTAGGTCCGCCAATTTCAAAAATGGCATTCCATATTTTTTCAGGAGCGCCATCTTTATCCTCAAAATAAATTTCAATTCCGCCGGCTCCCGTATATCCTGTTGCGCTAATCAGCACATTTTCCACCCCGGCAAATATCCCTTTTGCAAAAGTGTAATATTTTAAATTCAAAATATCTATATCTGTAAGGGATTGCAGAAGACGTGTAGCATTGGGACCCTGAATAGCCAACAAACAGGTTTTGTCAGAAATATTATGCATCTCCACATTCTTAGTATTAAAAGAACTGATCCAATTCCAGTCTTTTTCTATGTTGGAAGCATTTACGACAAGCATATAAGTCTTATTTTCTTCAAGACAATACACCAAAAGATCATCTACAAGCCCCCCTTCATTATTTGGAAGAGTGCTATACTGAGCTTTTCCTGCTGTAAGTTTAGAAGCATCGTTTGTTGTAGTACGCTGAATAAGATCAAGCGCATCAGGGCCTTTTAGAATAAATTCTCCCATGTGAGATACATCAAATACACCAGCGTTATTTCTGACGGTATGATGCTCGTCATTTATTCCGGAATATGATACAGGCATAAGATATCCTGCAAAATCAACCATTTTGGCGCCAAGTGATTTGTGTTTTTCTGTAAGTGCTGTAAACTTCATGTGGTAAGAGTAGGTATTTATTTGTGAATGAGCCGCAAAAATAAATAAACCCCTCTATTTGACAGCTACTATTTATTAATAACCTCAACCGACCCGTCGTCTTTCATCAAATATTCTCTTCCTCCTTTAACAGTTTGCATTTTACTGCGCGAAAACCAATCATCATCATTAAATCTGTTATTGCGGTTATTGAAGTCCATCCATGTATAATCTTTAATTGCTTTACTAAAACTGATAGTTTTTCCTGATGGCACTTCTATCACAAACCATATACGCTGATTTCTGAACTTCTCATTCCGGCTGATAAAAAATCCCTGGGGAAATACAATTGTTTCATTTTGCTGATCAATATCAAATACTATTTTTTCCGCTGTCGCTCTTCCTGCCTCAGGTGTAATTCCCTGAGCTGACATGATACGATAAACATGATACAGGCTATCATTACTTTTTATAATATTGAATCGAACCGTATTTAGAAAAATAGAATCATCTCCCTTTGAATAAATAGGAAAATCTCCATCAGGCTCGAACCCGAAAAAAGTTCCATGATAAGTTTTCCAATCAGATGATCTGACATCTACTTTTAACTTTTCTAAAGGTTGCACAATCGTTATTTGTTCTTCATCAAGCTGGCCTGTTCTTTTAAAATGGCGACCAACCATATATACCAACATTACAGCACAAACCATTCCTAGGATCCACAATGCAACAAAAGAAATACCTAAATAGTGCTGTTTAGTTCTAACACCCATAAGTCTACGTATACCCCAGGTAATAAGCGCGACAAACGGCAAAAGAAAAAGAAGAGGTAATGTTAGCCATGCCAGCGTATTTTCAAGTTGTCCATCAAACAAAAACGCTTTAAAAGGAGCAATAGCTATCCCTCCAAACAACAATCCGATAAATACAGCTAATAAGATGAGTGCTATTACAGCGAATAGAAAAATGGAGAACGCTTTAAAAAGTATTCTTATAGCGTTTCTAAACCCGGAATTATTTTTTTTTTCAAAAGACGAAGGTGTTGTTACAAGATCGCTCTTCACCGTATTGGCAATTGAATCTACATTTACTTCTTTACCTCTCATTTCCAGTTTTTCTGAAGATGTTTTAGCAGAAGGGACAGCAATCCACAATATGATATAGGCAACGAACATAGTCCATCCTAAAGAACCGGATATCATCCTTGGCATAAATCCAAAATCCCAATCACCATCCCACCACCATAAAACGTTAGCCCATCCGGAAAACAAACCAATAATAAAAGGAAAAGCAAACACCAGACGTGGTATCCATACGTCAATATTAAAATAAGCGGCTAAACCACTTCCAACACCCCCGAGTATTTTTTGCTCATCATTTCTATAAAGACGTTTTGTAATATTAGATTGAAGAGAACGAGAGGGTACAATTATCCATAATAATATATACACCCAAAACAAAGCTCCAAATAACAACACAAAAGCGATCCGCATAATAATCGGATCTATTCCAAGATAATTGGCCAGTCCGCTACAAACACCTCCAATTATCTTATCATCAGCGTTACGGTGAAAACCTTTGCTGCGCTTAGCATAATAAGAAGTGTTGGTATATTCCGGCTGAGTTGATTTGGCAGGACCTTCGGCGCCCTGCGCTTCAAAATCAGCCGGGCGTCCCATGCCGGCAATAATATTGTTCACTTCATCATCGGTAATACAGGTTGTTCCTGATTTTAATCTTTCAGTAAACAATTCTCCCACTCTCCCTTCAATATCGTTCATGATTTCATCCCGACCTTCTTCATTGGCGAAATAAGCTCTTAAACTATCGAGATATTGCTTGAGCAAATCATAAGCAGTTTCCTCAATGGGAATTACGCTGCCCTGGAAGTTTATGTTTATTACCTTTTTCATCCCTGTGTTTTTTATCTTTTTCAATAAGCGTGTGATAAGCCTGAAACAGATATTCTAATCATCCGCTTCTGATCTATATCATCTCTGTTTTATTTAAATCTTTTAGAATACTTCTTCATTATTGTTGACAACATCAATTAACAAGCTGCCTTAAGCATTCAGATCGTTACCCTTTTTATAGCCTCAACTACTCTTTATCAACATATAACTTTATTTATTGGCATTCCTACAGTATTAATCATTCCCCTCACCATTTACTTTACCGGTTAATGCATTTACTGCATTAGCCAGTTCATACCAGGTTGCTTCCAGTTCTTTATAAAATTTTTCGCCAGACTCTGTAAGAGAAAAATATTTTCGGGGGGGGCCTGAATTACTTTCTACCCAACGGTAAGAAAGCATACCAGCATTTTTTAATCGTGTTAGAAGAGGGTATAAGGTGCCTTCAAAAATCTGCATATTAGCAGCTTTCATTTCCTCAACTATGTCGGAAGGATATGATTCTCCACGGCGGATGATACTGAGTATACAAAACTCCAGTATCCCCTTACGCATTTGACTTTGTGTATTATCAATATTCATATCATTTGACTTTGTCCAGTCAAAGATATAGAGAATTTTGGTACTATGCAAAACATAGTACCAAATATTTTTTAGTACTCGTTATAAAGCTAGAACTCGGCGTTCTTAGGGAACCTTGGAAAAGCAATTACGTCTCTGATGTTGCTCATGCCTGTAACAAACTGCACTATTCGTTCAAAACCCAGACCAAAGCCGGAATGCGGTACGCTACCGAATCTTCTGGTATCCAGATACCACCATAGCTCATCCTGAGGTATACTCATTTGCTCCATCCGCTCCAGGAGTTTTTCAAGTCTTTCTTCACGCTGAGATCCACCTACAATTTCTCCGATACCCGGAGCCAGAATATCCATTGCAGCTACTGTTTTTCCGTCTTCGTTCAGCCGCATGTAAAAAGATTTGATATCCTTGGGATAACCCGTAACAATTACAGGCTTTTTAAAATGCTTTTCTACAAGGTATCGTTCATGTTCACTCTGCAGGTCACTTCCCCATTTCACTTCATATTGAAATTTCTTTTTCTTAGTGGCAGGAGAGTTCAGTAATATTTCAATGGCTTCTGTATAAGAAATACGCTCAAATTGATTATTAACAACCATTTCCAACTTTTCTATCAATCCAAATTCCGATCGTTGCTGCTGGGGTAGTTTACTTTCTTCTTTTTGTAATCTGGTTGCCAGAAATTCGAGATCTTCCCTGTTATGATCCATTACATACTGAATGATGTATTTTATAAATTCTTCAGCCAGATTCATATTATCCTCAATATCATAGAATGCCATTTCAGGCTCTATCATCCAGAACTCGGCCAGATGGCGAGTTGTGTTGGAGTTTTCTGCTCTGAAAGTAGGACCAAATGTATAGATATCACTAAAAGCCATCGCAGCAAGTTCGCCTTCTAACTGTCCGCTAACAGTAAGATTCGTTGAGCGGCCAAAAAAGTCTTCACTAAAATCCACTTCTCCTTTTTCGTTGCGTGGTGTATTCTCAAAAGGCAATGTTGTTACCCTAAACATTTCTCCCGCGCCTTCAGCATCGCTGGCTGTAATTACAGGAGTGTGCATATAAACGAAGCCTTTATCATTAAAAAAACGATGAACAGCAAATGCCAGAGCATGGCGTATACGAAAAACAGATCCGAAAGTATTTGTGCGAAACCTCAAATGAGCTTTTTCGCGAAGAAATTCCAGACTGTGCTCTTTGGGCTGCAAAGGATATTTTTCAGCGTCGCTATCTCCTAAAATTTCTATTGAAGAGGCTTTCACTTCAAGTTTCTGGCCTTTACCAAGCGAAGGAACTACTGTTCCAACAATTTTTAATGAAGCGCCTGTTGTAATTCTTTTAATATCCTTTTCTGAAAGCAACCCCAATTCTGCTACTACCTGAAGATTAGTATTAGTAGATCCGTCATTCAAAGCAATAAACTGATTGTTCCGAAAGGTTTTCACCCATCCCATAACAATTATTTCCTGCGATTGGGGTTCCCAACTAAGTAGTTCCTTAATCTTTACACGTTTGTTAAACATAAATTATAGCTTTGAAAAGAAGCGCAAAGATAAGTTTTACACAATTCGTAACTTTTTTTAACCAGCAATCTGGTAAATTCGCCGATTGTGGCAACAAGAAAAATTCAAATAGCATTAGTAGGTAACCCTAATAGCGGCAAAAGTTCAATTTTTAACGCTTTAACCGGACTGAACCAAAAAGTTGGCAACTTTCCGGGAGTGACTGTAGATAAAAAAGCCGGCTCATGTGAGATTAGTGATGATTTGACGGCAACTATTATTGATCTGCCTGGTACTTATAGTTTATATCCCCGCAGAGAAGATGAATGGGTGGCTTACAGGGTGTTGATGAAACAGGATAAACAGGTAAACCCCGAACTCCTGATACTGGTAGCAGATGCCAGTAATCTAAAAAGAAATCTTCTTTTTGTTTCGCAAATTATCGATTTAAAAATTCCTGTGGTCGTTGCATTAACAATGCTTGACATAGCCGGAAAAAAAGATATAAATGTAGATATCGCTGAGCTGGAAAGGGAACTGGGTGTTCCGATAGTCTCTGTAAATCCCAGAAAAAACAAAGGTCTTCCTCAATTAAAGCGAGCGGTTGAGCAAACTGTTAATCACTTATATAAAACTCCGGTTAGAGATTTTATTAGCAATACGCAGCTTGCCTCTTCTGCTATTGAAGATGTGAAAGGACTTATTCCCGAAATAAGTGATTATCGCGCTATCCATTACCTGATTAATCACGAGTCTTTTGCTCTTGATAATAACACTCAGGAAAAAATAGAAAATATAGAACAAAAGCATGCATTTAACCATACTAAGGTTCAGGCCGAAGAGATTGTGCAGCGTTACCAGCGTATTTCACATGTTTTAAAACAAACTGTTTCAGAACCTAATCCGCTTAAAAAAACACTCTTTACAGAAAAGCTGGACAATATATTATTACATCGCTTTTGGGGCTACGCAATTCTTTTGCTGGTGTTGTTTTTAATGTTTCAGGGTGTTTTCTGGTTAGCCGAGTATCCTATGAATGTAATTGAATGGTTTTTTGCGGAAACAGGTACATGGCTGAACAATACACTTCCAGAAACCTGGTGGTCAGATTTATTAATTAATGGCCTAGTGGCGGGTCTTAGTGGTATTGTCATTTTTATTCCACAGATAGCTATACTTTTTGGTATTATTAATATCCTAGAGGATACTGGTTATATGGCGCGTATTAGTTTTTTGTCAGATAAGCTAATGAGAAAAGTTGGTCTTAATGGTAAAAGCGTTATGCCTATGATCAGCGGTTTTGCCTGTGCTGTGCCTGCAGTAATGAGTGCAAGAAATATTGAAAATAAAAAAGAGCGCCTATTAACTATTTTGGTTACTCCACTTATGAGTTGCAGTGCGAGACTTCCTGTTTATACTATTCTTATTAGCCTTGTTATTCCTAAAGTAATGATCGGAGGAGTGGTGGGACTGCAGGGATTAGTAATGATGGGATTATATCTGTTAGGTACTGTATTCGCTTTACTGATCGCTTATATCGCAAAGGGTTTTATCAAAATCAAAGAAAAAAGCTTTTTTATTCTTGAGTTGCCGGTTTACCGTGCACCGAGATGGAAAAACATTTTCATTACCATGATTGAAAAAGCGAAGATATTCGTGTTTCAGGCGGGTAAGGTGATTATGGTTATCAGTCTGATTCTATGGGCACTAAGTAGCTATGGACCCGGAGAAGAAGAGCACCCCCCTCTTGAAGATTCTTATGCAGGCGTAATGGGTAAGGCGATTGAACCGGCTATAAAACCTTTGGGATTCGACTGGAAAATTGGTATTGCTATCATTACATCTTTTGCAGCAAGAGAAGTGTTTGTGGGTACAATGGCAACTTTATATAGCGTAGAGGACGATAGTGAAGAGGGATTAATGCTTCGCGAAAAAATGCAGCAAGCTACTTATGCTGATGGATCAAAAGTATATACACTAGCGACCGGTGTATCATTAATGATCTTTTACGTGTTTGCCATGCAATGTATGAGTACGCTGGCCATTGTACGCAGAGAAACGAAATCATGGAAATGGCCAATCGTGCAGTTGATATACATGACTGCTCTTGCTTACATTTTGAGTCTTATAGCTTATTCTGCGCTAAGCTGATAAAAGAAGCTTACAGCTAATGAAAGCTAATCAATTTTACCTCCTGCATTAAAGTACATTTATTACTTTTAGCTGCTCTTCAAGTTGTTGGGGACTTTTAAAGTGAATAGTGTGAATACCCATTTCCGCGGGAACAGTAAGGTTTCTGGCATTATCATCAATGTATACTGCTTTTAATGGATCAATATTGTACCTGCTGATAATAAGCTCATATATTTCTTTAAAAGGCTTACGTATTTTTTCTTCTCCGCTTACAAGCCTGCCATCAAACCAATGTAAAAAATCAAATCTTTTTAAAGCAATAGGAAAGGTTTCATGACTCCAGTTAGTCAATGCATATAATTTGTATTGGCCACTGTCTTTCAGTTTTTTGAAAATTTCTACAGTGCCTTGTATCGAACCCTTCATCATTTCTTCCCATCTATCATAATAGATACGAATATTAGCTTCGTGCTCAGGAAACCTGGCAACCAGTTCATCCGTTGCTTCCTTTAACGTTCTTCCGGCATCCTGCTCTTCGTTCCAGTCGGGCGTACAAATATTATCATAAAAACCCTGCATCTGCTGTTCATCGTTAAAAATGCTCTTATACACATAATCAGGACTCCAATCCACTAACACTCCTCCTAAATCAAAAATTATAGTATCTATCTTTTTCATTTTTATCTTTTTACAATTAAAAAACATTACCGATTATACATAACAGCCAATTACCACGGCTTTGATGATAGGTTTCTACAGCTGACTAAACCCGAATGCGCGATTCAACAAACAAGACAATCTCATGGATTGAACTATTATGATGTTTAATTTATACGTTTATGTTGAATGAGCAGTATTAAAAAAGCAATAACGATGTTAAATATTTATGACTTACACTCAATAAACATTTGGTGTAAAGTAGAGAACCCGAGAATTGTTCTTTGGATAAAGAGTAAATACTATGAATACATCATATTGAAAAAATATTAGAAATATGATTACTAATAATTATTCATTTCTATGTTTCTTTATTATTTAGCAAAAAGAATTAATCTTTCTATAGCCTTTTCAAGAGTTGTTTCGCTTTTTCCGAAACAAAACCTGATGGTTTGATCATCTTTTGCAGACTGATAAAACGCAGATACTGGAATTGTGGTTACCCCTGCTTCTTTAGTAAGACGAATAGCAAAATCATTGGCCGGTTCTTCGCTAATATTTTTATAGGTAGCACAGATAAAATAGCTCCCCTCTGCATTCAGTAGTGAAAATTTTGTTTGACGCATAGCTTCAATAAAATAATCTCGTTTCTGTTGAAAAAATGTATGAAGGTTATCATAGGTTTCTTTTTTTTTCAGATACTGAGCCAGCGCAATTTGCATGGGTGCATTTGTACTGAAAGCGTTGAACTGATGGACTTTGATTAACTCTTTAGTCAACTCTGGAGGAGCCACACAATAGCCAATTTTCCACCCGGTGCAGTGGTATAATTTACCAAACGAAAAACAAACAAAACTACGCTGATAAAGTTCAGGATATCTCAGCATACTGTGATGCGATGCCCCATCGAATACAATATGCTCATACACTTCATCACTTATGATAAATATATTTGTTCCTTCTACTGTCTTTTTTAATTCGACAATATCATGTTCTTTTAAAATACTACCAGTAGGGTTATGTGGTGAATTAAGAATAATAGCTTTAGTCCTGTTAGTTATTACACTGCGTATTTTTTCCCAATTAATAGAGTAATCAGGAAGTTCCAGATCAACAATAACCGGAACAGCATTGTTAATTAGAATATTGGGAACATAACTATCATAGTTAGGCTGCATAACAATAACCTCATCTCCTGGATTAAGTATTGTTGTTAGTGCAGAGAATATGGCATAGGTTCCTCCGGGTGTGATAACAATTTCTTTATCCGGGTCGACTGGATTTTTATAAAGATTAAATATTTTTGCGGCTATAGCTTCTCTTAAAGGAACATAACCCTGCATTGACGGATATTGATTATACCCATTTCGCATAGCTGTATTAACCAAAGCAATTAATTCCTCACTCATTGTATAATCAGGAAAACCCTGTCCAAGGTTTACTGCATTATGTTTTGTAGCCAGGGCACTCATAACAGAGAAAATGGTAGTACCTGTATCAGGCAGCTTGCTTTGTATTTTCATTGCCTGATCTCTATATTTTTTTCTGAAAAGATTTGCTCGCCTGTCAGACGAAGATAAATCTGTCCCATAGTAATAACATCTTTTTGACAATAAGTAATTATCCGTTCTATATTTTTATCTGCCCAATAAACTTTTCCTACCATACTGCCATCAATATCATCTTTTGAAGTAGGAACATTGAGTGCATGAGCCATTAGATCTAACGAAGTATAACTTTTAAAATCTCCGAACTTCCATAGCTCCATAGTATCAAGAAGAGTGACTTCCCATGGTTTTTTTCCTGAAATCCTTAATAAAGAAGGTATAGGTATATCGTTTATTATCATCCTCCGGCACAAGTAAGGGAAATCAAATTCTTTTCCGTTATGTGCACATAAATATTTTTGCGGACCTGCTTCCCACTTGGATAACATTTCACAAAAATCAATCAGCAAATCTTTTTCATCATGTCCATAAAAGGATTTAACCGAAAACGTTTTTCCTTCTCCTGTACCTTGTACAATACCGCAGCTTATACAAATAATTTTACCGAATTCTGCATATATACCAGCTCTGTCATAAATATCAGCGGGTGTCAATTCATCTCTGTTATTTCTTAACAGACCCTCTGCCTTTTTATTCCATAGATACTGCCATTCTTCAGGAACATTCTCATAGATAGGATGTTGTGAAACAGTTTCTATATCAATAAATAAAATGTTACTTAAAGGTATCATGATGTATCACTTTAAAATACTAACAGATATGCAAACAAGTTAGAGGTATTTATCTCCTTTCTGACGTTTTATATCGCTAACGTATTCTTTTATTTCCTGTTCTTTTTCCTTTTTACAAATCAGCAATACATCATCTGTATCTACAATAATATAATCTGATAAGCCCTGAACTACTATTAGTTTATTCTCAGTAGCCTGTATAATAGAATTGTTGGTTTCCATTAAAAGAACATTACTGGAAGCGATAGCATTCTCGTGAGAATCTTTCTCCAGATGTTCGTAAGCACTATTCCAGGTTCCAAGGTCACTCCACCCGAAAGAAGAAGGAATTACGTAGACATTATCCGCTTTTTCCATTACACCAAAGTCGATGGATATACTTGTACAAAAAGGATATATCTCCTGCAAGGCATCTTCTTCTTCTTCAGTATTAAACCTTTCCTTCTGCGCTGAAAAAATTTCAAACAATTCTGGCATATATTTTTCAAAAGCCAGAATGATATTTTTTATCTGCCAGACAAATATACCTGCGTTCCATAAAAACTCTCCGCTATTTATAAAAGCAGTAGCCAACTCAACATTCGGCTTTTCTGTAAATGTCTTCACTTTGTATACATTATCAGAAACAGAATGTTGTTCATATTGTATATAACCATACCCGGTATTAGGATGGGTGGGGTTAATGCCCAATGTAACGATGGCATTATGTTTACTCACAAATGCCAAAGCTTCAAAGCAAACTTTTGTAAAGGCTATTGTATCGGAGATAAGGTGATCAGAAGGTGCTACAATTAATAATGCGTCAGGGTTACGCTGCTGAATTTTAAAAGATATATAGGCAATGCAGGGTGCCGTATTTTTTCTGGATGGTTCTGCCAATATGTTTTGCAGAGGCAGAAGCGGAAGTTGTTTTTTAACAATGTTCACATATTCTTCTGAGGTAACAACATAAATATTGTCCAGAGGTATAAAGGAAATAAACCGGTCGAAAGTATCCTGAATAAGTGTTTTACCTGTATTCAGGATATCGAGGAATTGTTTAGGAAAATTAGTACGACTCATAGGCCAGAACCTCGTTCCTATGCCTCCTGCCATAATAACTACATAGTGGTTCCTATTCATTGCTGATATTAAAATTTAAATAAGGCCCTCACGCACAAGATCGTGCAAATGGATAATACCCTTATACTTTCCGTCCTTAGCCACGATTAATTGAGTAACGTCATTTTTTCTCAGACGATCAAGAGCATCAACAGCCAGCGCGTCGGGTGAAACAGAATGAGGGTTTACACTCATAATATCTTTTGCAATCACATTATCCAGCGACTGGCTGTTTTCAAGCATTCGTCTAAGATCTCCATCCGTAATGATTCCTAACACATTTCCTTCTTCATCTGTTACGGCTGTAGCGCCAAGCCTGTTTTTTGTAATTGTTACTATTATATTTTTTAAAGAAGAGTTCGGATTTACTGAAGGTTTTTCATTGCTAGTGTAAAGGTCGGATACTCTTAAATAGAGTTTTTTTCCCAACATTCCACCGGGATGGAACTTTGCAAAATCACTGCTGCCAAATCCTTTAAGCTCCATCAGCACAATAGCTAAAGCATCTCCCATCACCAGCTGAGCGGTAGTGCTGCTGGTGGGAGCTAAATTATTAGGACAAGCTTCCTGTTCAACTGAGGTATTCAGTATAACGTCTGCCTGACGGGCAAGATAAGAATGAACGTTTCCTACCATGCCGATAATCTTGTTTCCAAAATTTTTGATAAGCGGTAATAACACTTTTATTTCAGGAGAGTCGCCACTTTTACTAACAACCATCACTACATCATCGGTCATGATCATACCAAGATCGCCATGAATAGCGTCTGCCGCATGTAAAAAAACAGATGGTGTTCCTGTAGAGTTAAACGTGGCCACCATTTTTTGCGCAATGATGGCACTTTTGCCTATCCCACTTACTATTAACCGCCCCGAATTAGCAGCAATAATACCGATAGCTTTTTCAAAATCATGATTTACCATATTCTGAAGAGAAGCGACAGCCTCAGCCTCAAGTTGAATAGTCCGGAGAGCGGTACGCCTGATATCTGATAGTGAATCAACTTTCATCGGTTTACAAACCTACGCGATTTTAAAATCTTTAACTTCGATTTATTGCAGACAGAGATTAAAATGGGCTAAATTCGCAGACTCTGAACACATAACTGATACCTCTAATATTTGTGAGGTCGGAAACTTTTGAGAAAATGACCACAGCCAAAAAAACTGCCGGAACAATCCGGAAACATAAAAATGGGGACGCGCAAGCCGGTTCCCAAGGGGAAGAGTTTTCCTCTTTAAAACTAGCGCTTCAGCAAAATTTTGGATTTGATTCCTTTAAAGGAAATCAGGAATCCATCATCAAAAACCTTCTTGCAGGAAAAGATACTTTTGTGATCATGCCTACCGGAGGAGGGAAAAGCTTATGCTACCAACTTCCTGCTATTCTCAGCGAGGGTGTGTCCATTATAGTGAGCCCTCTTATTGCCTTGATGAAGAATCAGGTCGACCTTGTGCGTAGCTACAGCAGCAGCGATGACGTTGCACACTTTCTGAATTCAACGCTCTCCAAAAAACAGATCAATGCTGTTAGGGGTGACTTGTTATCGGGTCGCACTAAAATGTTATACGTTGCTCCGGAAACACTTACAAAGCAGGAAAACTTAGAGTTCTTTAAGGGGTTAAAAATTTCTTTTTTTGCCGTAGACGAAGCGCATTGTATCTCGGAATGGGGGCATGATTTCAGACCAGAATATCGTCGCTTGCGCGAAATGATGGAGCAAATAGACGAAAACGCGCCCATGATTGCGCTAACAGCTACAGCCACACCGAAAGTGCAGGTTGACATTATAAAAAACCTCGGCTTAAGAACTCCCGATATTTATATTTCCTCCTT
>CAZQIQ010000058.1:0-20978 GCA_964593835.1 uncultured Chitinophagaceae bacterium
GTATTAAGGGAATTATTACTGAAAAAGATTATCAGATTATATTTTCTGATACACCCGGAATTATTGAACCGAAATATAAACTACACGAAAAAATGATGGCAGCAGTAAGGACTGCTATTGAAGATGCTGATGTGGCTATTTTGCTTGTTGATATAAATGAAAATTTGGATGAAGCTGATATTATATTTTCTTCTCTTAAGCTAAAAGTACCTGCTATTGTAGTGATTAGCAAAATGGATAAAGCCAATGATGATAAATTCAAACAGGTTGAAACTTTTTTTCTCAACAGACCGTATACTTCAAAAGTGGTGGGTATATCGGCTTTGTATAAAGCGGGTGTTTCAGCGCTAATGCAAACAATTGTTGAATTCTTGCCAGAAGGCAATGCTTTTTATGAAGGAGATGATTTGTCTGATCTGCCAACTAAATTTTTTGTAGCAGAAATGATCAGAGAAAAAATATTTCATCTCTATAAAGACGAGATACCTTATCATGCAACAGTTGTCGTAAACGAGTTTAAACAAAAATCAACACTGATTAAAATAGTGGCTGATGTTGTCGTCCAACGTGAAACACAAAAGGGAATTGTATTAGGTGAAGGAGGAAAGATGATTAGACAATTAGGTTCTGAAGCCAGAAAAGATATAGAGGCATTCCTCGATCAAAAAGTCTTCCTGGAGCTATTTGTCAAAGTTCGTCCGAAGTGGAGAGATAACGATATAATGCTTAAAGAATACGGATATCATTAATTATCCATTCCTTTGCAGCTTTAGAATAAATTATGTCTGGATTTACTGTAGCAATTGTCGGTCGCCCAAATGTGGGAAAAAGTACGTTTTTTAACCGTCTTCTAGGTCAGCGGAAAGCCATTGTAGACGATATAAGTGGGGTTACCCGTGATCGTCAGTATGGGGTGGCTGACTGGAATGGCAAAACCTTTAATCTCATTGATACAGGTGGTTTTGTTCCACAAAGCGAGGATATTTTCGAAAGGGAGATCAAAAAGCAGGTAATGATTGCTGTAGAGGAAGCTAATGCGTTGGTTTTCATAGTAGATGCTGCTACGGGAATTACTGATTTGGATGAAGCAATGGCTGATGTTTTGAGAAGAACTTCCAAGCCGGTTATTCTGGCAGTTAATAAGGTTGACAATCATGATAGATTGTTGGAGGCCACTGAGTTTTATGGTCTTGGTTTTGAGCAGATATTTTTTATTTCGGCCATGACTGGCAGTGGTGGTGGTGAAGTCCTTGATGCAGTGACGGCATTGATTACCGACCAGCAGTCGGAAGATACGCAGGATGCTAACAAGCTCCCCAAAATTGCTATCATTGGTCAGCCGAATGTGGGAAAGTCTTCTTTATTAAATGCCTTGGTAGGGCAGGAGCGGACTATTGTAAGTGATATTGCTGGTACGACTAGGGATACGATTCACACCCATTACAAACTTTTTAAAAAAGAGTTTATTCTCATAGATACAGCTGGTATACGTCGCAAGGCCAAGGTGCATGAAGATCTTGAGTTTTATTCAGTGATCAGAGCTATTAAAGCGATGGACGAAGCTGATATATGTCTTTTAATGTTAGATGCTGAAAAGGGAATAACTGCTCAGGATCTAAACATTTTTGGTATGGCAGTAAAGAAAGGTAAAGGGATAGTTGTACTGGTGAACAAGTGGGACTTGGTAGCTAAGGAAACCAATACAGCTAAGGACTTTGAAGACGGCCTGAAGAGTCGGTTTGCTCCATTTACAGATGTTCCTATTCTTTTTATTTCGGCTACAGAGAAAACCAGAATATTTAAAGTGGTAGAAGTGGCACTGGAGGTATTTGAAAACAAGCAAAGAGTCATATCAACATCTAAGCTGAATGACATAATGCAAAAGGCAATAGAGGCCTTTCATCCCCCTGTAGTAAGAGGTAATGCTATAAAAATCAAGTATATAACGCAATTGCCTACGCATGTGCCATCTTTTGCTTTTTTTAGTAACTACCCCGATGACATTAAGCAGCCGTATAAAAATTATCTTGAAAATCAATTACGTTCAAAATTCAATTTTACTGGTGTTCCCATACGTATCTTTTTCAGAAAGAAGTAGATAAAATATATATATGTAATTTTTTTCATGGACACTTGCAAGGCCAGATTAATTGACGTAATTTGCCCATTCATATTACATCCCTAAGTCCTTTTTCTAGGAAATTCCTCCATCCATTCTCCTGTGCTATTTAAGTCATAAACTCATCATGTATGAAACATATCTACGCATTGTTCGTAGTATTAGCATTTTTTGCTGTTGACGTATTCGCACAAACTTATACCTGGAGTAATACTCCCATGGATAACAACTGGAACAACCCTGGCAATTGGACTGGAGGATCAGTTCCTAACGCTAATACCGCCAATGTTGTTTTTAATGCAAATGCAGTTGTTAATCTGGCAACTGATATAACTATCAAATCCCTGGCAATTAACGGTTCAGCGACGGTAAGAATTAATGGCAGTACCAACCTGGAGACAATAAGTGTAAACAGCAATTCAGGAGCAGCGACTATTACTGTTGCGGCTTCAGCTACCCTTGAATTGTATCAGTTGACCATGTTATTGCCCAATAATATTCAGGGTACTGTTAATGGTCATCTGGTTTTAAAAGGAAATAATGAAGCGGATTATGCTTTGATGGAGTTCCCTCAAACGGTAGGAGATGAATCTTCTTTTTTTAATATTAATGGATCTTTAACCGATGAGTTTGGCTCTAGTATTATCTCAGTTTCAGATTCTTATTTAAGATTTAATGCAGGTTCAAAATATAATATTATAGGTCAACAACCTTCAATTGTAAGGGGAACTTATCATAGTACTTCTGAAATTGTTGTAACAGGAGTTATTAACCTTCCTCTGACAATCAGAGAATCATATATGATTGGTTCTCTAACTTATAATTGTCCCAATCAGATTGATGATCCTCAGCTGATGTATCTTGGTATTCCTTCTCAATTAATTATTAGCGGGTCTCTTAATATTCTAAATACCAACAACCATACATTGCAGTTATTTAGCAATTCATTACCTTCTAACGATAATGTATACTCTATAACTATTAACGGGGACTTTAATATTTCAGGAACTTCACATGTCGCTCTTTCTTACGCTAATAACAATACAGAAAGTTATTGGGCAGAGGTAAAAGGCAATTTCAACATGAACGGAGGAGTTTTCAATTTACAAAATTCAAATTTATCAGGATTACAACCATTAACTCTGTTTGTTAAAGGAAACATCAACCATACAGGAGGAACAATTACAGCCAATTCTTCACAAATAGCATCGTCGCACAGCTTGTTTAATATTGAGATGAATGGTACAACACCACAGACGATAACATCTAGTAGCAAGGTTTTTAATAATACAAACAACCAGGTAGCACTGCGTATCAGTAATCCTGCTGGTGTAACGTTGCTTAGTGAGTTACAGGTGGGTATGCTTGGGTTTAGTAATAACGGACGATTAATTACCAGTCAAACGGGTGATCGCATATTAAAGGTGCTTAACCCTTCTACTGCTAATCATATAATATCAGGAAGTGGTTATGTTGATGGTCCGGTTCGAAGAGCAACTAATAGTACCAATGAATATATTTTCCCTACAGGAAATGGTGGCGTATCCAGATATGTATCTGTATTCCCAACTTCAACTGATCAGACTACTTATCAGGCTTCATATACAAATTCCAGTCCGTCCAATACTAACATCAATTCACCTCTAACAGGCATAGCCAATTATTATTGGGAAGTTGACAGAATTGGAACAGGAGCAAATGCTCAGGTGGAAATAACACTGCCTGGCGCTATCAGTGGATCTACTTCAACAGATGCAATGCTTGTTGCTAAATCTTCAGGTGGATTGAATTGGGAAAGGGCAAAAGGAACAGCAGGTAATTTTCTTCCCGGAGATGCTGTAAGTGGAAAACTAATATCTGATATTCAATCCAGTTTTAGCAGTTTCACTATCGGATGGGGACCTATGGATGCTGCATTACCTATTACTTTGGTTTCTTTTACTGCTAATAAAGCAGGTAATACTGCAGCCAGATTAAATTGGCGTATAACAGAGACTTCTACACCTGAAGTATTTGAAGTGATGAAATCTACTGATGGCAGAAGTTTCTCAAAAATTGCTTCGATATCAGGAGTGACGTCTAAATTAAGCTATGATTTTACTGATAATAACCTGAATAGTGGAAATAATCACTACAGATTAAAAATGATCGATAAGGATGGCTCCGTCTCATTTAGTAATATTATAGTGGTGATGAATGGCACACATGAAACGTTGATTTCATCTATGATTCCGACTGTAGTAAATGATCGCGCCAGACTTAATATCAGCGCTGCTGAGAAAGGTAATTTACAATTGGTGATTACCGATATCAATGGAAGAGTTATACAAACACAAACAACAGCTATTAATCCTGGTAACCAGGAAGTATGGATAAATGCTTCAAGATTATCTTCAGGATATTTCCAAATAACAGGATATATCAATGGTCAAAGAACGCAAACAATAAGGTTCTTAAAACGATAGAAAAGCGTTTTTTTACTTTGTAATGCTTTAAGGTGCGACTGTATTTTGCATACATGTCGCACCTTTTCTTTTATATATTAATCATTATATCGCTTCCCGGAGTATCTCAAAAAAGATGGACAGGGATTATGGATAACCTGTGGGATAACCCTCTGAACTGGGAGGACAATAGTTTGCCATTGGAGGATGATGAAATATTATTTGATAATACTTTTTTGTCAAACAGTTACAGTGTTATACTGCCTTCGTTTCATGTAATTATAAAAAGTATAACGATTGTACCTGTCGGTACAAATACTATTGAGGTAGTATTGCCAAATAGCGTGACTGAAGTTCCTGCATTAACAATTACAGGTTCGGGTTACGGTCTGGTTATTAATGATGGAGGAGTTTTTAGAAATTCATCCGGAGCAGCTTCTGGTACACCATTGGTTGTAAATGATTCTATCAGGATTAATAATGGCGGGAAATTAATTATTAATACGCCGAGGGCACATGCTTCAATTGTCGATAGATTGTCTGCACTGCCTGGAACAGAAGAAGGAGTTGTAGAGTTTGATGTTCCGGTAGCATCCTCTACAATATCTCTAAGTGGACGAACTTATGGAAAACTTGTTTTGAAATCTACTGCTTATGGCAGGTGGGTTAATTATACAGCTGTAGGTATAAACAAAGTCAATATCAGATCCGATCTTGAAATTATGGATAGTGTAAGTTTTAATCTGAATTTCTCAGATACTGTAATGATAGGAGGTCATCTGGTGCAAAATTATTCGGTTTTTAATGTAGGTAACTCATCCAGAAGTATTACTGTTGCTGTTAAAGGAAATATGTTTCAGGATAATAATAGCATATTGACAGAGTCTGGTTCTGCTGTGCAGAGGATAGTGCTAAACGGTGAAGGTGATCAATTGATCAATATGAACGGCACTATTATTAATGAAATAGAAGTAGTGAAAAATGGTTCTGGAAATGCAACCCTGATGTCATCTTTGACATTGCCTTATTCACTGCATCTGATGAAAGGGAATATAAATAGTTCTGCCGAAAATCCATTAATACTTTCTCCCACTTGTGTGGTTATGGCTGATACGATAAATAATCAAAGTCATATTAATGGTCCTCTTACAAAATATAATTTGGCTAACGATGATTTTTTATTTCCTGTAGGAGATGGATTAAAAATGAGGTGGTTAATGTTAATGTCTGCTACAGGTAGTTTTACTGTTAGATATATTAATGAAGATCCTCATGTTTTAAGTGAGGGGTATGGTGAAGGGATTGAGCGAGTATCAAAGATTGAATATTGGGATATTCATTCAGTAGAAGGTGCACAGGCCAAAGTAAAACTATCCTTCCATGATCCCCATAGCGGAGGAGTAACAGATTTAAACAGTTTGAAAGTTGCCTGGTTAGGAGATGGAATTTGGATGGATCATGGTAGTACTCTATTTGCTGGTACAGCAGGGTCAAATGGATGGATATATGCTGATAGAATTCATACTTTTTCAGGTAATGATTTTTTTGCACTTGCAAGTGCACTGGGATTAGAGAATCCTTTGCCATTTCATTTTTTAGAATTTGAAGTTGTTAAAAAGGCAGATTTTTTATGGTTTACATGGAAAGTAGACAAGGATCATTCTGTTTACCAGTTCGATATACAAGAGTCGGATGATAATTATCATTATAGTACCATTGATTCTAAGTTGGGCGATAAAAATCGGGAAGCGTACATTTATAAACATTCAATAAATATCATAAGGAATAACACTATTGTAAAAAACAAATATTATAGAATTAGAGCGGTAAATATAGAGGGCGCTGTATTATTTGAAAGTAAAGTAAATTACTTTAAGCACTCTGAAGCTTTTGTGAAGATTAGGTCTACTGCAGTATATGATTATTTATGGATTGATTTTTTTGGATCACAGTATGGAAAAATGGAGTTAACAATTATTGACATTATGGGAGTTGTTCAAAAAAATATTATGCTTCATCATGAAGGATCGTCCGTTTCGAAAAAAATAGATGTGCGTATGTTCAAACAAGGGATATATTATCTTAACGTAAGAGATCTATTAGGAAACTATTGGGGTTGTAAATTTATAAAGTTATAAATATTACTGATTTATGTATAAACACAGATTTTCTGTTGAAGTAGAGGTCCGCTTGCAGGATTAACTATTACAATTAAATACCTGTTTTTTTATGCACTAAGTTTCTTAAGAACTTTTCTTACTCTCTTTTTATATAGAGTGAGTGATTGCTCCTCCTGAGATAGGAAATGATTGTCTTCCAGCTTTCCTATCACCTGATTCATTTCTTTGGTAGAGTTGTACATCATTAAACGATATGGGCTTAGATAGTCTTTCTTTCTGGATGTATAAATGTTATTGACCAGCCAGTTTTTTGTTGAGATACTTTGCTTAAAAATTGTTGCAATTTTTTCAGGAGAAGAAATGGAGCCGTTATTTATTTTTTTGTAAATGGTTAAAGCATGAGCAAGTTTCTCATGATTATAGTTTTCTGCCTGCCGGATGTAAAAACGATGGATTTCGTCCCAGTTATTTACTTTTCCTGACTTTATTTGTTGTTGAAGCTTTTCCAGTTCAGCAACTCTTATCAACTGTCCGCCTATATTTTTCCATTCAACAGGAACAGATCTGACAGGTAAAGATTTTTTTAAATCATTATATGAGCCTATTCCTTTAGATTCTATGTGTTCAAGTAATATGTTAGCTGTATAATAAATAATCAGGTTCTTGAATAAAGTATAACATTGAGGTACTTTAATAAGCTTGACTTTACGACCTGTGTTTTCGAAATCGTCTGCTGTGATTTCAAGCGTTTTTAGTACTGGATCATTATTTTCCAGTAATTTTTTTCCAATACTTGCCGCGTCCTTGTTTATTGAGTTTTTGTTTTCTGGTCCATTTATCCTCAACCATGCTTCTCCTGTTAAGGTTTCAAATAATTGGAGTGCCGTAATTATTTCATTGATTGTATCAGGTGCGAGAAAGTCCGTTTCAATGTGTTGCTTTTTTTCTGTTCTTTTATCGCGGTCATTATATTTCCATGAGTTTCTGGCTAGGGCGTACATGTTATACATAAACCAATAACCCGGCATAACAATCAATTGATCGTTTGCTGTGTCATTGCTAACCAATGAAAAGGGAATTGGAATGTTTAATTCTGCAGGATAATCTCCTTTAGCAATAATAGTAAAAGATGCAAACTTTGAATTGTGCTTAAGACTCACACACAGACCCGGCCAAAAGCCTCTTCCTGCAAGTAATTCTCCGTCAGGACTTCTCGAATTATGATTAGATCCAATAGTGGCACCTGCAGCTATATTTGACTGTCCCTCCAGTAATGCTGCACATAAAAATGAATTATTATGATGTTGCTCGTGAAATGGAAATATTAAAGAATTGAGTACCTCACAACAAGAAATGGTAGCATTATTTCCTAAGTAAGAATTGATAAGACGTGCACCGTACTTTAATTGGGAATGCGAAGCCATATAAAAACGCACCGCCTTCGCCCCATAAAATATTTTGCACCCATAATCAATAATACCATTTACTATTTCACAACCTTCACCTATTTGAGAACTGGCTTCAGGGGAAGAGTTGATAGTAAGATTTTTTAATTTATTAGCACCTTTAAGATAAGCATCGCTACCTATATTTACATCCTTGATTATTTTACAGTTTTTTATAACTGTTCTGTCTCCCACAGTACCATAATATCCACGATGTGAATCAAACCTTTTAGTAGTAAACTCTTTGAACTTTTCCTGCATCTTATTGTCGTCGCGGTACTGAGTCCATAAGTAAGCATCTCCCGGAAGCATACCATCAAAAGGGATTATTTTGCGACCTGCATTTTCGTTGCATACTTCAAGCCATATTCTTTGCTTTTCGTTTTCCCCCTGTTTTATTGATCCATTTCCGAATTTAGCGTAATCGGTAGTAGCCAGTTCATTCACATTCACTATAATTACTTCATTGCCAATAATGTAATGCGAGATATAATTGACATTGTCAACAACTACATTATCACCAAAATCACAACTGATAATGGTGCTATTATAAAGGCCGACAGGCTTTCGAAGGTTTTTAAATTCAAGATAATAGGCTTCTAGTTTACCAATTCTTACTAACCCATAAAACTTGCAATTATTAACTTGTTCAGGATTAAAAGCATCAGAAACCAGAATATGATTCCAGTTATCAGAAGTATTATGGTTACGTACAAGCACTTCAATTTCATAAGCAGTTAGCCCACGATATTGAATGCCATTATGATTTTGTCTGTTACGTAAATAATACTCATCTTCTCCTTTAGGAACTGCGTGTTGAGTAATAAAATTATACCCTAAAGAAGTAACAGGATTTTTTTTTATTTCATTCATTGAAATGCGATTAAACTACTACTCAACGGTAACACTCTTCGCTAAATTGCGTGGCTTGTCAACATCAAGACCTTTTGCCACACCTACATGATAAGCCAATAATTGTAATGGAATGGTGCTTAGCAGTGGAGCAACCAATTCATCTGCTTCCGGAACTTCTATTACATCGTCTGCCAGTTCTGTCACTATCTGATCTCCTGCTGTAATGATGGCGATCACTTTTCCTTTCCTGGCCTTTATTTCCTGAATATTGCTTACTATCTTTTCATGATAGGAGTCTTTTGTAGCCACTATTACTACAGGTAAATTTTCATCAACCAACGCTATAGGGCCATGTTTCATTTCTGCTGCAGGGTATCCTTCTGCATGTATATAGGAAATTTCTTTTAGTTTAAGAGCACCTTCAAGAGCAACAGGGAAATTATATCCCCGACCCAGAAACAGTGCGTTGCTGGCGTTGCTGTATTTTACAGCGAGTTGCTGTAATGCATTATTTGCTTCGAGAAGTGTTTTTATTCTCTCCGGAATTTCGTTTAACTCATTAAGGAGATGCAGGAACCTTTTTTGATCAATTGTTCCTTTTTCCTTTGCAATTTGTAAGGCAATCATTGTAAGTACGGCCAGCTGAGCAGTAAAAGCCTTTGTACTGGCTACGCCAATTTCAGGACCGGCATGTGTATAGGCTCCTGCATGAGATATGCGTGCTATTGACGAACCTACAACATTGACTATACCAAAAATAAATGCGCCTTGTTCCTTTGCTGTTTCAATGGCTACCAGCGTATCTGCTGTTTCTCCGCTTTGTGAAACGGCGAAGATGACATCACCTTTATTAATGATAGGGTTTCTGTAGCGGAATTCTGAGGCATACTCAACTTCTACAGGTATTCTGCATAATTCTTCAATAATATATTCAGCAATCAAACCGGCATGCCAACTTGTTCCACAAGCTATAATAATAAACCTCTTTGCATTTTTTAATTGTTCAATGTTTTTATCTATTCCCGACATTCTGATAGATCCTTCCTTAGCATCCATCCTGCCTCTTAAGCAATCAAAAACAGTATCAGGTTGTTCAAATATTTCTTTCAGCATGAAATGATCATAACCTCCTTTTTCTATCGCTGCTAATTCAAGATCTAATTTTTGAATAAAAGGAGTGATTTTTTCATTGCCCAGATTTTTTAAAATTAACTCATCTGCTTTTATGATAGCTAATTCGTAATCGTTAACATATACGACTTCCTTTGTGTATTCAATGATTGGCGAGGCATCCGATGCGAGAAAATGTTCCCCTTTACCTATGCCTATTACTAGGGGACTTCCTTTACGTGCCGCTATGAGTGTATCAGGGTTATCCTGGTCAATTAAAACAATAACATAAGCGCCTACTACTCTCCTTAACGCAATGCGTACAGCCTCTTCCAGGGTAACATTATTATTTAACTGGATGTCTTCAATAAACTTCAATAAAACCTCTGTATCCGTATCGCTGCTAAAGCTGTAACCTTTTTTTACTAATTCGCTTTTCAGCTGACTGTAATTTTCGATGATGCCATTATGGATCATCGCAAGTTTGCCGTTTGATGAAGTGTGTGGATGCGCATTTCTGTCACAGGGTTCGCCATGTGTCGCCCATCGTGTATGTCCTATACCAATATTTGAACTGATCTTTTTTCCAATCAGTGATTCTTCCAGTTCAGCTACCTTTCCTTTTTTCTTATATACTTTTAGTCCATCATTTATTAAGGCTACTCCAGAACTATCGTATCCTCTATATTCCAACCTTTTTAATCCTTTTAAAATAACAGGATACGCTTCTCTTTCCCCTATGTAAGCAACAATTCCACACATATATTATAAATATTTTTTTAAAGACGACAAAATTTATGCTAAGAAACTCAAAATTAAGAAACTATGCAAGCTTAGAGTAATATTTCGCGCATGAACATAAAGGCCAGCGAGAAATAGATAATGAGTCCTGTTACATCTACCAGGGTGGCTACAAATGGGGCAGAGGACGTTGCAGGGTCGGCCCCAAGCTTTTTAAGGATGATGGGAAGCATTGATCCTGCAACGGTTCCCCACAATACCACTCCAATAAGAGAGGTTCCTACTGTAAAAGCTATAAGGGTTGAATGAGCACCATAGGTATGAAAAAAAGAATCCCAAACGATTATTCTGAAGAAGCCTATTAAACCCAGGATAAAACCCAGCATAAGACCGGAAAGGATTTCGCGTCGCAACACACGCCACCAATCAACGATTTTGATTTCTCCCACAGCCATAGCCTGAATGATAAGTGTAGAAGCCTGAGAGCCACTATTTCCTCCACTCGATATGATAAGAGGAACAAACAGAGCTAACACCACAGCTTTGGCTATTTCATCTTCAAAATACCCCATGGCCGTAGCAGTAAGCATTTCGCCAAGAAAGAGAACAATCAGCCAGACAACTCTCTTTTTAAAAAGTTTTAACAGTGGAATTTCCAGGTATGGCTCATCAAGCGCTTCGGTACCCCCTATTTTTTGCATATCCTCACTAAATTCCTCATTAGCTACCCAAAGCACATCATCGATAGTAACTATACCCAACAGTATATTTTTATCATCAACTACCGGAAGGGCAACACGGTTGTTCATTTTAAAAATCTGATTAGCTATTTCCTGTTCATCATTTACGTTAAGCGTAATAAACCTATGGTCGATAATTTCACCAATATGTTTTGACGGATCAGCAAGTAAGATTTCTCTAATTCTTACATCATCTACAAACTCCCCTTTATCATTCACTACATATATAACATCAATCGTTTCGCTATGCTTTCCTTCTTCTCTGATATGATCCAGAACCTCGACCATTGTCCAATCAACCTGTACCGCTATATAATCAGGGGTCATTAGACGACCAACACTACCTTCCGGATATCCGAGTAAGGATAATGTTATTTTTCTTTCATCCGGATCAAGGAGTTTTATCAACTCTTTTACTACCTCACTGGGAAGCTCTTCAAGAAAAGATGTTCTGTCATCAGCGGGTAATTGATTGAGCAGTTCTGCTGTCTTATAGGGGTCAAGGTGCTGGATGATATTTTTTTGTACCGGGAAGTCGAGAATCTTAAAGACGCTAGACGCTCTGTGAATGCTCATATTACTGGCAATCTTAGGTGCATACTCGGGTAGTTCGTCTATCAGGAATGCAACATCGCTGATGTTCTGATGGTTAAGAAATTCTCTTATTTCCAGAACATCTTCTCTGCTGATCAGTTCAAGAAACTGATCCATGATATTTGCCTGTTCAGCGTCCTGTATCATCCTTCAAACCTACAAGAAATAATGATTTTTTTAGGTATTATATTGCAATATGTTTATGATCATGTCATGCCTGTATGTGGCAAAAACAAAAAAAATGGGCAATGGTGTTTTTACATCCTCAGATATTAAAGCGAATACTATAATAGAAGTTAGTCCTGTATTAGTCATGAACAATAAGGAAAGAATACTGCTGGATCAAACCCTTCTTCATGATTATATTTTTGAATGGGGTGATAAGCAAAAACAGTGTTGCATGGCATTGGGTTATATATCTATTTATAATCATGCTTATTTATCTAATTGTGAATATGAAATGGAATTTGATAAGCTATTGATCAGAGTAACTACAGTAAGAGCAATAAAAAAAGGAGAGGAGCTATTTATAAATTATAATGGAACTTATAATAACTCTTCTCCTTTATGGTTTAATGCGGTATGATTATTTAATCATTTGCAAACTGTTTGCGTATTACGTTTAATGCGCCACCTGCTTTGAACCATTCTATCTGTTGTTTATTATAAGTATGGTTAACTTTTACTTCATCAACAGATCCATCAGCATGCCTGAACACGACGGTTAATTGTTTTCCGGGTGAAAAACTAGCCAGTCCGACAATATCAATAACATCATCTTCCTGAATTTTATCATAGTCATCCTTATCGGCAAAAGTGAGCGCCAGCATACCTTGCTTTTTAAGATTTGTCTCATGTATACGGGCAAAACTTCTTACAAGGATAGCACGTACTCCCAGGTGTCGGGGTTCCATAGCGGCATGTTCCCTTGAAGAACCTTCCCCGTAATTTTCATCACCAACAACAATGGTTCCTATGCCTGCTGCTTTATAAGCACGCTGAGTATTAGGAACAGGCCCGTATTCACCGGTTAACAGATTTTTTACATTATCTGTTTTTTCATTAAAGAAGTTAACGGCTCCTATTAACATGTTGTTGGAAATATTGTCGAGATGACCTCTGAATTTTAACCAGGGACCAGCCATAGAAATATGGTCAGTTGTACATTTTCCTTTTGCTTTGATCAGTAGTTTTAATCCTTTAAGATCGGTACCTTCCCATGCAGCAAATGGTTCTAAGAGCTGAAGACGATTAGAGTCGGGAAGAACATTGATTTCCACTTTACTACCATCTACAGCTGGCGCTTGATATCCGGCATCTTCCACATCAAATCCGGTAGGAGGCAGTTCCACACCAACAGGTTCATCAAGCATTACTTCTATACCATCTTCATTTTTTAATTTATCGGTGAGAGGGTTAAAAGTCAGATCACCGGCAATCGCAAAAGCGGTAACAATTTCGGGTGATGCCACAAACGCATGTGTAGAAGCTAATCCATCATTACGTTTTGCAAAGTTTCTGTTGAAGGAAGTAATAATAGAGTTTTTTCTATTTGGATCATCTATATGACGTGCCCACTGTCCTATACATGGACCGCAGGCATTAGCTAATACTACTCCCCCTATTTTATCGAAGGCTTTAAGCAAGCCATCTTTCTCAATAGTGTATCTTACCAATTCACTTCCGGGAGTGACAGTGAATTCGGCGCGGGTTTTAAGTTTTTTTGTTTCAGCCTGCTTGGCGATAGAAGCAGAACGACTAATATCTTCATAAGAAGAGTTGGTACAAGAACCGATAAGGGCTACTTCCAATTTTTGCGGCCACTTATTAGTAATAACGGCATCTGCAAATTTGCTGATTGGCCACGCTAAATCCGGAGTGAAAGGACCATTTACATGAGGCTCAAGTTCACTCAGATTGATTTCAATCAGTTGATCGTAATATTTTTCCGGATTATTATATACTTCAATATCCGGACGTAAATGTTCGCGTATTCCATCAGCCAGTGTAGCGATTTCATCGCGCCCTGTTGCACGGAGGTATTGAGCCATTTTATCATCATAGGCAAACAGAGAACATGTTGCACCAATTTCGGCTCCCATGTTACAAATAGTGGCTTTTCCGGTAGCGCTAAGGCTGTCAGCGCCTTCACCAAAATATTCTACAATTGCTCCGGTTCCTCCTTTTACAGTAAGGATGCCTGCAACTCTCAGAATTACATCTTTAGAGGAAGTCCAGCCATTCATCTTACCGGTTAATTTGATACCAATAAGCTTTGGCATTTTGAGTTCCCATGGTAATCCGGCCATTACGTCTACAGCATCAGCGCCACCTACTCCTATGGCGATCATTCCTAATCCTCCCGCGTTTGGTGTGTGGCTATCTGTTCCTATCATCATACCTCCGGGAAATGCATAATTTTCCAGTACTACCTGGTGAATAATGCCGGCCCCGGGTTTCCAGAAACCTATACCATATTTATTAGAAATAGAAGATAAAAAGCCGAATACTTCACTATTGATATCCAAGGCGCTGGCAAGGTCTTCTTTGGCTCCGGACTTGGCCTGAATCAGGTGATCACAATGCACAGTGGATGGCACAGCTACTTTTGCCCGTCCGCAGGTCATGAATTGAAGCAATGCCATTTGAGCCGTGGCATCCTGCATAGCTACTCTGTCAGGAGCAAAGTCGACATAATCTTTTCCTCTATTGTATGCTTCAGCAGCAGGTTTGTATAAATGGCTGTAAAGAATTTTTTCAGCCAGTGTTAAAGCTTTACCTGTTAAAGTTCTTGCCTCATCAATTTTCCTGGGCATTCTTTCGTAAACCTTCTTAATTAATTCCAAGTCAAAAGCCATCTATCTTATAATTTAGTGAAGTTATTTGGGTATGATGCAAATTTACCTAAAAAACAACGTATAACTAAACCAAACTTGTACTATACGTACAGATTTTATTAAATTAGAGGTATGAACCACCTCAGGTACTTTATTGAATGGAAGCTGTTCGGTGTGTGTACGGCTATTGGTCATAAAATGGGGATTTCTGTAACCAGAATTCGTACATGGTTTGTATATATATCATTTTTGACTATGGGTTCACCATTAATCATTTACTTCATTATGGCTTTCTGGATGAATATAAAAAGGTATATATCCTCTGTCCGAAGAAACCCCCTTTGGTATCAGTGATTGCTTCTACTCTATATTACTGCTTTTCTTAGTTTAACAAGTTGTGTCAGCAAATTCTCCAATAAGGATAAATTAAGCATATTGGCGCCATCGCTTTTAGCCACCGAAGGATTCGGATGAGTTTCTATAAATAGTCCGTCAGCTCCTGCTGCAATAGCTGCTTTGGCAATAGTGCCTATTAATTGTGGATTTCCACCTGTAACTCCGCTGCTTTGATTGGGTTGTTGCAAACTATGTGTGCAATCCATTACCACGGGAACGCCGAGTTTTTGCATAATAGGAATATTTCTATAGTCTACAACGAGATCCTGATAACCAAATGTAGTTCCTCTTTCGGTGAGGATAATTTGAGAATTGCCTGCATTTTTAATTTTTTCGACAGCAAACTTCATAGATTCACCTGAAAGAAATTGTCCTTTTTTAACATTGACAATTTTACCTGTAGCGGCAGCGGATTGTAAAAGATCGGTCTGACGGCATAAAAAAGCAGGAATTTGTAAGATATCAACATACTCTGCTGCATGTGCTGCTTCATCATGAGCATGTATATCCGAAGTAGTAGGTAGTCCGAACCGGGTACCTGTTTGCTTCAGCAGAGACAAACCATTATCATCACCTATTCCGGTAAAAGAAGAGGCGCTGGTGCGATTTGCTTTCCGGTAGGAAGCCTTAAATATATAAGGAATGCCAAGGTTTTTACAAATGGCTGATACTTTTTCTGCTACTTCAGTCAATAGTTCTTCGGATTCAACCACACAGGGTCCGGCAATAAGAAAAAAATTATTTTCATCGTATGATTGATTGCTGAATAGTTTTTTCAAAAAATTTTCCATCACACGAAGATAAGCAAAGGTTCAGCCTTATTTTTGCGCACTTAAGCTTACTTACCTCAAAACCACATTATGGCAAAAGAAAAGATCTTAGTGATCGGTGCGTCCGGTCAGATAGGAGTGGAACTTACACTTGCTCTTAGAAAAATTTATGGAAATGCTAATGTAATAGCATCAGATCTGAGAGAAGAAAATGATTTACTCAAGGGAACAGGACCTTACGTTCCGTTAGATATTCTGAACAAAGAAATGTTGCATGTTCAGGTTATCCGGCAAAATATCACGCAGATATATTTACTGGCTGCAATTCTTTCGGCAACTGGAGAGAAGAACCCGAATCTGGCCTGGCATTTAAACATGCAAAGTCTGTTAAATGTATTAGATATTGCTCGTGAGGAAAATCTGAATAAAGTGTACTGGCCAAGCAGTATTGCCGTTTTCGGACCTACTTCCCCCAGGCAAAACTGTCCCCAGCATACTATTATTGAACCCACTACGGTTTACGGCATTAGTAAATTTGCAGGAGAATTCTGGTGCAACTATTATCATCAGCGTTTTGGTGTTGACGTTAGAAGTCTTCGTTATCCTGGTCTGATCAGTTATAAATCTGCTCCAGGTGGCGGTACAACTGATTATGCTATTGAAATTTTTCACGAAGCGCTGAGCGAAAAAAAATATACTTCATTCCTTAATAAGAATACGTATTTACCGATGATGTATATGCCGGATGCGATCAATGCAACTATCGAATTAATGGAGGCTCCGGCAGAGAATATTTCAATAAGAACATCATATAATGTGGCTTCCATGAGTTTTTCTCCGGAAGAATTAGCAGATGAAATTAAAAAGTCTATTCCTGAGTTTAAGATGGATTATGTTCCTGATTATCGTCAGGCAATTGCTGATAGCTGGCCTCAAAGTATAGATGATTCAATTGCACAGCAAGATTGGGGATGGAAGCCTACGTATAACCTGGAAAAGATGACAAAAGATATGCTGGAAAATCTGCGATAATAATAAATTTAAAGATCTGCTATATCTGAAACCGTTTTTCTTTCGAGAACTTTTAAAGTAGTATCGCGTACCTGTACCATAATATCATGCAGACCGCAATGTTTTTCATCACAGTTTTTACATCGTTCATAAAAGTATAAACTTACGCAGGGCAACATAGCAATCGGACCATCTATTATTCTGATTATTCTGGCAAGAGGAACATCTTTAGGGGGTACTTTAAAAAAGTATCCCCCACCTTTTCCTTTTTTGCTCGCCAGGATACCTTCGTTTTTCAATTGCAACAAAATGTTCTCCAGAAATTTTAAAGGAATTTTCCTTTTCTTGGCAATTTCGGCAATAAGTGTAGGTTCATTGGCAGGCTTATCGGCCATATACATTAATGCCTGTAATGCATATTGTGCTTTTTTGGACAACATTCAGATTGAATTTACGCAAATGTATTAAAATAAGTGCTCCTATATTCCCAGCACATCTTGCATGGTGTATATGCCTGTTTTGTTGATGTTCATATATTCAGCTGCCAATACTGCTCCGGTAGCAAATCCTTTTCTATTGTGAGCAGTATGGGTAATGCTTATATCATCTATTGAAGAACGATAATTGACGATATGAGTACCTGGCGCAGGATCAATCCTTTCGCTAAGGATTGACAATTCATCAGATAAACTGGAGGGTTGATTTACCCACTTCTTTTTTGTATTTATACGTTCAAGAATTTGTTCAGCAAGAGTTATAGCTGTGCCGCTTGGAGAATCGAGTTTCTGCGTATGGTGAATTTCTTTCAGATCTACATCATAGTCTTTGTGAGGAGCCATTAATTCAGCAAGTTTTTGATTAAGCGCAAAAAAAATGTTTACTCCCACACTAAAATTACTCGCATATAACAGCCCGCCTCTTTTATCTAAAAAACGCTGCTTCACTTCTGGGAATTTATTCAGCCAGCCAGTAGATCCACAAACGACAGGTACACCGGCTTCAAGACAAAGCTGTAAATTATCATAGGCGCTTTCAGGACCAGTAAATTCAATAACCACATCTACCTGCCGAACTTTTTCTATAGTCCTGTCTTCCAAATTTTCAATACCCACTTTTAACACTATTTCATGCCCCCTCTGTAGCGCAATTTCTTCTATTGCCTTACCCATTTTACCATATCCCAGTAAACCTATTTTCATCGTCTAGATTATTTTATTTTTAAGATGTAGTATTTTTAAATCAACAGGCTGCTCTAGCGAATGTGTTGGTTATGAATTTATTTAAAACTAACAACCAAGCCTATACCAGGTGTAAGTGAACCGGGAATGGCTAATGGTTTTATTTTCATGGTCAATTCATCGCTAACGTCGAACCCTTTAAGGTGACCGTCAACCGTTGCATCTACAATGTTTAATCCCCACATTAATAAGGTAACTAATATTGAGAGGTCCATATTACGCCTGAACTGATTTCTATAATTCACTAATGAACTTTCGTATTTACCTTCTACTAAAGCTTTTAATTGAGGGTCAACTTTATTCATACTTTCCGGATCTTCAGTAAGATCATTGGTGACTACAGAAAGCGCATATCTGGTTTTATTATACCAACCTCTGTTATCAAAGAATGTGTATGCCGGAATGCCAATACCTGCGTATACTATCGGAACCTTCCAGTATTTTTCATTGTAAATCTGCCCCCAGCCGGGAAGAATAGCAGATCTTATGGTGGCTTGTCGGGGTGAATGCACTTTAGTGGTAACTATCACACTATCCTTGCCCTTTGCTGTTTTTTGTATAGAAGTGTCTTTATAATGCACTGAATCAACTAAAATTGGCAATGACGGGTCGCTGACCGGGGCATTTAAGCTGTCAGGGTAAAGTGGTTGTACGATACTATCTGCTACCTGCGAGTATATACACTGATGAATGATCAGCAACAATAAGATGTTAAAGAAGATCTTCATCATTATTGATTAATTAGTGTTTACTCCTATTTGTTCAAGTATCTTATTGAGATCATGAATGGAAAAATATTCTATAAGAATGCTTCCGTTGCCTTTTTGTGAATGCGTTAATTTCACTTTTGCGCTAAAATGAGAAGCTAAATTATCTTCAATTTTTTTATATGCAGGCGGAAGTGTTGACTTTGACGCTTCTTTAACACCCTGAGTGGGTTTGTATATTTTTCTTACAAGTTCTTCTGTTTGTCGTACCGATAAACCGTTTTTTACAATTTCTTTAAATATAAAGAGCTGCTTATCTACAGTATCAACATTTACTAACGCTCTGGCGTGTCCCATACTGATTTGTCCTGCACGTACTGCTACCTGTATATCAGGAGGTAATTTTAATAACCTGATATAGTTGGCTACGGTACTTCTTTCTTTACCCATTCTCTCAGCTACTTCTTCCTGTGTATGACTAAGTTCTTCCATCATACGCTTATAACTTAGAGCGATTTCCATCGCATTAAGATCTTCGCGCTGAAGATTTTCCAGAAGTGCTAACTCTAATAATTCTTTATCATTGGCTTTTCTTATATAGGCAGGAACATCTTTTAGTCCGGCCATTTTTGCTGCTCTCCATCTGCGTTCTCCTGCAATTAATATGTATTTGCCATTTGATAAAGAAGATACAGTAACAGGTTGTACGATATCATGCAGTTTGATGGAGTGAGAGAGTTCCTGCAAAGCCTGTTCGTCAAAGTCTCTTCTTGGTTGTTTGGGATTCGGTTCAATATTTTCTACAGGTATTCGCTGAATGGCAGTAGCCTGTTCAGAAACACCTGTTTTAAGCTCGCCTCCGGGTGTTTTCATACCCGTATCAATATTTTGTAATAGAGAACGGATGCCTTTTCCTAATGCATCCTTATTTTGTTTTGGAGTGCTCATAATTTACTTAGTTATTTAAAGGAACTTTTATTCAAGTATCCTTTCTTCCTGGCTGATCCTTGTCTTGTTATTTTTCTGCAATACTTCTTTAGCAAGATTGAGGTAGTTCATTGAACCTTTGCTGTGTGCATCGTATAATATTACAGGTTTACCTACACTTGGAGCTTCACTTATCCTTGTATTGCGATGAATGATAGTACTAAAAACCATTTCGTCAAAATGTTTTCTTACCTCACTAACCACCTGGTTACAAAGACGTAAACGACCATCGTACATAGTCATCAGGATGCCTTCTATTTCTAGGGCAGGGTTTAATCTGCTCTGTACAATTTTAATGGTGTTTAATAACTTACCCAATCCCTCGAGTGCAAAAAACTCCGTTTGCACAGGAACAATTACAGAGTCCGCAGCTGTGAGAGCATTTACCGTAATTAACCCGAGCGATGGGGAACAATCGATAATGATAAATTCGTAATCGTTCCTGATCGGTTCTAAAATATTTTTTAATACACTTTCCCTGTTCGGGTAGTTGATCATTTCAATTTCAGCCCCTACCAAATCAATATGTGAGGGTATAACGTCGAGGTTAGGTATTTCAGATTTTAGAATAACATCCCTGGCAGGAGTATTATTCACCATACAATCATACAGACTTTGCTGAATATTTTGCAGGTCAAACCCAACACCCGTCGTACTGTTTGCCTGAGGATCGGCATCCAGTAAAAGAGTTTTAAATTCAAGGACAGCAAGGCTGGCTGCAAGATTAATTGCAGAAGTGGTTTTACCCACGCCACCTTTTTGATTCGCCACACCGATAATTCTTGCCATATTATATATCCCTTTGCAATATAGGTTGATAAGTTCTAAATTGCTGACAGGTTGGCAAAATTAAGATTTCGGTAT
>CAZQIQ010000059.1:0-20834 GCA_964593835.1 uncultured Chitinophagaceae bacterium
TAGAGCATCAGATTGTGGTTCTGAGGGTCGTGGGTTCGAGCCCCATCATCCACCCGGCTTAAAGAGGGTGTATCAAATTGCTGATACACCCTCTTTTTATATTAGGACGTATCTAATGAAGGAGGCCTCTGTTGAAAACATATTTCAAAATATGTTTAGATGTTAATTCAGTCTGGAAAGGCAACTTTCGGCCTTTTAAATCGTTAATTTTGAATGAATGACCAAAGTTTTTCAATATATGTTTAGCAGGAAATCTTTACCTCTTTTGTTTGTACTTGTTCTGGCCGGCCTGGTTGTAGCATTTAGCTCTAAGGGATGGGTAGGCGGCCCGCCTCCAACTAAAGAAGAAAAAATACTTCATAATATAGGAGAAATGTTATCACAGATACATTACAGTCCAAAGAAAATTGATGATCAATTTTCGGCCGAAGTATTTAAAAAATATTTATCTGAAAAAGTAGATCCGCTGAAGAATACATTTTTACAGTCGGATATCAATACCCTCAAAAAGTACGAATCAACCCTTGATAATGAAATTCTCGGTGGACAGGTACAGTTTGTTCCGGCGGTGTCTGTTATATATAAGGAAAGGATAGCTGAAGCAGAAGAGATGTACAAAGAGCTGCTTTTACATCCATTTGAGTTTTCCAAAGATGAAATGGTGAACCTTAATCCGGAGCAGTTACAGTTTCCTAATACTGTGGCTGAGAAAAAAGAAATGTGGCGTAAGAGGGTGAAATACTTAATACTTGAGCGTTATGCTGATCTTCTGTTGTCCAGGGAAAAAGAAAAAAATAAGGATAGCATCAAATCTGATGCAGTGCTGGAAAAAGAAGCAAGAGAAAAAGTGTCAAAAGTTCTCGGAAGGTCTTTTGACCGGTTAAAGAAAAGATTTAATACAGATGAGGCCTTTAATGAATATGTGAATACTGTTACGGAAACAATGGATCCTCATACGACCTTCTTTCCACCGATAGAAAAAAGATATTTCGATGAACAGATGAGCGGACGTTTTTTTGGTATTGGAGCATCTTTAAGAGAAGAAGATGGTAGCATAAAAATCATGTCGCTTATTACTGGAAGCCCGGCCTGGAAATCCGGCGAAATTACAGCAGGAGATATTATTGTCAAAGTAGGGCAGGGTGGTGAAGAGCCAGTGGATATAACCGGATTTGTTACTGAAGATGCGGTAAAACTAATAAGAGGTAAACAGGGTACAGAGGTAAGACTTGTGTTAAAGAAAGCGGATGGCAGTACAAAAACGGTGAGTTTGATAAGAGACGAAATTGTGCAGGACGAAGTGTTTGCCCGCAGCGCTGTTGTTAATACGGAAAAAGGTAAAATCGGATTTATTTATCTGCCTGAATTTTATGCAGATTTTGAAAATCCCAAAGGAGCCCGTTGTTCTGATGATGTGAGAAAAGAAGTGATAAGATTAAAAGAACAGAAAGTAGACGGGATCATTATGGATCTTAGAAATAATGGAGGCGGTTCTCTTTATGATGTTGTACAAATGGTGGGTCTGTTTATAGAAGAAGGTCCCATTGTACAGGTAAAAGATAGGGATGGAAAACCCCAGATTTACCGCGATCGTGATAAATCGGTATTATATGACGGACCATTAGCTGTGATGGTGAATGAGTTCAGCGCTTCTGCCTCAGAAATATTTGCAGCTGCTATTCAGGATTATAACAGAGGTATTATTATCGGTAGCACAAGCACTTATGGAAAAGGTACAGTACAGAGAAATATCGGTCTGGATAAATCATTAGGTATTTTACAACCCAACAGTGAGTTAGGAACTATTAAGCTGACCTTGCAAAAGTTTTATCGAATTAATGGAGGATCCACACAACTGAGAGGCGTTAGCTCAGATATCACTCTTCCGGATATGCTTGAGCTATCACCAGTAAGAGAAAAAAACAACCCCGATGCTTTACCATGGGATGAAATTCAGAAAGCTGATTATTCAAACTGGAAATATAGTCTGGATCTGGAGCCCATCAAAAATGCCAGTAATGAACGTATAAGTTCCAATCCTGGTTTTAATCTGATTAAAAGCAATACTGAATGGTTTGCAAAGGAAAACAATAAACAGTATACGCTTAACCTTAAAAAATATCAGGATGAGCAAAAAGAAATCAAGACAAGAGCCAAGCAGGTTGATAGTCTGAATAAGATGCCAACAGAAGTTAATGTTGAGCCACTTGAAGAAGACTTACAAAGACTTTCTTATGATGTAGGTAAAACAGAGCGCTTTAAGCAATGGGTAAAAAATCTGCGGTCAGATATTTATCTTAACGAAACCGTAAAAGTAATCAATGATATGATTGTTCAGGATCATCTTGTGTATACTAATAAAAAACCATCTCTATAATTATTGTCTTTTATATAGTATAGGGCGTTTGATAAAAAACACAGGTACTTTCAAAAGTTAAAAGAGAGGGTTTAAAAAGCAAACCAGATATAGAAATGACATTACCGGAGCAATTAAAGAAGATTACAACTTTCGTTTTGGATGTTGATGGTGTGCTTACTGACGGATCTGTATATGCGTTTGCTGATGGTGAACAGGCGAGAAGAATGAATGTAAAAGATGGTTATGTGCTGCAATTAGCAATAAAAAAAGGATATAAGATACTTATCATATCGGGAGGAACATCTCCCGGTGTAGAAAGCAGGTTAAAAAAGTTAGGCATACTTGATATACATATGGGAGTGTCCGATAAAAAATCTCTTTTATCTAAATATATTGATGAGCGTAATCTTTCACGGGATCAGGTATTGTTTATGGGTGATGACATCCCTGACTATCTTGCCATGATGGAAGCCGGTTTAAAATGTGCTCCTGCGAACGCTGTTCCGGAAATTAAAAAAATTGCTACTTATATTACAACGGCTAAGGGTGGAGAAGGTTGTGTGAGAGAAGTGTTAGAAAAAGTGCTTAAGTTAAATGGTCATTGGGATTTGAATACAAATATTCCCAGTCGTTAATAGTTTAACTGTGTATAGTTAACGCATGATTAATTTATTAGGCGCGATGAGGGTATATACAGTTTTTTAAATTGTTATTAAATATAGCTTGACATGATTGTCAGGTAGTCAAAATCATAAAAGCGCAGATTTGTTGTTTCGTTGCCAGGGGTCGCTGAAAAATTAAAATAAAAGAATGAATGTTATTGCAGCATTTTTACGACTGGTAAGATCGCTGAATCTTTTATTCATAGTTATAACACAAGCGATTTTTCAATACGCTATTGTTGTTCCTATGTTCCGTTTCCATAATCTATCTCCTGCGTTGTCTTTATATGACTTTTCATTGCTTTGTTTGTCCAGTGTGTTAATTGCTGCAGGGGGATATATCATTAATGATTACTTTGATTTGAATATCGACAGGATTAACAAGCCAGGTAAAATTGTAGTTGAAAAAATTATTAAAAGAAGATGGGCGATTGTATGGCACATGACTTTGTCAGTGGCCGGAATTATACTGGGTTTTTATATTGGTTGGAGAACAGGAGTTTTCTGGCTTGGTCCGGCAAATATAACCTGCGTATTAGCATTATGGTTTTATTCCACTACATTCAAAAAAAAACTTATTACAGGAAATGTATTGATTTCTCTGTTAACTGCGTGGGTGGTGCTGGTAATCGGTTTTGTTACACATTATAGAATGACAATCAATGCAGACATATACGGTACTGTGAATGCTTCCAAATTATTAAGATTTACCTTTTTATATGCGGGATTCGCTTTTATTATCTGTCTTATCAGAGAGGTGATTAAAGATATAGAAGATATGCCCGGTGATATTAAATACGCTTGCCGTACAATGCCTATATTATGGGGAGTGCATGTGTCAAAAGTTTTTGCCGGCACATGGCTTACCGTTTTAACGGCCGCATTGATAATAGTATTTGCATATGTATTACAATTCAAATGGTTTGCTGCGGCTGCCTACTGTTTTTTTCTTATCATCATTCCTTTAATAATAATCATCAGGAAATTGATAAAGGCTCAATCGACGGCCGATTTTCATGACCTCAGTAAACGAATAAAAATTGTCATGTTTACGGGTATTTTGTCGATGCTCTTCTTTTAAGTGAAAGAATTTGTCTATCATGGATACTACAACAATCATTCTTGCTTCCCAGTCACCCAGACGTAAAATGTTGCTGGAATGGGCAGAACTGAATTTTATTGTCAAAGTAAAGGAAACGGATGAGTCTTATCCTTCTTCTCTTGCTATTGAAGAAATACCTGTTCATATTGCCAGAAATAAAGCTCTTGCCGTAAAGGAATCGGATGAAGTTATTATTGCAGCTGATACAGTGGTGGTTTTAGGAGATGAAGTCATTGGTAAACCGGAAAGTGTTGAGGATGCGGAAAATATTCTCCGACGTTTATCAGGAAAAACTCATCATGTTATTACCGGAGTGGTAATGATGAAAGGAGAAAAAGAATTGAGTTTTGCAGATATTACTGAAGTGGAATTTCATCATCTTACCGATGAGCAAATTCAATATTATATCCATCGTTATCAACCGTTTGATAAGGCAGGAGCTTATGCTATACAGGAATGGATAGGGGTGATAGGAATAAAAAAAATTAACGGTGACTTTTATAATGTTATGGGATTACCTGTTAGCAGGGTGATGAAAGAACTTCAGCAGTTACGCTAAATCACCAGTTTCTTCTTACAAGTAGGTGATAGTTTTACAATGTGCAGGAACGTTTACTTCAATTCATATGGCAGTTTCAGTATTTTAATAGAAATCAACTGGAGACAGCGGATGGAGAATTGCTGACTATTTTTAAAACCGGGTATCTTAATACGAATCAGGGGCCGGACTTTATTGGCGCCAGTATAAAAATAGGTGAGTATGTCTGGTTCGGGAATGTTGAAGTACATATTAATGCTTCTGACTGGATAAAACATGATCATTCAAAGGATAAAAATTACAGAAATGTTATCCTTCATGTTGTTTGGAACAATGACTGGGATTCATCAATAGTGAATATCCCGTTATTTGAACTACAAAGCCGTGTTCCCAAAGTATTGCTTGAACAGTATAATGAGTGGATGAAAACGACAAGCGTCATTCCCTGTGCAGGTTATGCACTTGAGGTAGATGAGCTAATCTGGTCATTCTGGAAAGAACGGTTAATGATAGAGCGTCTGGAAAGAAAATCTAAATCAGTCAGGTTAGGTTTAAAGAGAAGTCAAGAGGATTGGGAAGAAATTTTCTGGCAATGGCTTGCACGGTCATATGGTTTGAAAGTGAACGCTGATGCTTTTGAAGAAATGGCTCGTACCGTAAAGTATAAAGAGCTGGTGAATAAAAGCTCATCTGACGAAGGATTGGGTTCTTTATTATATAATATTTTGCAAACAGGAAACAACCCGTTATTATTTTCCCGTATCAGACCAGCTGCTTCACCTATGATAAGGGTACGTAAACTTGCTGCTCTAATAAGCAGACATAGATATCTGATCGATATAATATTTCAAACTCAACAGGTAAAACAATTAAGACCAGATTTTTTATTACTGGCTATTATAAACGCAGTAATTCCATTTATTTACTTATACGGCAACTATTACAACAGAGAAGATCTTATTGAAAAATCGTTGCAATGGTTAAAAGATCTGCCTGCAGAAAAGAACTCAATTACATTATTGTTTGAAAAGCTGGGAGCCGGAAATTGTGTGGTAGCAGACTCCCAGGCTTTTATTGAGTTATATTCACAGTATTGTTATCACAAGAGATGTCTGGACTGTGCAATTGGTAATGCAATCTTAAAAAGAAAAAAATAAGCAAATCTTATAATAAGAACTTTTCTATGTTAAGTGCGTTCCTGTATTAGGAACAAACAGAAGCATGATTAAGTACAAAACTGCCTACCCAGTATTATCTCTCAATACTATCTGCAATCAAATAGAAGTATATTTAAGGATAGAGCATTCTGTGAGTTAAGCAGGCACTTTCCAGTTGAAATTGATGTTTAATTCAATGTCTGGATGAATGCTATACTTTACCGGACAGGTTTCTGCAGCTTTTTGCAAAATCACTTGCTGACGCTCTGTTAATTGTAAAGATTCCGGAAAATGAAATGTTAAATTTATTCCAGATATTCTTCTTGGCTCTGCTTTCATGATCTTTTCGACCTGTATTTCTGTCCCTTTTAATTCTACTTTCATTTCTTCGGCTCTCATTCCCATGATAGTAAGCATACAGGATCCCAAGGCCGTAGCTACAAGATCTGTAGGAGAGAATCTTTCACCTTTTCCATTATTATCAACAGGGGCATCTGTTTCAATACTTGTTGCTGATCTTAAATGAGTGCATACTGTTCTCAATTTTTCGTCATAAATCACTGTTGATGTCATTGGAATTTTTAGCCTAAATTTACGTTGATTACATTAAATCAAACCATGTGAAGAAAATCGTTCTGTTTTTGCTGATAGGATTTTTTGTCGCTTCCAGTTATGCACAGTCTATTCCTGCTGGCGCGCAAAAAAAAGAACTCCGTCAAGAGAAAAAAAGGGAAAAACGTGAGCATATCAATGAACTAATCCGTTTGGAAGAAGAAGGCGAAATTGTATATCATAAACAAGGCGCTTTCGGTGTGAAGCTGGCTACCGATGGATACGGAATAGGATACGAGTATGGAAAATTCAAAGGCAATAGAAAGTCCGTTCTTTTTAGCATAGAGTTATCAGAAAAAAAACATCCCAAAGAAAAACGGGAAGGGAAATTTGATAATTCACAATTAAGAGTCAATTATATTGCATTTGGTAAGACCAATACATTTTATCAGGCCCGTCTCGGTGCTGCAATGCAACAGGTCATTGGTGGAAAGGGTAACAAGAACGGAGTATCTGTGTCCGCTATTTATGGCGGTGGATTAACTATGGGAATGCAGAAGCCTTATGTAGTGCAGGTATATAATCAGACAAATGATTTAATTGAATCTACCTATCCCGAAATCATCGAAAAGGAATATTATGAAGTGAAGGCGAGAGGACTTGCGGGTGGGTGGAACCAACTGAAAGTTCGTCCAGGGGCTTATGCTAAAACAGCGCTTCGTTTCGACTATGGCCGTTTAAATGAAACAGTAACAGCTATTGAAGTTGGGCTGAGCGCTGAATATTACCCTACTGCTATATCACAAATGGCGTATAATGATTCTAAGTCAATGTTTTTCAATGCTTACCTGGCGCTGTTATTAGGACGTCGTAAGTAGTAGATTATTACGAATAGGGCCGGGTATTATTGGTGGACCTTATCCGCTGTCGTAAAGTTGCTGAAAAGCAGAGAGGTGAACAGGTATTTGTCGTTTCGAAACTTTATCCGGCGATTCCACAGAACTAACGTCAATTTAAAGTTACTTTCCTGTATGATTGCTGATAACCAGAACTTGCCGTATATGTACTGCTTCTATTAAAGAACATTCAATTTTTTATCTGAAATTTGCCACATGCAAGAACTTCCGGTGATAAATAAAACTGACCTCACACAAACCAGAATAAAGAAACCTGATTGGCTACGCGTTAAATTGCCTATCGGAGAAAACTATAAACATGTAAGAGGACTTGTTGACACACATAAGCTTCATACTATCTGTGAAAGCGGTAACTGTCCCAATATGGGAGAGTGTTGGGGAGAAGGTACAGCTACTTTTATGATTTTAGGGAATGTATGTACGCGCAGCTGCGGTTTTTGTGCGGTTGCTACCGGTCGCCCGGACCCTGTGGATTGGGATGAGCCGCAAAGAGTAGCGGAAGCTATTTTTCTTATGAAAGTGAAACATGCGGTTATTACTTCTGTGGACAGGGATGAAATAAAAGATGGAGGAAGTATTATATGGTATAATACTATTAAGGCCGTTAAAAACCTTACTCCTGACACTACCCTTGAAACGCTAATTCCAGACTTTAAGGGTCAGAAAGAAAATATTGACAGAGTGATTGAAGCGGCGCCTGAAGTCGTTTCCCATAATATAGAAACAGTTGAACGGCTTACACGTCAGGTGAGAATTCAGGCCAAGTACAGACGTAGTATGGAAGTTATTAAGCATTTAAAGGAAGGAGGCATGCGCACCAAGAGTGGGATCATGCTTGGATTGGGAGAAACAAGGGAAGAAGTTATACAAACGTTGACGGACTTAAGGGATAATGGCACAGACGTGGTTACTATTGGTCAGTATTTACAACCCACCAAAAAGCATTTACCTGTTCATCGTTTCGTTCACCCCAACGAATTCAATGAATATAAAGAAATAGGTTATTCTCTCGGTTTGGACTATGTAGAAAGTGGTCCGCTTGTCCGTTCATCCTACCACAGTGAAAAACATGTGATTAAAGGATACGGAAGAGAACAATGGATGAAAGAAAAAGCATTAGTTTTGCTCGCCTAAAACAAGCGTAGCGCTCTGGTCATGAAGAATATCCGGAATTTTTGTATCATAGCTCATATTGATCATGGAAAGTCAACTCTGGCCGACAGGCTCCTGCAAAGTACAGGAACCATCAGTGACAGGGATATGATGGATCAGGTACTTGATGATATGGACCTCGAAAGGGAAAAAGGCATAACGATTAAAAGTCATGCTATCCAGATCAATTACAAACACACTGATGGTCAGGAGTACATATTAAATCTGATAGATACTCCGGGACATGTTGATTTTAGTTATGAAGTGAGCAGGGCCCTTGCTGCCTGTGAGGGAGCATTATTACTCGTTGACGCTACTCAGGGTATTCAGGCGCAAACAATTTCCAATTTATATCTGGCTATTGAAAATGATCTTGAAATCATCCCTGTGATCAATAAAATTGATATGGATGGTGCGATGATTGAAGAGGTAAAAGATCAGATCATTGAACTTATCGGATGTAAACCCGAAGAAATTTTGCTGGCCAGTGGAAGAACTGGAATAGGAGTGGAAAAAATTCTTGAAGCGATTGTAAGTGTGATCCCTTCCCCTGAAGGAAATCCTGAAGCACCGTTGCAGGCATTAATATTCGATAGCGTATTTAATAGTTTCAGAGGAATTATTGTGTATTACCGGATATTGAATGGTGTTATTAAAAAAGGCGATCAGGTAAAATTTGTGAGTACGGGTCAGGAATATTTTGCCGATGAGATTGGTATCCTGAAGTTAAAGATGACAGAAAAAAAAGAAGTACGTACAGGGGACGTAGGATATATCATCACAGGAATAAAAAATGCCAAGGAAGTAAAAGTTGGAGATACCATTACGCTCACTGCTAATCCTACACCCGAACAGATTAAAGGCTTTGAAGAAGTTAAGCCGATGGTATTTGCAGGTATTTATCCGGTTAATACAGATGAGTTTGAAGAGTTGCGTGATTGTATGGAGAAGTTGCAGTTAAATGATGCATCACTGACGTTCGAACTGGAAACTTCTCAGGCGCTTGGTTTTGGATTTCGCTGCGGATTTCTGGGAATGCTCCATATGGAGATTATCCAGGAACGTTTAGAAAGAGAGTTTAATCAAACGGTGATTACCACTGTTCCTAACGTAAGTTTTATTGCGCATACTACTAAGGGTGAGACCGTCATTGTTAATAATCCTACTGAATTTCCCGATCCGGTTAAAACGGAATCGATTGAAGAGCCTTTTATCAAAGCGCAAATTATTACCAAGCCTGATTACATAGGTAATATTATGACCCTTTGTTTGGGTAAAAGAGGGATTTTGGTTAATCAGAGTTATCTCACTACTTCTAGGGTTGAACTTATTTTTGAAATGCCTCTTACGGAAATCGTTTTTGATTTTTATGATAAATTAAAATCCCAAACAAGAGGATATGCATCATTTGACTATCACCCTATAGGTTATAGGAACAGTGATATTGTTAAAATGGATATTCTTTTAAATAGTGAAAAAGTAGATGCATTAAGCGCGCTGATACACAGAAGCCGTTCTCAGGAATTTGGACGAAAGTTATGTGAGAAACTTAAAGAATTATTACCCCGTCAGCAGTTTCAGATTGCTATACAGGCTGCTATTGGCGCAAAAGTAGTAGCTCGCGAAAATATTTCTGCCATGCGTAAGGATGTAACTGCTAAATGTTATGGTGGTGACATCAGCCGTAAAAGAAAACTTCTTGAAAAACAGAAAGAAGGTAAAAAGCGTATGCGCCAGATCGGTAATGTAGAAGTTCCACAGGAAGCATTTCTTGCTGTGTTAAAACTTGATGAATAGCATTTCCTTCTCCATGTCGATAAGATAAATGAGTAATAAGCCTATAGGGCTTATACTTCCATGCTCCTTATATTTCTAATGGAATGTCAACTGTGAGACCCAATGTTTGGTCTGAAGAAGTTTTTTGCTGCACGGCATGTTGTTCTCCAGATCTGCATTTTGAAGGTGAATTTTTTTACATTGAATGTTGCCTCAAAGGCCTGTAGTTAAGAAGGAAAATTTTATTTGCTGCCAATTATTTAACCTTCCACAAAAGCAAACACTTAGTTAATCTAATAGCTGGTTAATCATGGTAAAAATGGTCATGGTAAAAGATGGCCTTGCTGATGCACAGTTTCCGGGCCAGTTCATATATCTTTTATAAATAATTAGCTTCCATCTCGCTTTATTTAGTCTTCCAATTGTAAAATGTTGCATTATTGATTCTTAATTCTCTGGCAATGTCTTTTACTGTCATCCCGTTTTCTTGTTTCTTTAGTAGCAGATACAATCTGACTCTATGTAAACTTTTAGGCGTTTCATGTCATTTCAAGATTAAAGTTGACAATTGTTGACCCCAGCACTCATGGCTGAACTTCAGGTAAGCTTACAATTTAAAAAATGTTTTTACACTATACTTTTGATAAGTATAGTATCGATTATTTATACATGTTAGTGTACTAATAATCGATAAAAGATTAAACTCTGTCAACCAATCCCATATTAAAATTTTAGAAAAAATTTTTTGATTTGCAAAACTTTCCTACATTCAATTTTTATAATAACTCCTTAAACCAAACTTATCGCTATGAATTTTTCTACTTTCACTTAAACGTATAGCCGCTTTTATTGCTTATAATAGTATGTATTATTAATACTATTTCTTAACAGGTACGCCTTAATGTAATGTATACCTTCTATGCGTTTATTTATCCTATTCCTCATTATTTTGTTGTGCCCACGGGCATTATTATCCCAGGAGCATACTTCCGGGTATGAAAAACTCTACAGTTTTCCAGATAAAGCTTTTGGGGTTTTACATAAAAAAGTAAATCGCTTTGAAGAGGGAGTATTAAATACTTCGCAAAAGTATCTGAATAAGATGCAGCGTAGTGAGGAAAAGATGAAACGAAAGTTAATGAAAAAAGATTCGGTAAAAGCACAAGAACTTTTTGGAGACATTGAAAGCAGATATGAAAACCTAAAAGCCGAATTGGTAAATCCTAATAGTAAACTTCCTAAAGTATATCATTCAAAATTAGATTCTCTCAAAACGGCTATAAGTTTTATTGGTAACAGTCAGGAAAATGGTATTACTGTGTTAATCCCAAAAGAATTTTCTGTTTTGCAAAAAGATTTTTCTGATGCTCAACTGTATCTTAATAAGATTGAATTTATTCAGGCTACACTTCATAAAAGGCAGCATTTTTTACAGCAACAAATACATACATTACCGTTAGGGAAAAATTTTATTTCGTTTAAAAAAAATATTTATTACTACAGGGATCGAATGGATGGTTACAAACAAGTGTTGAATAATTCTTCAAAAGTTGAATCGTTATTATTAAGCAACGTAAATAAGATTCCGGCTTTTAATAGTTTTTTTGCTAACCATTCTGCATTAGGTGGATTATTCAGATTGCCTAATAGTACGGGATTCAATGAGGCATTGGTGGGGTCAATGCAGACAAGGGAAATGATTATGGCACAGATTGGAGAAAGAATTTCTCCTGATGCTTCTGCTCAGCAAACATTAAATAGTAGTATAGTAAATGCTCAGCCTTTACTGCAAGGGTTAAAAGAAAAAATAAACTCATTTCAATCTAACGGCGAAATAGATGTAAAAGATTTTGCGCCAAATCCGGAAAAGACGAAGAATTTTTTTAATAGATTGGAGTTTGGCTTTAATCTACAGAGTGTAAAAAGTAATTATTTCCTTCCTTCCACGTCTGATCTTGGTCTTTCCATAGGCTATAAGTGGACAAATAATATAGTATCAGGTATTGGTCTTTCGTATAAAGTAGGTTGGGGAAGGAGTATCCGGAATATCCAATTTACACATGAAGGAGTGGGACTAAGATCATTTGTAGATATACGATGGAAAGGAAGTTTCTGGCTTACAGGAGGAGTTGAATCAAATTATCTATCGGCCTTTAAACATATTGAGGAATTGCGCGAAAATCAACACTGGCAATACAGTGCTTTGGCCGGACTAAGTAAAAAATATGAGATCAAAAACAGAAAGGGTGAGTTGAAATTATTATATGATTTTCTGTGGAATAAAAATTATCCTGCTACTCAACCATTAATATTTCGAACAGGATTTACTCTAAAATAAAACTAAAGACTGAAACTTATCTTATGATTAATTTGGTTAAAGCGTTCACGAGTTTTTTATTAATAACAGTGCTGGCTATTGATAATATTTACTCACAGATTCCTAATGAGCCTAAGAATGTTCAAAGTCCAAATGCCATGGCATTTGGTTTGTATGGGGATATTCCGGTATCACACTATTCAGGTATTCCATCCATTCAAATACCACTATATACATTAAAGGAGAATGAGATCAGTGTTCCAATCAGTCTTAGTTATCATGCTTCAGGTTTTCGTCCTGATGTACATCCCAGTTGGGTGGGTAATAATTGGAATTTAACTTCAGGTGGAGTAATAACCAGGACAGTGAAAGGGAAAAAAGATGATTGGGGATATGGTGATTATGGTGATATTAAAGGATATTATTACAATCATGGAATACTGAACATACCCAATGAATTTACTTCGTACACTAATTTTGAGTCACCCCTTGCTGTAAATGATTTGTTGTATTCTTATATCGTAAATATTGGAGACAGCGAGCCGGACGAGTACTCCTTCAATTTTCCAGGTTATTCCGGTAAGTTTTATCTTGACCATAGACGTCAATGGAAAGTAAGTTGCGACAAGCCCATTAAGGTAGAGCTGGATACTATGTTTATTCCTATGTTTCTGCCGGATGCAAGCGATTTGGCTAATGTGCATGATGGTAGTTATATTCATTTTCCGGGTTTTACTTTGACCGATGAGTTTGGTACACGTTATGTTTTTGGTATCGATCCTAATGCGATTGAATTTAGTACTGCTTTTTTTGAAGCGAGTAATGCATATTGGACTGCACAAGCCTGGCATCTTACACGGATTATTCATGCTGATGGGTACGAAGTAAAGTATAATTATGAGCGAGACGATTATATTAATCAGATGTACAGTAGCTTTTATCATACATCTGGTATTTATATACCTAGTGAATCAGGATTTTTATTAAAGCCCTGTCCACTAATAAATACTGGAAATGCCTATATCTCTCAATCTTATTCAGGACAACTCATTTCACCAGTTTACTTATCATCCATTGAGAGTTCTACAGAGAAGATACTTTTCAAGAGGTCAACTTCTACAGAACTGCGTTATTCTACTATCCTTACAGACTCTGCTAATCCTTATCAGTATGCAAAATACATGTTGGAACAGAATTTTCCTTTACTTAGACCTCTTGCCAGAAAAATTCAGGTAAGGCCCGAAGATTCCTACATTGAAGAATTTTATACTGCGCTGGCTAACCGCGTCAGATTTAAGCAATTGGATACCATAGAGATATTGAATAATAAAGGTGTATCCGTTAAAAAGTTTAAATTATTTTTTACATCCAGTATTTCAAAACGATTATCACTTGATTCAATTCGGCAAATAGGAAAATATAATGAAATAATGCCTGCTTACAGGTTTACATATTTGCCTTATGTGGGGAACGAACCTCCATATCTAGCTAATAAAAGTGACCATTACGGATTTTATAACGGTGTGGATGCATATGAGCCAACGAGTTCAGGTTATTTTAATCGTCGTTCAACAATAGACACTGCTAAGATGAAATTCGGTATGCTGGAAAGCATCACTTATCCCACAGGTGGAGTAACTAAGTTTGAATATGAACCACATAAATATTATAGGCGTATTCAGGAAGTTTCGGTTAGAGGTCTGGATAACAACTCACCCAGTAATACTTTGTGCGGAGGTCTTAGGATAAAAAAGATTGAGAGCTACGATTATTCAACGCCTTCAGTAAAAAAAACAAAGAGGTACTATTACATATCAAACTATTCAAATACATCTAATCCCGCTACAGATCCATCAAGTGGAATACTGGGTGCCAGGATAAAATACGAATTTGATAGATTTTTTACTAAAGTGGATACTAGTCCTGCTACTTATCAAACCAGACGAATCAGTTCACAAACAGTACTACCCGCCAGCGAAAACAGTTTTGGTGTGCATGTTGGTTATAGCGAAGTAACAGAACATAACAACGATGGCAGTTATAGTAAATATTTTTTTAATAATTATGGACCCGGTTTTTTGGATGATAGTGCTGTGGTACTGCAAGACCGAACGATGTATGATGTTACTAATTCCAGAGCAAGAGAAAGGGGTACATTAAGCAGATCCGAACAGTACACCAGCAACAATAAGCTGCTTGAGAAAAAAACAATAGACTACATAGCATTAAACCGTAATACCGATTATGTGAGAGGGATGAGAGGAGCCATAGAAGGTATTTGCAATGGTAGTCATACTGGTAGGGTAATGTGGGCTACTGCATACAGAATCTATACCTATGCTTATTTACCCAAAAGCGAAATTGTTACTTCCTATTCACAGACTTCTTCGGACTCTTTGGTGACTAAAAAATACTTTTTTTATAATGATAGTACTCGCCTTTTAGTGAAAGATTCTATTTTATCCAGTAAAGGAAATCCTGTATGTAATTATTATTATTATCCTACCGACGTTATTAAATATGCTCCTAATGTTGTAGCACCTATTACGCAAACCTTGGGGTACATGAAGCAAAAAAATATGATTGGTTTTCCAGTGCAAACGATATCTACATTAAAAACTGGTGCCAGTGAGTGGGTTACAGATATAACAGTCACCAAGTTCAAAAACTTTGATTCATTGGTAAAACCTTATCAGGTATTTAAATTTTTTCAACCAGCAGGTCAGGTAACTAAAACTGCTAACCATTTGTACCGGATAGGGTTTTCCGGAGGTGTGGAAAGAGATAGTTTTCCAAACAATACAGAGCTGATAGCCACCTATTCAAAATATGATTTGAGAGGTAATATTACCACACATGCAAAGGATCAGGATATTTCTCATGCTTATTTGTGGAAGAATAATTTTAAATACCCTGTAGCAAAAGCTATTAATAGCTATAATAATATTGGCTACTCATATTCGACTACTGTTGAACGTTTATCAATTGTGCAACCTAAAGTACAATATTATGCAGCTGGTGCATTTCGACATTATAGAGCAGGTAATATTAGTATAAAACTGATATGGAACAATCAGGAAATTTCTACAGATTCTTCGAAATCAAGAATAGTAATTATTGTTAGAGGAGGTGGTATAGACAGAAAAATGGAAATAAAGAGTAGTCGCACTGCAACGATTACAAATGTTCCACCGGGAATTTATTCCTATAATATTTATTCAGATCAGTTAAATACTGCAGATGCAGGAAAAATAGTCATTACCTACAATGGCCAAGAGGTACAACAAACAACTACAAACACACAAAATCAATTCTTCTACGAGGGATTCGAAGAATCTATGCCTTCGGGTGTAAAGCCTTTTGCCGGCAGCAATTGTCATAAAGGATCTTACCAGGTGCCATATGTGGTTCCTGCAGGCGGAACTTATCATATTGATTACCGCTATCTGGATGGTGGAGTATGGAAATACAGAAAAAGATTTTATGCTAACAATATGACTATCAATGAAGGAACGGCTATTGATGAAGTGAGAGTGTTTCGTACGGACACCGATATAACAACATATACTTATGATCCTGGTTTTGGTCTGACGAGCAAAAGCGATGTCAATGGAAAAACAGAAAAATATATTTATGATGGGTTGGGGAGATTAACTACAGTTAAAGATGATAAAGAAAATATTTTAAAAAGGATATGTTATACTTATTATGGGCAAACACAAAATTGTACAATAAGTACCAGTCCTATATGGGAAAAAAGTGGATTTACGCGGTGTAAACCTTGTGCAACAAATCCTATATATACAACGGGCATGCGGCAAAACTTATTAAAGAATAATAACCCACATAGCGCTACTTATAATGATACAATGTGGGTAGATGATATCATTACAAATGACTGCTATATGGAAATTCCTCCCGCCTGGACGAATTTGCCGGCCGGTCCTTATTGTGAACCCCTTAATCATAGTAATAATACAGGACGTAGATTAGTGACACAAAGAGATACCTCGTCATGTAGTCAGACATATAATACTTACAGGACAATAGTATACGACACTAACGCTGTTGCCTGTCCGATTAATACAACAAATGTACTTTTAACTACTACGGCTAATTTGGCAGGAGGTTATATTAAATTGGAGCATAGTTTAGGAACATACTATCTCTACTTTCCAGGAGGCCCTGTAACAAACTATTTATTGGCAGCAGTTCCCCGTGATTTTTATAATATGACTATTTATTCCGGTGGCTCGTCTGTTCCATTTTATTTACATGGTTCTTACAGTTTTAACGGGGTTCAAAGGAGTTTTGAAGAATTTCTTATTGGAGGACCTAACTGGATATTATCAACGCATTAAATAATTACATAAAAAATTGTCATGCACCTATATTCTATATTGTTGACATTGTTGTCTTTTCCACCTGTATATTTTTATGATATTCAACTGACTACTGTTGATGGAAAAACGATTTCCATGGCCGATTATAAAGGCAAGAGGGTATTTGTGGCTACTATTGATCTTAATGAGTATAATGAAAAACAATTGTTTTTCCTAGATTCTATTCAGCGACATACACCTGATATGCAGGTAATAATTATTCCTAAAGAAATAGAGGGTTTGCGAGTGGAATACTTGCGATCAGATGCACGCGATTTGAAGTCTTCTGTTATTATTGCTAAACCTGCTCAGATATCAAAAGAAGCAGGTCCGCAGCAAAATAAACTGATGGAGTGGCTCACTAAATCAGAGCACAACCAGGTATTTAATTTTGACGGAAATGCTGGGCAGTTTTTTTTGGTCAGTGTACAGGGAACGATTTGCGCTGTGTTAGAGTCGCCTATTACTGAAAAAGAATTATTGAGTGTTATCAATTATCCTTTTGATTTGTCACAACATCACATTTTTAATACTCAAACGCAAAAATATGAGCTACCCAAAAATTAGTCTGCTGATTGTCGTTTGCGTATTTGTTTTAGTATATTCTTCGTTAGGACAGTACACACCAGAGCATTATCCCGGACATTATTATGTTAATTCGATCAGGACCTGGGATGTAAAACGTCCGATCACTGACCCGGCTGCAGTAACTGGTAATACTAATCCGGCAGAGGTACAGGTTACTACCCAATATGTGGACGGCCTTGGCCGTCCTCTACAGACGGTTATTAGAAAGGGTAGCCCTCTGCAAAAGGATATGGTATCAATGCACCTCTATGATGCTATGGGAAGAGAAAGTCGTAAATACCTGCCATATGTAAGTGAAGGATCAGATGGTTCCTTTAAGCTGAGTGCATTTCCTGCACAATACTATTTTTATTATTTGAATTATCTGAATGGACAAGGGCAGACCTGGTATTACGATAGTATTACTTATGAAAAGTCTCCCTTAAACAGACCTGTCAAAACAATGCCTGCGGGAAATAGCTGGGTGGGTGCTTCAAGAGGAGTAGAACAAAGTATTGAAATGAATATTGCTAATGAAGTAAGGATGTGGAATATTGGTATGGTATCGGCAGCAGTACCTACTTCCGGTTCCTGGTATGGAGCAGGACAATTATACAGATTAGTGACGAAAGATGAACATGGAAAGAGGATTGTAGAGTATAAGGATAAATCAGGTGCTGTAGTATTAAAAAAAGTAGAAATTAAAGTGGGTAGTGAGGCAACACTTCATTCGCACACTGACTGGCTATGTACTTATTATATTTATGATGATTACGATAATCTCAGATGGGTGATTCAACCGCAAGGTGTCCAGCTATTGTTGGCAGCCAGCTGGGCATTCGATAATAATCAATTGTATAATTCACAGATAGCCCGCGAACAATGTTTTTATTATGAATACGATGGTAGAAAAAGAATGATTATAAAAAAAGTTCCTGGGGCTGGTAAAATGGAAATGGTATACGATAAAAGAGACAGACTGGTAATGAGCAGGGACAGTGCATTGGCGAGTCAGGGTTATTGGTCAGTGAATAAATATAATCAACTTAACCAGCCTCAATTTATTTATTTAATACCTAATAATTTTACCAGGTTGCACAATCAGGATAGCTGCCACAATAATATTAATTATCCAACAGTTTCCGAAGCTGATCTGCTGCAGGAAAACTATTATAATAATTACAATTGGGTATCAGGAAAGCCTGGTATCGGAACTTTAAACACAGCTGATCATTACAGCGCTTTTATTAATACGAGTTATAATACTTCACCGGAATATGCACAACCTCTTATAGCTGACTCTATAGTGTATAACCGACAAACAGGTCAGCGGGTGAGAGTATTAGGAACAAGTACTTTTCTGTACGAAGTGTATTATTATGATGAGAAGGGCAGAGTAATCCAAACACGAAGTGGTAATATAACCAGTGGAGGATATGATATTAATACTACACAATACGATTTTAGTGGTCAACCTATACGCACAATCAAACGCCAGGAGAAAGGCTGGCCTGTGGCGAGGTTTACCAAAGATTGGTCGAGATACACTTATGACCATATGGGAAGAGTACTGAGTGTGGTAAAAAAAACAGGAACGACTGCTCAGCGTACTGTTGCCGTAAATACATATGATGAACTGGGCCGTTTAAAAACTAAAGTAATTGGGGATGGCCTGGAAACACAAACTTTCGATTATAATGTAAGAGGATGGCTGCTCGGCGTAAACCGTAATGCTTTATCAACTAATGAGATGACTGCCAAATTTGCTTTTGAATTGGGATATGATAATATTACTCCGAAACTTAATCCTGGTACTTATGGCATAGCCCAGTATAACGGCAATATATCAGGTATGTTATGGAGAAGTTATGGTGATGGTCAAAACCGTAAATATAATTTTACATATGATCCTGCTAACCGTCTCCTGAAAGCCGATTTTACTCAATTCAGTAGCAGTACATATAACCTGTCTGCAGGTATTGATTTCTCCACAAAATTAGGCGATGGTACTACGCCAGGAAGTGCTTATGATGCCAACGGTAATATTCTGGCCATGGAGCAAAAAGGCCGCAAAGGGGCTTCTTCTCCCATAATTGACCAACTGAGCTATACTTATTTAAACAATAGCAACAGATTATCGCGCGTCAGCGATACCGCTGCAGCCAACTCTAAACTGGGAGATTTCAATGATGGTAATAAAACAGGCGATGATTATGCTTATGATGTCAATGGCAATTTAATCCTTGACAAGAACAAAGGCATCACCTCTATACTCTACAATCATCTTAATCTTCCCTATGAGATTCTCATAGGAGGGAAAGGGAAAATAGTCAATACGTATGATAATATGGGAAGGAAGTGGCGCAAACAGGTATTTGACAGCACAGGGACTTCTCCTGTTACGACGACGTGGTTGTACATGGGCAATTTTGTGTATAAGAATGACACGATTCAATTTTACAGTCATGAAGAAGGTCGGTCAAGATATGATACGAGTCAAACCACCGGAGAGGCCAATAAATATCACTGGGATTATTTTCTAAAGGACCATTTGGGTAATGTACGGATGGTATTAACGGAACAGAAGGATACGATCCGTTATGTACCGCTGACCTTTGAGAATGAAAATTACGATCTTCAGAATGCGATCTGGGAGAACGCTGCAGGTGGTATAGTGAACATCGGCAACCGCAACAGTCGTCCTGTGAACTTCGGCACTGCTGAAGCCAATGGTTCTCATGCGCGTTTGATTCGTAAGAGTACTGGTCCTATCGGCGCGGCAAAATTATTAAAAGTAATGGCTGGTGACCGGATACACACGTCCGTTGATTATTTTTATTGGGTGACCAATACCGATAATAGCGGAGCAGATGGTATGGGCAGTTTACTGACAAGCTTTGCAACATCATTGTTGTCGAGTACGCAGGTGAGTACGGGATTAAAAGAAGGGGCCCTGGCACTGACGGGCGCATTAAGCGGCAATATCTTTTTATCGAATATATTGAATGCCAATAACCAAAGCAGTGGCAGCAATCAGGCTCCTAAAGCCTACTTAAACATTTTATTTTTTGATGAGCAGTTAAAACCCGATGAAGAGGCCAGCACAGTCATTCCCGTTGACTATCTGGTCAATAGCAAAGGAACGCTTAGTCGTATGATGGCTAATGCGATGGAAGCCAAAAAGAACGGTTACGTGTATGTATACTTCAGTAATGAAAGTGAAACCTTAGTATATTTTGATAACTTTATCCTGACCCATGAGTTGGGTCCATTAAGAGAAGAGACGCATTATTATCCATTTGGGCTGACCATGGCAGGGATATCCTCAAAAGCGTTAGGGAAATTAGAGAATA